>DATDPU010000148.1:0-78351 GCA_035292585.1 Anaerolineae bacterium | reverse complement strand
CAGCGCCCAGGGTTGGGTGCAGCGCGGGGCCGATATCGCGGTAACGCTCAACCCCGGCGACCGATTCGGCGCGCGGGCGAAGGCCAACGGCCTGGTGGAAGTGTACCAGAACGACACGCTGCTGGGCACACGCGACGTGAGTGGTTGGCCGCATTATGCCAGCGGCGGATACCTGGGGTTATGGTTTATCGGAGCGACTGACGCCGTCTTGGATGACTTCGGCGGCGGCGCCATCAATTAGCCCCCTGACCCATCCCCTTCCTGTCGGGACGGCGATGGCATCGGGGCCTGCGTGCGACCATCGCCAACAACGATGCACGGTACGTGAGCGAGGACACACCGGCGAGCGAGGCGCGCTGCTCCGCCCGGTTCTATTTCGACGCCTTCGAGTCGCGCCGCAGCACTTACATTGGGCCGATGCCCTGAGGGCACACGCAGCGCCGAAGAATTGCTAGCGCATGGCCCTGGGAAAAAAACCTCCCGCAGGTTTGAGGCCTGCGGGAGGTTTTTTTACTCAGCCACATCTTCGGCCGACGTCTCGGCCGGTTCCGGCTCTTCGGGCCGGCGATCGAGAATCTGCATCGACTGCGCAGCGATGGTAGTGCGGAAGTGAATCTCACCACCTTCTTTGTCTTCCCATCGCTCCGATCGCAACCGCCCCTCCACAAACACCAATCGACCTTTGCGCAGATAGTTGAGGCAAACGTCGGCCAGTTTGCCCCAGGCATTCACCAGGAACCAGTCGGTGGCCTCCTGCTTCTCGCCGTCGGCGGATTTCCACGCTCGGTCGACGGCCACGCTGAATGTGGCGTACTTCCGGCCGTTGGCTGTAAAGCGTGCTTCGGGGTCACGACCCAGGTTTCCAATCAGTTGTACACGGTTGAGCGCTGGCATGTCTAGTCTCCTTTCGCTTGAGTATAGGTTCAACGCTCTTGCATGGATACAGTATCATAGACGTGTGACACCTACGGTCACACCCTACGCCGCCCTTCCTCTCTTGCACATTTCAGACGCGAAGTCGAATGGCTCGGATTTCAACACGATCCACCGGGTATTATTGAGTCCGACCCTCCAAGAAGGGCCGGCTGCGCTCCGAACGCTGGGAAGACAAGGCCAGCGGCGAGCCCCACTCACGCACCGTGATTGTAGCGCTCAACGTCCAGATGCTCGACCGCCGCTCCGACGAGACGGAAGTCGGCGTCGAAGAAGAGCCGCTGCTGATCGCCGAGTAAGCTGCCCCGCACACAATTGCATAGACCAACGCCTAGGGGTCGGCAGCTGCCGATCCCTAGGCTTGCTCATCCGCCCCGGCCAACGCCTTCTCCGCTCGGTCGATGAGTGACGGATCGTCGCGCGCGTCGAGCACGGCGCCATTGAGCTCGGATGCCGCAGCCGACGCCAGCCAGGCGATCACCCGGCCGGCCACCTGGGGGTCAATCACTTCGCCCCTCGCGGTTACCTCTTCGTAGAAACGCCGCCGCTTCGGCGGCAGCTGCTGGGGTGTCGCCGTGCGTAGCGTTTGCACCATCGCCGTCTCGACAATGCCCGGATGCAGCGCGTTGACCCGCACCCCGCTCCCGGCCAGCTCGGTCGCCAGCGATCGAGTCAGGTGATCCAGCCCGGCTTTCGACGCCGCATACGCCGTCCAGTTCGGCCCGGCGAATGAGGCCGAACCCGATGAGATATTGACGATCGCGCCGCGCCTGCGCTCGACCATACCCGGCAGCACCGCTCGGGCGCAGTAATACGCGCCGATTAAATTCACTTCAATCGCCTGCGCCCACTCGCGCGGCGGCGTTTCCCACAGGCGGGCCAGCGGGCCTAACACGCCGGCGTTGTTGACCAGGACATCGACCGGGCCGAGCACGGCTTCGATCTGCCCAACCGTTTCGATCACGGAAGACCAGTCGGCCACATCGCACACAAACGCTTCGGCCCGACCCCCGCGCTCGAATATCTCGCCGGCCACGTCGTCAACCTCTACCTGGGTTCGCGCGGCAACCGCGACCTGAGCGCCCAACTCGGCCAGGATAAGCGCCGCACCGCGACCGATCCCGCGTCCACCGCCCGTCACCCAAGCAGTTTGTCCAGAGAAAATTGACATCGTTCTCCTGCCCGTGTGCTTCCGCAAACTTGTCGCCAATAATAGCCCGACACGACATGTCCGTCAATCACGCCTGCCGCTTAATGCTCACCGCGTTAACCCAGTCGTCACAAGGTTGTAACCAGGGGGCCGCGCTAGAAGGTGTACGATAAGCCTCAGATTTGCGAACGAGGAGCTTCACCGCATGCAACGCATCCCGCTTCGTCTCGCCACCCGGATCGCCGGTGTGTCACTCGCGCTGTTGGCGCTCGCCACGATCCGCGCGCAAGCCGACCCCTTACCCCCACCCCACCTCGGCTACGGCGTGAACGTGCGTCTCAACGTCGACCGGGCGCAAGGCCTGGGGTTCGAATGGCTCAAGTTGTACGAGGCCGATTACCTGTTCCCCAGCCCGAACGACTTTCCGGCCGAGGCCGCCACCTACCACATCCTGTATCGGGTCAAAGCGGAAGGATGGCCGGCCTCGATCGAGAATTACGTCGAACACATCCGGCAAGTGGTTCAGGCCGGCAAGACGAAGAACGTCAAGGCTTACGAGATCGGCAACGAGCCGAACATCAAGCCGATGTGGGGCGAGCAGACGGTCAGCCCGGAGAACTACGCGCGCCTGCTGTGTCGGGTGTACCCCGAAATCAAAGCGATCGATCCAGCCGCCATCGTCGTCAGCGCCGGCATTGCCCCCGTAGGTCGCCAGCCGGTGAAGAACTGGGCGGTCGTGATGGACGATCACGTTTACGTGCAGCGCATGTTCGACGCGATGCGGACCGAATTTCCCAAGCGCTGGCCGTGTTTCGACGCGTTCGGCTTCCATCCCCAGGGTTACCCCTACCCGCCCGAAATCAGCTACGCCGAGTTGCAACAGCAGCACCCAGGCGACAACGAGAATGGGTTCCACTTCCGCGCCAGCGAATACTATCACGCGCTGATGGAGGGTTACGGTATCGGCGACCGGCAGATTTGGGCGACCGAGTTTGGCTATCTGCGCGACCCCATTACGAATCCGTGGGACTTCACCAGCCCGCCGTGGCCGAACTACGGCTGGTGCAACGATTCGCGTTACGCGCCGGGATTTGCCGACAGCTTCAGCTGGATGAAAATCACCGAACAGCAGCAGGCCGATTACCTGGTGCGCGCCTATCAGTATGCCGATGCTTACATGCCGTGGATGGGCGTGCTCTTTCTCTACAACATCGATTGGAACAACCAGGGTTGGGAGTGCGACCACGTCAAGTTCTTCTCGATCTACAAGGCCGTCACGGGTAAGGCCGACGCCGATCCGCTGTCCCGCGTAAAGTCGCAAGCCTTCGCCGCGCTGGCCCACATGCCGAAGCGATCCGCCTACACTAACACCCCTGCGCTTGCGGTAGAACCGGCTTCGCTCACCTTTCTGGCCGAGCGAACTTCGCCCGGCGTGCAGACCGGCGCGATCCAGATCGACAACCTCAATCCACTCACGCCGATGACCTGGACGGCGCAAATCGATCCGGCGGCCGCGCTGCAGCCCGGCGTCACCCCGCTCAACGGCGTCAACGCCGCCACGTTGACCGTGCAAGTTGACTCTGCGACCTTTGCGACCAGCGGCACGTATACGGGCGCGATCAACATCTCTGCTAACCCGACGACGAGCGGCAGCCCGGCCGCGATCGGCGTCAAGCTGATCGTCGCCGACGAGTTGAACCGCGTTTATCTGCCCGTGGTCAGCCGCAACTACACCGCCCCGACGCCAATCCCGCCGCCCGGCGCGGTGACCACGAAATTCGGCCTGGACTTCATCTCCTCCGCTGAGTCGCCTGCCGCGAACATCCGTTATCAGCATGCGAGCACGCTGAAAGCGACGATCAATCGCTGGCCGTTTTACTGGTACAACATCGAGCGCGACCCGATCGGCCAGCCCGGCCAGTTCACCTGGAGCACGCACGATGCCAACGTGATCGCCGATATCAATCGCGGTCTCACCGTCAACGCGATTTTGATGGGCACGCCGGTCCAGTTCAGCGGGGCCAGCGCAGCGGACGCAGTGTATCCCCAGGTGGGGCAGGGGTGGAAGATCGAGGCCGGGGAAATCTCGCCTCAAGCGAGTGACGGCGTCGACGGCACACCGGCGGATCCGCCGCCCGGCCTGTACCTCAGCGTGTTCAACGACGGGACGGACACGCCGGGTTCGGGCAAGACGATCAATCCGAGCAATCGTTGGGCGCGGTTCGTCAACGCCGTCGTCAATCGCTATAAACCCGGCGGCGCGCTCGCGCAGCAGCAGGGTTGGGGGAACACCCAGGGCGTGACCCTGTGGGAAGTGTGGAACGAGCCGGATTTGAACTTCTTCTTCAACGGCGCCCCGGCTGACTACGCCCGGCTGCTGAAGGTGGCCTATCTGGCCGGCAAGCACGCCGACCCGAACGCGCAGATCATGTTCGGCGGTATGGCGCACTTTGAAAAACCGAACTGGCTCCGCGATGTGCTCAACGTCGTCGCCACCTATCCCGATCGCCAGGCGAACGGCTGGTTCTTCGATATCGTCGCCTCGCACAATTACCACTGGGCCTGGCGCACGTTCTCCTTCTTGTTTGGCGATCAACAGACGCTTGCCAGTTTCGGCATCACCGGCAAGAAGCTGTGGCTGAACGAGACCGGCGTCCACGTGTGCAATGATGCACCAGGACCAAACTGCTTCGACAACGAAGGCCGTCCTTCTGCCTACCGTGCGTCGATGGGTGAACAAGCCGCTTTCTTGATTCAAACCATGACGTTTGCCGTGTGGATGAACACGGATGCTGTAGTGTGGTATCAGCTCTACGACGACAGCGGCAACGGCTGCGGCGGCTACGACGCACCGGGGTTAGTACGCAACGAAGCCAACGCGCCCTGCTATCCGCAGACCGGCAGTCCCCGACCGGCATATGATGCGTACAAGATGGTGACGCAGTACTTCGCGGGCCTATCGCCCTACTGGCGCAGGCGGCCCACGGAAAACCAGGAGCTGGTCGCGCTGCAAAACCCCAAGACCGGCGAGCGCGTGATCGCGATGTGGGCGCGCGACTACGTGAACGAGACGGTGACGCTTACGGCCACGGCCTCGTCGGCGCTGCTGGTTTATCCGAATGGCGCGACGCAGACGATTACGCCGGTGAACGGCAGCTACACGATCGCGCTGCCGGCGGCGACGAATCGCAATGCCGGCACGGCAGACGGCAAAGCGTTGGATGGCAAGTCGCCCATTGGCGGCATGCCGCGTATCCTCATCGAGCACGATCCGGCAATTGCGGTCACGCCTTAGCCAATCCTGGAGCAAGTGAAACATGATGCGGGATTAGTTCACGTTTCAGCATCACGTTTCACGCTCTACCCTGTCCTAACGTCCAGTCCCTCTCCAGTGCACTTCTAACAGAACCGCGATATATTTCCTTCCAATCCTCGAAGACTTCGCCCGCAAGGAGCTGCCTGCGCGACCGGAGAGTCGGCAGGCGAGCGGTGGTGCGGCGACGGAAGCTTCGAAATCGAAAGGAGCCAGATGGCGACCAGCAGTTTGCAGGAAGCGGCCGCGTTTCTCGAGTCTTACTCGAACGCGGTCGCGGCGGTGGCCGGCGCAGTCGCGCCGGCGGTTGTGCGTGTGGAGGCGGCGCGGCAGCGCGACCGCCGCCACTGGGGGCCGGGACGCGCCCGCGTGGGGCATGGGTCCGGCATTGTCATCGACGCGGAGAAGGGTCACGTCCTGACCAACTTCCACGTCACGCGCGATTCCGACAAGGTCAAAGTCACTTTCAGCGACGGCAAAGAAGTAGACGGTGACGTGCTCGGCACCGATGCCGTGTCGGACCTGGCCGTCGTCAAAATTCCGACCGGCGGCCTGCAGGCCACACCGTTGGGCGATTCGGATGGGCTGAAGGTCGGCCAGGCCGTCATCGCCCTGGGCAACCCCGATGGGGATCGCGTGGTGGTGACCGCCGGCATCGTCTCGGCGTTAGGGATCGAACTGCGCGGCCCAAGCGGCCGGGTGATGAGCGGCCTGATCCAGACCGATGCGCTGTTCAATCCCGGCATGAGCGGCGGCGCGCTGATCAATGCGCGCGGCGAAGTGATCGGCGTCAACACGGCGTCGATTATGGAAGCGCAGGGCATCAACCTGGCTATTGGCAGCAGCACCGCCAAGAAGATCGCGGAACAGCTGATCGCCGGAGGCGTGAAACGCCCGCGCCTGGGCATCGCCGGCGAGCGCACGCGCATCTACGAAGGCTTGATCAAACATCACCAGCTTGAGGTGACGCACGGCATCACCGTGCACGGCGTCGAGGACAATAGCGGGGCAGCCGCCGGCGGCATCCAAAAGGGGGATATCGTCATCAGCCTGGACGATCACCCGGTGCAGGGTATCGACGATCTGCACCGCACGCTGGCCGGTTATAAAGTCGGTGATGAAGCGACGATCACCGTGATCCGCGAACTCGAGCTGCTCAAGTTGAAGGTGAAACTGAGCGGCGAAGGGTAAGCAGCATCAGGGCAGACCTCCGGGGTCTCATTGCCGCATGACGCTGCGCGCAGAAGACCTCGGAGGTCATTTGCTGATGAGACCCGGCAGGTCTTCTTGATTGGAAATCAACCATGATCGAAGAGCGAGATAGTACAGGTTATATCGGGCGAAGTATAGCGTTCGCCTGGCTGCCGTCACGCTCGGTCGACCGCGTTGTCAGGACCGAGCGCTGATGCGTGCATTTCACTTGAGCGGCAGGTCTCGTGATGTCACCCTGAGCCGCGGTGCGGCTCAGGGTCTCAGCGTCACTGGGCGAGATGCTTCGCTCAGCATGACCATCCGCATGGGCGTTTAGGTTCGCCCCTAAACTGAAATGCTCCCGATCGCTGATGCGTGCGAACACAAGGCCGCGATCTGTGGTATAATCTTGCCACGTATAACTGGATTTGAGGGTGTCGTCTGCCGCCAGGCCCATTTACGGTCTGGCGGCTTTTTTTGCCGGTGAAAGGCCGGTCAACAAGGAGAGCGAAATGCAAACGAAACTTTATGTGGGAAACCTGTCGTACTCGACGACCGAAGACGAGTTACGCACGTTGTTCACGAAAGCGGGCACCGTCACTTCGGTGGCCGTGATCAAAGATCGCGACAGCGGCACCTCGAAGGGCTTTGGGTTTGTCGAGATGACGACGCAGGCTGAGGCTCAAAACGCGATCAATATGTTCAACGCCTACCAGATAGGCGAGCGCCCGCTCACCGTGAACTTCGCCAAGCCGCGTGAGGAGCGGAGCGGTGACCGAAGCTTTGGGGGCGGCGGCTCACGCCGGTATCAGCGGTAAGCTACCTTCCATCAGCGAAGTCCTGACAGCAAAGCTGTGAAGGAAGGTGGCATGCAGTTCAAAGCGGGTGACGACGTGGTGCACCCGGCCTATGGGTTGGGCAGCGTTGTGCGGCTGGAAGAACGCGAACTCGCTGAAGCCGAGAGGCGCCTGTATTACGTCCTGAATATTGACCAGAGTACCGTATCAAGAAGTTGACTCGTTGTTGCTGACTGGCCGGGAAGCGTATAAGTTGTAGCGCGCCCCTTTCCCTTCAACCCTCAAGGTGATAAAATAGCCCGGCTGTCGGTTAGGTCCGACAGCCGGGCTACTGGCTATGTTCACTTCTCGCGCATCCAGGTGCGCCTGGCGGGCAATCACCTCTCGACGCTCATTGACCACCAGAGCGGATTCCGCTTGGGTTTACGCTGCCCACTGCTTCGAGCGGGGACGACTTGGCGTCAACTCAACAGGGAACCGCGCGAGCTGCCACAAAGCAGGCGTGTAATGATTCCTCCAGGCTGGAGGTGCATATCATGGTCATGGAAAACGGCTCAACCCCATCAGCGATCAACCGGATCGCGTTCATCGGCAACTATTTGCCGCGCCAGTGCGGCATCGCCACATTCACCACCGATTTGTGTGAAGCCATCGCAGCCGAATACGGCGAAACGACGTGCATTGCCCTACCCGTCAACGACACCGAGGCCGGCTACGCCTATCCGCCCCGCGTGCGCTTTGAACTGACGGAGAAGGATATTGACTCGTATCAGCGCGCCGCCGACTTCCTGAATATCAATAACGTCGATTTGGTCTGCCTGCAACACGAGTATGGCATCTTCGGCGGGCGGGCGGGCAGTCACATCCTGGCCTTGTTGCGTGAATTGCGCATGCCCGTTATCACGACCCTGCACACGGTCCTACACGACCCCGACCCGGATCAGCGCCGGGTGTTGGAAGAAGTCGCGGCCCTGTCGGATCGGTTGGTCGTCATGAGTGAGCGCGGCGCGGAATTCTTGCAAGAGGTGTATCAGGTGCTGCCGGAGAAGATCGATGTGATCCCGCACGGCATCCCCGATGTGCCCTTTGTCGATCCGAGCTTCCACAAAGACTTGTTCGGCGTCGAGGGCAAACTCGTCTTGCTCAGTTTTGGGTTGCTCTCGGCGAACAAAGGGATCGAAAATGTCATCGCCGCCCTGCCCGGCATTGTAGCCCGCTACCCGAACGTGGTGTACATGATCCTCGGCGCAACGCATCCGCACGTCAAGCGGCTTGACGGCGAAACGTATCGGTTGTCCTTGCAATGGCTGGCTCGCGAGAAAGGCGTGGAAGGTCACGTGATCTTCTACAACCGCTTTGTCAGTTTGGAGGAGCTGGTGGAGTTCATCGGCGCGGCCGATATTTACATCACCCCCTATCTCAACCCGGCGCAGATCGTTTCGGGTACCCTGGCCTACACCCTGGGGGCAGGCAAGGCCGTGATTTCGACCCCATACTGGTATGCGGAAGAGATGCTGGCCGAAGAGCGGGGCGCGCTGGTGCCATTCCGCGATCCGGCGGCATTGGCCGAGCAAGTGATTCACCTGTTAGACAACGAGGCCCAGCGCCATGCGATGCGAAAGCGCGCCTATCTGTTTGGGCGGGAGATGATCTGGCCGCAGGTGGCGCGGCGCTACATGGAGAGTTTTGAACGCGCCCGCGCCGAACGCCGGCATTATAGCCCGCCCGGTTTTGCGGTCAAAGCGCTTGACCAACGCCTGAACGAACTGCCTCCCTTCAAACTCGATCACCTACGCCACATGACCGACCACACCGGCATGTTGCAGCATGCGCTGTTCACGGTGTCCAACTATGGTGAGGGCTACACCACGGATGACAACGCCCGCGCACTGATTGTGAGCACCCTGCTGGAGGAACTCGGTCGCGGCGAGGCCTTCGAGCTGGCTTCGCGCTATCTGGCCTTCATCTGGTATGCCTTCAATGCGGAGACCGGTCGCTTTCGCAACTTCATGGATTACCAGCGCCGCTGGCTCGAAGAGGGCGGTTCGGACGACAGTCACGGGCGTGCGGTATGGGCGTTAGGCTCCGTATTGGGCCGCTCGAACACGCCGGCCCTGCAGAGTATGGCGGGGCGTGTCTTCGAACAGGCCTTGCCCGCCATCCTCGACACGACCAGCCCCCGCGCCTGGGCCTTCGCGCTCATCGGCATTCACGAGTATCTGCGGCGATATTCCGGCGACCGCCGGGCCAGCCAGGTCCGGGAAGAATTGGCCGGGCGGCTGCTGATGTTGTACCAAAGTCATCGCGCGGATGAATGGCGCTGGTACGAAGACGTACTGACCTATTGCAACGCCGCGCTGCCGCATGCCCTGCTCATGTCCGGCCAATGGATACCCAACAACGACATGACCACGGCCGGGCTGGAGTCGCTCCGTTGGTTGGCCGACTTGCAGCGCGCAGACGCCGAGGGGAGTCATTTTGTGCCGATTGGCTCCAACGGCTTTTATCCGCGCGGCGGTGAGCGCGCCCGGTTCGATCAACAGCCGGTGGAGGCGCAAGCCATGGTCTCGGCCTGTCTCGAAGCCTACCGGATCACCGGCGATAAACGCTGGCGCAAGGAAGCCCGCCGCGCCTTCGAATGGTTCCTCGGGCGTAACGATCTGAACCTGCCGCTCTACGATCCGACGACCGGTGGTTGCCGGGATGGTCTGCATCCCGACCGCCCGAACGAGAACCAAGGCGCGGAGTCTACGCTCGCCTTTCTCCAAGCCTTGCTCGAACTGCGCCTGGCCGAGAATGCCCTGCTATCCGTGGAGATGCGATCTCGATGAGCGATCAACGCCCCGAACTCTTTTGCCGTCACAAGCCCAACCCGATCTTGACCGCCGCCGACTGGCCCTACCCGGCCCATAGCGTGTTCAATCCCGGCGCCACGTTGCTCCCCGATGGGACCACGCTGCTCTTGTGTCGTGTGGAGGATCGGCGCGGGCATTCCCACTTGTGTGTAGCCCGCTCCGCCAACGGTGTGGATGACTGGCAGATTGATTCCCAACCCAGCCTGTTGGCCGATCCTAAACACTTTCCAGAAGAACTGTGGGGCATTGAAGACCCACGCATCACCTACCTCCCCGAATTAAGCCGGTATGCCGTCGTCTATACCGCCTACACCCGCGCCGGCCCCGGCGTAGCCCTGGCGCTTACGGAAGATTTCTATCACTTCGAGCGCTATGGTGTGATCATGTCACCGGAAGATAAGGATGCGGCGCTGTTGCCGCATCGGATTGGCGAGCATTGGGCGCTGATCCATCGCCCGGTCAGTTACCCCGGCGCGCACATGTGGATATCCTATTCGCCTGACCTGAGGCATTGGGGCAGCCATAAACTGATTCTGGAAGCCCGGCGGGGCGGCTGGTGGGATGCGAATAAAATCGGCCTCTCGCCCCCGCCCATCGAAACCCCGCAGGGCTGGCTGGTGATTTACCACGGTGTGCGGCAGACCGCATCCGGCTCGCTATACCGGCTCGGACTGGCGCTGTTTGATCTGCACACACCGGAGCGTTGCCTGAAACGCGGCGATGAGTGGGTCTTTGGCCCGGAAGAACCCTACGAGCGGCGTGGGGACGTGGACAACGTCGTCTTTCCGTGCGGCTACACCCTCGCCCCCGATGGCGACACTCTCTACCTGTATTATGGCGCGGCGGATACGAGCATTGCCTTGGCCACCGGTAGCATTCGCGCCATGCTGGCGTGGCTTGAATGACTTCGATCAAGCGCTCAAATCACTTTCTCAGCAAGGAGTGACTATGGCTAGCTACGGCATTTCCAGCGTGCGCGATGATGCACATCGCGAGTATGTCACGGAAGTGAAGATTCACCTGTACGATGGCGCGCTGTATTTCTCCAGCAGGGGCTGGTGGAAGCGGAACAACGTATTACGCGCGTTCAGCATCGGCGACCGATTTGTGACGCTCAGGTCCGCGCCGGGTGATCAGCACCGGAAGGTTGAAGATATGCACGTGGTCACAGTCAGCGGCACACACTACTTCAGGGTGGACAACGAACTGGCGCCAGCCGATGATCTGGGAAGGTTGCCGGAAGAGTAACGGCGCGGCGTCGGCTTCCATCCCCTTGGGCAGCGGACTTCCGCGCGATACGGCTGGCGCACAAACGATCATTACGAGGACGGACAGATGGACTACAACCTGTATGAACTCAATCCGCCAACTTTTCCGTGCTGGGTCTGGCGGGAGGGGAAGCTCGAGCGCAGTTCGATAGCAGTTTCAAAAAATGGGGCGGCTATTGGAGAAGTGCTCAATGCGCTAGGTTATTACTCCGTGTGCAGTTACACGAAGGAAGAAGGCTATTCGGCTGGAATCATTACCTATCTGTATCGAAATTACGGGGGCGCAACGGAGGACGAGCCGTATCTCACGCTGACCCTCCTGGACCCGCGTGGCGCCGCAACGAGTCCAACCAACGCTCAATTTAAGCGCGAACACAGTCAACCCGGGAAGTGGCAAGCGGCCGAAATTGTGAAGTTCGCGGACTGGGCCTCCGCCCTCGAATACCTCAACCATTTGATCCCGGTCATGGTTCACGCTCAGAAGACCGACTTGCAGTATGGGTGAGGTGATCTGATCGTCCTGCGCGCCGGCAAACGCCAGCAGTTGCGAGGGATTGCCGGTTCATTTGTCTTCCACGACAGCAACCCACCGTTCACCGCAGGTCGCTCCAGGCGGCCTGTTGCGCTTTTTCGGCCACACCTTCATGGCAAAGAGCCGCCGCAGTGGTCACATCTTGGATGTGGCAATAGTTGTTACACGCTGGGCCGCCGGCATATTCGGTCGCCGCATCTCCTGCCGCCGCAAAACCATACCACAGTGGGATTGCGGAATCGCCTGAGTGCAGGTATCTATTTGAACTGACATACGCACAGCCTTGAGCCGAGGATACTTTTTACTCTCCGCACACTCCACACGAGACCACCCCTAGCCAACCCAAAACTCATGCATGACCAACTTTTATACATACAGGCTACGCTACAGTACCCTGAGCGGAAGCACGGGCGCGTGTGTTCAGGCCGGATGCAGCCATGAGCACGACCCGGCCTTCATCGACCTGCGGATATGGCAGCGCCACACTCGCACGCAGTTCAACCCAGCCCGCGCCAGGCTTCGACTGAAAGGAACCGCGCATGCGCCGCCTCTTGCTCGTCGCACTCGTCATCATGCTCATGGCCTATCGTGAAGCCGCTCAACGGGCGAGCGTCTCGATTCCGCTGTCGGGCAAACAGAAAGGCATCGCCTACGCGGCCTGGCAGCCCGGCGAATACTCGTTCGCAGAGTCCGACCAGGCGCTGGAGCGCTACGCCGCCTTGGGCGGCGGCTGGATCAGCCTGATCGTCACCGGTTACCAGGACAACATCGACGCCACATCGATCGTCAAGTCGGCGGCGACGCCGACCGACGCCGACCTGATCCATGTGATCGATCAGGCGCGCCGCCTCGGCTTGAAGGTGATGCTGAAGCCCCACGTCGACCTGGCGAACGACCCGCTGCGCTGGCGCGGAGAGATCGGCTTCCACTTCATCTTCGAGCAGCAATGGGCCGATTGGTTCAGCTCCTACCGCCGCTTCATCGAGCACTATGCCCAACTCGCCGAAGCGCACAGCGTCGAGCAATTCAGCATTGGCACGGAATTGGCCTCGACCTCGCATCGAGGCGCGGATTGGCGCGGCGTAATCGCCGGTGTGCGCGCGCGCTACACCGGGCGGATCACCTACGCGGCCATGCACAGCGGCGAAGAGACGCGCATCCGTTGGTGGGATGCCGTCGACTTGATCGGCGTGGATGCCTACTATCCCTTGACCTACAAACCCCGACCCTCCCTGAGCGCGCTGCGAGCGAGCTGGACTGCTTACGTCAGCCGGCTCGCCCGGCTGGCCGCCGCTTGGGGCAAGCCGATCCTGATCACCGAAATCGGCTATCGCAGCCGCGAAGGCGCAGCGCGCCAGCCCGACGATTGGGCGACTGCCGGCCCCATCGATTTGCAGGCCCAGGCCAACGCCTACCAGGCGGCTTTCGAGAGCTTGTATCACCAACCCTGGTTCGCCGGGATGTACTGGTGGATGTGGTTTCCGAACTCCCGAGGCGGGCTGGCCGATGACAGTTATACACCGTTCGGCAAACCGGCTGAGGATATTCTCCGGGTCTGGTATTCCCAGCCCGGCAACGAGGTCGTAACAGCGCAGTAATGCTCGCGCCCTGATGCAGCCGGAAGGCTGTCTTCCGACTGGACAGCTTTTGCCTGAATACTCCGCGAGACGTAAAAAGGGGGCCGGTTCGGCCCCCTTCCACTTAGCGCCCGAAGCGCTTACTGCGTGTCCGCGCTGTCCAACGCCACCGGGTTGATCGGTGCAGAGCGTTCGGCGTCTCCAGAGCGCGGATTCATTCCGCTGGCCGCGCCCGCCATCTCCGTCGGCGTCGTGGACACGCGCGCCACCTTGCCGAAGGTGATCCCTTCTTCGCCCACGTCTACCTGGACGGTATCGCCGATCTTGAATTCACCTTTGAGCAGCGCGATGGACAGCGGCGACTCCACCCGCCGTTGCAGTGTGCGGCGTAGCGGGCGCGCGCCGAACTGCGGATCGTAGCCTTCCTTGGCCAGCCACTGCCGCGCGGCGTCGGTCAACTCGATGAACAGACCTTGATCGCGCAAGCGACTCCGGATCTCGTTCATCTGCAGATCGACGATCTGCTCTACATCTTCGAGGGACAGCGGCTTGAAGATGATGATCTCGTCCACGCGGTTCAAGAACTCCGGCCGGAAGGCGCGCTTGAGCTCGTCTTCGATCTTCTTGTGATCGGCGATCAACGCCGGCGAGCCTTCGCCCGGCCGCATGAAACCGAGCGCTCCGCCTTTGCGGGCGAACTCGGTGCCCAGGTTGCTGGTCATGATGATGACTGTGTTGCGGAAGTCGACTATGCGCCCCTGCCCGTCCGTCATCCGGCCGTCATCCAGAATCTGCAACAGCGCATTCCACACTTCCGGGTGCGCCTTCTCAATCTCATCGAACAGCACCACCTGGTACGGGCGACGGCGAACCGCCTCGGTCAACTGGCCGCCTTCCTCGTAGCCCACGTAGCCGGGCGGCGCGCCGAACAAGCGCGATACCGTATGCTGTTCACGATACTCACTCATGTCCATCCGCACCAGCGCATCGGCGTCGTCGAACATGAACCACGCCAACGCCTTCGCCAGCTCGGTCTTGCCTACACCCGACGAGCCGAGGAAGATGAATGAGCCGATCGGCCGGCGGGGGTCCTTGAGGCCGGAGCGGGCGCGGCGGATCGCATCGCTCAAGGCGGCGATCGCCTCGTCCTGCCCAACGATCCGCTCATGGAGCCGCTCTTCCATGTTCAGCAATTTGGCCGCTTCCGTCTCCAGCATTTGCGCAACAGGGATGCCCGTGATCTGCGCCACGACTGAGGCGATATCGTCCTCGTCGACAACTTCGTCAATATTCTTCTCGCGTCGCCACTGCTCGGCCTTCTCGCTAAACTCCTGCTCCAGGCGCAGCCGCTTGCTTTTCAGCTCGGCGGCCCGCTCATAATCGCGCGACAACCCGGCGGCTTCTTCTTCGGCCAGCGCGCGATCGATGTTCCCTTTCATCGCCTTGAGATCCGCCGGCAGCGTATACAACGCTACGCGCAATTTAGCGGCGGCTTCGTCCACCAGGTCGATGGCTTTATCGGGCAAGCGGCGATCGGTGATGTAGCGATGGCTCAGGTTGGCTGCCGCGACCAACGACTCGTCCGAGATGCGCACCTTGTGATGCGCTTCGTAGCGATCGCGCAAGCCGTGCAGCATCTCGATAGTCTCGTCCACATTCGGCTCGTCGACGAACACCGGCGCGAAGCGACGCTCCAGCGCCGGATCCTTCTCGACATAGCGCCGATACTCGTCCGACGTCGTCGCGCCTACGCACTGCAGCTCGCCGCGCGCCAGCGCCGGCTTCAGCATGCTCGACGCATCCAGCGCGCCCGACGCCGCGCCCGCGCCCACGACGGTGTGCAGCTCATCGATGAACAGGATGATCTCGCCCTGCGCGCGTTGAATCTCCTCGACCGCCGCTTTCAGCCGTTCCTCGAACTCGCCTCGGAAGCGCGAACCGGCGACCATTGCGCCCAGGTCGAGCGCCACCACGCGCTTGCCCATCAAAATTTCCGGCACATCGTTGGTCGCGATCTTCTGGGCCAGCCCCTCGACGATCGCGGTCTTGCCGACGCCGGCTTCACCGATCAGCACCGGGTTATTCTTGGTGCGGCGCGATAGCACCTGGATCACACGCAGGATTTCATTATCGCGGCCCACGACCGGATCGAGCTTATTCTCTTTTGCCAGCTTGGTCATGTCGCGGCTGTACTTTTCGAGCGTGCGATAGCGCGACTCCGCGCCCGGATCGGTCACGCGCTGGCCGCCGCGCATCTCCTTCACTGCATCGTTGATGCGGTCTTTGGTGATGCCGGCCTCGGCCAGGATACGCGCCGCCGCCGTGTTGCGCTCGTTCAGAATAGCCAGGAAGATATGCTCGGTCGAGATATACTCGTCCTTGAAGCGGTTGGCTTCTTCCTGCGCCAGCTCCAGGATGCGCTTGACGCGCGGCGTGATGAACACCTGGCCCGCCCCGCCGCCGTAAATGGCGGCTTTCGGCGAGTGGCGCAGCACCTCATCCAGCCGGCCGCGCATCACATCCACATCCACGCCGAGCTTTTCCAGAATCTGTGGCACCACGCCGTCCGGCTGTTCGAGCAGCGCCAGCAGGATGTGTTCCGTATCAACTTGATTGTGCCCATAGCGTTGCAGAATCTCAATACTACGATTCGCCGCATCTTGGGCGCGCTCGGTGAATCGATCAAATCGCATCATAGCTATGCTACCTCATGCTTGGCTAAACTACCCGGATTATGCGAGTCAATTCTACCACTAATTCCGCGCCCACGTGCCGATCCGTTTCATTTCTAATGCATTTCTAGCGGGTCAGGCCAGCTGAGATTGATGGGCTGCAACATAGCCCTTCCTGGGCGTTGGATGGGCACAAGGCCCTACGCTACCCATCAAAACCAAGCCGATAAGCTCGCTCGACTCCGCCCTGACAACCCAAGCGCACGTCCCTCCACCAGACCCGACCCGGTGGCCTATCCGCTTGGGCTTTGGATGCGGCTAACCCAATACATCGCTTTAAACCCCCAATTCTATCTTCCGGCAGATGACAGCTCAACCGGTTTAAGGCTATGTAATGCTACTGCTGAAGAACGGCATAACAAATCGGATGATGGCTGTCTAATTTGATCGATACGAATAAGGCCAAAGGATTAGACGAATCCCTCCATCTGTCGGATGTGATAGCGAGCCGTCACTGCCATACTATCCGGGAACCGCTCTATTAGCCGAAACATCGCCATGCCCACTTTATCGCCACAGACCTGGGAACACACTTTGCTCGCGCGCGCCTATGAAGCCTGGCACTCCGTCGTCACCGTTTCCCCCACCCGGGCGCGTGACACAGCCCTGCTCAATCGCGCGTACGCCTTCTGCGAAGCGGTGACCGCCGCGCACAGCAAATCGTTCGATCTGGCGACGCGCCTGCTGCCGGCCGACAAGCGGCGGGCCATGCGCGCGCTATACGCCTTCTGCCGCGTGAGCGACAACATCGTCGATTGCCCCTGCTGCGACGCCGAGACCTCCCTGGCGATCTGGCGGCAGCGCGCGTTGTCGTCCGAGCCGCCGCGCAGCGATCTCGTCGCCCTGGCGTGGACCGACACGCGGCTGCGCTATCGCATCCCGCAGCGTTACGCCGAGCAACTCATCGACGGCGTGGCGCGCGACTTGCGCCCGATCCGCTACCGCGTCTTCGAGGAATTGGCCGCTTACGCGTATGGCGTAGCATCCACCGTCGGGCTGATGAGCATGCACATCATCGGCTTCTCCACTGCGCAGGCCATTCCGTATGCGATCAAGCTCGGCGTGGCGCTGCAGCTCACCAACATCTTGCGCGATGTCGGCGAGGACGGGCGAGCGGGTCGCGTCTACCTGCCGGCGGAAGAGCTCGCCGCCTACGGCCTGACCGAAGCCGACCTGGCCGCCGGGCGCGTGGACGATCGCTGGCGCGCCTTTATGCGCTTTCAGATCGAGCGCAACCGGCGCCTGTATGCCGAGGCGCAACCGGGCATCGCGGTGCTGAACTCGGATGGGCGCTTCGCCGTCGCCGCCGCTGCTGAACTCTATCGCGCGATCCTCGACGACATCGAAGCACACGACTACGATGTGTTCAACCGCCGCGCGCGCGTGAGCGGTTTTGGAAAACTGCGCCGGTTGCCCGGTATCTGGCGGCGCGCCCATTAACCTGTATACCTGCTACCTGTTTACCCGTGTACAAGTACACAGGTAGCAGGTAATCAACACGCAGTTGACACGCCTTAACATGACACGCTACGACTTCATTATCGCCGGGGGCGGCGTGGCCGGGCTGAGCCTGGCCCGCCATCTGCTGCGCAGCCCGTTGCGCGAGCGCTCGATCCTGATCGTCGATCAGGACGCCAAGGATCGAAATGATCGCACGTTGTGCTTCTGGAGCGAGCAACCGACCCTGTTTGACGACCTCGTGCACCGCGCGTGGCGCCAGCTCCGCTTCGCCGGTGAAGACTTCGAGCAAGTCATCGACCTGGGACACTATCGCTACAACATGATCCGGGCCGTCGATTTCTATCAGTGCATCCGGCGCGAACTTTCGACTTGCGCCAACGCCCAACTGCTACAGGGCAACATCACGCGCATCGAGGACGGCGCCGACGAAGCGCGGGTGTGGGTCGATGGCCGGACGGTCGCCGGGCAGTGGGTCTTCGACAGCCGCTTCGACTCATCCAGCTGGCAGCCGGACCCGGCCCGGTACCATCAGCTGCGACAGCATTTCACAGGCTGGGAGATCGAAACGCCGGACGCCGCATTCGATACACGCGCCGCCACCTTTCTCGATTTTCGGACGCCGCAAAACGACGAGATGCGATTCTTGTATGTGCTCCCGCTGTCCGAGCGGCGCGCGCTGGTAGAGTGCGTGCTGACAAGCCGAGACGACTACGCATCGATCTTGAAGACCTATCTTGAGACCGTCTTAGAGATTAGCGCGTATCGCATCGTGGCGGAAGAGGGCGGCGTCAACCCGATGACGGATCAACCGTTCCCCCGCCGGATTGGGCGGCGCGTGATGAGCATCGGCGCGCGGGGCGGCCGGGTCAAGCCCTCGTCGGGCTATGCCTTCACCCGCATCCAGCGCGATTCGGCAGCCCTGGTCGAATCGCTGCTGCGCGCCGGGCATCCCTTCGCCGTCCCAAGCGATCGGCGGTTCTTCCGGCTGTGCGATTCGCTGATGCTGAATGTCATGTATCGGCGCGGCGCGCAGCTCAGGCCGATCTTTACCGCGCTGTTCAAGCGCAATTCGATCGAGCGGATTTTCCGGTTCCTGGACGAGGTCACTTCGCCGCTGGAAAACCTGGCGTTGATGGCCTCGCTGCCGCCGGGGATATTCGTGCAGGCATTCATGCGATTGAAAGTGTTGCGGAGAATATAAAAGGAGAACTCATGTCTTCACGTCCAAGCGCACTCGTCATCGGCGCGGGCATCGGCGGTATCGCGACTGCGGCGCGTCTGGCGCGCAGCGGCTACTCGGTCACCGTGCTCGAAAAAACGTCGCTGCCCGGCGGGCGCTGCGGCCAAATCGCGCGCGCGGGACACCGCTTCGATACCGGCGCGACGCTATTCCTGATGCCCGAAGTGTTCGCCCAGACGTATGCCGACCTGGGCGAGCGCATGGAAGATCACTTGGACCTGCGCCGCATCGACCCCACCTACCGCATCCGCTTCGGCGACGATGCGCAGCTGGCGCTCACCGGCGATCTGAACGCCCTGCAAGACCAGCTCGAAGCGATCGAACCGGGCAGCTTCAACGGGTTGCTGCGCTACCTGGTCGAGGGCGAGCGGCATTACCGCGTGTCGCTCAAAAGCTTCGTCGGGCGCAACTTCTACAACTTGCTGCAATACTTCAGCCTGCAAAACCTGCCGCTGTTGTTTCAGCTAAAGGCGCTGGTCAAACACTACGACAACGTCGGCCATTACTTCAGCGATCCGCACCTCAAGGCGGCGTTCACGTTCCAGAACATGTACCTGGGATTAAGCCCATACGCTGCGCCGGCCACCTACTCGCTGCTGCAATACACCGAGCTCGCCGACGGCGTGTGGTTCCCGATGGGCGGGCTGTATCGCGTGATCGAGAGCCTCGCCTCTATCGCCGCCGCCCACGGCGTGCGGTTCATGTACAATGCGCCGGTCAAGCAGATCGAAGTCGAGGGCAACCGCGCGGCCGGCGTCCGCCTGGAAGATGGTGCGCAGCTGAGCGCAGATGTGATCGTCGCCAACGCCGACCTGCCCTACGTCTACCGCGATCTCTTACCCGACCGGCCCGCCGCCAATCGGCTGGATCGATTGCAATACACCTGCTCGGCGATCATGTTCTATTGGGGTGTTGACAAGGTCTACCCGGAACTCGGCTGTCACAACGTCTTTCTGTCCGGCGATTATCGCAGCAGTTTCGACCGCATCTTCATCGACCATGCCTTGCCCGACGAGCCAAGCTTCTACGTCCACGCGCCGGCCCGCATCGATCCGGCGGCCGCGCCTGCCGGCCACGATTCGCTGTTCGTGCTCGTCCCCGTCGGCCATCTGAGCGACTCCGCCGCACAGGATTGGGAAGAGCGGCGCGCGCGCGCCCGATCGACCGTATTGAACCGCTTGGCGCAGCTGGGCCTGGCGGACCTGGAGCGGCGTTTGAAGTTCGAAATCAGCTACATCCCGCGCGATTGGGCCGCGCAATACAACCTGGCGAAAGGCGCGGCGTTCGGCCTCAGCCACAACTTCTGGCAGGTCGGCTACCTGCGGCCGCACAATCGGCATTCCCGCTACCGCAACCTATACTTCGCGGGCAGCAGCACGCATCCAGGCGCCGGCCTGCCGATCGTGCTTCTATCGGCGCGCCTGACGACTGAGCGCATCCTCAAGGAGATCGGTACACCGCGTCCCGCGTTCCACATGCAGCCGGCGGCGGTTGCCTGATTCACCTCGCTCAGGACCTCCGAAGTCTCTACACAGACCTCGGAGGCCTTTGCTCTTTCCATCCATGCTATACTACCTACGCATGAGTGACTCACCTTACGCAGCCGCCGTTCAACCTCGCTCTAAGCCCGCGTCCGCGCGGGCGTTTCCAGCCCTTCACCCGACCGCCGGCGTGTGGGACGCGGTCGGGGAGCAAACTGCGTAAGGTGAGTGAGTGAGATGCAAAAGGCGATGAACCTTTACGGGGGGATCGAGGCGGGCGGCACGAAATTTGTGTGCGCTGTCGCCGCCGGCCCGCACGATCTACGCGCCGAGACCCGTTTTCCGACGACCGATCCGGCCGAAACGATCAATCGGGCAGTGACGTTTTTCAAGCCGATCGTCCAAGAGACACCCCTGGCCGCGATCGGGCTGGGTTCTTTCGGGCCGGTCGACCTGGCCCCGAACTCGCCCACGTACGGATTCATCACCACCACGCCCAAACCCGGTTGGGCGAGCACCGATATTCTCGGTCGTGTGCAACAGGCGCTTGGCGTCCCGCTGGCATTCGATACCGATGTGAATGCGGCGGCGCTGGGCGAATATCGCTGGGGCGCGGCTCGGGACTCGGACCCGGCGATTTACGTGACCATCGGGACCGGCATCGGGGTTGGCATCATCTGTCAGGGAGCTCCCTTGCACGGCCTGGTTCACCCAGAGGCAGGTCATTTGCTGATCCCGCACGATCGGGAGCGCGATCCTTTCCCCGGCAGCTGTCCTTTCCACGGCGATTGTTTTGAAGGACTGGCTTCCGGCCCGGCTCTACAACAGCGCTGGGGCCAGCCCGCCGAAACTTTACCGGCCGACCACCCGGCCTGGGAATTAGAGGCGCACACCATCGCCCTGGCGCTGGTCAACCTGATTCTCAGTTTTTCGCCTCAGCGGATCGTCCTGGGCGGCGGCGTGATGCAGCGCGACGAGTTATTTCCTTTGATCCGTCGAAACATACCGCAGTTGTTGAATGGATACGTTCAATCACCTCAGATGATCGATCACATCGACTCCTACATCGTTCCCCCTACCCTGCGGGATCGTGCGGGTGTGCTAGGCGCGGTCGCGCTGGCGAAAAACTTGATCGAAGGCCCGCCGGCATAAGAGCTGGATTTCACCCTCACCCCAGCCCCACCACTCCGCTTCGCTACGGGTGCTATCGTCTCCCTCGAGGGAGAGGGCGCATCAGCGCTTGCACTACCAGCGCTCACTTGGGGCGCTGTCGCCGTTCGGGCCGAGGTGCTCGACCAGAACGCTCAACCACTCGCGCACACGCTGGGGCGACTCCAGCCGGCAATCGGCGTGTGTCGCGCGCGGCTCGCTGGCCGCCAGGATCGGTATGCCCCCGTGCGCCTTGATCACCTCAAACGCCTCTTCGTCTTTATCGTCATCGCCTACATAAACGGATAGCGCGCCCGGCCAGGGATAACGCTCGAAGATATAGCGCACCGTCTCACCCTTGTGGGCGAGTTTTGGCCCGACTTCGAGGAACCTGTGTCCGCCCAACAGGCGAAATGGCCCGGCGGACAGCGCTTCCGTTGCCGCCGCGCGTGCGACACTGAGCACGGCTTCCGCTTCGCGCGCTTCGGCAAAACGGGCATGCAGCGCCAGCGCCCAAATTTTGTCTTCCAAGCTGAAACCCTGCCGACCGGCGATCAGCTGCGCCCAACGCGGTTTGAGGTTCTCTAGCGCCGGCCGAACGGCATCATACGTCGCTCGCGCCAGCCGCTCCCCATCCGGTAAGTGCAGCTCGATGCCGTAGGCGCCGGCGAGGAGCACACCTGGCACGGGCAACAGCGACAGGACGTGGCCGAGTCGCCGCCCGCTGAGCACGACGACGCGAGTATGCGGGCAGCGCGATAGGCGGGTGACCAGCTCGATCACTTCCGGGTTGGGCAAGACGTGATCGGGTGTCGGCGCGAATTCGTCGAGCGTGCCATCGTAGTCCAGGAACAGCCAACGGCGTTCGGCCTGGATCAGCCGCTGCAGCACCTGCTCAGGCGTGCATCTCATCCAATCGATCCATCAGTCCTCAGCAAGGGTTCGATGTCGCGATGGAAGATCGCTTGCCAGGTGTAGTTTTGCTGCACCCGACGGCGCAAGCGATGCAGGCGATCATGTTCGGCCCATTCCAGAAGTCGATCGGCCAGGCGCGCGGGGTCTTCGGCCGCGTCGAAGAGGGTAACGTCCGCGCCGCCGATCTCGCGCGCCGCCGGAACGTCGGTGCATACCACCGGCCTGCCAATCAGCCCGGCTTCCAGCACAGGCATCCCGAAGCCCTCGCGGTGGCTGGGCATGAACATCACGTCGCTGGCCCGGAACAGTTCGGCGACGACTTGTTCATCGATATAGAAAGGTTGAGCCGGGTCCGGGCCAGCCTCAAACACGAAGCGGGCTTCCTGTTCGACATTCAGCTCTCGGCGCAAGCCTTGCAACGATTGGAAATAGCGCATGCGCTGCGCGTCGTGCGGGTCGGGCGGGCCGGTCACGATGAGCTTGGCGCGGCAACCGCGCGTCTTCAAGGCGGCGGCGACGCGCAACGCATACTCGATGTTCTTCGCCCGCGTGACGCGCACCGGCATCAGTAACACCAGCGCGCTCTCCAGGAGACCCAGGCGTTGGATCAGCGCACGACCCGCCGGAGATAGCCCTAACAACGTTTCAGGATCGACCCCGTTGTAAATCACGCGAATTCGTTCCGGCGGGCAGTTGAACAGGTCGGCCAGGACCTGTTGTCTTTCTTCTGACACGACGACGTAGATCACATCCGAGCGATACGTCCGCAAAAGGTCCCACGGATGTCCGGCGTGAAGTTTGGGGCGGGAGTTCGGGCTGGTCCAGCTGAAGTCGTGACACCAGGCGATACAGCGCCGGAGGATACCCTGGTCGAGCAGGTTATGGAGCGCAGCCGTCAAGGGCAGGTTGAAGTGCTTGGTGAAGATGTTGTGAATGATGACGGCGTCGAATCGAGCCAAAACCGGCGACAAGTCTCGCTGCAGCTGCGCCACCATCTCGTCGAACCCCGGCGGCGCGCCGCCTTGCTCCAATGCCGAATGGATATCGCTGATAGCAGGATGGCGCGAATCCAGCTCTGGGATCAAGTTGAATCCAGCTTCGGGCGGTAGGACTGAGGCATCGCCCCGGCCGGTGATGACGCTGACGGGATATCCCGCATGCAGAAAGGCCCGTGCCTGGGCCTGGATCACAGCCTCGACGCCGCCCACGACGGGCGGCGCGGTGTAATGCAGCAAGGCAGTATGGGGCTGGTTCATTATGCTGTTCAGCTCTCCAAGCTGGCGTGCGATGACGGCAGGTCTCTTTCGATGTTGGCCGCAGGTCTTAGCGCAGCATCCCGGAGCGAACCCCTTACAGGGGGCAGGTCGTAGGGGCCAGACCGACAGAGTGCAACTGCTGCCAGAACCCTATAAACCCAGGGCCTTTACCGCCTGGAGCTGTTGGGTAATCCAGGTGGTGATGTCTTCACGCTCGATGATCTCGCGCAGCTGCGCCGCGCGCGCCTGCCGTTCCGCCGGCGACATGACCAGCGCCTGGTGGAGCGCTTCGGCGGTGGCATACACATCGCACGGCGCGATCGTGATTGCGCCCGGCTCCAACTGCTGATGCGCGCCGGTTCGTTCGGACAGGATGAGCGCGCCGTCACGCTGGTTGACGATCGGCCCCTCTTTAGCGACCAAGTTCATGCCATCGGCGATGGCGTTGACCAGCAGCACATCGTACTGTTGCAACGCCGCGAGCGCGCGTGGATAATTCTCGCCCACGAGCACCCGCACCGGTTCCCAATCGCTGTCGCCGTACAGCGCATTGACGCGACCGGCGGCGGCCATCAGCTCGCCCAGGTAATCCTGGTATTCATTCACCTCCAAGCGCGAGGGCACCAGCAACGCCAGAAACTCTACCTGCCCGCGATGCTCCGGGTGCAGCTCGAGCATCTCCTGGTAGGCCTGGAAACCGCGAATGATGTTTTTGCTTGGCTCAATCCGATCGATTCGCAGGATGAACTGGCGATCGCCGACAATGTCGCGTATCTCGTACCGATACTCGACCACCTCGCGGGAAGCAACCTGCTGGCGCAGCGCTTCCACATCGATCGAGATGGGAAAGTCGCGCACATGGGTGACGTGATTGCGGTAGTAGACCCGGCCGCGCCGGAAGTTGACGCGCGCACCGGGCAGGAAGGACTCGCAGGTGCGAATGAAGTTAAGCCCGTCGTCGCGCGTTTGGAAGCCGAGCAGATCGACGGCGCACAGGCCGTCCAGGATCGCCTGGCGCATCGCGCCGGGCAGGATGCGCCAGTAGGTCGGGCCGGCCCACGGGATGTGAACAAAGTGCAGGAGCGTGGGTCGCCGGCGCCGAGGCAGCTGCTCGTACACCGCGCGCGGCGCCAGATACAGATGATAGTCTTGCAACATGACCAGAACGCGGCGCGAGGCGGATCGGACCTGTCGCACGATGGCATCAGCAAACAGCCGGTTGACGACCTGATAACCCTCTTCCCAGGCTTGCCAGGTCGAACGATCGATGATGGGCGCGCGCGGCACGTCCCACAGCTGGTGTTGCAAGAACCACAATAACGGATTGGCGATGACGTTGTAGTAGCGTTCGTAGGCCTGCGGCTCGGGCGTGAGAAAGTGGACCCGCAAGTTACTCTCGTTGGTCGAGAGCGGCACCGTTCCCTCGCGCCACAGGGTATCGGCCTCGGTGCGCGCACAGGCAATCCAAATCGCATCCAGATAGTTCGCCAGTCCGGTCAACGCCGTCACGACGCCGCCGGTTCCGCGTTGAAAAACGAGGCGGCCCGTTTCGGTTGTTTCGAAAGTGACCGGGCCGCGATTGGCCGCGATGATGAGCGTCCGTTCGCCCAGCCGTTCGGCCGGCGCACTTTCGTCAATTCGATCCTCATCCAATGCGATCATCAGCCCTCCCCACCGGATAAGCGCCTTCTGCGGCGCTGGCCTGGATCGCCAGATCGATGAACACCGCGGCGGTCCAGCCGAAGATGCTGGCCGCTTTGGCCGAGGGTGCGCCCGTGTTCGCGTTGTAATACTCATGAATGCTGGAATGGCGGTTCACCAGATCGAGCGTCTTGTCACGCAGCTCGCGCGCCAGGTGATGCTGACCCACTTGATGCAGCGCTTCGATGAAGAAGTAGTTGATGTTCGCCCAGACCGGGCCGCGCCACATCGTGTCGGGATCAAAATGTGGATCGTTGCGGGCGACCGTCGGGATGACGACATCGCCCCAAAACATATTCGGGTCTAGCAGATGCTCGATCAGCCGGTCACGGATCGGCTCCGGCAATTGGCCGGTCCATAGTGGATAAAGATTAAAGGGCGTGATGACGGGGATGGGTTTCTCGTCGTGTAACGCGCGAAAGACACCCGCCGCTTCGTCCCAGAAATCCTCGATCATCCGGCGCACGATGGCCGCCGCCCGCCTGCGCCACATCGCGCTCTCGCCCTCTAAGCCGAGCCTGTCGGCGATGACCGCCAGTGAGCCCATTTGCACGCACAAGTAGGTATTCAGATCGGGCGACTCGACCGGCATGCCATAGTCCCACAACGGGCTATCGTCCAGGCCGGACGAATAGGGGTGGTTGTACTGCACCAGGCCGTCGGCATCATCGTCATTCATGCCCAACCACCAGGAGTTGAGGCGCACCAACGGCACGTAGATTTCCTGTAAGAACGCCAGATTGGGATCGGCCTCATGCAGCTTGAGCGCAGCCCAGGCCAAGATCGGCGGTTTGGTCACCTCGGCGCGGATCGGGTGATCGATCTCGGACACAACGCCCTCGTCGTGCACGGCATCGGGCAACATGCCGCCGGGCAGCTGGTAGGCCAGCATGGCGCGGATCTGGTTGCGCGCCAAATCGGGATCGATGTGCCGATACGCCAGCGCGTGCATCGCGCTATCCCACAACCACAGGCCCACGTAATTGACCTTCGAGGGCATCATCGCTTCGTAAGCCACATTGCCTTGTGGGCTGATGAGGTTGTTGGCCATGATCCACCAGGCGTAGGCATACGTCCGGCGGAAGCGCTCGGCGACGGGCGGGATCCGATCGAACCAGGATTGCCAGCGCGTTTGCGCGGCCTCGGTCGACGAGGAAAAGGGGAAGACATCGTGATAGAGATCGGCGCTATTGCGGACGTGCAGCGTGATGGCGCTGTCGTCGCCGGCCTGGACGATAAACTCAACCGTGTACCCACCGCCCTCCGGCGTGATGCGATTGCAGCGAACCTCGCCGTTGGTTGAGTACGCCAGGTTGCGGATCGATTTGAGCGCCCCACCCGATTCGGTTTCGCGCCAGAACTGGGGCATCACGTGGAAACGCAGGCCCGCCGTGGTTTGGGGCGGCACCCCAAACGCCAGCGTGTGTTTATCCTGAAAGACCAACCCAAAGTCGCCCAGGCGGGTGCTGAAGTACAGAACGTGCGGGTAGGTCTCGATCTCGAAATCGAGCGGCGCACCCTGCTCGTCGACGAGGCACACATCGAGGATGAACGGCGGGCGGCCCAGGTACGCTTCCAACCCAGGCTCAAGCCCGATCAAGCGCTCGGCCAGCTTGATGAACAGCCGGCTCATCCCAGGCGTTTGGTAGACCAGCAGCCGCGAGCCGCGATCGCTGAACGGGATTTGAGCGATGTCGATTTGATTTCGGAGCAGGTTCAAATTGAGCGGTAGTGCATTATCCTTCAAGTGGCTCTCCTGAGGTACAAATTCCACCTTAAGAAGTATATTCGTCATTCCTCGTTTTGTCGCGTACCTGAGGATCAGGGTTATAGCAATCGCATTGGGGTTTCCGGCGACTGGAAGTCGCTGCAACCGAGGCCCGAAGTCGGCCTGCGCCGACTGTGGCTGAGCCGACGAAGGTCGGCTGTGCGCGGTTGTAGGCGCGGTTTCAACCGCCAGCGAGTTCAAATGCGATTACCCTGGGATCAGAGTTCTTCTGAAAACGTTCGCCACTTTTCCAAACTCGCCCAATGAGGCATACTTGTCACCGGACGGGAATTAAGCCATATTCTAGGTGACGTATCAATCGCTGCGAACACCTCATCAGCGTTCCCGCCGCAGGCCCGCACCCCGCAGGGGTGTCAGCCCACGAGCGCAGCGAAGAGGGTTGTGCGGCGGCAACAGGCTTGTAGCTGGCTCGCCGATCAAAAAGGTCAGGACTTACGCAGTTGCATGTTGCTGCCGCAGTTGTACTGCGGCAGATGAGGCGGCGGCAGTGCAACTGCCGCGCCAACTGCGTAAGTCCTAAAGGTTTCTCATGCGGGCGCGCATCTTCCGATATCTATCTGCTTCGAAACCGGCCACATACGTGCTGGCGCTCCTCGCCGTGGCGTTGACCACCGCGATTTTGCTGCTGTTCCGCGAGAGTCTCAACAGCCCGGTGATCGTGTTGTTATATCTGCTCCTGGTCGTGCTCGGCACGGCGCTGTGGGGCCTGGCGCCGGGCATCTTGCTGGCGCTCAGCGCCTTCCTGGCCTTCAACTTCTTCTTCATCACGCCGTACTATACTTTCGCAGTTCATCAAACCCAAGACGTGCTGGCGTTGATCGTATTCTTCGTCGTCGCCGTGCTCATCAGCCAGTTGCTCAGTCGAGCCGAGGTCGGGATGGCTGCGGCGACGGCGCGCGAACAAGAGGCCACGCGCCTATACGAACTGAGCACCGCCTTGGCCGGGTTGCACGACGAGCGCACGATTGCCCACACCCTCGTCCGGCACCTGCTGGAGTCATTCCAGCCCACGCACATCGAAGTGGCCGTCGAAGCACAACCGGATGGAGCGGCTTTCGAGGAAGCGCTGCCTGCCGATACAGCTGCGCCAGCCCGTGAACCAGATCAACACCTCGCGCTACGAACCGCGCGCGGCATCCAGGGTGACGTGCGCGTGTGGCGCGAGGCGCGCCCGTTCACATCTGCCGAGGAACGGTTGCTGCGCACGTACGCCAGTCAGGCTGCGCTGGCGTTGGAGCGGGCCCGCCTGGCGCAGGCCGAGAAACGCGCCGGGGTTCTCGAAGAAAGCGACCGCATGAAATCGGCGCTGCTCTCCTCGGTATCGCACGAATTGCGCACCCCCCTGGCGACGATCAAGGCCGCGGCTACCAGCCTGCGCAGCGATGCGGTCAGCTGGGATTCGGCCGCGCGCTCTGAACTCCTCGCCGCAGTGGAAGAAGAGACGGACTATCTGAATCAACTGGTCGGCAACCTGCTGGATATGTCGCGCATCGAAGCCGGCGCGCTGAACCCGCAGCGCCAGTGGGATATCCTGGCCGATATCCTCTCGGAAGTCCTACGCCGCATGCGCCGGGCCACCGAACGGCATCGGCTGGAGACGAACGTGCCGGACGATCTACCGCTGGCGCCGGTCGATCATGTGCAGCTGGAGCAGGTGTTCACCAACCTGATCAGCAATTCGCTGAAGTATGCCCCGCTGGGCAGCGTGATCCGGGTGCAGGCGCAGGTGCTGGATGAGCAGTTGCTTCTCATTCAAGTGAACAATCAGGGGCCGCCCGTGCCTGAGGAACATCTCGAACACATCTTCGATAAGTTCTATCGGGTGACGCCCGGCGACCGCGTCACGGGAACCGGGTTGGGGCTGTCGATTTGCAAAGGCATCATCGAAGCCCACGGCGGGCGGATCTGGGCGCAAAATCTGCCCGCCGGCTTCGCCTATAATTTCACGTTGCCCTATACTTGGGATGGGACGCCGCCGCCGCGCGTGCCGTTAGAACCAGAGGCCACATGACCAGCCAACCGCACGTCCTCGTCATCGACGACGAGCCGCAGATTCTCCGCGCGCTACGGACCATCCTGACTGAAAACAAGTTTCACGTGACCGTTGCCAGTCGAGGCGAAGAAGGGTTGGCGCTGGCCGCAGCGCAGCCGCCCGATGTGATCATCCTCGATTTGGGGTTACCCGACATGAGCGGGATCGAGGTCTGCCAACGCCTGCGCGAATGGACGCAAATTCCGATCATCGTTTTATCCGTGCGCGATAGCGAACGAGATAAGGTCGTCGCCCTGGACCGGGGCGCGGACGATTATCTCACCAAGCCCTTTGGCATCGAAGAGCTCCTGGCGCGCATCCGCGTCGCGCTGCGACACTCGATTCACGTGCAAGGCAGTAAACAGACGTTGATCAGCGCCGGCCCGTTGACGATCGACCTGGCCCGGTACAGCGTCACGCGGGATAGCGACCCGGTGAAATTGTCCGCCACTGAGTTCAAGCTGCTGGCCTACCTGGCCGCGAACGCCGGCCGGGTGTTGACGCATCGGAGTATTCTGACGCACGTGTGGGGTGAAGCCGAGGCTGACCACATCGAATACCTGCGGGTTTACATGCGCCAGCTGCGCAAGAAACTGGAAGCCGACCCCGAGCATCCGCAGATTCTCCTCACCGAACCAGGCATCGGTTACCGGTTCAACGCCGACGATTAGAGACCGGGTTTCCTGAAGAAACCCGGTCTCTTGAGGCTCCTTGAATACGCAAATTTCAAAAAAGCGCCCCAGGCGGGGCGCTTTTTATTTGTCCTTTATGAAACTGGTCAAAACCTTTGTCACAGATTTATTTCGGCCGGTTAAACTGTGTGCCGAGTAAACGATCAGGCAGATGTTTAACATGGATCGACCCGCAACCATTCAACCCCGACTTAAGACGCCTCCACGCGATCGGGCCACGGCCCCCCCAACCGATCTCACGTCCGATTCGGACGCGCAGCGCCAAGAACTGCCGCCGTCGGTGCAGCGCCTCATCGTTCTGGCGCCCGACCTGGAAAGCGGCGAGTCCGAGCTGGCTCAACGCATTTGGCTGCTCGCTTCACCGCGCGGCCTTGAAATCCTCTACGTGAGTCTTTACAAGACCGTCGCAAGCGAACCGCTGGTGCGCCGCCAACTTGCGACGCTCGCCGCGCTCACGCGCGATCGGCGGACCCGCGTCGAAACGCTGGTGGTGCTCGAACACGATTGGCTGCCGGCGATCAGGCAGGTCTGGCGGGCGGGGGACTTAATCGTGTGTCATCAAGAGCAGCTCCATGCAGCGAAAGAGTCGCTGGCTTCGGCGCTGCCCGGCCCGGTGTACCTGCTTTCCGGCTGGTATCAGCGTCCAGCTCCGGAACCGAGTGGGCGCCTCAGGCAGCTCTTGTCGCTCGTCGGCTCCATCGGGATTCTGGCGGGGTTCTTTGTGATGCAGGCGGAGATCGCGCGCACGTACCGCGACGGGGCGTACTATCTTTTGATGGGTCTATCCGTGCTCTTAGAAGTCATTGCGGTAGTGTTGTGGGCGCGGTTTCTAATGTGATGGAGCGCTAAAATGGCAACTGCTCAACGCCACTCGTTGGGGCGCATTCTAATTGGGCCGCCGCTGCGGACCATTGACATTCCACATCAGACGCTGAGCAAGAAAATCGGTTTAGCGGTATTCGCTTCCGACAATCTCTCGTCCGTCGCCTACGCCACCGAGGAAATCCTGATTGTGCTGGCGCTGACTGGCGCGGCGTATTTCTACCTGTCGATCCCGATCTCGATCATCATCGCCACGATGTTGATCATCCTGACCATCTCGTACCGTCAGACGATCCACGCTTATCCGGGCGGCGGCGGCGCATACATCGTGGCGCGGGACAACTTGGGTGAAAGGTCGGCTCAGGTGGCAGGCGCGGCGCTGCTGACCGACTACATCCTGACGGTCGCGGTGAGCATCGCCGCCGGCGTGGCGCAGCTGGCGTCGGCGTTTCCGGCGCTTTACCCGTACCGCGTCGAGATCGCGCTGGTCCTGATTGCGATCATGACGGTCATCAACCTGCGCGGCGTGAAAGAATCGGGGATGGTCTTCGCCATCCCGACTTACTTTTACATCGTGCTGGTGTTCCTGATGTTGGCAACCGGATTCATCCAGCTGGCGACCGGTTCGCTGGGCAGGGTGACCGACGTGCCGCGCGCGGGCGCGGCCGAGCACGTGTTGCAGCCGCTGACGCTGCTCCTACTGTTGCGTGCTTTTGCCAGCGGCTCGGCGGCGGTGACCGGCGTCGAAGCCATCTCCAATGGCATCACCGCGTTCAAGGAGCCGCGCAGCAAGAACGCGGCCCAGACCTTGACCGCCATGGCCGCGATCCTGGGCGTCACCTTCATCGGCATCACCTTGCTGGCCAATGCTGTCCATGTCGTTGCCGGCGAAGACGTCAGGGAGACGGTCGTCTCGCAGATTGCGCGCACGATCTACGGCGCGACGCCGTTGTATTTCCTGACAGTTACAGCCACGACGATCATCCTGATCATGGCCGCCAACACCTCGTACGCCGACTTTCCGCGCCTGGCTGCGTTACAGGCCGGCGACGGCTTCCTGCCCAAGCAGCTCACCTTCCGGGGACGGCGGCTGGTGTTCTCGTGGGGTATCGTTTTACTGGCCACCATGGCCGCGCTGTTGGTTATCGTCTTCAACGCAGAGACGACGCAGTTGATCCCGCTGTACGCCATCGGCGTGTTCTTATCGTTCACCCTCTCGCAGACCGGCATGGTCGTGCGCTGGCGGCGCAGCGGCCGGATGAAACCGGGTGAAGAAATCGAGGTGCACGGCTCGCTGCTGCGCTTCGATCCCCACTGGCGGATTAAGCTGATCGTGAACGCGATCGGCGCGGTGATGACGGGCGTGGTGATGCTCGTGTTCGCCATCGCTAAGTTCCGCGACGGGGCCTGGATCATCGTCTTATTGATCCCGACGCTGGTCTTGATCTTCTTCCGCATCCACCATCATTACCAAGGCGTGGCTGCGATCCTGAGCCAGGGCGCGCGCTGGCCCAACATTCGCCAGCGACCGGTCAAGATGCTGGTCCTGGTCGACGACGTCCACGCCGGAACGATCAATACGATCAACTTCGCCAAATCATTGGGCGTGCCCTGGACCGCCGTGCACGTGGCGATCGACCCGGACAAGGCGGAGCGCGTGAAGCAGAAGTGGCAGGAACGCATCGGCGAGGAAGCCTACCTGACCATCCTGCCCTCGCCCTACCGCAACCTGGTCGATCCGATTCACCAGTATGTCGAAGAGCTGTTGCGCGAACTCCCGCAAGGCTTCCTCCACGTCATCGCCGGACACCTGGTGATGGATAATCTCCTGGAGCAAGCGCTGCACCAGAACGCGGCGATCGGGTTGAACCTGGCCTTGCAGGATTTGAAGCGCGTCGCGGTGACAACCGTGCCGTATCAGTTGGAACTGCGCGAGAACGGGCATACGCCTGCGGTTCATTAGCGCGGCCAAAAAGAAACCAGGTTTCCCAGTTCTGGTCGAGTCGCCTGACCCGACCAGCGGCGCGGCCAAAAAGAAACCAGGTTTCTTGAAGAAACCTGGTTTCTCATCTCATGAGATGGCCGAGATTTCAACGCCCACCAGCAGCGTTTGCCCCTGCCGATCGGTTCTGACGCGGCCTCGGATCAATACCGGCTCGCGGCGCGATCATACGCCCCCATACTCCTGCAACGCCGCGCCGCTCCACAGCACCTGATACAGCCCAGCTTCGTCCTCCATATCCACCAACAACATCGGCTCCTGTTGCCTGCCGTTGAAACGGTGCGCGGCCAAACGCACGCCGGCCAGCTTCACCTCGCGCCCCGCACACGCGATCAGCTGATCGCTCCGCGTCAGCGCGTGCTGCGCTAATTCCGCCGCGACCAGTTGTAGAGGATGTACGCTCACCAGCGGGCCCAAAATCTCGCGCTCCCATTCAGCCCGCTCCCGCAGCGTCGGATCGGGCAGCTCAAGCGGTGGCGCTCCGAACGACAGGCTCAACTGAGCCGCGCGCCACCCGCGCCAGTGCGAGTGGAGATGCAGGGGGATGATGGGCATGCGGCAAGTGTACCATAGGAGTTGATCCACGAAGCCACACGAATGAGCACGAATAAAACAATTCGCCAATTTCCGCCGGTGCGTGTAGACTAGGCGTTGTCTGAAATAAAACTTTTCAGCCCTGACCCAATGGGCAAGTGAGCATTAAGACGCGCGAATAATGCTCGGAGATTGAGTGGGTCTGCGTGCCCTGCGTGGATCAGCCTCAAAGGAAGGTGTGTATGCGCTATGACTTCGACATCATACCAGAGCGACGCGACACGGACAGCCTGAAGTGGCGCAAGTATGATCCCGACGTGATCCCGATGTGGGTCGCGGACATGGACTTCGTTTCGCCAGCGCCCGTGATTCAGGCGCTGCGCGAGCGGGTCGAACACGGGATATTCGGTTATCCCGATGGCCTGGGTATCGAATCCCAGACTCGCCCTGCACTACAACAACTTGTTGTCGAGCGAATGGCAGAGCGCTACCACTGGCACATCGAACCGGCGGATCTGGTCTTCGCGCCGGGCGTCGTGACTGCCACCCATCTGGCTTGCCATGCCGTGGCGGGATCGGGCGGCGTGCTGGTACAGACTCCGACCTATCCGCCGCTTTTGCACGCCGCGCAGACCATCGGCGCGATCAACCAGCAGGCGCAATTGCGGCGCGAGGGGGATGGCTCCTACCAGATCGATTGGTCCAGCCTGACCTCAGCGATCACACCCGAGACACGCCTGTTTATCCTGTGCAACCCACATAACCCGGTCGGCCGGGTGTTCCAGCCAGCGGAGCTCGAACGCCTGGCGGAGATTTGCCTGCGGCACGGCGTGGTCATCTGTTCGGATGAAATTCACAGCGACTTGATCTACACCGGCCAGCGGCACACGCCGATCGCTTCGCTGCACCCCGACATCGCCCGGCAGACCATCACGCTGATCGCGCCGACGAAGACGTTTAACCTGGCCGGCCTGCAATGCGCGATCGCGATCATCCAGAATCCGGAGCTACGGCAGACCTATTTACAGACGCGGCGCGGGCTGGTGAGCTGGATCAACTTGATGGGAGTGTTGGCCGCCGAGACGGCGTATCGGGAGGGGCAAGACTGGCTCGAGCAGCTGCTCGTTTATCTGGAGGCGAATCGGGACACGTTGTGTGAATACGTGCGCCGGGAGCTGCCTGGCATCACGCTGGCGCAGCCCGAAGCAACCTATCTGGCGTGGTTGGATTGCCGGCAGGCTCGAATCGAAGGCAACCCCTACGAGTTTTTCCTACACCAGGCGCGCGTGGCTCTGGCCGATGGCGCGCTCTTCGGGCCGGGCGGCGAGGGTTTCGTGCGCTTGAACTTCGGTTGCCCACGCGCGATCCTGATCGAGGCCTTGAAACGCATGCAGGCGGCCCTCACGCCGTCCTAACATTTTACCGAAGCATGCTTTGCCCGTCAGAATGAACGTATCCCTGCGCCTCGACTCCCGGCCCAAGCGGGATGAAGCAGTCGCCTACCGTCTGAGAAACCGTGTTCCCGCCACACTTTCGGCAGGGCAGTTAGATGAAGCGGCGTACAATCGAGCTGCGAGAACCAGCGGAGCGAGGAGCTGATCACATGGGGAACTTCTTGACTTCACCGGGTATGTTGCTGCGGCTCGAAGGCGCGGCGCTGGCAATTCTGTCGATCGCGTTGTATAGCCTGCAAGGCGGCGATTGGCTCGCGTTTGCGCTGCTCCTGCTCACGCCCGATGCGTCGATGCTGGGCTACCTGGCCGGCGCAAACATCGGCGCGGCCGTTTACAATCTGGCGCATAATCTGGTATTGCCGAGCGCGTTAGCCGCGTTGGGATTGTGGGGCAGCCAACCTACGGCTATGTTGCTCGCGCTGATCTGGCTGGCGCACATCGGGATCGATCGGGTGCTGGGTTTCGGGCTAAAGTATCCGACCGAGTTCAAGGACTCGCACTTTGGGCGCGTCTGATGGCCGATTTCAAATCACGCCAGGACAGCTCATCCGAATTCGATCTGCAACCTGAAGCGAGCCGCACTAACCGCTCGCTGCAGGGTACACGCCGCATCACACGCAGGCGCACGAAAACGACCGTTAAATTCGTGTTTCTTCGTGTGCTTTCTGACGGCTCACCGTCCGCGTCCCCGCGGACGGCCCGCGAGGACGCGGGCCGAGAGCAGTGGGAATAGCCCACCCGAATTCGATCTGCAACCTGAAGCGAGCCGCACTAACCGCTCGCTGCAGGGAGCACGCCGCATTACACGCAGGCGCACGAAAACGACCGTTAAATTCGTGTTTCTTCGTGTGCTTTCGTGGATCAGTTTTACTCCCAATAGCCTACGACACGACGCGCACGAGCGTCCCCATCGTCGCCCAGCCGTACAACCACTCGGCGTCGGCGATGGTCAGGTTGACGCAGCCACGGCTCATCGGGACGCCGAAATTGTTGTGCCAATAGGTGCCGTGCAGCGCGTAAGCCTGGTAGAAGTATTGCACGTAAGGCACGTCCGGCAGATAGTAGCCAGGGCCATACATCGTCTGGCTGGAATAGCGCGCGTAAACCTGGTACGCGCCCAGCACCGTCGGCGTAGCGGCGACGCCGGTGGACGCAACCATCGTCCGCACCAGCGAGCCGTTTTCGTAGACGTACACTCGTTGATCACTCAGATCGACGACGACTTCCCTGGCTGCACCCGAAGCCGTCGGCGCAGCGGAAGGCGTGGTCGCCACTGCCGCGCTGGATGGGATGCGCAACTGCTGGCCGACGAAGATCGTGTTGCCCGCCAGCTGGTTAGCCGTTTGTAGTTGGGCCGCCGTCACGCCGTAGCGCAGCCCGATGCGATACAGGTTCTCACCCGGCTGCACGATGTGGGTCGAGCTGCTTGTCGCGGGTGGATTTGCAGCAGGGGTTGGGGCGGCGGTCGAGCCGGCCGCCGGAATGATCAGGCGCTGACCGGCATAAACGCTGCCGGCATCGGCCAGGCCGTTCGCCCTGACGAGGGCATCCAGGCTGACGCCGTAGCGCAGGCTGATACGAAATAAGTTCTCGCCCGGCTGCACGGTATGCACCACACCCGAATCTTGCGCCAGGCCGGACGCCCCAACGGGTCGTGGAGGCGCGACCAACAGCGCCACGAAGAGTGTAAGCGTACAGGCTAACGATCGCTTCAGCATATCCCCTCCTCAACGCCGGCCTTATCTTACGCGATTTTCCGAAATGGGCAAAATCGGTCGCGCTACGCCGCCACCGGCACGCGCCGCAGCAGCTGCGCATTGAGCGCGACGATGACGGTGCTCAACGACATGAACAGCGCGCCGACGGCGGGCGAGAGCACAATGCCGATCGGGGCCAGGACGCCCGCCGCCAACGGCAGCGCAATCACGTTGTAACCGGTGGCCCACAGCAGGTTCTGGATCATTTTCCGATAGCTGGCCCGGCTCAACTCGATGGCCTTCACCGCGTCGAGCGGGTTGCTCCTGACCAGGATGATGCCTGCCGATTCGACCGCCACATCCGTCCCGCCGCCGATGGCGATACCCACGTCGGCGCGCGCCAGCGCCGGGGCGTCGTTCACGCCATCGCCGACCATCGCCACGCGCCGACCCTGTCGTTGCAGCTCGGCCACTTTTTGAGCCTTGTGCTCAGGCAGCACCTCGGCAAAGTATTGGTCGATGCCCAGCTCGTCGGCTACGGCCTTCGCCACCGCCTGACTGTCGCCGGTCAACATCGCCACGGCGATGCCCAGCGCATGCAGCCGCTGCACGGTCGCGCGGCTTTCCGGCCGGATCACGTCGGCCAGCGCGAAGCCGGCCGCCACCCGCTCTTCCTGCACGAGATAGACCACACTCTGGCCTTTGGCGTTGGCCTCGTCCGTGAAACGCGCCAGGGTCGGCGGCAGGTCGAGCTTGAGCAGCTCCAGCAGGCGCGGGCCGCCCACGTAGACCGTGCGCCCCTCGCTCTTAGCGCGCACGCCGCGCCCTTTGAGCGCCTCAAACTCCGAAACGCGCGGGAGTGACAGTTCCCGCTCCGCCGCCGTGCGGCGCATGCCCTGCGCGATGGTGTGCTCCGAGTCCACCTCGATCGCCGCGGCCAGCGCCAGCGCCCGGCGCTCGTCCCAACCTTCAGCCGTCGCAACGCCCACCACGCCAAACTCGCCCTGCGTCAGCGTGCCGGTCTTATCGAAAATGATCGTGTCGATCTCGCGCGCTTCTTCCAGCGCCAGCCGGTCCCGCACCAGGATGCCGTTCCGCGCGCCGAGCGAAGTTGTGATCGCGACCACCAGCGGGATCGCCAGCCCCAGCGCGTGCGGGCAGGCGATCACCAGCACCGTCGCCACGCGCGCGATGACTTCATTGTTGAAGCCGATCGCGATCGTCCAGGCGATAGCCGTGAGCGCGGCGACACCCAGCGCGATGTAGAACAGCCAGCCGGCGGCTTTGTCGGCCAGTACCTGCGTGCGCGATTTGCTCTGCTGTGCTTCGCGCACCAATCGCATGATGCCTGCCAGCGCCGTCTCTTCACCGGTCGCCGTCACGCGCACGCGCAGGCTGCCGTCGCCGTTGATCGTCCCGGCGATCACCTTGTCGCCCGGCTGCTTGCCCACCGGCCGCGACTCGCCGGTGATCAGCGCCTCGTTCACGTCCGACGCGCCCGCTTCCACTTCGCCATCGGCCGGGACGCTCGCACCCGGCCGCACCAGCACCCGATCGCCCGCGCGCAACGCGCTCACCGATGTTTCCTCCGTGCTGCCGTCAGGCCGGATGCGCTCGGCGGTGTCGGGCATGAGCTGCGCCAGCTCATCCAGCGCGCGCGAGGCCTGGCGCACACTGCGCATTTCGATCCAGTGCCCCAGCAGCATGATGTCGATCAGCGTGACCAATTCCCAGAAGAACGTCTCGCCCGACGCGGTGACGAACGCGATCAGGCTGTAGACAAATGCGACGCCGATCGCCAACGAGATCAGCGTCATCATCCCCGGCTGGCGCTCCCGTACCTCGGGCACAGCCATTCGCAGGAAGGGCACGCCGCCGTAGGCGAACACAATTACGGAGAAGAGCGGCGCGAGCCACGCGCTGCCAGGGAAGCTGGGCGGGCTGAAGCCGAGCAAATTCTGAAGCGTGGGGCTGTGGACCAGCACCGGGATCGAGAGGGCCAGGCAGACCCAAAAGCGTTGGCGGAACATGGCCTCGTGCCCGGTATGATCGATATGCGCCCGGTGATCGATATCGCGCCCGTGGACAGCGTGATCCATCGCTTCGTCCGTCGTCCCGGTCGCAGCGGCATGGCGGCCGGCCGGCCGATCGTGTTCATGCACACCGTGTCCCCTAGCGCCCTGTTCGACAGGCTTATCGTGTTCGGGCGTGGGGTGCGGGTGTGAGCTAGCCGGATCGGCTTTAGGATTGTGCGTACCGTGGGCCATCGCTTCTCCCTTCGATAGATGGTGGTGTGCGCGAGCAGTCGGAGTGGTCGTGTAGGCGGGGTGCTCGCCCTGGCTGCCCGAATTGTATCATGCGTTGGACGAGCTTGAGCGCCGCCGTCTTGGGTCGGGCCGGTGTACCCGTCGCCCTGAAAATGTGCCCCAGCTCTCGGCCCGCGTCCTCGTCCGCTTCGCGCGGCCCGCGAGACGCGGGCCTGGAGCAACTGCGCCTGATTACCGTAAATCAGGCGTTGACCTATTAGATGCGATTGCCCTGGGCATCGAGAATCAGCCGGCCGTTCGCGTGAGTTTTGTGGCATAATCAAGCTGCTTCCGATTCACCACACCCAACGCGGAGACACACATGCACGTCTTGCATGGCGCCTGGTTACCCGGCGATTTCGTCAAGGCCGATGGCAACTTCGTCCTGTGGGCGGAGACGAGCCAATCGACTGCCGCTCGCGCTCGCCGTACATCCAGCCGATCAGTTCAGGCCCACCCCTTCGCGCTTGCGGCTAAAGACCTGCGCCGCGCCTGGCTCGACCTGACGCCGGAATTCGACAACACGCTAAAGCTCGACGCCGAGGACTCGACCGTCGTGGTGCGTTTGCCGTCTACGCCCGACGGCCCGCAGGCCTCGCCCGGCTTGCCGCGCGTAGACGAAAGCGCCGAACGCGGCGCGCCGCAGCTGGCGGCCTGGAAAGTCGCTGCACTGGCGATCCCGCCCGTCGATGCCCCTGCCCTGCTGGCCGGCCTGCCCCTCGAAGACGCTACCACGCCGGGGATCAAGATCGGCGCCGACCTGCGTTTCTGGCAGTTGGCCGGGAAGCTGGCGCTGGAAGTTCTGGCCGGGCAGCGTTACGCGCCGGCATTGGTGAAAGAAGATCAGCGTTTCCTGGCCGTGTGGCAGCCGCGGCTGGATAACCCGAACGATCGGACGCGCCTCGATCGACTCGCCAAAAGCATGCCGCCGATCTGCCGCGCCGTGGGGCGCGACGCGAAAGCCGAGCCGCCCGATCCGCACGCGCTGCTCGACAACTTTTTCGCGATCGTCGTGGATGCCTTCGCGCGCTGGCAGGCGCACTTTGGGCGTTACGATTCGCGCTCGGACTTCACCGTCGCCGGCGCGTGGCTGGAGGCCTTGCTCGAAGACAGCCCCGTCGTCGAAGAAGAATCAGCCGCCAGCCTGAACGCCTTTTACGAACGATATCGTGCGTGGGCCGAGCCGATTCCCGGCGCGACCGGCGGCGAGGCATTCCGCCTCTGCTTCCGGCTCGATCCGCCGCCCGCCGACGAGGCGGCGCGGGGTATCCTGGCGCCCAAGCCGACGCAGCACGATTGGGCGCTGCGTTACCTCCTGCAAGCCAATGACGATCCCAGCCTGCTCGTGCCCGCTTCGACCGTGTGGCGTGAGCGCGGCAGCGCGCTCAAGTTTCTCAATCGCAAGTTCGATGCGCCGCAGGAACGGCTGCTGGCCGGCCTGGGCCAGGCCGCGCGCATCTTCATGCCGATCGAATCCAGCCTGCGCGCGGCGCGACCCGAGGCCTGCGAATTGAACGTGGAGCAGGCTTACACGTTCATCCGCGAAACTTCCCTGCTCTTGCAGGCCAGCGGCTTCGGCGTGCTGGTGCCCGGCCTCGGCGGCAAGCTCGGCGTGAAGCTCAATCTCAAACCCAAAGACCAACGGCCTGCGCCGAAGGGCGGCGTAGCCGGGCTGTCGTTCGAATCGATCGTCCAGTACGATTGGCAGCTGGCGCTGGGTGACGCCACGCTCACGCAGGCCGAGTTCGAGAAGCTGGCGGCGTTGAAGGCGCCGCTGGTGCAGGTGCGCGGTCAATGGGTGGAGGTGAGGCCGGAAGAGATCGAGCAGGCGGTCAAGTTCTGGGAGAAACGCAAGAACGCGGGCGAACTCTCGCTGCAAGAGGCGCTGCGGCTGGCGCTGGCGCTCGACCCGACCAGCCCGGCGGCCGGCCTGCCCGTGACGACCGTCGCTGCCGGCGGCTGGCTCGACGAGTTGATGCAGCAGTTAGCCGACGGGTCACGCATGCAGCACATGCCCGCCCCCGAGGCGTTCAACGGCACGCTGCGCCCGTATCAGAACGTGGGGCTGTCGTGGCTGGCCTTTCTACGCCAGTGGGGGCTGGGCGCATGCCTGGCCGACGACATGGGGCTGGGTAAAACGATCGAGGTCATCGCGCTGCTGCTGCACGAGCAACAAAGCAACGGGCCGGCCCATCGCCCTTCCCTTCTCATCTGCCCCACCTCAGTCGTCGGCAACTGGCAGCGCGAGCTGGCCCGCTTCGCGCCCGCTCTGCGCACCCTGGTTCATCACGGCGCGGCGCGGGCCAAGAGCGATTTGAAGCAGCAGACGGCGCAGCACGACATCGTGATCAGCTCGTATGCCTTGCTCTATCGCGACGAGAAACATCTGAGCGAAGTCGAGTGGGGCAATGTGATTCTCGACGAAGCGCAGAACATCAAGAACCCGTCGACCAAACAAGCGCAGGCGGCGCGCCAGCTCGCCGGGCAGGCGCAGTGGCGCGCCGCGCTCACCGGCACACCGGTCGAGAATCGGTTGGCCGAGTTGTGGAGCATCTTCCAGTTCCTCAACCCCGGCTACCTCGGATCGCAAAAGGACTTCCAGGAGCGCTTTGCCCGGCCGATCGAGCGCGCGGGCGACGAGGCGGCGACGAAACGGCTGAAATCGCTGGTCGGCCCGTTCATCCTGCGCCGCGTCAAGACCGACCCGAATGTGATCAGCGACTTGCCACAGAAGAACGAGATGAAGGTGTACTGTTCGCTGACGAAGGAGCAGGCCACGCTGTACGAAGCCGTCGTGCGCGACTCGCTGCGGCAGATCGCCGAGTCCGAAGGCATCGAGCGGCGCGGCATCGTGTTGGCGACGTTGATGAAACTCAAGCAGGTGTGCAATCACCCGGCGCAATTCATGGGCGACGGCAGCGCGCTGCCCGGTCGCAGCGGCAAGCTGGCCCGGTTGAGCGAGATGTTGGAAGAGGTGCGGTCGGTGCGCGAGCGCGTATTGGTCTTCACTCAATTCGCCGAGATGGGCGGCATGCTCAAGGCTTACCTGCAAGAACGGTTCGGCGACGAGGCGCTCTTCCTGTACGGCGGCACGCCTGCCAAGACGCGCGACAAGATGGTCGAGCGCTTCCAGAACGATCCGAACGGGCCGATGGTGTTCATCCTGTCGATCAAGGCCGGCGGCACCGGGCTGAACCTGACCCGCGCTAATCATGTCTTCCACTTCGACCGCTGGTGGAACCCGGCCGTCGAGAACCAGGCTACCGACCGCGCCTTCCGCATCGGGCAGACGAAGAACGTGCAGGTGTACAAGTACCTGTGCGCCGGGACGTTCGAGGAGAAGATCGACGACATGATCGAGCGCAAGAAGGCGCTGGCCGCCAGCATCGTGGGCACGAGCGAGGCGTGGATCACCGAGTTGTCGACGGCGCAATTACGCGATCTGTTCGCGTTGCGGAAGGACGCTGTTGGAGACGAATGACGAAGGATGAAGGATGAGGGATGAATCGTTGGGTGGTCGTCATTGATCATTCATCGGTCGTCGTCGGTCGGTCGTCATTCGTCTTTCGCCACTGGAGATGAGCACATGAGCTGGGACTGGGGCTGGTATCCCAAACCGAAACCGCGCCGGCCGGCGAACGGCATCAAGGCGCAAAGCAAACAGTTCGGCAAGACGTGGTGGGCGAGTAAGTGGCTGTCGGCGCTGGAGCGATTGGTCGATCCGGGTCGCTTGAGCCGGGGGCGCTCGTACGCGCGCAGCGGGCAGGTGCTCAACCTCGACGTCAAACCCGGCCGCGTCGATTCGCGCGTGCAGGGCAGCCGGCCCAAGCCTTACACCGTCCGCATCGACATCAAGCCGCTCGCGGACAAGGAGTGGGAGAAAGTCGCGGACGCGATGGCGGCGCAAGCGATCTTCGCCGCGAAGCTGCTGGCGGGCGAGATGCCGCAGGATATCGAGGACGCCTTCAAGTCCGCCAAGGTCAACCTGTTTCCTACCTCGCGCGGCGATCTGGAAACCGATTGCTCGTGCCCCGACTGGTCTAACCCGTGCAAGCACATCGCAGCCGTGTACTACCTGCTCGGCGAGCAGTTCGACGCCGACCCGTTCCTGCTCTTCCGGCTGCGGGGCAAGAGCAAGGACAACATCATGGCGATGTTGCGCGCGCGCCGATCGGCTGACGCCGAACCCGCCGCTTCGGCCTCGGCCCCAACCGCCGCTCGCAAGCGCGCCAAAGCCAAACGGCGCGAGAAGCCGATCCCGCTCGAAGCCGGCCTCGATCGGTTTTGGGAGGCAGGCGCGAGCCTGGAGGATTTGCGGGTGACCATCGCCGCGCCGCCGATCGACGCCGCGCCCATCAAGCGCTTGGGAGCGCCGGGCTTCTGGAACAACAAAACCGATTTCACGACCATCTTTGTCACAGCCTACCAGTCCATCACGCAGGCAAGCCTGGCCGCTGCGCTGGGCGACGAAGATCCGCGATCGACGGGTCAGCTCTGACGGCGCTGGGATACAATTGACGTGACGCGCAGGAGGAAATAGACATGAGTAGGCATGCGACCGGCACATTCGAGGTGAAGACGTGGGATGAGAAATCCTATAGTGAGATCGACGGAGGGCCAAAACTCACCCGCGCCAGCGTGACCAAGTCCCTTCATGGGGATGTCGAGGGAGAGGGCACGCTGGAGTATTTGATGATCTACCACGCCGACGGCTCGGCTGGCGTGGTCGGGCTGGAGCGCGTGGTCGGCCGGGTGGGAGATCGATCGGGCAGCTTCGTGCTTCAGCACAGCGGGACCGACGATGGCAACGCGGCGAAGATCACCTGGTTCGTAGTGCCAGGCTCCGGAACCGGGAACCTGCGCGGCCTGCGGGGCGAGGGTGGCTTCGTCGCGACCCGCTCCCAGCCGCAGGTGTCCTTCACGCTCGACTACGACTTCGAGTGACGACCCGTTCGCTGACCGACTACGCCAGGTTCCTGACAAGTAAGCATCCGCCGCTCATAGCCCGCGTCCTGGCGGGCGAGCACTACGCCGGGTTCCTGAACAGGAAACCGCATTTGTAACCACCGCCCAGTATCGTTGCGATGAGAGAACCGACGCTCAAGCGCGTCCTTCGGCGCGCAGTCCGCGCCCAGGCACTTGGCGGGCGAGCGCCGACCGTCGTTGAGGCTGTCCGGTGCGCGGCTGGCGTCTACGGCGCTGCGCCGACCTGCCCTCTCAGCCTGCTGGCACGGGTGCGCAACTACACGCCGGGCGACCTCGATGACGCGGTTCTTCGCACCCGTGAGCTCGTGCGCATCCCCGCTATGCGCGGGTCGATCTACCTCATCCCCGTCGATCTCGCGCCGCATGCGCTGGCGCTGACGCCCCTTCGCTCGGTGGAACACTACGCCGCACTGGCCGGGATCGACGTTCGTTCGTACCCGCCGCTTGCGGATCGCATCGAACAGGCCCTGGCCGAGAAACCCCGTACGGCCGCCGAGATTCGCGTTGCGCTCGGCGGGAAAGCGCCGGACAGCACGGGCCTCACCGCACTGCTCCGCCGCATGAGCCACGAAGGCCGCATCGTGCGCGCCCGCGTCCGGGGCGGGGCGCGCAGCCAGAGTTACGAGTACGCGCGCATGGCCGACTGGATCGATCTGCCCGACCGGCGGCCCTCCCACGCCGACGCGCTGCGCGCGCTCACGCTTCTCTGGCTTCGCGCGAATGGCCCGGCGACCCAGGCCGATCTCGCCTGGTGGGCGGGAACGGCGCTTCGGGAAGCGAAGGACGCGTTGGCCGCCATTGGCGCACGCCCGGTGAAGGTGAAGGGCAACGCGGGCGAGCTCTACGCTACGGAAGAATTGCTCGACGACCTGGCGAAGACGCCGGCCGCCGACGGCGCGGTTCACCTGTTGCCCTGTTGGGATTCATATCTGATGGCGCACACTGATCGCAGTCGATACCTTGACGACGCGCACCGGCCGCACGTGGTCGACCGTATGGGCAACACCACGAACGTCGTGCTCCGCGCCGGGCGCTCGAGGCGGCCGCGCAACGACTCGCGCCGCTGCATGAGATCGATTCCCTCGAAGAGGTCGTCGATCCGGCGCCGCTCGCGGCGGGCGGGCAGAACGCTTTCCGCGCACCGCTCCGGTCGCGCTCGCCGAAACCGAAGCGCCGATAGTGATCCATCCATCTGAAATGGATGGGCCGTAGCATAGCCCTCTGCTTGCGCCCCCTTGTGGGCGTTGGACGGGCACGAGGCCCTATGCTACTTCCTCGAACGCCTTCAGCTGCACGTCAGTCAGCTTGTCATGGACGTTGGACGGGCACGAGGCCCTATGCTACCCACCAATGAAATGGACCGACTGCTAGCAGCCCCCCGTCAACCCTGAACTTCAGCGCGTCACACGCTTGCCCGTCACTCGCGCGGCCGCTTTTGGCCGAGGATGGCGGGCGCCATTTGCCATAGCCGCTTCAAGCGCCTGGTGCGCCTCGCGCTCAAGTTCCGCCAGATTCAAGACGCGCGTTCGCAGGTTCTCGCGCATGGCGGCGACTTCGGCCGGAGTGAGCGGGAACTGCGTGGCGATCTGAGCCTTGAGCGCGTCCAGGCGCGCATTTACCTCCCTGATCTCAGGCAACGCTGCGCCGCCTTTCCCAATGAACAGCTGGTGCTTGCGCCACATCCGTTCACGCGTCTCTTTGAAAGCCGGCGCCGCATCAGGCAGGAGCGCGTGAGACAGCTCGCGCCAGGCGCGGCCGCTGGCGCGGAACTGCTCCGCAGCTGGCTTGAGCGCCGGTCTACCCAACACGGCGCTCGCTTCATCCAGAAAATCGGCGTAGACGTCGCGCTCGGCCTGGCCCTGTCCGGCGCCCAGGGCAACGCTCTGATAAGTCGTGGTCAGGCCGGCATACATTTTCGGCCCGGCCGGGAACTCACGTTCCCAACTGAGCTTCTGCTTGGGCTGCGTCAACAAATCGGCCCAGCGCTGGAAGCCGGCGAAGCCGAAGTTGTTCTTCGCTTTGGCGACGGGCGCTTCGGTGTAACGCTTGAGGGTGTCCCAAATGCCTTGCTGCACGGCGATGGGGAGCTTGTCCATATCCGGCGGTTCCAGCGTCATCAGGCGGAACTTATCTTTCTTGATGCGCGCCCGCGCTGCGGCCAGCTCCGCCGGCGTGACCGTCAACGGGACATTCGCCCGGTCTGCGATCGAGACGGTATCCTGTTCCTCGTCGTAGCCGAACACGAGGATGGGGTAAGCGCCCCACATGCCTTTGTCGAAGGGCAATGCGTTGTACGGCAGGCTGTAGATATCGGCCCACACGAGGGCGGGATCGCCGTCTTCGAGTGTGGCGATCAGGTTGGCCCGCGCTTTGTCGGCGTTCGCCGTTTGAAGAACGTGTTGCACCACGCCCAACCGGGTCAACAAGGTATCCAGCGGACTGAACGTATTGCGCGTGAGAATGACGACGTGCGGATCATAGCCCTGGTAGGCGAATGAGAAGTAGCCCAGGACGATGCCGCCGCTGACGCCGAGCAGCAGCGCTTCGCTGAGTGGCTGGCCGGTGTGCGGCGCCTGGACGCCCCGGTAGGCGAAGTAGTTGCAGATGCTTCCCGTCTCCCAATGTCGTCCCGCGAAGTGCCGGTACTTTTGTAGTGTAGGCATACGTTCCTCCCTGTCGTGGCTGCCACCTGGCTGATAGCATTGCCAGCATTGTACCCGCATTATTAGCGGCAGCCGCGAAAAAGAGACATAGTATCCAGCTGCCCGAAATTCGGTGTTGCCAATCCGGGCTGAATAGGATATTTTTTTGGAGAAAGACAATAAGGAGGCCAGATGACAAGCGATAACTGGACGTGGGCGGGGCTGACCCATGATCAGCTCGATTTGTTAGCGGAAGCCGAGCGGACGCTGGGACCGGATTTTCTGCTGGCGTATCGACACGACGCGCAGGCGATCGACAGCACACCTGGAGCTGTCCGTGGCGGACTGCGAGTTGCAACCCTGAACGAGAGTCAACTGGATTGCCTGCGCGGGCTGGAGACGCGACTACAAGCTATCGTGGTAGCCTACCAAGGCGGCCGCGCATAAGCTCGCACCGGACAAGCGCATTTATTCTTGTCTGGAGCGCATTTCACACAACGACGGCGCGAGAACTAATCGCGCCGTCGCCGTGAGAGGGTAGTCCATGAAGTCGCGCGCCTGTGCGAGATACAGGCAAGCGACTCAGACGTTAGTCGTCATCGTCATCGTCGTTAAAGCCGAAGGCGACCAATTCAACCACATCGTCCACAACGAGTCCAACCCCAGGGCAGTAGACCTTTTCACTCTCTGCGCCCGGCTCGAGCGGAGTCGTCTCAAGCACGCCTACACACTGATCAAACGTGCCGGCTGCCGTGGTCACTTCAAGCCCCAGCGCTACGTGTTCAGCGCGATCCAGGGCAATGCCATCGGCTACTTCCTGGAAGTATCTCGATCCCAGGAGAAAGGTTCCAGGCATAATGAGGCCGGGCTGCGCCAGACCCTCGTCATCCGGCTCGCCCGCGCGCCAGGCCCCTTCGTGACTGACTGTTCCATCGGGGTTGAAGATATCGACGTCTTCGCCAAAGTAGAAAACGTCGTTGGTCTTATCGCAGATCGCGAAGAAGTTCCGCGAGACCTCGACCAGTTCGTCGTCCACCCATTCCTTTTCCTCGACAACCCGCGTTCTCACCCGGCCGATATCCGGCAAGGAGATGTTTTCAGTGTCGGCCAGAACGGTGATCACCACGCGCGTCGTTTCGCCATCCTCCTCCCCCTCCAATTCCAATTGATAGCCGGGTTTGAGAATGAAGTAGGGGTTTGCGCCGGTTGCCTTGAACGCACAGTCCGCTAACCGAAACTCGGTGGTGAACTGGGCTTCCTCGTTCTGGGCGGTGACACTGCCACCAGACAGGCCAAGCCCGGCGACAGCTATCGCCAACAGCGACGCCGCGATAGCGGCGGTCCTCAGGCTAAACCTGCCGCGTTTTGATTTCAGCATATCGACCTCCTTGCTACTAAGGATAGCAGGGAGAGAATCGGCCCGTCTATAAATCTCGATATAAGTCTGGTTACATCTTGAGATACATTTGCGCCAACATAACCCGGCGCGAGCGGGATTATGTGAGGGTGCTAAGCATGTGCAGTGGGCAATAGTGGCTCTCCCGGATCAAACGGGAAAAGCCGAGGTGTCGGGGCGGACACGGTGTGCCCGCCCCTGGGATGTCCGTCATGGTCGGCCCGTTGGTCGGCGCTGGCGTCGGCTAAGGAGCGAAGGTCAGCACGAGTTGGGGCCGAGACGCAGCAGTGCCTTCGCGTGAGGTGAAGGTCACGCCGTTGGTGCTTTCAGGCAAGAGCACAAAACTGTAAGTGCCATTGCCGGTGACCTGGGCGGTGACGTTATACTCGGCCCAGGTACTGGCCGCAATCGAGCCGAGGTTGGCAACCACGCCCGTCGTGGCGGCAGGCCGATTATTCCAGGTAAGCCCGGTTTCAGTCCAACTGTTGTCGGTACCGTGCACGGCCGGCGCATTGGTCGAGCCGTTGGTCACGAACAGCCGCAGCGTGGCGCTCTGCACCGCGCCTGGCACGCCGGTCACGGTGAAGCGGAGGTAGCTTTGTTGGCCGGGGGTTTCAACGTCGAGCCGGTTTAGGGCGCCGTAATTTGTGGTCGGGTTCGTGTCGAGCACGCGCGCGTCGGCCACCGCCGCCAGGGTGAGGCTGGTTACAATGGGCGTGTTCGTGGGTGTGGGTGTGTTGGTCGGCGTGGACGTGTTAGTCGGCGGGATCGGCGTATTCGTCGGCGTGGGCGTGTTGGTCGGCGTCGGAGAAGGCCCTGGCGTCGGTGTGTTGGTGGGTGTGTTAGTCGGCGTGCTGGTCGGTGGGACCGACGTGTTGGTGGGTGTGGGCGTCGGCCCGGCAGCGAAGGTCAGTACGAGCTGTGGCGGAGAACTCCCTTCGCGGGAGTCGAACCTGACACCGTCAGATCCATCGGGCAACAACACGAAACTGTATGTGCCATTGCCAGCGACCTGCGCGGTGACGTTGTACTCTGCCCAGCCATTGGCCGCAATCGAACCGACGTCGGCAATCGCCCCGCTGGTGGGCGCCGGCCGATTGTTCCAGGTGATCCCGGTTTCGGTCCAACTGTTGTCGGTGAGGTATAGCGACGGACCATTCGACGAGCCATTGGTGACGAACAGTCGCAGTGTGGCGTTCTGAACCGCGCCGTTCACGCCGGTCACCGTGAAGCGGATATAGCTTTCTTCGCCGGGGCTATCCACATCGAGTCTACTGAGGGCGCCATAGTTGGTGGTCGGGTTCGCCTGTAGCACTCGCGCGTCGGCGACCGCCGCCAGGGTGACGCTGGTGCTGACCGGCGTATTGGTCGGCATAGGCGTGTTCGTCGGCGTGTTGGTCTGTGTCGGGAGCGGCGTGTTGGTCGGTGTCGGGAGCGGCGTGTTGGTCGACGTTGGCAGCGGCGTATCAGTTGCCGTCGAGAGCGGCGTGTTGGTCGCGGTTGGCAGCGGCGTGTTAGTTGCCGTCGGCAGCGGCGTGTTGGTCTGTGTCGGGAGCGGCGTGTTGCTCGGTGTTGGAAGTGGCGTGTTGGTCGACGTTGGCAGCGGCGTATCAGTTGCCGTCGAGAGCGGCGTGTTGGTCGACGTCGGGAGCGGTGTATCAGTCGCTGTCGAGAGCGGCGTGTTGGTCGATGTCGGAAACGGCGTGTTGGTCGACGTTGGCAGCGGCGTATCAGTCGCTGTTGGGAGCGGTGTATCAGTCGCTGTCGAGAGCGGCGTGTTGGTCGACGTCGGCAGCGGTGTATCAGTCGCCGTTGGGAGCGGCGTGTTGGTCGACGTTGGCAGCGGTGTATCAGTCGCCGTTGGGAGCGGTGTATCAGTCGCTGTCGAGAGCGGCGTGTTGGTCGACGTCGGCAGCGGCGTATTGGTCGCTGTCGGCAGTGGCGTGTTGGTTGGCGTTGGCAGCGGCGTATTGGTCGCCGTTGGGAGCGGCGTGTTGGTTGGCGTTGGGGGGACACTCGACGCCGGTCCAATGTAGGTCTGTTGCCGCGACTCGAAAGCGTCGAAGTAGTAGGTTCCCCGTGTGCCGGTGTCTATTGCCGTTACCGCCCCCAGCCGGACGCGGTCTATCCGCCAGGTGTCGTTGTCTATCCCGGTCAGGTCGGCTTGTTGAACATCGTCGATCCACAGTGTCAGGCGCCCATCATTCGCGCCGGCTGCCGTCGCCGCCCGCCAGTCCAGCTCAATAAAGTGGGACGCATCACTGAGGGTAAACCAACTGCTGCTGATGAAGGTCGTGCCGTCGTCCAGTAAGTGGTTGGTCCTGAGTTGATAGTTGCCGCCGGAGAAGCGGAAATTAACTCGCAGCACAGTGGTGAAGGACGCGCCCGAAGCGCCGACGAAGATGTAATGGGCATCGCCGTCCGCCATCGGGATCGAGTTCGGGTCGAAGTAGAAGCGCGCCCGGTAGCGCGGCTCGGCGGCGGGGGTGTCATCGGTGACGAAGATGGGGTTATTGTCGTTGACGACCGCCTGTAGACCGAAACTGCCGACCAGCGCCGCCGCAGCGCTCACGCTGAGATTGCCGCCATCGGTTGAGCTGGACGACCAGGCCGACAGATTGCCGGTCTCGAAGCCGTCAGCGAAGATCAGGTCCGACGAACTCGGCGTATTGGTCGGCGTGGGCGTGTTAGTCGGCGTACTCGTGGGGCCTGCTGTCGGCGTGGCGGCGGGTGTGCCGGCCGCTATGCCTAGCGCTATTTCATACATTGCGCCGTCATTTTCGTTCGGATCGCTATCATTATCCACCCCCCGAGCGGCGATGTAGATGCTCATCTCCCCAGGATTCACACTGCTTGGGCCGTAAGCCAGGCCGGCCGGCTTCCGGGCATCCGCCGCCGAAATATCAATCGTCCGCACCAGGGCGCCCCCGGTCGTCAGCTCGAACAGGGTAGTTGCGGGCTTACCCACAACGTAGAGAGTGCCGGTGTCGGGGTTAAAGGCGCCGCCCTCAGGGTCGTCCAACCCCAAGCTCAACGTATCGAAATTGCTCACCTGATCATCTACACCATCGAAGATACCGTTCGCTCCGGGAGTGACCCGGTAAACTTCCCTATTTACGCCATCGACGACGAAGAGGGCGCCTGTGTTTGTGTCGTAAGCCAGCCCCTCCGGGTCCATACTCCCAAAAGCACTGGTTAAAAATGAAGTGACACTATCATCCGACGTGGCATACAGCACGTCAGACCCCGGGTTCACTTCATAAACCCTGCGTTGCCCGGTATCATCACTAATGAATAAATGTCTATTCGCGGGATTGACGTCAGCTCCGACCGGTTCATCCGAGAAGGACGTGGGCAGGCTATCGAGCATAGCGCCTGACAATGTCGTTGCCCACATACTATCGCCGGCAAAGTACGGCGGCATCTCATCTACTTCCCCATCGACGATCAACAGCGTGCCACTGCCGGGCAGATAGGCTAGCCCGGAGGGGTCGGGGCTGGGTGGAGAAAATTGGGAGGTGAGGATCGTCCGTATCAACGTGCCCTCGGCGGTGGCTGCCGCAGGAGCCGCCGCTTCGGTGAATGTCAACTCCACAATTTTGCCAGGCGCCGGCGCTGCGGCCGCAATCGAATCGACACGTGCCGGTCCATTTTGGAGCAATCCGCCTCCCTGACCTTGCGCGGCATCCGGAGTGCCGCCATCGGTAACGTACAGACTTATCTGTGCAGGGGCGTCAGTCAGGTCGCCACTCGGGGCGAACACCATCCCCTGTGGATCCTTGAATCCGAATTCAGATAAGTCGCGCGTTGCCACCACCTGACCGGTCTGGGTCAGTTCATACAGTTTTTGCGCAGCCGGGCTTAAGAGATGAAGATGGCCTGTGGTCGGGTCTAAGGCGAGGCCACGGACATCAACCAAGCCGGTGGACGCCAGGTCCACCACAGAAATCACCGCCATGTCGAAGGTTCCGTCAGCTTCCGGCTCGACCCGGACCAGTCGTGGTCCAATGGTATCCAGAATGAAGAGAGTCCCACTCACCGGATCGACCGTCAGGCCCTGCGGGTCCTGCAAGCCAAAGCGCCGAGCATCATGGCGGACTCGCGTCCCTGGATCCAGATTACCGTTAGGTCGCTCCCGGACCTCAACCAATCTGTTGGCCAGGGGATGAATGATGAGCAAGCGACTGAATCGTCTATCAAAGGCCACGTTAATCGCGTCCCGAATCGCCTCCGCGATCCGAGCCGAACCGGCCCGATCCCCATAGGGCGTCAACTTGAAGAGGTCCGCATCTGCCGGCGGGGGCTGGCCTCGTCGCCGCCTCTCCATAACGTGGAAGGCATTCGCCCTGGGCGAGAAAGCCAGACCAGCCGGATTGGGAACGCCCGTTTGATCCGCCTCCAGCACCCGAGCCTCCCCAATGAAAGCAGGGTGGCTTTGAGCCAAAGTGATCGAGCTCCCGGCGAACGAGGAAAAGAAGACCAGCGTCGTTAGGATCAGCGTTAACCTTAACAGATTATTTCTCCAGGTAGCGACGTACATCGAATCCCCCCTTCTCTTGCTTCAAGATAATTGGCACGAAGAGCTGACCAGTCTCAAAAGCACCCAAATCTGGACCTGAACCAGAGTAGTCACCGGGCTGAAGATTCAACACGATTTCTGAGTTCCACATCAGAAAAGCGATGCCCGCATCAATCGCCGGGCTGCCTGACAACAGCCGATAATTCGTATCTAAACGCGGTCCCGCGAATCGCGTATGGGCAGGGTCCACGTTTGAATTCTGATAATCGATGCCGTTTGCCCAAAACAGGTTGTAGGCGGCAATAGAGTTCCCAGCTACATTTTTTAGCGCAATATGGGGTGAGCCAACGAAGATGTTGTTTAAGGCGATGAGATTGGCGCCGCCGGTTAGGCCATGATCATTGTCTATGAAAGTGTTATTGAACACGTGGACACGTTCAGGAATGCCGGCGCCCCGAAAGTCTTCTCGGGTTTCTTGATTATCCATAAGCCCCAGCCCAACCTGGGCGCTGTCCTTAATCACGTTGCGCTCGATGAGAAAGACACGGTCGGATTCGTCCGCGTAATCAACGAGCTGAATGCCATCCTCCTCACTACCGGAGATGATATTACGCCGGATGATGATATTCAGGGTGGGACCGCGGTAGGGATGCAGCCGAACTTCAATGCCATCGTCGCCGCTGTTGCGGATAAGATTGTCTTCGATGGTCGCTTCAGTCGGGCCATCCAGGTCAATGGCGTCATCGCTGTTGTTTTCGAACACATTATTGCGACAGAAACCGCCGCCGCCGCCGTAATCAATCGCATCGCTATGGCCGGTAAAGCGGTTATTGAGGATGTGCAGCTGGGCCGCCGACCTGATGCCATCTTGGCCATGTTGAATCGTGAAGCCGATGATTTTGGTTTCCGGCCCGACCGATGACTTGACGGTGATCACGGTGTTACCACCGCCGTCAATAATGGTTTGATCGATAAAGCTGGGATTTTGGGTAGTGTGATACTGAGAGGCTAAGGTGATCGTCTTGCCCAATAACTGAATATTTTCCTGGTACATTCCGGGAGCGACGAGAACCAGGTCACCCTCACTAGCCAGATCGATTCCTGCCTGGATGGTTGGGGCATCGCCCGGCACATAGACGATGTGTAGAGACAATTCCATGATGCGACCAGGCGCGGGCGTTGTTTGCCCGGCGCGCAGACCGGTGTCGGCAACATAAAAATCGATGCTCGAGGGATCATCCGTCGCGTCTCCGCTAAAGGCAAAGACCAGGCCCCGAGCGCCAACGAACTCGAAAGGGGGAAGCCCGAGGATCGCCGCCACCTGACCGGTCTCGTTCAGCTCGTATATGCGTTGGTCAACAGTGTTCAAGAGATAGAGATGACCATTGTTGGGGTTTAAGGCCAGGCCCTGGGGATCAACCAGGCCAGTCGGCGTCAAGTCCACCCTGGAAATCACAGCCTTGTCGAAGGTTCCGTCAGGTTCCGGCTCGATGCGGACAATCTGTCGTGCAGCCTGATCCAGGATAAACAGATGTCCGTTCGCTGGATCGACCGTCATGCCCCGTGGCTCCTGCAGGCCAAGCCGCCCCACCTGATGCCGGGTGATAGCATCGGGCGAAGTATCCAACCGGCCATCCGGCCCGGTCTTGATCTCAACCAGTTCGCTGGCGGCGGTATCAAAGAGTAACAGGCGATTGAACAGGTTATCAAACGCCAAATTAATCGGGTCGATCATGGAGACAGCGACGCTGTCCGAGGCGACCAATTCCTCAAAGGGAGTCATCGTGGCGATGTTGGCCTGAGTCGTCGAATGGGCTTCCAGTATAAAGAAGAGGTTGGCATCAAAGGAGAAGGCCAGACCAGCCGGATTAAGCAGGCCGAGATCATTCGTGTCGATAGCCCGAACCTCCCTGAGGTAAATCGCATCCTCTTGCGTTCCTGCAGCGCCGTGGAAATGCCCCAACGGTTCGTTATGCTGCACGGCGCGAAGCATTCCGCCCATAGCGCCGCGACTCTGCGCTGCGCTCAGACTGACAACCATTGGCGCATTCAGACCAACGTGCACGGGAGCGGTTGAACTCGTTTCGAATGCGCCAAGCAAGAGCACCCCGACAAGGAGCAGCGTGGGGGCTAAGCGTCTTCTATTCGGGTGAACAGTTAGCATGACCGGTCTCCGACGATCGATATGAGTCGCGGCGGCCCGCATTAGGCATCCCAGCCGACTCCTATGGCTGCTACGAGTACACTTCACCGTCTCAACGCTGCGCTTTCGGCCGGTTGCCGGGGCGTCTCACTTTCCTCCGAACGACACGCCCCAGATCATTACAGAGCTTTTCGTTATTGAGTAAAATAGTAATGGATAGTTTGACCCCAGCTCGAATAATCAGCAGTTCACGAAACGTCCCGTAGCCTAGGGCCTTGTGCCCGTTTTTGCCGCCCACAACCCCACCAGGGGGCGCAAGCAGGGGGCTAAACTACGGGTTTGGTGATGTACTGATAATCAATGACTATCAACAAAGAGGCTACGATGAGAAACTTACGGGTGTTACTATTTCTGGTTCTTCTAACGGGTGACTGTGTCTTGCCATTTCCCCTCTCCGGCGCAGGCGCATCGCTAGAACTCTATGGCACCTTTCAGGCTATGGGGATCACGGCTTCGATAGCCGATACGGATGATCCCAATGAAAATGCGGTTGCTACCGTAGAATATCGCAAGGGTAGCGAGCCGTACCGAGTCGGTTTCCCCCTGTCCCGTATCAGCAACACCCGTTTCGTCGGTAGTCTTTTCTGGCTAGAGCCGGGAACCGCCTATGACGTCCGGGTCAGCTTCAGTGACCCCGACGGCGATCCTTTAGATAACATCAGCGTGCAGGCTGCCGCCTCCACCCGTACAGAAATCAATATCCCTTCAGCGCACAACACCTTCATCGTCAGTCCTACCGGCAACGGCGCAACGTGTAGCCTCTTAGCGCCGTGCTCACTCGCCGAGGGGATTAGCCGCGCCCAGCCTGGCGATGAGGTGGCGCTGCGTGGCGGCGTCTACTATCAGGGTGAGATCTCCTTACCTCGCTCCGGCGCTCCAAGCGCGCCTATTTTGATCCGTGGTTACGGCAATGAAGCGGCCATTCTGGACGGCGCTGATCCGGCTCGCCGTAGCTGGACCGGCGCTGGCGGTGGCATCTACTCGACAACCACCCATTTGCAGGGGATTCGCCTGGTCACAGCGAATGGCGCGCGTCTCTATCCTTACAATGATCTAGGCGCCCTTCAAAATTTGAGTTGGAATATTCCCGGCTTTTACGCCGACGGAAATTCCCTCTATGTTCATCTAGCCGGGGACACCAACCCCAATAACGCGGTGATAGCCGTCTCCCGATACAATCGAGGCTTTGATGTCGAACGGGACTATATCTACTTCATCAACCTGACTTTTCGACACTATGGCCAGGGAACCGAAGCCAGGGCAATCTACTTCAAAAATGCCAGCAATAACCTGGTGCAGGGCTCCGTGTTTGCCATCAACAACGGGGGCCTCACGATCAGAGACGTGTCTCAGCGTAACGTCATCCAGGATAATGAGTTTTACGATACGATTTTCAACTGGCCCTGGGACGCCGTTAAAGCGGCCAGCTATCTTGAGCGAGGCGGCGTCTATTTCGGCGGGTCTACCAGTGGAAGAGGTAACGTCATCCGTCGCAACATCTTCCACGGTTTTTTCGACGGCTTCGATGTCTGTCCCGGTGAACCGATTAGTCAGACCAACGAAACAGACGTTTACGGCAACCTGGTTTACGACACGGGTGACGATGGCGTTCAGGTTGATGGCTGGTGTAGCAACGTCCGCTTGTGGAACAATACCTTCCACGACGTGTTGACCGGTATCTCCTTCGCCCCGATCGTCGAAGGTCCGGTTTATGCGATACGGAATCTCATCTATCATTTCGGCGTAGGCAACACCGATAATATCGGTGACTCCTTCAAATTCAACAGCGCTAGCAGCAACCAGTCTGGCCCAATCTATATCCTTCACAACACTGCGGTCGCGGTCAGGCCGGATTCCTCCGGCATCGAATTGAATAGCGGTTCGTCCGGTGGCTGGGCGTCGATCTACGCCCGCAATAACATCTGGTCTGGCGTAAAATACGCCGTGGCCGATCGCGATGTCAGCTACCCGGTTGATTTGGACTACGACAACTTGTCGAGCGGAAACAACCATGATCTCGTGCTGTGGGATGTCACCCACTATGCCACGCTGGCCGCTTTCAGCGCGGCAACGGGTCAGGAGCCTAATGGGCTCAACGTCAATCCCGATTTCGCCGGCCCCTCCAATGGGCGATACACGCTAAATCCTGCGAGTTCTCTTATTGATGCCGGGGTTGTCATTCCGGGCATCAACCACGACTATAATGGATTAGCTCCCGATATTGGCGCTTTTGAATATAGGGGCGTTTATTTACCCGTCGTGTTTAAACATTAGACCCTGCGCCTAACTCCTAATCACCCTACCTCCAAACTACCGGCAAAAACCTCACACATAGGCGCGAACTTGAATTCCTTCAGCAGCGCCCGTAGTCGGCTTTCGGTTTTGTGTATATTGACGTAGTGACGAAAACGAGAGAGCACAGGCGCATCGGGTATGCGGGGCTGATCCGGGTCAAATTCCCAGGGATGCAGGTAGATGACGGCTGGATGGCCTGGCGCATTCAGCTGGCGAATGGCCTGGCGCGTGATCCATAGCGGGAAAAGTCGGAAATAGCCGCCGCCGGCCACCGGCCAATTCTGTTTGCCCAACCGGATGGTGCTGACCGGAAACTCCCACAAACCACCCCACGTTTTATTTGCGAACCGATGGGCATCCTTTATGCCATAGCGATCGTGAGCAGCCAGTGGGAAGATGCTTGAGTCATACAGGATGCGGTGATCACGCAGGATATCCAAAGCCCACAAAGATTGGTGGGTAATTGAAAAAGACGGGGCGCGATAGCCTGCCGGTTGTAGGCCGTTAAATGCTCGCCCAATCGCCCCAAGCGATTGGCATAGGTCAGCCGCGAACTCATCCGGCGTCTGGCGATAAACAAGTTCGTGCCAATATCCATGGGTGGCTATTTCATGACCGCTTATAGCGATCTGCTTGACGAGATCAGGATAGCGATCAGCCACCCAGCCTAATACAAAGAAGGTAGCCCGCACCTCATATTCTGCCAGCAGGCGCAGAATGCGCTGGGTGTTGGCGACAACCCGGCTGGGAAAGTGATCCCAGGCAGATCGCTCAACTACCGTCTCAAAGGCATGGACCTGAAAATGCTCTTCGACGTCAATGGTCAAGGCATTGAGGATTGAGTTCATTTCGATATCCGTGTGAATCAGTGTTCACCCGCGTCCTTTTTCCCGTTGAAGCCGGGAGCGCCAACCTTTACCAGGGCGTCCAGGGTGTTGATATTGAGCTCGGGGGCCGAGGGCCGCTCCCCGATAATCTTCGCGGGAATCCCGCCGACGATCACGCCTTCCTGAGTGATGCTGCGGGTCACGACGGCGCCCGCGGCGACGATAACGCCGTTCGCTATCTGCGTTCCGGCAGTGATCACGCTGTGCGCGCCCAACCACACGTCGTCCCCAATCACGATCGACGCCTCTTTCCGTTCCTGGAACGTCATCGGCTGGCCCTTGACCATGCTGTGGTTGCTCGAAAATATGCAGACCCCAGGCCCCATTAGAAGGTTGTCACCCAGGACTATTTTCGAGTTTTCGGTAGCCCAGACGCAACACAAGTGATTGATGTGGGAATTTTTACCCACGTAGACGTTCTGCGCGTTTCTTATGGAAGCCGTGGCGTGGATCCTGACATCCCTCGCCGCATGGATGTTGGCTCGCCAGACTACGTGCTCGTGGATGTAGTAAGCGAAACTGTAGAACACCGAGACAAGGAATCGCAGGGAGAACGTATGACGAATGACCTCCCCAACATATTTGACCATCTTGCGCCTCCCGCATACGTGACGTGTCGAGCGCTACTTCTTTCGGGCAACCACAAAGATCGAAGGACCCACAACCACCCGTCCACTGCTCAGCTTGTGGACGACCTCTACGGCGCCATAGGTTGCCCGCTTAAGCGCTGTTACCGAAAGGCGCCGGAGATTTGCGCCGACGGACTGACCGGGCTGCCGGGGCGCAGCTGGCGTCTCCAGGTACGGTCTGGAATTCACGAACGTGACTTCACGATAGTCTAGCCGCCGGAAAAGTAGCGACAACGTATTCGGATGAAACGTGTATAGGGCGGGGCCGCAGAAAAATTCTTTTTCCCGGCCGAGAAGGCGTTGTAGGAGTAGACTCAGTTCTAGCGGGATTAAGTTGGGTGTTCGCAGGATCAGAATTCCGTCGTCGGCCAGCACGCGGTCGATATCCGCGACAAAAGCCGCCGGGTCCGGCAGGTGATGGAGAACCTGGGCGGCGAAGATCGCGTCGAATTTCTTCCCCTGGAACATGGCGCTCGAGAACGGCTCGTTGATCAGCTCGAGTCCGTACTCTCGTCTGGCGACTTCACAGGCGATGGACGAAGGCTCGACGCCGGTCACGTTCCAGCCCCCGGCGCGGCATACCGCAAGAAAAGTGCCAATACCGCAACCAATGTCCAGGACGGCCCCGCCGTTGGGCTTCTGATGGCGCAACAGCTCAAAGGCGTCTCGAAACACAGGCTCGCGATTTTTACGCTTCGCTATCTCTTCGTCTGTCCAAAACTCTTTCTGCCAATATTCATCCAGTTCAGCGACGGATTCATGCTGCTCCCGAAAAGCCACTTTGCACTCCGAGCATTTGACATAGTAGCCTCTTCGGAGGTACCGGCTGTCTGCGCCACAGATCGGGCAGCGGGTTACGTTTAATGGGGTGTTGACCATGACTGAATTCAAGGCTGCTATCTCCTTCCCAGGACCGATTCATACACCTGCGTGGTTCGCTCAACCAGGCGATCGAAGGTGAACATTTCCTCATAACGGGCGCGGCCGGCTTCGCCCATACTGACGCGCAGCTCGGAGCTCGTGATGAGCTGGCGCAGGCATTCGCGTAAACGGACTGCATCTCCACGCGGAATCACAAAGCCGGTTGTCCCATCCACCACAGATTCCCGAACCCCACCCACAGCGGATGCAATCACGGGCAGACCAGCGCGCATGGCCTCGAGTATGGAACGCGGGAAGCCCTCCCACTTGCTGATGAGCAGAAACACTTGCGCTTCGGCGATCCGCTCGGGAACGTCGCGGCGGAAGCCGAGGAAGGTCACCCGCGACGTGAGGCCCAGACTTTGGGCCAGCTCTTCGAGCGGCCCACGCAGGGGACCGTCGCCAACCAACTCGAGCTGCCAATCCAGAGCCTTCAAGCCCGAAAGGGCATGCAGCAGGGTTGGCTGGTCTTTCCAGCGCGAAAGTCTAGCGACCATCACTAACTGCGCCGGCGAATTGCCCGGCCTGGCCCGCAGTGTTGTGTCGATGTCGGGCATGGCGTTGTGAATGGTTACCAGGCGATCGCTGGCTGTCACACGCGCGCGAACGGCAGCCGTGCGATCCGACTCACACACCGTGATGATCCGCGCCGCCCACGCCGCGGTTGCCCGTTCGACCGCCCAGAACGCGAACGCCTGGAGAGGCGGGCGCCCGTCGGTGAACCCCCAGCCGTGCGCCGTGAACAGGGTGGGGATGCCGAGCGTCTTGCCGGCGATTCGGCCGATGAACCCGGCCTTGGTAGAATGGGTGGAAATGATGTCAGGCCGGATTTCGCGCAGCGTCTCGCGAAGTTCCGAGACGGTGCGGACGTCGTGGAGTGGTCCAACTTCTCGGGCCAGATAACGTAGGGAATAATATGGAACGCCGTGCGCGCGCAGTTCGTCTGCGAGGACACCGTTGGCGCCGGCGAGGACCACCGCGTCGTGGCCGGCTGCCCTGAGCGCCGTCGACAAATCCCTGACGTGGATCTGCGCCCCACCGATGTCATCCGACCGGGTGATTATGAAAGCAATTTTCACATTTAGTTTCCTTTCTCATGGCGCTAGTGCTCCGCCACAGTGATTTTGATGGGCGTAGCGTAGGGCCTCGTGCCCGTCAGACGCCCACCAGGGGCTAAACTACCTGGTTGAGTAGGCCAGGACGAATGCCTCATCGAAACTCGTGCCCATCAGACGCCCACCAGGGGCTAAGCTACCCGTCATTTTCCCTGTGGTAGGGTACTTAGCCCTTGACCACTTACTTCTGCGGGGTTCGGATGGCACAACCCTCTTCGCTGCGATCGTCGGCAGGCCGCCGCCCTCTTTAGAAGGCAATGAACTGCGGCGGGAACTACGCAACTTCAAATTGTCGAAGCACTAGTACCCCGACCGCCTAATTCTGCGGGGTTGGGACGGCAGTTGCACTGCCGTCCGCCGCAGGCCCACGGGGCGGCTGCGCACTGCAACTGCGGCAGGAACTATGCAACTTCAAGTTGTCGAAGCACTAGAGTGATTCCCAAATGGCCTGCTTGACACAACGAATGGTCTCTTTCAGAGATTGCTCGGTATCTATATCGTATACATACCTTGTCCCAGGCATATGCCATTCCTGGCTCTGGCGGTGACGACCTTCCAGGTAAGCATCGCCATCTTGCGCGTTGCGGTCACGATTTCGTCTTTTGGCCGTGGCGAGTGACACCTTGAGCTTGAGGACAATGTCGGGGGGCGGAATTTGCCTGTAAAGTCGTTCTTCAAGCCGGGTCAGGCGATTATAGATTGTCGCCACCAGCCCCCTCTTGAGCGGCGCTTCCACTAACCGAGGACTGTCCATGGCCCCGGTTATCCTTGACGGATAGCGATCGCAGACAATGATTTCACCCTCTGCGGCCAGACGTCTGGCCTTGAGTATGAGCCGCTGCCGATCCCAGGCCAGGGTAACGGCTCTCAACGCATAGGGTAAAGAAGACAGACCCTTGAATTCGTGCCAGGCCGGCTCCGAACCGCTTGAGGCGGTCTGACTTTCAAGATGCTTCTCACGGCGTGAAGATGTTAGGCGGCGAACCAGCGGCAAGACAAGATTGACCGGGGTTGTCAACCAGGATGACGGTGGTTTGCCGGTGTGGATAACGTTGACGGTGAACGTATCACCTAACCAGCGCCCCGTCTCTGTGACGAGCGTGGATTTACCGGTTGCATCCGCGCCGACAAAAGCAATGACGCTCCCCCCTGCCCGTAATACCTTATTCTTCTGTTTTGTTCCCAGACGCCGCTGCACTTCAGCCCACAGCACCTGAGTATAGGCCAGGAGCCGCTTGAAAAAGGCGTACTTGGCATACACCTTAAGCCGTCGCCGGATTTGTTGGGCCAATATCATTCTGCTAATGAGCGGACGATGGCTATTGAGGGTCTCAACGCACGTGACAAACAATTGCTCGTCTATCACCGGGCAATGTTGCTTCAACAAGGACAACGCCTCGGTCAGATCATCGCCGTCTTGCAGCCAGCGGACCTCTGCTCTGAGGCTCTCAGACTTTCGCCGCAGAGCTACGAGATCGAGCAACGAGCCGTACTTGACGAACATTCGCAGAGTAAACAAGACGAGCTCGGCCGGCTTGGAGGTTACCCGAATTCGATCAGAATAGGTCGCATTCTCTAGCAGCATCGACTCAAAAGGAAACAGATGACTTTTCACATAGGATTCACCCGTGAGCACCCGGGTGAAAAGATGGACATGAATCAGCGCGTGGGTGTCTGGATCGAGACCGTAAAAATGGCAGATACTCGGCGGATTTGCTCCCCAGCGGGCAACGGCGGCCTTGAATCCGAGACGCGAAAGAATGGTAAGCGCCGGCGCCAACGATTTCCGATCGACAAGTAGATCGAGATCGGTCTTGCCGGCCGTGGCCTGGGCCAGATCAATGTTACTTTTCCAATGGCAATACACAATCTCTTCCCGATTGAAGGTAGCTACGAGGCCATCGACCAATGTTGCGGTCAAGGTAATCTCCTGGTGCGTAGGAAAAGGCTCTTTTAGCATTTAAACCTACCCCTGAAGTTTGTAGGCTGAAATCTGGGGGGCCGGCGTCCGGGAGTGCCGGTGGAGCGAACGCAGCGCGTGCCAAACAACAGCGAGACTGCCCACCAGCCGAACAATCTCCGAAATAATGATGGCCAGAGCAGCTCCCTGCAACCCGCTAGACGGAACGAGTAGGTAACAACCCAGAGCTACGGTAGCGGTCGTGAGCAGATACAAGGGTAACTGTACTCTCAGATACCTGGCCGAGGTGATGACAAAAAGAAGCATCGTTGATATGTAGTCGAGTCCGGCGTCTATCATGACCAAGACAAACAGTCCAGGCAGCGCGTACTCCGCTCCGTAGAACAAAGTCAGAAGTTCACGTCCGGCAACCAAAGCGACCAGGAGTCCGGCGCTACCTAACAGGGCGCCAATCCCGATGAGTCGAAACGTGAGTTTACGAAACGCCCTGATGTTGTCTGCGGCATAGTACTTGGCTAATCGCGGACTGGCCGAGCGCCCCAGCGCCTGTACCACCGTCGGGGCGGCCTTTTGGAAAGCGGTTATGGCGGCAAAGATGCCGAGCAGATGCACACCCAGATATCCCTCGATGAAATAACGGGGAACATTGGCATTGAATGAGATCAACATGGTTACAAGGCCCAAGGGTAAGGTAAGCCAGAACAATCTGGTCAGGATGACGCGATTCCAGCGCGGCCCCGGAAAATCTTTTGGAATGATATGACCCATTAGCTGCGCGGCTGGATTCAGAGTCAAGGTCGCGTTTCGAATATCATAACCTACCGTCATCACCGCCCGCGCCAGAGTCAAACCGATCACCCCCCAGAAAACGCTGCCCGTCAGATAAAAGCCGAGGCCAAGACCGAGCAACGACAACGGTCCCTTGATGATCATGGACTTGGCAATCCGGTCCAATCGTTCCTGCTGCATGAAGAGGCCATAAAAAGCATCACTAATCGCTTCCACCGCTTTGGACATCGCTGTCGCCAGTATAACCAGCGACACTTCCAATTCGAAACCTGAAACGACGACCATCCCCACCACAGCCAGCAGGGCCAGGCCGGTCGTAATCAGGCGCATCGCGAAATAGTCGCCAAAAAGATACTCTTGCTTATGATCCGTGGCCTGAACATCGCGCAAGCGCAAAGTAGCAAACATGAAGATCGGCGCAGTCAGCGCCAACCCCAGCGCAAACTGGCCGACATGCTCAGGCGAGCCAAGTTTGGCCAGCACGGCTGTCATTAAAAACCAGGAACCAGCATTAACGGTGTTGCCGATGAATGTCCATGAGAAATTGGCTCGTAGACTTAAGCCGGAAGGCGCGTTGCGGACAGGTGTATTCAAGTTTCTCTCCGAATCCTTATAGGCTGCTCTGCGGCTGCCTGAGCATGGGGCGCTATTCGTAGAACATCGATTTGCCGCTTCTCATTTCCGCCAGCAGCACTTCCTGAACCAGGTCGCGCATAAACCAGTCCGGCAGGCGTCTGTCGGCCCGCAGGGTCTCGCGTACCTCGGTGCCCGAGATCATCGAGAGCGGCTGACCCTGATCGACTTCGTAGTTGCCAGTCTGGCTGTTGTAGCCCACCGTGTCAAAGAACACGGGCTTGACACCCATGTCGCCGAGGGACTCAAACAACTCGCGATTGGCGTTGGGAGGATAGAAACTGCCGACTCCCGTATGGTCGCGGCCGATGATGAAATGACTGCAGCCCATGTTCTTGCGACACAGCGCCGTAAAGACCGCCTCGCGCGGTCCCGCGTAGCGCGAATAGGTGAAAAAACTACCCAGGACGACCTTGCCCTTCGGATAGCAGCCGAACTCGAGCAGCGTCTGGTAACTGAGCAGGATCGGCTCGGGCAAGAAGTCACCCGGTTTTTTCGGCCCGGTCACGGGGTTGATATAAATCCCATCTGCGCCGGTGCGCTCTAAGGCCTGTAGCTGGATCGACTCGTGCCCGCGGTGCGCCGGATTTCGACTATGGAACGCAACGACTTGCGACCAGCCCAGCCGCGTGAAGATGAAGCGGGTCTGTGTCGGCGTGAGCAGGTAATGCCGGAGGGGGGAGGCCAGCGGTTGGACGAGCGTCACATCGCCACCCAAAAAGCAGTCGCCCCGGCGCATCAGCCTGGCGACGCCGGGATGATTGCGGCTGGTCGTCCCGTACATCCGCGCGGCGAGACTTTCGAGATCGTAGCGGTAGACCTCGGAAACATCGAGCAGGGCGTGAACGATTCCCTGTGCGTCGGTCAGGGCGACGCGCTCCCCAAGCGAAATGGCGGCGATGTCTGCCGAGTTGACTTGCAGCAGGATCGGCAACGTCCAGACTTCGCCGCCGGGCAGACGGTACGTATCCAGAACCGAATCGAGCATTTCGTGCGTCATGAACCCGGTGAGTGGGGAGTAGGTGCCGTAGCCGAACTGCTCGCAGTCCATGAGTTCCCGCTCGGGGATGGCCAGGCGCGGCAGACGCTCGATAGCATCCAGGTCGGCGGGACCCGCTTCGCGGTGCACCAGCCGCCCCCCATGCGGCTCGATGAGCAGCGAGATGGCATTGAGTGGATAAAACTGGCCGTCGTCAGGCTCGTCGTGTTGGAAGGCGCGGATGACCTTACTGACCATGGACACACACTGGATGGGATATTTGCCGATCGTCGTCTCGGCGGCGAGAACCAGGCCATCGGCGCCATCCGCCAGCGTGTTGTAAATGTCGTTGACCTCGGCCCGCGTGGGGGTGGGCGTCGAGACCATCGACTCGAGCAGGTTGGTGGCGACATAGACGCGACGACCGGCGGCCTGGGCGCGCTGGATCACGCTCTTCTGTGTCTGAGGAAGCAACTCGATGGGGATTTGCCTGGACAGATCACCCCGGTCGATCAGCAGGGCGTCCGAGGCCGCCGCGATCGCCTCGAGATTCTCCAGACCGCTGCGCGATTCAATCTTGGAAATGATGAAGGCGCCCTCGCCAACGAGGCGGCGCAGCTGCTGGACATCCTCACCGCGATTGGCAAAGGAGAGCGCGAAATGAGACAGGCCCATTTCGCAGCCGACCTTCAAGGCCGCCTGGTCCTTGTCCGTTAAGGGCGGCAGCGGGATGTCCCGCTCGACCGTGACGGCCTTGTTCTGGCCCACGAGTCCGCCTTGTAGCACGCGCATCGAGACGCAATCGTTGTCCTTGGCAATGACCTGTACCAGAACCGAATTGAAGTCAATGCTGACAAAGTCTCCCAGCTGCAAGAGCGTCGCAATACCGGAGGGATATAAGTTGAAGTTCTTGTCGTCGGCGGGAACGCGCCGGAAATGGACCCGCACCACCGTGTTATCGCGCAAATGGATGCTGCCGTCGACAAAGTCGCCCGTGCGGACCTGCGCCCCCTCGGTATCCAGGCAGATAGGGACTTGCGTCGCGTCACGAATCGTCTGGATCATCCGTGGCAAGTCCACCAGCTTGATGTGAGAAAGATTGATGCGAAACAGCGTCGCACCGCTCTGCTCGAGGCGTTGAATCGTTCGCCGGTCAAGCGATGCCGGTCCCAGCGTACACAGAATTTCCGGCGTGGTCCGGCGTGACTGTCGCTGGTCCACAAGTACCTTAAATTGCGGTTGAACATCGCGAAAGTTCATGGTTTACCTCACAGGTTCGCTCAGCCGTATGGCCTGGGCAATCTCCGGGGGAACTTCGTAGCCGTGTCGCTGCATCTCGTCGCTAATCTCTGGAAGAATTCGGGCCAGGTCGCGCGGATCAAACCGCTGCCATTTAAGTTGTCGATCGGGTTTGACCCACTCGTTTGCGGCCTTCACCATGTCGGGGGTCATCGCCAACCCGCAGTGGGCGCAGATGCGCTCCAGGTCGGAGATCGGGTCTGCTACAAAGTCCTCGTATCTTAACCGCAACACCTGGCCGGTATCAAACCGGGCCAGAGCCTGCTCGGCCTGGCTCGAACATACAGACCACTGCCTGGCGATGACCGTTAGAAGATCGTGCGTTTTCAGGTCCTGATCCATGCCCTGGTAGCGCGGGCCCCAAAGTGACAGGTACTTGCGCCGCAAGACTCGTTTTTCGAGATGTTGCATGATCAGGCGGCTGGCATAGTGATGCAGTTGGATGATGGGCGTAGACCTCAGACGCCGGCCGATTCCCTTGCTTGAGACAGTATTGGCCTGCCACTTCATCTCAACGGAACTGATAAAGGAAAAAGGATTCCTGACCATGAAAAGGTAGGTCGCCTCAGGGAAGATCGCCCGCACGTACGGAATTTTCAGAATATTTGCGGGCGTCTTTTCCATGACCACGCAATTTCCGTGCTGCTTCTGATACTTCAGAAATTGTTCCCGGATATACCGTTTGACTTTGTCGGTCGCGTCCCTTTCGTCGAACTCATCGTGTCGTCTTCCAGGATCGGCATAGAGCCACAGGGTGCGAGGCTCATACCATTCCACGATATCCGGATGCGTGGCGATTACCCTCTGCACGATCGTCGTGCCTGAACGCGTGTTGCCAAGAATGATAATGGGTGGCTTCAGTTCGCTTGACATCTCGCTACCTTTCTTGTCCGCCGCGTCGTCATTTGGCCGCCGGCGTCCGGTTGGGCTATGGCGTCACACACTGGGCGCTTCCTGAATCGGTAAACGTCTGGCCGGCGATGGGAATGAACTGCCAGTCGTAGCTGCTGGGATGCAGCGTGAACTTCAGAACACCATAAGTCGTGTTGTTTCTGACCTGACTGTTGGGGGCAACTGAACTGGGAGAGGAGGTAAGGCTCGAGCCACCCGTGCCCACCACGAATTGACGAATGCCGCGCCCCGGATCCGCCGCCCCATCCGGGTTTTGCTGGGCGAAGCGCTCATACATATGGCGGTGACCGCCCAGAACGATTTCTGCGCCGGCCCCGTAGAGTGGCGCCCAAAAATCTCGCAGGTCTGCATCACCACCCTTTGAGCTGAACAGCGGCTCGTGAAATATGGCCAGGGTACACACGCTCGGATTCGCCGCCAAGTCAGCTTGAAGCCATTGTCCCTGGGGGTCATTCGGGCGACAGCCGCCAACCTGTGAACAATTGCTGTTGAGGACGATGATGTGCCAACTGCCAACGTTATAGCTGTAATAGCCTTCATTCGGGTTACCCGCGGCCGCACCAAAGTAATTGAAATGGCCTGAGGCCCCAGAAGTAGAGTATTCATTATCGCCGACGGCTGGACGGGTCCGGGCCTTATGACGGCCCCAGGTAGGCTCATAACAGTTGTTGAAGTTAGCAGCCGAGCCACTGGGGTAGGCATTATCCCCGACGGTGTACACGGCACCCGGGATATTATCGAGCAACTGAGCCGTCTGTTCGTCCTGCACCCGACTACAGTCCGCGATATCTCCTGCCCCGACGAATACCACGCCCCCAGAAACTGGTGTGTTGGTCGGCGTCGGAGAAGGTCCTGGCGTTGACGTATTGGTCGGCGTATTAGTGGGGCCTGGCGTCGACGTATGAGTTGGCGTGGGCGTCGGCCCGGAAGCGAAGGTCAGCACCAGCTGCGGCGGAGAGCTCCCTTCGCGTGAGTTGATGGTCACGCCGTCCGTGCTGTCGGGCAACAACACAAAACTGTACGTGCCATTGCCGGTAACCTGCGCGGTGACGTTGTACTCCGCCCAGCTATTGGACACCATCGCGCCGACGTCGGCAATCGCCCCGCTGGTGGGCGCCGGCCGATTGTTCCAGGTAAGCCCGGTCTCCGTCCAACTGTCGCTGGTGCGGTACAGCGATGGCCCATTCGTCGAGCCGTTGCTCACGAACAGCCGTAGCGTGGCGCTCTGCACCGCGCCGCTTACCCCGGTTACCGTGAAGCGGAGGTAGCTTTCTTGGCCGGGGCTATCCACGTCGAGCCGACTCAGGGCGCCGTAGTTGGTGGTCGGGTTCGACTCCAGCACCCGCGCGTCGGCCACAGGCGCCAGGCTGACCGCCGTGCTGATGGGCGTGGGCGTGAGTGTGGGCGTATTTGTCGGCGTGTTAGTCAGCGTTGGCGGAAGCGGCGTGTTGGTCGGCGTGGCAGTAGGCCCTGGTGTCGGCGTATTGCTTGGTGTGTTGGTCGGTGTCGGCGTCGGCGGCACTGACGTGTTAGTCGGCGTATTGGTCGGCGTCGGCGTCGGCGGCACTGACGTGTTAGTCGGCGTATTGGTCGGCGTGGGTGGAATCGGCGTATGAGTTGGCGTGGGCGTCGGCCCGGAAGCGAAGGTCAGCACCAGCTGCGGCGGAGGACTCCCTTCGCGTGACTCGAACCTGACGCCGTCGGTGCTGTCGGGCAACAACACAAAACTGTACGTGCCATTGCCGGTGACCTGCGCGGTGACGTTGTACTCTGCCCAGCCATTGGACACCATCGCGTCGACGTCGGCAATCGCCCCGCTGGTGGGCGCCGGCCGATTGTTCCAGGTAAGCCCGGTTTCCGTCCAACTCTCGCTGGTGCGATACAGCGAGGGCCCATTCGTCGAGCCGCTGCTCACGAACAGCCGCAGCGTGGCGCTCTGCACCGCGCCGCTCACCCCGCTCACCGTGAAGCGGAGGTAGCTTTCTTGGCCGGGGCTATCCACGTCGAGCCGACTCAGGGCGCCATAGTTGGTGGTCGGGTTCGACTCCAGCACCCGCGCGTCGGCGACGGCCGTAAAGGTGAAGGTGTTTTGGGCCAGGGCGGTTGAAGCCCAGGCGAATGAGACGAGTAGGAAAAGAGCTGCAAGCTTCTTCATGTGTAGGCCTCGCGCGGGGTAGTTTCGGTGAAAGTATTGGTCATGCCAGCGGTGACACCCGTTCGAATGAGTCTTAGAGCGAGATTGAATTTTGGGTCGTCTTGACAGCTTGCGGCAAAGGCGACAGCCGGTCCGCCATCGACAACCACCAACCTGCTCTCAACGCTGGGATTTTGTGCCAGTTGATCAAAAGTAGCCACGGCCTGTTTGACAAAACGGACTACGTTGTTATAAGAGCGGTCTGGAATGCGCTTGTGTCCCCGGATCATTGTTCGGTCGATCAATCGTGATTCAGGCGGCCGGATGTAAACGATCACATCTGGAAACGGTATTAACCTGACAAAAGTCGCTAAGTGTTCCATTTCCACCTGGACAGCGCTATGCACAAAGAGATTATGAGCTGCTTGCAAAACACCCTCATCCACCAGGATGACCTGCTGGTCGGTGCTGCGGAAACGGATGATTTCGTGGATGCCTATCTTCTTGAGAACGTTTCTGAGCAAATTGAGTTTATCAAACAGGGCGATGGGCAACTGAAAAAGAAGTCGAGTCGCAAAACGATAGAACTTGAGATTGTTGCGCCAGGTCAGCAAGCAGGCAAATAAGGCCAGCGCATCCACCAGGAGCGTTCGCGGCAGATGGCCTTTGATCCCATTCAACCGGATTTGCTTGAGTACAAAATCGTCACGCCGAAAAACGTCAACCCCTTGCTCGCGGCAGACCTGAAGTATGCTTCGGGTCAGGGTAGACTTTCCGGCGCTCGTGCAACCCATGAGTTCAATCTGCAAGATGTAACCTATCCTCGATAACATGCGGCTGTACGACAAGCCCAGGCCGCGGGTTTGGCGTCGCGTACCGCGGGCGAAGCGTTGATTTCACCCCACTTTCGGAAATGGTCATCCGATAGAGCATGGCCTCTTGGAAGGCCAAGACCAACCACAATTCACGAAAATGGAAAACCTGATGGGTTAGCGATTCGACGCTGGCCGCTATACTGGCTGCCAGGAAAACGACGACGGTGAGTTGCGCCCGAGCCGGATATTTATTACGTATCACCACCATATAGGCCGCTCTGCTCACGGCGATTACGGCAAATAGCGCCAAACCCAGAGCGCCTAACAATCCGCGCTCCACTGAGAAAGCCAGCAAATCATTGTGTAACTGATTGTCTGTCTCCGCCGGGTCCACCTCCCTGAAATTCTCCGGGCCAACGCCCCACAAGAACGTGTTTTGGTCAAGAAACGCGTCGAGTCCTCGCTGCCACAGGTCAAAGCGCCCTTCGGATGATCGATCAGCGCGTCCAACCAGAATGCGTTCGATGTGCTCCTGAAAGCGCTCATTGCGGCTGACAACGAGGTAGAGTAACCCTCCGAGAAGCGCGATAGCGATAGCTGACCGCACAAACATCTTGAGGATAAGGGCCAGGTGTCCACTCAAGAAGATTGCCAGTATGGCGACGGCCAGGCCGGCCGTGAATGCCACGGCTGCACCCATCGAGCCTGTAGCCAGCATCGTGAGCAATAACACTGTCCCTAAGATCATAGCTCTTTTTCTGGAAGGACTCGCCAGCACGAGCGGTACAAAACCAAGCAATTGGAAAATAGCGGCCGAATTGGCATTCACGAACAAACCGGAGGGACGGTAAATTTCAAAGTCCTTTAGACTTCCGGCAAGTCTAGCCGTGAGCCGCCAGAAATCTGGCGATACGAATTGAGCCACAATCACGAACCCATGCACAAACACCATCCCACTCCAAACGACCAGTATGCGACGCAAGTCCCTGGCGTTTAGTTTGGCAAGAATCGCCGTTAGCGTGACAAACCAAATATATACATAGACCTCCTTCACGATAACCGCCAGGCTGTTCTGTGGGGCCGGAGCGGCAAAGGTGCTGGCGAAACTGGCAAGCAAAATAATCCATATGGCAATCGTGTAAGGAAAACTTATGACGTGATGCGCGCGGGTAAAAGATAACACAAGAATAGGCAGCCCCATCAAGATCCAAAAATCCACCAGGTTCATATTGAGCGGCAACGAAATAAGATCCACTGGCAATAGGACCAGCGTGCCCACCAGCCAGATCATTATGAGTCGCCTTGACAAAGGCGACTGGCCTGCTTCCGAAAGGTCGCTGGGATCAGTCAGCGGCTTATGACTGTTCCGCCGACCCCATTGTCTTGTCACCATTACGGCGGTCTCCCGGTCACCAGCAGATGCAAGGGTTCAACCCTAAAACGCTTCACTACTTTTCGGCGCGCCCGGATTAATAACTCACCTTACGCAGTTTGCTCCCCGACCGCGTCCCACCCGCCTGCGGCGGGTGCACTATAGCCCCCGTAGCGCAGCGGAGGGGGTGCTCCGTCGCGGTCGGTTCGGAACCACCAACGCCCGCGTGGACGCGGGCTTCGAGCAGGATTTGACCGGTGGCGGCGGCGTAAGGTGAGTGAGTAAGAATGCGTAGCGGGTCATCACCAGCGTCACTGCGGGCTTTTCGCCTTGATTGCTCGCGCGCCAGAATAGTAGCCGGTCCGCCGAGTATCCAGGACACCGTTCAGCACGCCTCCTAACAATCGCGCGCCGGCCTGCCGCAGGTTCGACATCGCTTGCCTGGCAACGTCACGGCGAGTCCGCCCGGCCTCAATCACCATCACCACACTATCTACCTGAATGGACAAAACCGCGGCGTCGGCTACAACCAGCGTCGGCGGCACATCAAAAATGATGACATCGGCGATCTGATTCAACCGGCTTGCCAGCCGGCCCATATACTGCGAGCTCAACAGCTCCGACGGGTTCGTCGTCGGTGGCGTCCCGCTGGTGATCACGCTCAGGTTCTCGATGCCGGTACTCTGGAGGTGCCCGTTGAGTTCGGGGCCGGGCGCGCACAACAGATCGGACAGCCCTTCCCGGTTGGGCACTGCGAAAATCCTATGCTGCACGGGCCGTCTCAGGTCGGCGTCCACGATAATGGTTTTGAAGCCGGCTTGAGCTATCACCACGGCCAGGTTTGCTGCGGTGATACTTTTGCCTTCACCGGGAGTGGGGCTGGTGATCATGATGGATTTGGAGGGCTGAACAGCAGACATGAACTGGATGTTGCTGCGGATGATCCGATAGGCTTCCGAAGCGGGCGCGAAAGGCTCACGCCACGTGATCAGCTTGTGCTGATAATGCCTGCCTCGAATGCGGCTGACAGCGCCCAGATAAGCTAAATCCAGGAATTGGCTCAGATCGTCGCTCGACATGAACACGTCGCTCAGGTACACGCGCACAACGATCACACCGAAAACCAGAATGAAGCCTATCACCCCGGCCAGGGCGGAATTCAACCGAACATTAGGGCGAGTGGCAGAACCGTCGAGTTGGGCCGGCTCGATGACCGACAGGAAGTTGGACGAAGTTTTAGCCTCGGTGAAGGTCAGCAGCTGCGCATAGTTGGCCTGCCAATCGGCAAGCAGGCGCTCCAGGGCGCTAATCTCAACCTGAAGGGATTGGACGGGATCAGTTTGCAGCGTCGGGGTTACGGCTGGTCGGTTTGTCAACAGGGCATCGGCGAGCATAGCCTCCAGCTCAAGTAACTTTGCCTGTCCCCCTTCGATTTTCGTCTGCAAGCTATCGAGCTGCTGGCGCACGAAGTTCTGGTTCTCGTCCTCCTGGTTTTGCACGTTGGCCGTGGGGCTGAGAAGAATCAACTGGCGGGCGACTTCATCCGCGATACGCGCCGCCTCCTCTGGAACGTTCGCCTCCGCCCGGATTTCGAGCAGCTGCGTGCCTTCGATGAGCTTGATTTTCACCCGCCCTTTCAGGGCGGTCCAGGTGACGTTCAAACCCAGCGCATCGACCACACTTTGCAAAACCGGCTGGCGCCGGGCAATCTCGGCATAGGTCTGGGCCAGCTGTTCACTGGTCAGCAGGTCCCGGCTATCCAGTTGAGTAGCCTGAATCGATTGGCCGACGATGAGCGTCGTGGCCGCCTGGTAAATGCGGGGTTGCCCTTGACTGACTGCAAAGCCAATCGCTGCTCCGGCCACTGCGGCCAGAACCAGCAACCACCACTGTCTTAAGACAATGGCGGTATAGACACGCAGATCTGCAAAGTCGTTCATTCCCGTACTCCTAACTCACCTTACGCCGTTGGCTCCCCGACCGCGCGGACGCGGGCTTCGAGCGAAGTTGAACGGCGGCGGCGTAAGGTGAGCTCCTAATATGCCAGAGAGGGGCGTGGCGAGAAAGCCTGTGGCGCATTTTCTTTCGCCTGCACCCAAAAGCGTGCGCCTTGTTCGCGATACCACTGAAATGTTTCGCGCAGCCCTTCAGCCAGTCCGACACTGGGTCGGTATCCCAGCAGGGTGCGCGCACGCGAGATATCGCCATACGATCGAACGATATCGCCGACACGCGCCGGGGCGAAAATCGGCCTGGATTTAACTTGCAGACCATCCTTCAGCGCCGTCAGTAAGTCGAGGATACTGGTCTCTTGCCCGGTCCCGACATTGAATTCACCGCCGACTACTGCCTCCGCGCTACACGCGAGCAGGTTGGCCTTGACGACATCATCGACGTAAACGAAATCGCGCGCCTGACGACCGTCACCGTAGATCACGGGTCGTTGGCCGCGGAGCAGCATCATGATGAACTGGGGGATGACCGCGGCATAGCTGCCAAACGGGTTCTGACCGGGGCCGAACACGTTGAAGTACCGCAGACAGACCGTCGGCAGCCCATACACGTGCGTGAACGAACGGCAGAGCTGCTCGCCGCTGAGCTTGGCGGCCGCGTAGGGGGAGAGCGCGCGTGGAGCCAGCCCCTCGTGGTGAGGAGAAGCCTGATCGCCGTAGACGGCGCAGGAGGAGGAGAAGACCACGCGGCGCACGGCTGCCTCCCGAGCCGCCACTAATATGTTGTGTGTGCCGATAACGTTGCTCGCCAGATTGTGTTCCGGGTGAGCAACTGACTCCGGCACGGACGTCAGGGCGGCAAGGTGCAGGACATATTGGACGCCCGTCACTGCCTGGCGAACGGTATCCATGTCGCAGATGTTGCCTTCGAATAACTCGATGCGATCCAAGATGGTTGCGAGGTTATTCCATTGCCGTGGGGCGAGCAGATCCAGCACGCGCACCTGCGCCCCGTTGGCGACGAGCCAGCGCACAATGTGCGAGCCGATGAAGCCTGCGCCGCCGGTCACCAGAAAAGAGTGGCCCGCTGGATCGAGCCCTTGCGATAGTTTACCTGGCATGATAGGGTTCTCCGTGTAGAAGTGCGCGAATCAAGTCCCCATAAACTTGAACACCACGCTAAAGGTTCGGAAAACAATGTAGAGGTCTAGCCACACCGACCAGTGACGCAGGTAATAGAAATCATATTGCAGCTTCATCAGTGCGTCTTCAACCGTGTTGCCATAGGGATAATGAATCTGCGCCCAGCCCGTAAGTCCGGGTTTGGCAAGCAGCCGGGCGCGATAAAAGGGAATCACCTGCTGTAATTCCTTAATAAACTCGGGGCGCTCGGGACGAGGGCCGATGACGCTCATCTCCCCGCGCAGCACGTTGATCACCTGAGGCACTTCATCCAGGCGTGTCTTGCGCAGGAAGCGCCCCACGCGGGTAATGCGATCGTCATGTTGAGTCGCCCAGCGCGGCCGGCCATCCTTTTCGGCGTCCGAGTACATTGTGCGGAATTTGATGATGGAAAACGGCTTGCCGGCGCGTCCACAGCGTACCTGACGATAGAATATCGTTCCAGGCGAATCCAGGCGGATGGCGAGCGCCAGCACGGGCAATACCAGCATGAAAACCGTCAATCCGGCCAGCCCCAGCACCACATCCAGCAGACGCTTCATGACGGTAGGGAGAATCCCAAAGACGGGCATATCCTGCACCGCCCCCAGCGCCCAACTGCTATCGATATAGGGGATAGGGGTGCTGTGGTAAAGCCTTTCATACAGATCGGGCATCTGCGATACGCGCATTCCTTCCGCCCGGCAGTCTGACAGCAATTGGAAGAGGTTGCTTTCCAATTCGGGTTTAGTGCCGCTGGCCACGACGATCTCGTGGATTCGACGCTGCCGCAACAGGTCAGGGAGATCGGCATAACCCAATACATGATAGTTCGCAGGATGTCGCTTAAGCGCGTTGGCGATAAATCGCTCCTGCTCGTCCTCGCCAATGACCAACACGCGATGTCGGAAGGGCGGGGTATTGAGTACGATGGCATACAGCCAACGCCACAGGGCGATGCTGGGCAGCGCGATGAGCACGAAGTAGAGCGCAAGGACGCCGGATAGCGTGCTCAATTTCAGGTAAGCTAGGGCCAGGTAAATGCCAAGCAGCAGCGCGCCAACGCTGACAACCCGCACGGCGCTCAGGACTTTGCGATTTGAGGTGGGGACGTCGTAGAGATCGTTGAGCCAGGCCAGCGCCCACCAGCTGCCCAGCATGATGGGAAACCAATACCAGTAAGCGCCGATAGCGCTGATCGCAGAAGGCAAGTCAGGCGCCGGCTGCCAAAGCAAAATCGCGCCTCCCACCGACAACACCACCAACAGCGTGTCTATGAACACCAGCAGCGTCCGGCGGTCGAAGAAGGGAAAGACGAAGCCCTGGTACGGTTGTTTGACGATGTCCCTTCTCAGGGCGCCTTGAAAAGCCATCTGATTTTCTACTTGAATGCTCACAGCCCTCTCCCCTTGGCCATCCAGAGCGAATTCCGCTTTGGTTGACGCCTCGATGTGTTCGGCGCAGGGATCCGCTCGAATAAGGCGTGACTAAATCCGGTTCGTCCGGCTAACTCACGTCCTGGGCTACGCTGAACCAGATGGAACGTAGCCAGTGACGTCAGCTGTTGCGCATGCGACCCAAGCTGTTGCAGCTGTTTCTGGTGCGACGCGAGGAATCCGAAGCGTACGCGCCACAACGGGGCTGGCAATCCAGCCCGGCGCTCGAGCGCTCGTAGAATGCGGTGGGCTACTTCCCGGTGTTTGGCAAACTGAGTGTGAGCCGCGCCTACCGCCACGCCCCAAGCTGCAGCGGGAAGTCGCCGCTGAATCAGGCGCTGACGCGAAGGTTGCCGGAGGGCTGTTTCTCGAACTTGCGGATAGAGTGCGCGGAAGCGCTGTCGATTGCCGGCGCGAATGGCAAAGCGACACAGCTGCCAGAGTATAAACGCCAAGGCTTCGTTGATCGCTACGCTGTCACTGGCGACACGTAAGACGATTTGTCGGACAAAACGAGGTTGACGCATCGCGATCTCACGCTTCGAAACGGCCTGCCTGCTCGATTCACTCTGCGCATTCCACCGCGCAGCTCGCGCACCAAAACGAATGTCTCGTCGGAGAGGGCCTGTCTCTACGATTCACGCGCCCTATTCAGCTCTACTGTTCATGCACCTGTACAGATGCTTCAACCGCCAGCAGGCCCGCTCACGCCTCGCGGGCGCTCTGGACGCATCGCGCCGAAGAATTCATTCCCGAACGACTTCCGGCTCTCGCAAGTGTTTGCGGCGCCGCAAATCTCAATCGTCTGCCCTGACAAGCCTGCGATCACGGCGGTTCCCAATGCGCCGGAATTTCTGACCCCTGGGCCATTGCCAGGTCGAAGGTTTCTGGTATAATACGCAACGAAGACGAGCGCATGCGATGCGCTTATCTTCACCACCAGCCAGCCGAGGAACGTTGCGAGCGGAACTCGGCTGGTTTTTTGTATCCCTGCAAGTCGCGGCTCTCCGCCGCTTCTCGCAGGATGTACAGGTCAAAGCCTGTCGATTGATGAGCTAGCCTTAGCTAGCTCTATGTTTCAAATTTCCTTAAGGTTAACTTGTTTCAGGATAATATCATAGAACTTGTCATGTTTCACAAGCAATTTTGTTAGAATTGGTAGTAACAAGATTGCCGAGCGATGAAGAGTAACTTCGATCGTTTTCGCAGACATCGGAGAGTACTGGCAGTGTGCGCTCGTTGCTGGATAGATGACTACATCGACAGCTTCACTGCGTGCTGATGCACACTGACGCTGCGTGCGAGCGTGCGTCCAGGCGATCGACGAGATTACTTTTGGCGCATGGGCTGAGCGTGAGCTGCACCGTGGTTAATTGGCGAAGACTTTGAAATTGGTATAACCGAGGTCAGAGATGAGCAGCGTACCGGCCTTGAGGACGGCCAAGGGACTCGCAGTGCTTGTCGAGGGCAGCTATTACGCAACGACTGTTTCTGGCGCGCATGCAGCTACAACCGGAGACAGCCATGCGGTGATCGATCCGCGGGCAAGATGTTCGCCCGCTGCATTCTCGCTCGATCGCTCTGTGTGCGTGTTCAGCTCGATCGAGAGCATAGCAGATCGAAAGTTGATGTCGCTAAGTTTTGAACTTGGTTTGATCGAGTGGTCGGTGCAACGCTCGTACTGCCTCCGGCTGGCGCAATTCGGATAAACTCTATCCTATTTCATACCACTTCATTGATCTTTTTCGCAAAAATCGATGTATATATGATTCGGTGGCTCCTGTAGCCTCAGAGGTGAAGGGGGACATCGTCGCCTTGAGCAGAACTGGCGCGATGCGCTTGCGGTTAAATCTGTCTTGAGCCAGCTCGCCACAGCATCTCTCAACCATCCTAGTACCCCGACCGCCTAATTCTGCGGGGTTGGGACGGCAGTTGTACTGCCGTCCGCCGCAGTGCAACTGCGGCGGGAACTACGCAACTTCAAGTTGTCGAAGTACTAGTCGTGTCTGTACACGTAAAAGTGAATATAAAACACTCTCTCACGGAGAGTGAACCTGGTTCTTGATCAGAATCCACAACGATCGGGCAGATTAGCTGTTTCTGGCTGAGAAAGTCGTGGCTACATTAGTAGCCGATCCATCTAAGTGATCGGCCACATGCGCGCAAGTGTAGTTATCGGCTGTGTCCAACTGGTGTTCGACGTATTGTTGCTTGTCGATCAAATCCCAACATCGCACGTTTAGGTTAATTTTCTTCAAATCAAGTTGACGGACCATTCGCTCTTGTCGGAAAACGACGGCAAGCAAGGAAATATATGTTACGTTTTTCCGACAGCGACTAGCAGTTTGTCGGAGAGAAAGGCCTAATAGCAGCCCAAGCTGGCATTGGGCCCGGAATTAGCCGCCCATTCTGATAAGTGAGTGTTTAACTTGGCCTGTTTCACGGGTTGCCTCACTGGTTTTTTGGGTAGCAGGCA
>DATDPU010000147.1:0-34948 GCA_035292585.1 Anaerolineae bacterium | reverse complement strand
TGGTGCAGGGGTCCATACCCACCTCCTTGAGGTAGAAGTATGAACCCACTGCACACGATGTCCTGGCGGCAGATCACCACTAGCGCGCCCACGATGTCGTGGCGGTTCTAGCGCCCACGATGTCGTGGCGGTTGACACTTAGAGATTCGCGCGAATCCCTAAGTTCCACTCTCCACTCGTGAGGCTCTATGCGACTCTCTCTCAGATCAACCCTGCTGGCTACACTCCTACTCATCGCCGCTTGCCAGTCCGAACCTCCGATCAGCGATCTGCCTTTCCGCGACGACTTCAGCAACCCGAACAGCGGCTGGCAGGTGACCGAGACCGACCAACTGCGCATCACCTATCAAGAGGGCGCGCTGCACTTTCACGTGATCGAGCCGGACCGGGCCGCCTGGGCCGTCGCCGGCAAACGCGCCGCCGATTTCGTCCTCGACGTCGATGCGACGCAAGTCGAAGGCCCTGACAATAATCACTACGGCGTGATCGTTCGCTACGCGGACGATAAGAACTTTTACCGGTTGGATATTGCCGGCGACGGTTACTATAGCGTTCAGCGTCTGAGGGACGGCGCGTGGAGCGTGCTATTCAACTGGCCGGAGTCGGACGCCATCCAGCAGGGCGCGACGACGAACCACCTGCGGGTGATCGCGGATGGACCGAAGATCACCTGGGTGGTCAACGGCGCGACACTGGCCGAGATCGAGGATGCCGACATTCTGGTAGGCGATGTCGGCCTGACGGCCGGCACTTTTCCCGATGAGTCCGGCGTCCACATTGCCTTCGACAACTTTGAAGTCAACCCGTTGGAGCAACCCACCCCGTGAGCGATTCACCGTGCATCTTCTGCCGGATCGTCCGGGGCGAGCTCCCCGCTGCGATCGTCCACCGCGACGAGGAGGTGCTTGCCTTTCACGATAGCGCGCCACAGGCTCCCACTCACATCCTCATCCTTCCGATCCGCCACATCGCATCCGTCGCCGACTTGACCGACGACGACCGCGAACTGGCCGGCCGCCTGCTCCTGGCAGCCGCGCGTATTGCCGAACAAGTCGGGCTGCGCGCCGGCTATCGGTTGGTGACGAACAGCGGCCGGCAGGCCGGCCAGTCGGTCGATCATCTACACCTGCATCTCCTCGGCGGCCGGCCGATGAAGTGGCCGCCGGGATAGTCTTCACGGTAAATACACATGCCCCACGCAGACTTCGATTGGCAAATCGGCGAGGACAAATCGGACGAGAGGCAACCCGATCAGAATCCGCTCGTCAACTATTCATTCTCAGAAGCAACCACAATCCCTGAGCGCGCGGTCCGGTCGGCGGGAATTTCCAGGCGCAGTCTGTTCGTCGTCGTTTTGATCATAGGACTCATCGCCGCCTCGTCGGCGCTGTTGCTCGCCCGACGCGCAGAGGAAGTAGTTGCTCCTCTCAAAGAGGATATCGTCGCCAGCTATGGTGTCGTCCAGTACGCCATCACACAATCGGACGAGAATTTATTCGGCTCGCTGCTGGTAGATGATTACAGCTTCCGGTCGGTTGAGCAGCAGCTCTTCCGGCAGACGGTCCTGATCGATCGCAGGGCGTTCGGCCTGCGCGCACAAGTCAGTGATCCTCAGAACATCAACATCGTGCTTGAGCCTGAGCTCACCGAGGCGGAAGTCACCACCGAACACCCCTATCTCGCCAGCACAAGCGATGGGCTTACCGAGATGGTGTGGCTGCGTCAAACGACGGTCTTCCGTTTCGAGGATCAGCGCTGGCGTATCGCTCCGCCGAGCGATCAGTTTTGGGGCGACGTGATAATTCTCGACGGCCAATTCCTGACGCTGGAAAGCCCGGCGCGAGACGAGGAGATTAGTCGTCGCCTGGCGTACGACCTGGACACGCTGTTGGCGCGCTTCTGTGTCGGTTCGGGCGGTATCGGCTGTCGGGATGGTTTCCATGTGCGGTTGCGCTTAGATACGAGTCTATCGAGCTTAGTTAATCTGTTCGGGCCGGAAAGACCCTTCGGCAGTGCTTTCCTCCAGCGAAGCCTTCAGGGAATCGAGATCAAACTTCCCACACCGACCCTGGTCGGTTTGCCTATCGATGAAGCGAGCTATCAGGCGCTGTATCGCGGCTACGCCAGTCACATCGTACAGGCCGTCGTCATTGCCGTGCTCCGCCCACCTTCGGACTCGGCGACAACTCCGATCTACCGACAGGTCGCCGATCAGCAATCGATTCAACTAGGGCTGCGGGCGTGGCCGGTCGCTTCAGTCGTTAACAGCCACGCTACTCCACCGATTCCCCTACCCGACCAGGACCTCGCCCTATATTGCCTGGCGAACCCGCGACTGGGCGGGACGCTCTTCCGGTACATCCCAGCGACGAATACCTGGTCTGAGGAACTTTCCGGTCGCTTCTTCGCCGCCATGAATCCCTTGCCAAACGACACGGGCATTGTTGTGCTGGAGGTGCCGGGGGTGAGCAGCCTTGCAGCCTGGCGACTCCTGCTCGTGCCTCACGGGCGCGAACAGCTCTTGCTTGCCGCGTCCTCGCTTGACGAGTCGATGAGCCGCGAACCAGTTTACTTTAGTGGCCAGACCGATCCTTCGGGGCGAAAGATCATCGTCAGGTCAATCTTCGACCAGAGTCCGTCTATCCCATACCTGCTTGACCTGGACGGTTGCACCCCTACTGGATGCAGCCTGACCCAACTGTGGTTTGGCTGGCCGAACTGGTCGCCCGATGGCGCTCAAACGATTCTCAGCAACCACGCTGGTTCTACTGTCATGCTAGGAGACGCAACTGGACAACTGATCGAAGGAATCGGACCAGGGCATGGGCCATTCTGGTTGGATAACCAGACCTACGCGTATAGTCAGCATTTCTATTCTGAGGACGGTCACGCGCGCTCCCAGCTCGTAACCGCGACGGCGAGTGATGCAGAGGCGCAAGTCCTGGTCAGCTCCGAGGAACTGGCCGCTGCCTGGGCCGATAAAACAGGCTCGGAAGACTGGCAGATCTTGAGCGCCGCCCTCAACCCCGCCAATCCCAACTGGATCTTGATCAGGGCACTGGCGTACACCCTCTCTGCCGCGCCCCCTTTAAGACGAAACTCTAGCGCCGAACTCTACTTCTTGTTCGATCGCCAAGCGCGCGACGTTTCACTGCGCTTTGCGGCTGACAGCTCTTGGGCCTACGCCAGCTTCTCACCGGATGGGCAATGGTTGGTCGCCACCGATCGGGATGCGACGGGCGCAGGCTGGTTGATTCAGTTGCTCGGCCTCAAGAGCGAAGACGAACACAGATTTACCATACCCACTTATCCGATCGATCCGTCCGTCTTTGCCGTGTTGGCGGAAAACTGGTCGGCTGATCGACAGTGGTTCTTCGCGCTCACGGACGGTGTTCTCCACCTGATCGCCCCGGCGCACGACTATCATAAAGCGATCACGCCTCCCATGCCTGGCTGTATGTTTGCCGCATGGACAGATTAGCGAGGTGTACGAGCTCGTTCGTGCCGGAAAATGTAGCTCAGCCCCCTGCTTGCGCCCCCTTGTGGGGTCGTGGGCGTTAAGGTTTACACAAGTAAAACGCCGACAAGCGGCTAGGCTACGGCGCATTTTCCAACAGAAACTAGCTAGCCAATCTCTCGGCCATAGCTGAACACGGTGGAAACTTTAAGCGCCGGATGGCGTCTCTTAATGTGTACGGGATTCCATCGGCGCATGACCCGCGCCCAGTGCGGCTAAAACTGACTCGCATACCGCACCGGCGCTTGAAGCGCCTACTCCGGAGTGTAACGATGAAACTTTCTAAATTGCTCAACCCGACGATCGTCATCGCAATTCTGCTGACCGCGTGCGCGCCTATCACCGCACCCGGCCAACCGACCACCCAACCATCCAACCAACCATCTAACCAGCCCACCCCCCTCCCCGACTCTGAAGCGCCCAGCGCCGCGCTCGCCGCCCGGCAAGTGCTCGCCCAACAGCGGCACATCGACCTGAACGAGATCGCCATCGTGAGCGCCGAGAAAGTCGAGTGGCCGGATGGCTGCCTGGGCGTTTCGATCGAAGGCAGCCTGTGCACGCAAGTCATCACGCCCGGCTATCGCGTCATCCTGGAGGCTGAGGGCGAACGCTACGAGTATCACACCGACGAGTCAGGCGGCAATGTGATCCTGGCCTCTGCGCCCGAACCCAACATCGAAGACGTCGCCATCGAATGGACCCGGGCGGACGACGGCCCATGCCAGGCCGCGCAGATCGGCGGAGAGCAAGTCGCCTTCGGCGTGTGCAATGGCCCCATGATGCCGGGCCGGCTGATTGCGGAGTTGGATCGCCCCAGCGACCTGGCATACTTTGTCGAGACGTATGCCTCGTTCGAGGCCACGACGCCCGCCGGAAAAGTCACGTTCACCGGCCAGGGCGCGACAGAGGCGACCGAAGCCGAACAGCGTATGATCGCCGAGTTCGCCCGGCTGGCCGTGATCGAAGCTGCCGGCGGGCGTAGCGGCGCAGCGTACGGACTGGCCCTCGCCTGGCGCCGCGAAGGCGGCTTCGCCGGCTTCTGCGATGACGTCTCGGTGTACGTCACTGGCGTTTTCTATGCGACCAGCTGTAAAGGTAACCAGCCGCAAGACTTGGGGCGGAGTCGCCTGACGGCCGATCAGTTGGAGCAGATGTTCGAGTGGGTGGATACGTTTAGCAGCTTCGAGATCAACCAGACCGATCCGGCCACGGCGGATGCTATGACGATCCGTCTGGTGTTCAGCGGCGCGGGCGCGCAGGAACCGACCGACGCGGACAAGCAAGCGATTCAAGACTTCGCTGCGCAGCTATTTACACAGCTCAAGAAGTAAGTTCATCGAAAGAAACCGGGTTTCTCACCCTCTTCACTTCGTTCGAGGGCCTTCGGGAAACCCGGTTTCTGTTCTTCAGAATTCGTCGTCTGGAGACGACAGAATTCGTCGTCTGGAGACGACTCCTACAAATCGATGATCCCCGTCACCCGCTCACCTTCAGCCGCCGGCGGCAGCCGGAAGCCAAGCTTCTCAGCCACGCGCTGCATCTCGATATTGTCGCGCGAGATGCTGGCGGTGATGCGTGTCAGCCGCTCATCGCGCCCAACCTGAATCAGCCGGCGCACCAGCTCTTTCCCAACCCCCCGGCCCTGATAGTGATCGCTGACGACGATAGACAGTTGCGCTTCAGATGTGCCATGCGCCTTGCTCAGCCGCGCCACGCCAACGATGATGCGCTCGCCCGTCTGCGCGTCCGTCCGTTCGGCTACCAGCGCTATCTCGCGGTCATAGTCGATGAAGCAGATGCGCGATAGCCGTTCGTGCGCGATGCGCTGGCTCAACTGCAGCGGCTGGAGGAAACGCATGTACACGGTGCGATCCGACAGCGCCTCGTGGAACTTCACCATCAGCGGCTCGTCCTCCGGGCGAATCGGGCGAAGCGTCAGCAGCTCGCCGCTTCGCGCCTGCCACTCACCCACGTATTGAATCGGGTATGGGCGGATCGCCAGTTTGGGCAGTTGCTCGTCGGTCATGGTCGGTCCGTGCAACACCACTCGCGCATCGAGCGCGATCAACTGATCGGGCAGGGCCAACAGCGGATTGATGTCGATTTCCTTGATCCAGGGCTGCTCCACGACGAGTTGGCTGAAGCGCACCAGCAGCTGTTCGAGCGCCGTCAGATCGATCGGGGGGCGACCCCGTACACCCTTGAGCGCTTTGTAGATCACTGTCTGCTCGATCATGCGCCGCGCCAGCGTCGTGTTGAGCGGCGGCAGCGCCAGCGAGCGATCTTTATAAACTTCGACCAGCTGCCCGCCCGACCCGAATAGCAGCACCGGCCCAAACTGCGGATCGATGCTGCTGCCGATGATGAGTTCGTAGCCCTCCAGATCGATCATCGGCTGCACGGTCACACCCTGAAAGTGCTGCGCGCCGACTTTCTGCGTCACCGCAGCCTGAATCTCCCGATAGGCGCTCCGCACGGCATCCGCATCTTTAAGGTTGAGCTGCACCCCGCCCACGTCGGTCTTGTGCGTGATCGTCTCCGAATACAGCTTGAGGACGATCGGGTAGCCCATTTGGTCAGCGGCCTGCACCGCGGCCGCCTCGCTCGTGGCGATGTGCGTCGGGACGATCGGGACACAGTACGCCGCCAGCAGCTGCTTCGACTCGAACTCGGTCAGGATGGTGCGGCCCGCTTCGCGCACCGTCCGGATAATCTGCTCGGCCAGCGCCCGCTCCGGCGCGCAGTCGAATGTATCTTGCGGCATCACCGGAGTCTCGTAGATGCCTCTCAAGTTGTAGGCCGATTTCCACATGTAGGTGAAAACGCGCGCCGCCGTGTCGGGATAGCCGAACGTCGGGATGCCCGCTTTATTCAAGGTGTGTTCACCCGCTTCCACATCCTGACCGCCCATCCAGCTCGCCAGGATCGGCTTGCCGGTGTTCATCGCGTACGGCGCGAGCGCTTCGGCCGTCTGAGTTGGCTCGGTCATCGCCTGCGGTGTGAGAATGACCAGCAAGCCATCCGCATTCGGATCGTTGGCGGCGATCTCCAGAGCCTTGACGTAGCGCGCGGGGCTGGCGTCGCCGATCACGTCGATCGGGTTGTTGTGGCTCCAGTGCGGCGGCAGGATCGCGTTGAAGGCTTGCAGCGCCTCCGGCGAAATCTCCGTCAGTTCACCGCCGCTGGTGATCAAAGCATCGGTCGCCAGCACGCCCGGCCCGCCCGCGTTGGTCACGATGGTCAGGCGCGGGCCTTTGGGGCGCGGCTGCTTCGACAAGACTTCGGCCATCGCGAACAGATCGGCAATGTCGTTGACGCGCAACACGCCGCTGCGGCGGAACGCCGCCTCCAGCACCTCATCGCTCCCGGTGAGCGACCCGGTGTGCGAGGCAGCGGCTTTGGCCGCGCCCTCGGTGCGGCCCGGCTTGATGACGATGATCGGCTTGGTCAGCGCGACCTCGCGCGCCGCCGACAGGAAAGATCGCGCGTCGCCGATTGTCTCCATGTACATCACGATACTTTGCGTATTCGGATCGTCGCCCAAGTAGTAGATCAAATCGCCCCAGTTCACGTCGAGCATCGAACCGATCGATACGAACGCGCTGAAGCCGACGTTCTCACGGAAGCTCCAATCGAGGACGGCCGTGCACAAGGCCCCCGATTGGCTGATGAAGCCGACGTTGCCGGGTCGGGCAATCCCGGCGGCAAAAGTGGCGTTGAGGCCGGTGTGCGGGTTCATCACGCCCAGGCAGTTCGGGCCGATGATACGCAGGCTGTTCCGCCGCGCCTGCTCCAAGATTTGCTGCTCCAACTCGGCGCCGGCTTCGCCGATCTCTTTGAAGCCGGCCGAGATGATGATGGCGCCTTTGACGCCGCTGTCCACCGCTTCGCCGACCAGCTGCGGGGTGTGTGGCGCGGCGGTGACGAAGACCGCGAGATCGACCGGCTCGGGCACGGCCGAGATGCGGGGGTAAGCTCGGATGCCGAGGACGCTGGAACGGTTTGGGTTGATCGGGAAGACGGTTCCACCGAACGGGCTGCTGATCAGGTTCCACAATACGGTGCGCCCGACGCTGCCGTACTTTTCGGTCGCGCCGACGATGGCGACATTTTTGGGCGCGAAGATCGAATGCAGCGCGTAGCGCTCGGAGCGGGTGGTATCGAAGCCGGGGTTGACTACAGCTGTCAAGGTATTGGCCATAACCGATGCCTTTCGGAAGAAATCCGACCGACTAGATATACTGCGAGCGACCTCGCCCGCACAAGTGCTTTTTGTTGTCCGGTGAGGATCATCAACCGCACGAACTTACGCAAGGCGCGAATCCTCCAACCAGAGCGATTTCGTTTCGGATAATGATTAGGGTCATTTCTTATCCGAAACAGAACGTCCGGCCGGGAGTGGGTGATTTACCAAGCAGGTCTACTCCGACAAATTCAACACGCTGATCTTCGCCGCGACCTCTTTGGCAATCCGCTTGAACATCTGCGCCGCGGGCGCAGCGGGTTGCTGGGCGACAATCGGCTTCCCGGAATCGCCGCCCACACGCACGTTCGGATCGAGCGGGATTGTCCCCAGGAAGGGAACGCCTAACCGCTCGGCCATGCGCTGACCGCCGCCTTCGCCGAAGAACGAGATCGTCTGGCCCGTCTGCGGATCAGTATACGGCCCCATGTTCTCGATGATGCCGAGGATATCGACCTCCAGCTTCTCAAACGTGGCGTAGCCTTTCACCGCATCGGCCAGCGCCACCTCTTGTGGCGTGGTCACGATGATCGCACCGGTCAGCGGAACGGACTGCGCCAGCGTGAGCTGCGCATCGCCGGTGCCCGGCGGCAGATCGATGATCAGATAATCGGGGTTGCCCCAATCGACGTCGGTGAGGAACTGCCGGATGGCTGAATGGATCATCGGGCCGCGCCAGATCACCGGTTGATCGGGCGGCACCATAAAGCCGATGCTCATCACGCGCAGACCGTGCGCGTAAGCCGGCATGATTTTGCCCTCGCGCGGGGCGGGCATACGATCGACGCCGAGCATGATCGGCACGTTGGGGCCGTAGACATCGGCGTCGAGCAGGCCGGCGGTCGCGCCCGCCTGCGCCAGCGCGACCGCCAGGTTCACCGACACCGTCGTCTTGCCGACGCCGCCCTTGCCGCTCGACACCGCGACCGTGTTCTTGAACTGCCCACCCAGCTGCCCGGTGATGCGGGCATCTTCCGGCACGTGAGAATCCCACTTGATATTGACTTGCTGCACGCCCGGCAGCTTGCGCAACTCGACTTTGGCATCCCGATCCATCACCTCGGTCAGCGGGCAGGCCGGCGTGGTCAGCACGATGGTGAAGTCGATCGCGCCGGCGTCGATTTTCACATCGCGCACCATGCCCAGCGCTACGATGCTACGCCCCAGCTCCGGTTCGCGCACGCGGCTGAGCGCCTCGATCACTTGTTGTTCCGTCACACTTGCCATCGGCTCTCCTTAACCAACAGACCAACTAACCAGCTACCATCACGACACCGCCCTCAACCGGATTGTATCACGTCCGGCGAGGGCGGAATCTCCAAGCTCTATTGACCGCTTGCACGCGCTCATCCGCCAGTGGGTTTATCCGAAGTGGACGTAGCTTGAGCAGGGGCAGACTCGCCCGCCGGTTTCTGTTCGGCCGCCTGCGCCGCCGCCGCGGCCTTGGCGGCAGCCGCCGCTTTTGCCTTCTCTTCGGCCAGACGCTTCTTCTCCGCTTCTTTCACCGCCGCCTCGGCTGCTTCCTTCAGTTCGCGCGCCCAGTCGGTCGGGTGGATCGCGGCATGATAGGTGTCGGGCTTGGTCAGCTGGGCCTTATCGTAGATCATCGTTTGGAAACGCTCGTACGCCGCGATCTCATATTCGTGATCCATCTTGATCGCGTCGAACGGGCAGAACTCCGCGCAGAAACCGCACTGCATGCAGATCGTCGTATCGATGTAGAACTCGGCCGGCTGCGGGACGGGACGCTTGGTCACCGGGTCGTTGGTGCGCACGATCCAGATACACTGCGGCGGGCACACCTTGGCGCAAATGCCGCACGAGGTACACTTATCTTCGTTCTTGGTCGTGTCATAGATCAGGAACGGCATGTAGCGGAAGTTTTCGGGAACCGGCAGCTTCTCTTCGGGATACTGCACGGTGAATACGCCGCGCGCTTTCGGCCCCTGCCGTTTCGCCAGCGCCTTCTCGTTGTAGTAGCGCCCCCCCCGGAAGAGATAAGCCAGATCGTCCACATACGACTGAACGAAGTGCTTCATCACCACGCCGAGTCCCTTCACAACACCGGAACCGAACAGTGCCATGCTTACTCCTCAAATATGGGGCAGACAGATATTTGGTGGGAGGTACACAAGTAGCACACACGAGTTACCTGTTTACCTAATGCCAATGTACCTTCTACCCTCTACCTATCCGTCTCCCCCAACACAATATCGATGCTGCCCAGATTGATGACCGCATCGGCGACCTTACCGCCGGTGCAGATCTTGCCCAGCGGCGTCAGGTTGATGAATGAAGGGGCGCGAATGTGATACCGATACGGATTCGCCGACCCATCCGATACGACATAGAAGCCCAGCTCGCCTTTCGGATTCTCGACGCGCCCGTACGCCTGGCCGGCGGGCACGCGCTGCGAGTATTGCTTCTTGCCGGCCTGAATCTCGCCGCCGGGAATCTGGTCGAGCGCCTGTCGCAAAATCCGCAGCGATTGTCGCATCTCGTCCAGGCGGATCAGATAGCGATCGTACACGTCGCCGTTGTAACGCACGGCCACATCGAAGTCGAAGCGATCGTAAATGGAATAAGGTTCGGCGCGGCGCACGTCGTAAGGCACGCCGGAAGCGCGCAGCACCGGCCCGGCCGCGCTGTAGTTGATGGCGTCTTCGGGCGAAAGATAACCTACGCCGATGCAGCGGGCGCGGATGATCTCGTTATCGGTGAGCAACCGATCCAGATCGTCGATGGCCCCGGGCAACCGCTCGAACACCAGCGACCGGCAGGTCGCCAACCAGTCGGGCGTGACATCGCGCGCGACGCCGCCGAAGCGCATGTAATTGCACATCATGCGGCTGCCGGCTGCCGCCTCGAACAGGTCGAGGATCAGTTCGCGTTCCTCGATCGCGTACAAGGCCGGGGTGAAGAACGCGCCCAGGTCATTGAGCAGGAAGCCGATCGCCCACATGTGGTTGCAGATCCGGGTAAGTTCGGCCATGATCACGCGGATGTACTCCGCGCGCTCGGTGGGCTTGAGATTCAGCAGCTTCTCGACGGTGAGGGCGTAGCCCAGGTTATTGCTCATGGACGAGATGTAATCGAGCCGGTCGGTGAACGGCATATTTTGAATGTAGGTGTTGCGCTCGCCGATCTGCTCGTGGTTGCGGTGCAAGTAACCCATCACCGGCTGCAAGTCGCGGATCGTCTCGCCTTCTAGCGCGACGACCATGCGGAACACGCCGTGCGTCGAGGGGTGCTGCGGCCCCAGGTTGACGACGAGATGATCGACATCGATTGCGCCGGTATCGGCCCCGTCGCCGCCCTGCATGATCACGGGCTTGCCTTCGACCACGTCCACCTGCTTCAAGCTGTCGTAAACGTCCTCCTCGGCATGTTGTGGGTCGTACGCGCTGGGGTCGAAGCCCTCCGGGTAATTCACGTTGTCAGCCCACTTCACCCGATCTTCAGCGCGCACATGATGACCGCCCGGCCAGCGACTATCGAAGGGCTTGTGGTCCTCTTCATAGTAAGCTTCATGCCAATCCTTGCGCATCGGGTGGCCGTGGAAACCTTCCCACAACAGGATGCGCCTGAGATTGGGGTGTCCCTCGAACTTGACGCCATACAGGTCGTACGCTTCGCGTTCTTGAAAGTCCGCGCCCATCCACACCGAAGTGAGCGACGGCAAGCTGGAGTTCTCACGCGGCGTGCGCGCCTTGAATACCAACGCCGGGCCGCCGTCCAGATCGTAGGCGTGATACACCACCTCGATGTAGCCGTTCGCCAGGTAATCGACGGCGGTGACGCTCGACAGGTACTTGTAGTTCAAATCGTCGCGGAGATACGTTGCCGCCTCGACCAACTGCGCCGGATCGATCACCACACCTTCGAACTCGGCGGGCTGCACCGCCTCGCCGAACTTGTCTTTGAGCAGGCCGAGCGCGCCGGTCAATTCTGCCGCAGGGGCGGTTGCGGTTGTCGGGTTTGCCATAGAGTCCTCAGGTGTCTACCTGTTACCTGTTTACCTGTATACTGGTTGCAAGTAGACAGGTAGATTGGTATGTGTTCTGTTCAGGTATTAAGCCCCGGCCTTGATTTCGGGGATGCGCCGCACATCGACCAGATCAGGTCCCAGCACCGGCACCGGGATCGCCTCGGCCTGATCTTTCTTGTACCAGGCGACCTCGCGAACGCTCTGCCGTTCGATCTTCTTGTGCAGCGTGATCAGCCCGTGCAGCAGCGCTTGCGGAGTCGGCGGGCAACCGGGTACATACACGTCGACCGGGATGAGCTTGTCCACCCCGGACACGACGTTGTACCCTTCCTTGAACGGGCCGCCGCCGGTCGCGCACGCGCCCATCGACAGCACGTACTTCGGCTCGGCCATCTGGTTGTACAGCCGGACAATTTGCGGCGCCATCTTCTTCGTCACCGTCCCCGATACGATCATCAAGTCGCTCTGGCGCGGGCTGGGGCGCATCAGGCCCATGCCGAAGCGATCGAGGTCGTAGCGGCTGGCGGCGGTGCAGATCATCTCGATGGCGCAGCAGGCCAGACCGAACATCATCGGCCACATGCTGCGCCGGCGGCCCCAGTTGTAAATCCTGTCCAGGGTTGTGATGAACACGTTGCTCTGCAGCTCGGGCGGAACGATCGGATCGTTCACCGGCGTCATGGACTCGTTCACATCAGTCATCGTGCAGCGGCCTCCTCATACCACTCCTGCTGGATATCTTCCAGCAAGTACAGGCTGGTAACATTTTTATCATCGGCAAACTGCGGCAATTCGACGACCCACTGGTGCAATACCTCCCAGGTCACGGTCAACGGATCGACGCCGGGGTGGCGTCGGATGAGCTCCAGCGCAATCGGATAGGGATCATCCCAGTAAAACTTATCCACTTTGTGCCGAATTGTGCCTATTTTAGGACGAATGCGGCTATTGTACTCGCTTTCTCAAAAAACGGCAATGTTATTTCATTTAAATCATATGACTAAGCGCAATTGACAATTATGCTCATAGTGCTAAAATGTTCGTGAAGAATGGCTCAGGGGTGGGCCGGTGAAAGGTAGACCACCATGCAAGAAACTCGCCAGTCGATCATGAATATCTTGAAGGAGCACGGACAGGCCACTGTCGACCAATTGAGCGAACAACTCAACCTCACCCCGGTAACCATCCGCCACCACCTTGACATCCTGCGCAGCGAGGGCCTGGTGCAGGCGCCTAAAGTCAAGCGCCGCCAATCGCCGGGCCGCCCGCAGCATGTTTATTGCCTGACCGAGCAGGCCAGCAGCTTCTTTCCCAAGAATTATGCCGGGTTTGCCGATTTGACGCTGCGTGAAATTCGCGAGCGCGTCAGCCCCGACGAACTCAATTCGATTTTGCGCAGTGTCGGGCGACGCATGGCCGCGGATGCACCGCCGACGCCCCCCGACGAGCCTCTGCCGGATCGGCTGCAGCGCGTGGTCGAGTTCCTGAACCAGAAAGGCTATGTGGCGCGCTGGCAATCGAATGATCGCGGCTATCTGCTGCACATGGCGAACTGCCCCTATCAGGTCTTAACGCAGAATCACTCGGCGCCGTGCGTGATGGACATGGCGCTGATGACCGAGCTGTTGGGTGGGACGCCGCAGCGCGTAGCGTGGATCAGTGGCGGCGATGAGATGTGCACCTATCTCGTCCCGACAGCCAGCGATCGACAGCAAGCCGAATAACGTCGCATAAACACGGCCGCAATCGGTTTTATTGACACCCCCCTGGGATAGTGCTACAATAGCCCCGGTTATGGGGCTGGATAGCTTATTTTGCTTAACGGAGGACAAGCATGGCAACTACATTGATGCAAGAGACAGCGCAACTTTACATTGAGACTCCGCTTGTGGCGGTTTCCCCGGCCGCAGCCGATAAGCTTCAAAAGCTGCTGAGTGAGAAGAATATCGCCGATTACGGCTTGCGCGTGTTTGTCGCCGGCGGCGGGTGTTCCGGCTTACAGTATGGCATGGCGTTTGAGAAAGAAGCGCGCGAATTCGATACGACGGTTGAAGCACACGGCATCAGGTTGTATATCGATCCGACCAGCGTGCAGTATCTCGAAGGTGCATCGATCGATTACGTGGACAACTTGATGGGCGGTGGGTTCCGCATCGAGAATCCCAACGCGGTCTCGACCTGCGGCTGCGGCCACTCGTTCCGTACTCAGGAAAGCGGTGCATCGGCCAGCAGCGCAGCCGGCGGCGATGGATGCGGCTGCCAGTAGTCCGGTATGGCTCGGCATTTCAGCGTTGATGAGGCCAATGCGCTCCTGCCGCGCATCCGCGCGCTGGTTGAAGCGGTGCTCGCAGCCAGACAGCGCATTCTCGATGTTCAGCCGGAAGTCTGGCCCGCGCTTGAAAAGGCTATCGGCAATGGCGGCAGTAAAAAAGCAGGCGCGCTCGTAGAAGAGTTCAAGAAGATTGAGCGCGGCATCCAGGCGATTCAGGACCTGGGGATCGTCGTTAAGGATATCAACACCGGCTTAGTAGACTTCCCGGCTCTCCATGGAGATCGGGAAGTCTTTCTATGTTGGCAGTATAATGAGCCGGCGGTCGCCTATTGGCATGAGCTCCAAACCGGCTACGCCGGACGCCAACCCATCGACTGGAAATAAGATGCAACTCTTTCGACCGAAGCCCGCTCGACCGCCCAGCACTAAACTCTGGCTGGACCTGGGAGACCTCGGCGATCTGGTCAACCCCGCCGGGCCGCACGAGCAATGGCAGGATCACGGCCTGGGCCTGCTGCGGACGATCCTCCATCAGAACGGCGTGACGACGGATATGTTCTCGACGCGCGCGTGCACCTCGTGGAATGAAGTGCGTAAGCGGCTCAAGGGTTACGAGATGCTCATCATGAATGTGCGCAGCTACACGTTCCCTATCGCCTACCGCGCGGCCCAGCTCTTCAAAGAGGTCAATCCGAACGGCCTGGTCCTCACCGGCGGGATGCACGCGACGGTCGCGCTCGACGAGATGACGGCGGTCGAAGAGTTCGACAAGATTTGCCAGGGACCGGGCGAAAACGTGATCGTCGATTTGGTTTCTCATCCCGAGCGCTACCCGCGCGTGATCCTGGGCGCCGGCGCGAAGTCGATGGCCGAGTGGCCGCTGATCGACCGGACGCTCTGGCCCAAGCCTGCCAGCCGAAAGTTGCAGCAGGCCTTCAACTGGCCGCTCGAACCCGAATGCGGCTGGGGGCCGCCGGCCGTCGCGACGATCTTGACCAGCCGGGTGTGTCCCTGGCAGTGTGTGTTCTGCAACGAGAATTCCTACATCCCGAACATGGGCCGCCGGCCGGTCGAGAGGGTGATCGAAGAGCTCAACTATCTGGATAAGACCTACGGCCCGATCGGCTCGGTCGTCATCCACGATTCGATGTTCTTCCAAAACCCCAGCTGGCTCGAAGAGTGGCTCGACAAGTATCCGCGCCTGGCGAACAAGACCTGGCCGTATTGGGCCGCCGGGCGCGCCGATACCGTTCGCCAGTGGCCCGATCTATTCGAAGCGCTCGTGCGCCAGACCAACTGGCATACCGTCTCCATCGGTTTCGAATCGGGCAGCGATCGAGTGTTGCGCCTCCTGAACAAGGAATGCACCGAAGAGGACAACTACTTCACCATCGATCTGCTGACGCGCATCGGCGACGACATGGAGCGTGAAGGCACGCAACCGCCGGTGTTCTGGTCGAACATCATGCTCGGCATTCCGGGCGAGACCCGCGAAGATGCGGTCAAGACGATGCGCATGGTCAAATACACCAAGCGCATCCTGCCCTCGATCTCGTTCTATGCCCCCTACCCCGGTTCGGCGTTGGGTAACCAGCTGATCGCCGAGGGTAAGAGCCTGATGACCAAAGAGAACTATCATCGCTTCCCGGACGATGAAAAGGTCAAAGGTGTGGATTATCGGTTCTATCGGGAGCTGCTGGCCGGCCAGTATGACGACGAGGTGAACCGGGGCTTAGTCCAGGTCCGGCAGGAGCGCAAGAACTACCTGGCTGCACTGGCAAAAGCGTAGTTGTAGGAGTCAGCTCCTGATGACGACCTCCTAGGCATACGGCATGAGCAGCTTCAGCAACCCCCACTACATGTACTTGTTCGACCTGAAAAACGGTAAGAAGAAGCTTGCGTACGGGCAATCGCCTGAGGATGCGTTGGACATCCTGCGACTCCGTCTCAGCGCCGACGAGATGGCCCAGATCATCCCCGACGCCTACATCAAGATCTCCCAACGCAAGATGCAGGCATACATTCACCTGCTCGGTTAGCCACTGGCGATAGACCTCCGAGGTCTCTGCAAGTGCGACGCTTGCGCCGTGCAAAGCCGGCTGGATAGACCTCGGAGGTCTTTTCAAACTTCTCAGCGCTGACGCCTCACATGAAGCTGTCCCCAGCCCAACAGCGCGTCTTGCTCGCGCTGGCCGCCGGTCAGCGCCTCAAGTCCCACAGCCAGCTGGGGTCGATAAGCGCCTGCACCGCTGAAGGTTCATGACGTCACGGGCCAAGCGCCACCTAGTTGCACGCTCCCGTTTCTCGATCTATAATCCTGCCTGTCTGCCCGTCGCGCGACGGGTTCACTAATTCCAATCAGGAGATTTGGCATGAAGCGACATCTATCCACGCTGGGGGCCATGCTGTTGATCGCCACATTGATCTTCAGCGGCTGCCAGGCGCAACAAGGCCCCGCGATTCCAGCCGATCCCGTTGAAGCGGTCAAATTGATCGCCGACAAGCAGCAGGAAATCCAAAGCCAGCACCTCGACCTGAACCTCGACCTGACCCTGAAGGTGAGCGGCCTGCCCGCCGACGATCCGAGTGCGGCTATGCTCAACAATTTCAAGGCCACGGCGGCGGTCGGCGGCGATGTAGACTCCGCCAAGCAAGACTTCCAGTTCAATGGCACGGCCGACCTGGGCATCTTCACGTCGTTCCTGGCCCCGGGGTCCGACGAGCTGAAGTTTGACCTGGTCAAGGTCGGCGACACGATGTACTCGCGCGTCGGCGATCAGGCTTGGCAAGAGAGCGCCGTCGATACCAGCGCCTCCGGCGGCGCGGCCGCCGCCGATTTCAGCGATCTATCTGGGTTGTTGAAGAAGGTCGCCCGCGCCGAGCGGTTAGGCGACGAAGCCATCGACGGCGCCGACTCGTATCACTTCAAGGTTTCGCTCGATCCCGTCGAGCTCCTCAACGAGCTGGCCAAGCTGGGCGAAAGCGCCGCCGGCGTCAATCCCGACGATCTGGCGCAGGCGACCGAGCTGCTCAAGGACTCCATCGTTGATCTGGATATCTGGATCGGCAAGGCCGACCTGTTCATCCGCCAGCAGAAGCTGTACCTCAAGATCGACCTGAAGAATATCCCGGACGCGCCGCCTGACGCGGCGGTGCTGGCCGAAATCAACCTGACCAGCAAGAACAGTAAGATCAACCAGCCGGTCACTATCAGCGCCCCCCAATAGGCGCACCGGCATATCCGTCACCGATGCAGCGTAAGCCACACCCCCTCCCGCAGTTTATCAGGGGGTGTTTTGTTCGCCTGACACGGATGTTTTGAATTTCCATCTGTGACACAATAGCGTGCAGCGTGCGGCCCGTGCTATAATACGCCCTGGTCAATATCTGAAATTGTGGCAACCCTATCCGCCTGACTGGCGGCGTTTAATCATCCCACATAGGGGGAACGATGAAAGAGTATAAGATTGACGCCCTGCGAAACATCGTGCTGCTCGGCCACGGGTCGGCCGGCAAGACCACGCTGGGCGAAGCCCTACTCTACAACGCCGGCGCGATCACGCGCATGGGCCGCGTCGAAGAGGGCGCCACGGTCGCCGATTTCGATGAGGAAGAAATTCGGCGACGGATTTCACTCAATACCGCGCTGCTGCCGATCGAGTGGAAAGACCACAAGCTCAATCTCCTGGACACGCCCGGCTTTCCCGACTTCATGGGCGAAGTGAAAGGCGCCGTCCGCGTCGCCGAAGCCGCGCTCATCCTGGTCGACAGCGTGGCCGGGGTGGAAGTCGGCGCCGAGCTGGCCTGGTCGTATTGCGATGAACGCAACCTGCCGCGCCTGGTCCTGATCAGCAAAATGGATCGCGAGAACGCGAACTTTCAGAGGGCGCTCGACTCGCTGCGGCAAAGCTTTCATGCCAACTTCGTGCCGTTGTTCTTGCCCATCGGCGCGCAGTCTACTCTAGCCGGCATCATCGACCTGATCAAGCTGAAAGCGCGGCAGGGCGCTAAGGGTGAATCGGTCGACATACCCGCCGACCGGCAAGACGAAGCGGCCGAGCTGCGTGGAAAACTGGTGGAGGCCGCCGCCGAAGGCGACGACGAGCTGATCATGAAGTACCTCGACGGGCAGGAACTCAGCCCCGAGGAAATCGCTTATGGGTTGCGCGCGGCGATCCGCAATCGCACGCTGATCCCCGTGCTGTGCGCCGCTTCGCTCTCGAATATTGGCGTCAGCGCGTTGCTGGATGCGCTGCTCGATTATGTGCCGTCGCCGCTCAATGCCGGCCCGATCACGGCCACGCGATCCGGCAACAGCGCCGAAGTACAGCTCGATCCCAAACCCGATGCACCCCTGGCCGCGCTCGTCTTCAAATCCACCGCCGATCCGTTTGTCGGCCGGCTGACCTACTTCCGCATTTACAACGGGACTCTGTCTTCGGATTCGCGCGTGTTCAACAGCACCCGCAACACCGAGGAGCGTATCGGACAGCTCTATGTCATGCGCGGCAAGGAACAGCTGCCTGTGGGCAGCCTGGGGCCGGGCGATATCGGCGTAGTCGCCAAGTTAAGCGTCACCGTCACCGGCGATACGCTGAGTACCAAAGAGAGCGCCGTCGTGTTAGCGCCCCCCACCTACCCCGACCCGATTATTTCAGTCGCGGTCGAGCCGAAGTCGCAAGCCGACTCGGCCAAGATGGGCCCCACCCTCACCAAGCTGGTCGAGGAAGACCCGACGCTGCGCTGGCATCACGAACCCAGCATCAAGCAAACGCTCCTCGAAGGGATGGGCGATAACCACCTCGACGTCGCGATTCGCCGGGCGCACGGCAAGTTCGGGGTCGATCTGTTGACGCATCCGCCCAAAGTGGCGTACCGCGAGACGATCACCAAGACGGCCGAAACGACCTACCGCCACAAGAAGCAGACCGGCGGCGCCGGCCAGTTCGCCGAAGTGGCGATGCGCGTCGAACCCAGCGAACCGGGTACGGGTTACGAGTTTATCTGGGAAGTCTTTGGCGGCGCGATCTCGCAATCGTTCCAATCCTCGATCGAGAAAGGCATCAAGAGCGTGATGGAGAACGGCGCGGTCGCCGGCTATCCGATCGTCGACGTCAAGTGCGCCATCGTCGATGGTAAAGAGCATCCGGTTGATTCCAAGCCAATCGCGTTCGAGACGGCCGGGCGCGAAGCGTTCAAGCAGGCGGTGCTGAACGCAAACCCGGTGCTGCTGGAACCGATTGTCAACCTGCGCGTCGTCGTGCCTGAAAACTACATGGGCGATGTCATCGGCGACCTGAACACCAAGCGCGCTCGCGTGCAGGGTATGGATCAGGACGGCGGCAAAACCATCGTCGTTGCGACCGCGCCATTAGCCGAGGTGCAGCGTTACGCCACCGATCTGCGTTCGCTGACCCAGGGACGCGGCGTCTTCGCCATGAAGTTCGATCACTATGAGCAAGCGCCCAGCCACATCGCGCAGGCCATCATCGACAAGGCGAAGAAGGAGCGCGCTGGCGAAAGCGAAGAGTAGACAACCGAGCGCCATAGATAAACGAAGAACTTCCGCGACCCGGACGGGTCTGCGGAAGTTCTTTTTTATGGTACCACATGGTCGGCGCCGCCACTGCTGCCTCTGCCGCAGTGCAACTGCGGCGCGAACCGTAGCTACAAACGCCCAACTCTAATATTACAACGCAAAGTTGCCGCATTCTGGCCCACATCTGGTGCTCTCGCGTTGCCGGACACGCCAGATATGGTGGCAATTAGCCCGACTTTGCGCTGTAATACTAAACCCCCAACTTTAACTCCCCCCGCTCAACTTGCGCGGCACGTTGAGGAACCGGCGCAGCACCCGCTGCATCATGCTCGGCCGGTCAACCTGGGCCAGACCGCCTTCATAGGCGTCAAGCGCGCCCAACCAGTTGCCCTGGCGCATCTTCAAACGACTCAAAGCCGTGTAGGTTGCCTGGGCCAAATCCTTTTCGCCCGCCGATTCTAACAGCGCGATCGCTTCCGTGTAGTACTCAATCGCCTGCGCCGGCTGGCCTTCAGAGTCGGCCAGCGCGCCGAGGTTGCCAATCACCTGACCCTCGCCGGCCACATCGCCCAACGCATGGAATGCGGCACGCGCCGCATCGAACGCGGCGTGTGCTTCGGCCCAACGCGCGGCTTGTCGCCAGCAGACTCCGCAGTTATTGGCAGACTCGGCGGCATCCCGCGCGCCGCCCTGGGCGCTGAACGCACTCTGCGCCTCGGCAAACTTCTGGGCCGCATCTTCATAACGACTTTCGCGATACAGCCGCAGACCTTCCGTTCGGAGAGAGTCACCCGTTGCCATAGTTAATAGGTAATGTCCAACAAGCCTTCGGCGATCTTGCGAATGCGATCGGCGTCCATATCCGCGATGCGGATCGCCACACGCAGATAGGGTAGATTGGTGTAGCGGCTGACGAACTCACGCACGTCGTCGGGCAGCTCGGAAAAACGCTCGAACTGGCTCTGCACCTGTTCGCGCTGTCCCACCCGCCCAACGCCTTCATCCAGGAAGTACGTCATTGGCAAGCGCAGGGCTTCGGCAATCTGCTGCAACTCGGCCAGCGGGATGGGTCGTTGGCCATACTCGTAGTGGGTCAGGCGTCGCGGCGAAATACCCACCGCCTGGGCGAGTTCCTTTTGCGACTTGCCCGCCTCCGTGCGCGCCTGGCGCAACAACACGCCGACGATCCGTTGGCGCAGCGCCATCATCTGATCGATCGGCAGCTGCGGCTCTTCTGCCAGGAGCTTCTCTTGTTCCCGATCCTTGAAGAAACTCGACACGGGGACGTTCAGGGTATACGCCAGCAATTCCAGCTGGGGTAACGCGATGTCTTTGCGCCCTTCTTCAAAAGCGGTCAGCTGGGCGACGCTGACGCCAATCGCATCGGCGCACTCTTTTTTCGACTTGCCGACCCGCAAGCGGACGCCCTGCAAGAGCACTCCCGCGATCTTGCGGCGAAGGGCCAGCGCATCCACTGCCGGTCTGGACGACCCATCTTCCACGAGCGAGACCTCCCGAATGCAACGGCTGGGATTATACCACACCGCGCATGACACGAATGAGCATCTGGTGATCATTCACATCTCAATGGCTCACCGTCCGCGTCCGCGTCCGCTTCGCGCGGCCCGCGAGACGCGGGCCTAGAGCACGTGTGTGCAATCACCAGTGAGCATGGATTGCACGGAAAGCAAATCGTGTCTCCGCGCCCCGCGTGTACATCCATGTATCCGTGCTCAACATCCGTGTTGTGCAATTCTGGACAGGCTCCAACGCTTCGAGTACAATACGGCGCGCATGGCAACTCAGCGCACTTCACAGGAGGCGTAGCGATGGGTATTGGTAAGAACTTTCCCGGCAAGGGTATCGTGGCGGCGATCAAAACGCAGCCCGATACGGTGCTGGACGACTACCGGCAGGTGATGGAACTGGCAGGCTACCGCCAGGCGCTGCCCAAAGACAAGACCACCCTGCTCAAGATCAACATCTCCTGGCAGACCTGGTATCCGGCCTGCTCGACCCCACCGTGGCAACTGGAGGGCGTGATCAAGACGCTCAAGGCGGATGGCTACACGCTCGTCGGCGCGCACAACGATACCGTCGTCGTCAATACCGCCGACGGCGAAGCGAACAACAAGCAAAAGTTCGTCACGGACCAGTACGGCGTGCCCTGCATCTACTTGTATAAGCCGGATGTCAAATGGATCAAGTACACGCCTAAAGAGCCTTTTCGCGTGCTCGATCAAGTGTATCCCGAAGGCGTGGAAGTCCCCGAACCTTTCTTCGGCGCCAACATCGTCCAGCTGCCGACGATCAAGACGCACGTGTTCACGACGATCACCGGCGCAATGAAGAACGCCTTTGGCGGCCTGCTGCATCGTAAACGCCACTGGACCCACGCCGTAATCCACGACACGCTCGTCGACCTGCTGCAAATTCAGCAAGATATCCACGAAGGCATTTTTGCGGTAATGGACGGCACCTTCGCCGGTGACGGCCCTGGCCCGCGCGCGATGCGCTGGCACGAAAAGGATATCCTGCTCGCCTCAGCCGATCAGGTCGCCATCGACGCGATCTCGGCCAAGCTGCAAGGCTTCGACCCCATGTCGATCCGCTTCATCCGCCGCGCGCACGAAGACGGCTTGGGGATCGGCGACCCGAAGCAGATCAAAGTCGTCGGGTACGATATCGAACAGGAGTCGGCCTGGAACTTCAAGCAGGAAGACACCTTCGCCAGCAAGGGCCAGAAGCTGATTTATCACGGCCCGCTCAAGCCGCTGGAGGGCTTGCTGCTGCGCTCTCCACTGGTGCCCTGGTCGTACTTCGCCAGCAACTTCTACCACAACGTGTACTGGTATCCGTTCGTCGGCCGGCCGCGTGTAAAGGCTGCGCTGAACACCAAATGGGGCCAGCTGTTTGCGGAGTACGGCGATGGCAAAGTCGTGATGCCGGGTATGCAGCCGGAGACCGTCGCCGTGGCCGCAGCAGGACTCGCTGCGCTGACGGGCATGGTGGCTGGCGGGCTGCTACTGCGACGCAGAAAGTGACGACGGACGGAAGGGTTTCCGTTATTCGTCCTTCGTCCTTCGTCGTCTTATGACCAAGAAACGCATCGGCAACCTGGTCTACTCAACCGATCCCGATTTCGAGAAGCGTTGTGCGCGGTGCGGTCAATATCCCTGCGTGTGCCAGCCGACTGAGAGCCTCCCACCCCGCCAACAGACGGCGCGCATCTGGCGCGATCGGAAACGGCGCGCCGGCAAGACCGTCACGGTGATCGGCAATTTGCAGCTTTCGCCGAAAGAATTGGAGGCGCTGGCCCGAAGGTTGAAGCAGGCCTGCGGCGCGGGCGGCACGCTCAAAGACGGCGAGATCGAGGTTCAAGGCGATCACCGTGAGCGCGCAGCGGAACTGTTGGCGGAGCTGGGCTACAAGAGCAAATTCGTAGGCGGGTGACGTGAAACAAAACCTCCCAGGTCTTTGAGACTTGGGAGGTTTTTAGCGTTAAGGCTGGCGAGACACGATCGCGCGGCGCGGGACGACGGCCGAGGCCAGCGCTCCCGCCTGCCTGAAATGGGGGCGTCGTCTAAACCAGTCGCGCCAGCCGCGCTTCACCGGGCGTTCCAGGCGTGGCCCATTCAGATACGCCTGGGCGATCTCGCGGCCAACGGCCACCATCTCGTCGGAATAGCGGAAATCCCAAAACTCGATGGCGCGGCCCGTAGACAGGCCAATATCGTGAATGAGCACGCTGGAGTTCCCTCGGTGCAGCTCGATCTCGCTCGCCCGTTGGCGATCGATCAGTAGATCGAGCGCGCGCCCGGCGATCGCCAGTGTGCCGCGTATCACCCGCTTGCCGGCGTCGGCGACCCTGACATTCAGCGCGTAAATCTCCGTCGCGCCCCGCTTGATCGCCAGATCGATTGGTAGATAAGCGACAACGCCGCCATCCACGTAAGGCACACCGTCGCATGTCCACGGCGGGTAGAATCCCGGAATCGCGGTGCTGGCCATCAACCCATCAAGGATAAGGTCTGCAGGGTCATCGCCGAAGCAGCGGATCTCGCCGGTATCCAGCCGCACCGCCACGCTGTAGGCCGGCAAGTTCAAATCGCCATAGCGTGTAATCCCCGGCGGCAGCGACCGTTCGAGGAAGCGGCGCAGCGGAAGATTGGGCAGTATCCCATCGTGATTGAAAATCAGGCGCAACAAGATCATCAACCGGCCGCTCCGCGACAGTGCATCCCGGCCGGCGTTGCGCCAGATATCGGCCAGCCGATAAGCGGCTTCCGGCGTTGCTTCCACGCCCAGATAAGCGCTGTTGAGCGCGCCGGCCGAAGTGCCGATCAACACATCGGGCTGGATACCCTGCTCCAGCAAAACTTGCAGCGCGCCGACCTGGAGCGAGCCGAAATTCGCCGCGCCGCTCATCACAAAAGCTACCGTCACCGCCGTAACCTCCGTTTGAATACTCGGCTTAGGCTTGAAGAAAATTCGATCAGCTAGACAAGATAACAAAAGCGCGTCGGGCTGACATGTATCTTGATATCGATAAGAGATACAATTTGCGGCACAATCCGATCGCAGTTTCAAATTCGTCGAGATGATTCTAAAACCCAGCTCGCGGCGTGTCAATCGGCCAGGGGGCGGATTGCAGAGCTTTTACATCCCTGTGGCGAATGAATTCGCTGCAACCATCACGCGAAGTCCGCTGGCGCGGACTAACGCCCAGCCGCCGGGTGGCTTTGCGGGGTTGTTGGCGCAGTTTTAACTGCTGTTAGCTGACTTTGTAAAAGCCCGGGGCGGATTACTTGCCAGAGGCTGTGGTAAGATACACGCCAGCCAGTGAGCGATACTCCCAGCCGAGTTCACACCGCCGTCTCGCTTTTGGTCAACGGCGTTCTGTCAGGAGGCGCGTGGCGATTCGAAATATCGGGCGCATCACTGTCGGTGAGATGCGCGAGGAATTGAAGCAGGGCGCGCGCTTCGTGACGTATGAGTATGTCATTTCGTTGCTGGTGATCACCCGGCGTCGCCCCAGCCCGGTGTTCTACATCCGGCCGGGCCAGTCGCCGGCGCAGTTTCACTGGCCGTATACTTTCATCACCTTGTTGCTGGGCTGGTGGGGCTTTCCCTGGGGGCCTGCGCTTACGCTTGGCGCGGTGCGCGATAACCGGCGCGGCGGCCATAATGTGACCGCCAAAATGCTCGATCTCATCCTGGCCCAGGCCGATCAGCAGCTCAAGCGATCCACACCGGGTCACTGAGAAATTCTGTGATGGCTGAAGAGCCGGTCTCATCAGCCCTTCTCAATTTGATGATGAAGTATTCCTGCGTGTCATTCCGACGAGCGGAGCGAGGAGGAATCTCTACCACAGCCGGCGCGTGCGTTCAGTGGACATGGGCGCATGCTTTTGCTATACTCTCCGCATGCTCACCATCGAACTCCACACCCACACCTGCTACTCGAAAGATTGTCTGACCCCGCCGGATAAGTTCATCGCCGAGTGTCGCCGCAAGCGACTCGACCGTGTAGCGGTGACCGATCACAACACCATCGCCGGCGCGTTGCGACTCAAGGCGCTGGCCCCTGAGCTGATCATCGTCGGCGAGGAGATCAAAACGGACTCCGGCGAAATCATCGCGTACTTCTTGAGCGAAGAAGTGCCGCCGGGGTTGCCCGTGCGCGAAGCGATTGCGCGCGTGCGGGCACAAGAGGGTGTCGTCGGGGTCAGCCACCCCGCCGATCGGTTGCGCAAGGAGGCGATGGGGCTGAATCGCCTTGCGCCGATCGTCGATCTCGTCGACGCCCTGGAGGTCTTCAACGCGCGCTGCCTATATGCCTCCGATAATGCCGCCGCCCGCGACTTTGCCGCCCGGCACGGCAAGGTTGGTTTCGCCGGGAGCGATGCGCACACGCGCATCGAATTGGGACGAGCGACGGTCATGCTGGCGCCGTTCGATTCACCTCAGACGTTTCTCGAAAGCCTGCGCGCGGCGCGCTTGAACACACAGCCGAGTCCCCCCTTTGTCCACTTTGCATCGACCTGGGCCAAGTGGATGCGGCGACTGAAGATCGTGCCACGCCCGGTTTAAAATGACCTGCCAGGTTTACGCGACCTGGCAAGCGCGCATCGTTTCCATAGCGTGATATATTCATGGCATGGAAATTCTGCTCTGCGTTGCCACAGCCAATGGTCTGTTTACATTCGAGCGCAGCGGCGACGACTGGCGTGAGCTTGCCAATGGCCTGCAAGGTCGTCACGTCACCACTGTGATCGCGCGCGAGGGCGTGATCCTCGCCGGCACAACGGATGGCGTCTTTCGCTCCGATGACCGTGGTCAGTCCTGGCGCGCAGCGAGCGCAGGTCTCAGCCTGCGTCACGTCCGCTGGCTGGCTTATCACCCTGATGTTTCCGATTTAGAATTCGCGGGGACCGAACCGGCGGGCATCTTCGTTTCACATGACGGCGCTGCAACCTGGCGCGCGTGCACCGAAGTCGAGCGCTTGCGCGAGGCGCATGCCTGGTCACTGCCTTACTCACCTGAAGCCGGCTGCGTGCGCGGATTTGCCTTTCACGGTCCGCGTGCTTACGCCGCAGTCGAAGTCGGCGGCGTGTTGCGCTCGGACGATAGCGGCGACACCTGGCGATTGGCGGAAGGCAGCACCGGCGATCCTGATCCATACGACCCACCCGCGCCGCTCATTTGTCCCGATGTGCATTCGATCGCGGTTCATCCTGCCTCGCCCGATCTGGTCTTTGCACCGACCGGAGGCGGGCTGTATCGATCGGAGGCTGGCGGGAAAACCTGGACAAATGTATACGAGTGTTACTGCCGCGCGGTATGGCTCGACCCGAGCGACCCCGCGCACTTCATCCTTGGCCCGGCCGACTTTGTAGACTCGAATGGCCGGATCGAAGAAACACGCGATGGGGGCCGAACGTGGCAACCGGCCTCGGCCGGCCTGAGCGTGCCGTGGCGGCGCACCATGATCGAGCGCTTCGTCCCGGTTGGCGACGAGCTGCTCGCCGTGCGCTCCGACGGTCAATTGCTCGCCGCGCCCCTGGCCGCACTCGCATGGCGGCGCATCCTGCCCGATGTAAAGTCAGTAAACAGTGTCGCGGTGATGTAGTAAACGGTAGATTGGAGAACGGTAATTGGGGATGGGTGAACTATCTGCTTCCATCCGCCGCCGGCATCCATTTCCGGTCGCCATCAGCAGACGGCTCCTACGAATTGTCCATCCGTTTCCATCCGTTTGTCCGCCTGCCCTCGCGCGCAGCGCGTGGGCTGTCAAGTCCGTTGATCGCCTCCGTTGACAGCCTCTGCGGCCAGATGGTATAATCGGGCCGAGTTCGAACCCCAACGGCCCCGTTTTTTCGGGGTCGATATGTCTCTCGTGGTTTGGCGCGAAACGGATCGCTGTTCGCCATCACGCGGCGAGCGTGAACAGGAGTGTCAACATGTCAGGTCATAGCCATTGGGCAACCATCAAGCGCAAGAAGGGCGCCAACGACGCCAAGCGCGGCCAGATGTTCAGCAAACTCGGCCGCGAGATCGCCATTGCCGCGCGCGACGGCGCCGACCCGGAGAACAACGTCCGGCTGCGCTTGATCGTCAATAAAGCCAAGTCGGCAGGCATGCCCAAAGATATGATCGAGCGCACGATTCGCCGTGGCGCCGGCCTTGACAAAGACGCGGCCGCGTTCGAAGAGTTGATGTACGAAGGCTACGGCCCGCACGGCATCGCCATGCTGGTCAAGGTCACCACCGACAACCGCAACCGCACGGTGGCCGATTTGCGCCGCATCTTCACGCGGGCCGGCGGCAGCCTGGCCGAAGCGGGCGCGGTCGCGTGGAACTTCGAGCAGAAAGGCTACATCGCCATCCCGGTCAAGAACCCGGACCCGGATAAAATGTTCGAGATGGCCGTCGACGCCGGGGCGGACGATGTGGAAATCACCGACGAGCATGTCGAGATTTACACCGCGCCGAACGAGCTGCACGCCGTCAGCGCCGCGCTGGAAAAGACCGGCCTGAAACCGGAAACCGTCGAGCTGGTGATGAAGCCCAAACAGCTCAGCGCGCTCGACGCGAAAGACGCCCAGACGGTGCTCCAGGTTGTCGATCAGCTGGAAGATCTCGAAGACGTGCAGCAGGTGTACGCCAACCTCGACATCCCCGAAGAGTTGATGTCCGAGTACGCCGCACAAGCCGCGTGATTGTCCTCGGCCTCGATCCCGGCACCGCCACCACCGGCTACGGTTTTATCCGCGAAGAAAACAATTCGCTGAAGGCCGTCGCCTATGGGGCCATCACCACCCCTGCCGATTGGGCATTGGCGCAGCGGCTCGTCGCGCTGCATCGGGCGCTCAGCGACCTCCTCGCGCTCCACCAGCCGTCTTCGGCGGCGGTGGAGCAATTGTTCTTCAGCCGCAACGTGCGCACCGCGCTCGCCGTGGGCCATGCGCGCGGCGTGATGCTGCTGGCGCTCGCGCAGACCGGCTTACGCGTGAGCGAATATACGCCGCTCGAAGTCAAACAGGCCATTACCGGTTACGGGCGGGCGGACAAGAAACAAATGCAAGAAATGGTTCGAGTGCTATTGGGATTAGCCAGTATACCTAAACCCGATGACGTGGCCGATGCGCTCGCCGTCGCCATCTGTCACCTGCATTCCTCCCGCATCACCGGACTGATGGAGCTCTCGACATGATTGCCCGGCTGCATGGCACAGTCGAATCGATCGGCCGAGACAGCCTGATCGTCAGCGTGGGCGGGGTGGGCTTTAAGGTGCGCGCCTCGGCGGCCGCGCGCGAGCTGGCCGGGAAAGCCCGTACCATCGAGCTCTTCACCCACATGCTGGTCCGCGAGAACGAGATCTCGTTGTACGGGTTCGTCAATGAAGAAGAATTGGCGCTGTTCGAATTATTGCTCGGGGTGAGCGGCATCGGACCCAAAGCCGCCTTGAGCATCCTATCCAGCGCGCCGCCCGAGCGCCTGCGCCAGGCGATCGCCTCAGGCGAAATCGAGGTCTTCACGCGCGTACCGGGCATCGGGCCGAAGACGGCGCAAACGATCGTGTTCCACCTGAAAGACAAGGTGGGCGTTGCGCCCAGCGCGCCGGCCGGTCAGACGGCCTTTGCCAATGATGATATCGAGATCGTCGGCGCACTGACCGCGCTGGGGTACAGCGTGGCCGAGGCCCAGGCTGCGCTGGCGAGCGTGCCCCGCGAGAGCGGGGCAACCACGGAAGAGCGGCTGCGCCTGGCGCTGGCCTACTTTGCGCGCCCGTAAAACACACACCGCACCTTACGCAGGCGCCGTTCAACTTCGCTCTAAGCCCGCGTCCGCGCGGGCGTTTCCAGCCATGCACCCGCCCGCGCGGACGCGGTCGGGGAGCAAACTGCGTAAGGTGAGCACATAACTTGCACAGGCTCGTTAAGCCCCGGCGACCGCCGGGATTTGTTTCAGACCGGTCATTGCTTTCTTACTAACCTCAGGCAAATCGCCAGACAGACCCCGTTTGTGAGAGGGTCTGTTTCACTATGGTTACAGTTTCAAGATCAACGCGCCGTCTGCGTTGACCGGCTATTTTTTATGTGATATGATCCTGCCCAAATTGGAGACTCATTGTCCTCTCATGCTCCGATCATTGCTGCCAGCGACCCCCTGAGGGGTACACATGAGCCAACTTCCCGCTCCCGATAACGCAGCCCAGGCTCCGCGCAAGTTCAATCTGGGCATCCGGGGAAAGGTCACGCTCCCCTACCTGATCCTCACTTTCGCCGTTGCTTTCGTAGGCGTTTTCATCGTTACCCAGTTCGTCACCGATTCAATCGAAGAGCGCTTCACCAACCAGTTGGCCGACGCGGCGAAAGTTGCCGCCGATGGCTTTGTCCGTGTGGAGCGGACGCACCTCGACTTGTGGCGTATCCTGGCCGCTACCCAGGGCTTGCCGGAAGCCGCGCGCGCTGGCAACGCCTTCCAGCTCCGAGATTTGATTGAAGGCCCGGCGGCCAGCCGCGCGATCGATAGCGTATGGATCGTCGACGCGACACACGTGGTGCTGTTGCGGCTCGATCGCACGGCCAGCGGCGAATATACCGAAACGCTCAACCGCACGATATCCAGCTGGGAACCGCTTGACCGCGTGCTGCGCGGTGAGCGCGATCAATTCGGCGATAAATTCTCCGGCCTGTTGCGCGAGGCCAACCAACCTTACCACCTGTTCACCGTCGGCCCGATCCGCAGCGACGATACCCTGGTCGGCGCGATCATGGTCGGCACACGGCTCGACACCGCGCTGCGCGCGATCGGCAACGATGCCGTCGCCCGGGTCAGCGCCTACGATCTGACCGGCGGGCAGCTCGATTCGACGCTGCCTCCGGCTGAACCCGGCGATCCCGAAAACCGTCTCGCCCCCGCCCAGGTCAATGAGCTCTTGCAGCGCGCTACCTCTGCCGATGGTCAGAGTGAATTCCTCAGCCTGCCTCTCAAACGCGGTTCGTCGGAGTACCGCCTGGCTTACCGGCCGCTGCTCATCCGCCAGAATGCGGTCGGCGTGTACTCGATCGGGCTGGAAAGCAACTTCATCATCAACAGCAGCGTGACCAGCCGCCTATTGTTTGCCGTGATCTTCGGGACGATGGTCGTGGCGGTCTTCGCCATCGGCCTGACCATTTCGCGTCGACTGGTGACGCCCATCTTGCGCCTGGTCAGCACCTCGCAGGCCGTGGCCGCCGGCAACCTCAGCCAGCGCACCGGCTTGAGCGGCGGCGATGAGATCGGCAAACTGGCTTCGACCTTCGATAACATGACGCAGAAGCTGCAAGAGCGCACGCGCGACCTGGAACTGCTGCTGCAAGCGCACCGCGAGGAGGCGCTCAAGACGCGCGCGATTCTATCGAGCATCGCCGACGGGGTGTTGGTGCTCGATTCGCGCGGGCGCATCATCATGATGAATAGCGCCGCCGAGCACATGCTGGGCGATCTGGCCTCCGATTTTTCGGTGGGCATGCTGCGCGAGCACCCGCTGGAACGACTCGAACCGCCGCTGGAGCCGCAGTCCGCGCTGAATGGCAGCGAAGTGCGTAAGTTCGAGATCAACCGGCGCACGATCAGCGCGCATGCCGCGCCGGTCATCACCAACGATGGGCAGCAGTTGGGCACCGTCGTCGCGCTCCGCGATATCACGCGCGAGGCCGAGATTGACCGCTTGAAAGACAGTTTCATCGAGCAGGTCTCGCACGAGCTGCGCACACCGCTCACCGCCGTCAAAGGGTACAGCGACCTGATGCTGCAAACGGCCGCCGACGAATTGCCCGAGAAATACCTGGACTTCCTCAACATCATCAACCGTCACGCCGATTCGCTGGTCGCGATGATCACCGAGCTGCTCGATATCACGCAGCTCGAAGCCGGCTCGCTGCGCTTGCGCCTGGAGCGGATCGATCTGAACGAGCTGGTCGATGTGGCGCTCGACGTATGGCGCGAGCGCCTAGACGAGAAGCAACTCAGCCTGGAACTCACGCGCGATCCCAACTCGACCAGCGTCATCGGCGATCGGCGGCGCTTGCACTGGGCCATCGAGCAACTGATCAGCAACGCCTATCATTACACCGAGTCGGGCGGGCAGGTGAAGGTCGGAGTAGCCGGCACGGCCGACTTTGCCACCATCACCGTCGCCGATACCGGCATCGGCATCACGCCTGAAGATCGAAAGTACCTGTTCACGCGTTTCTTCCGCTCGGCCTCCCGCGTGCACTCGAACGAGCGCGGTGTAGGCTTGGGGCTTTACATCGTAAAGACGGTGACCGAGGCGCACCGGGGCAAAGTTGAAGTGGATAGCCTGGTGGGCCGAGGCAGCACCTTCCGCCTGATCCTGCCGCTCAACGAGGTCGCCGGCGAGCCGCCGATCGTCCAGATGGCGCAAGACAATCGCTGATGAACAACCGGCCCATTCGCGACCGCATCCGCAGCGGGCTGCCATACGCGCTGTTCATTCTGGCCGGGCTGGCCTGTATCGTGTTAATCGCCCTGTCGGCCGTCGGTCGCCAGGGTCTGGGTTGGTTGATCGGGGCGCAGCTGGGATCGCAGCTCGACGTGGATTACAACCTACAGATTACCGCGACGTTGCCCGCGGTCGATCCGACGCGGATCGCCGAACTGCTGGCAACCGACGTGGCCGCGCTCAACATCACGCCTGATCCCAACATCGTCGTTACGGTCCCCGCCGGGCAGATCACCCCTGGCTCGACCGTCATCGCCCGCGTGACGCTCACGCCGACGCCGTCGAACACGCCGCCGCCGACTTTCACCCCTACGCCATCGAACACACCGACGCGCACGCCCACGCCTTCGCGCACGCCGACGCCCCGCCCAACCTTTACGCTGACCTCTTCGCCACGGCCGCCCAATACGGCGACGAACACGCAGACACCCCCGCCGCCCAACACGAACACGCCTACGTCGCCCGCGTCGACGAACACGCCGACCTCGCCGGCGTCAACCAACACGCCGACGGTGACGCTCACACCATCGCCCTCGGCAACGGTCACGCCTTCGCCCAGTGCGACGACCAATCCCGCGCCGCCCGCGCCGGCGAGCGTGGTTGTTGCCAACACCGGCACGACACTCGTCAGCCTGGCGTGGTCAGACGAGAGCCGGGCCGATTCCGACTTCGTGCAGTATCGGGTTTACAACAGCACGGCGAGCGGCGGGCCATATGTACCTGTCGGCGCGACGACGGGCACTTCGTTCGTCGTGAGCGGGCTGACCACCGGCCAGCCGTATTTCTTCATCGTTCGAGGCGAGGATACGCTTCAGTCATCGGTAGACAGCCCCGAAGCCAGCGGCACACCCAGCGCGATCGCTGCGCCGAATCCAACTCCGCCGCCCAGCTGTCCCGCCCCGGCGCCGCCTGATTGCAGCGAAGCAGGCGGCCCGCCTAATGGGACGCCCTCGACGGTTGATCCGGGGGAAGTGCTCACCCTGGATTTGGGCGCAGGTAATGGAATCCTTGACGGGCCTGGTTACGATTTGGTGTACTATGAAATCGAGATCGTCCCGGCGCCGAGTTACCGCGCGGTTCAGATGGATTGGGTGACTGTGGAGCTTTCGCTCGATGCGACGACCTGGTATGTCGCTTTTGCCTGGAGCTTGGGGAACGAATCGCTGGCCCCAAACAGCAACATTGCGCCCTATGCAGTTTCCGGCGGGTTAAACCCCGATGCGGGCTATTGCGATCTATTGCCGGGCGCAGCCGGGAACGAGCTCGTTCCGATGTTGCCCAATGGGGAAGGGTTCTGTCCGTCGTGGACTTCGGGCCTGTGGGGAGCACTCAACACCGGCGTCGCGATCGATATTGGCGGCGTCATTCCAGCGCCGCTCGGCGAAGGCTATCGGTACATCCGCATTCAAGCCAGACCGGACGCATTACAACCGGCCCAGATCGACGGCATCGAGCGGTTGAATTGACCATGCGCCCTCCCCCTTCCAGGGAGAGGGTTGGGGTGAGGGTCGATCACAATACAAGAACCCCGGTTTCTTCAAATGAAACCGGGGTTCTGCTTTACGGCGTCGGTGGGGCTTCAAGCGGCGAGGACGGGAATGTCGCCGTGGGCGTTGGCGTCACCTCGACCGGCGGCGGGGGTTTGCGGCAGGAATCGAAGCCCGCGCCCACTAGCAGTCGGTAGGCCACCGGGCTGTTCGCGTCGGGCTGAGCTACGATGTTGGCAGCCGGCACGTTGAACAACCGCGCCAGCTGGTTCAGCCGCGAGCCTTTGGCCGTGGTGGTGTAGTCGATGATGACGCTGTCCGCGCGGAAATCAGTCTCCGGCGGATCGGGCAAGACGATGTCGAAGTTGTAGCGGACCAGTCGATCGACGGCAAGATCATCCCAATCGGGCTTGCCCGAGGCGTTGAGCACCTCGACCCTGGCGCTGGCCTGCGCCGCCAGATTGGCGGGCGGCGGCTCGAAAGCTTCGTCCAGCACCACGGCCAGCACCTGCGGATCCCAGCTTAAGACCGAAGCCCCTGTCGCGGACACGAACCCATCGGTGACCAGGCCATCGATCTGGCGCATCTTGATATCGGTCGGCTCCAGATCGCCGGCGACGCCGGCCAGCCATAACGCATCGTTCAACGTCAGGTCGGTTTGAACCGACGCGGCAAACTCGGTCCATAGCTCGGGCGCCTTATCGAGCGTCCCGTTTTCCTGCGCCGCCTGCAACAGCGCCACGCCCAGGTTCAAGATGCGGCGCGAGCGATCGAAGTCGCTGGTGGACAGGCGCGAGCGCGCGTACCACAGCGCGTGCTTGCTGTCGAGATAGTTGTAGCCGGGGACGATCTCCAGCGTGCCGGTGATCGTCGTGCTGAGCGCATCGCCGGAGAGGATGTCCGATTGGCCCGCCGGCACGTCGGGAAAAATATCGAAGAGCGGGCAATCGGCCAGCACGCGAATCGTCGGCTGATCAGCGCCGGGCCGCAGCGCGCCAAGCGTGTCGATGATCGCTCGAAAGGCATTGAAGTCGACGCGGATGAAATACTGGACTTCGATGCCGAGGTTGTACTGGATGGTCTGCTTCACCAGGCCGGCGCCGCCGCCCGGATAACCATTCCGCTCGCCATAGGCGTCGGCGGTGTTGAAGCGATCGTACTTGTGATTGGGGACGTACACCCACAGGTCGCGCGGAATCGAAAGCAGCGTGACAAACGTGGGGTCGCGATGGACGCTGACCAGGATGACGGTATCGGTGCGCCAGGCCCCGTCGCCGGGACGGCGATCGCTGCCCATGACGACGATATTGATGGTGTCGACCGGCAAGTCGACGAGCGGCGCGGGCGTGGGTACCGGCGTATAGGTCGTCGTGTAGACCTCGGGGGTTGGCAGCGGTGTGATCGTGTCGGCGAGGCCGAGCAACGGCAGGCGCGGTGTGTCCGTCGGTGTGGGAGACGGGGTGTAGGTGGGCGTCTGACTCGGCGTCGGGGTAAGGCTCGGCGTAGTGCTCGGCGTCGGAGTGTAGCGAGAGGTAGGCGAAGCCGTCGAAGTGCCCACCAGCGGCAGCGATTGAGCAGAACCGGCGCCGGCCAGAATGACGCCGATGAGCGCGAGCAGCCCAACGATGATCACAACAAGCAGCCATTCGAGGAGGGCTGCCGAATGAGAATCTGAGTGATTTAATTCCATTGAACTAGATTTCAGTTATACCATGCGCAATGAATCGGTTAGGTTGCGAAATCGGATTTCTAGCAGTTTGTCGGAGAGCGGCATTAAGCCGTTCGATAGGTGATACACTTCAGGCATGAGCCGAAAATTCAAAACCGCCAATTACGAAGAGACGCTTAACCTTACGATTCGGCTGGGAGAAGCTCTACCGCCTAATCAC
>DATDPU010000146.1:0-63994 GCA_035292585.1 Anaerolineae bacterium | reverse complement strand
GTGATTAGGCGGTAGAGCTTCTCCCAGCCGAATCGTAAGGTTAAGCGTCTCTTCGTAATTGGCGGTTTTGAATTTTCGGCTCATGCCTGAAGTGTATCACCTATCGAACGGCTTAATGCCGCTCTCCGACAAACTGCTAGGCGCGAATTATTATCTCAGCATTTCTGCAGATGGACGGTGGGTGGCATTTTGGTCTTACGAGAGCAAGCTCGTGGAAGGTATCGATGATAGCACGGGGAACTTCTTCATGTTCGATCGGCAGACGCAGGCGATTCAATTGGCAAACATGGGCGACAGAACGAGGGCGTGCCAAGACCCCGACGACTCATCGTACCGCTGGATGGTTGTGCCCTATCCGCTCGATGGCATTTTTGCGCCGGATCCGCAGACGGGCGGTGTACAAGTGGTGAACGCAAGCGACAGCATCCTCTCGTCGGACGGACGCTATAGCGTATTTGCATCTGCCGCCAGCCGTCTCGTCCCGAACGACACGCAAGAGTGCGAGCATCCGCAGTTCGGGCGACACAACTGTGCGGACGTTTTCGTCTGCGAGCGCCAAACCGGCCGTATTGAACGAATCAGCCTCGCCAGCGATGGCACACCGGGCAACAGTGACAGTGTGACCCCGAGCCTCTCCGCAGACGGGCGTTTTGTAGCTTTCGCATCCGACGCCAGCAACTTGGTCCCAAACGATACGAATGCATGCGACCCTAACCCGTACACCTTCAGTTGCTTTGACATTTTCGTGCATGATCGGGAGACGGGAGCTACTGAACGTGTCAGCCTCGCCAGCGATGGCACACCAGCGAACGGCGATAGCCGTTGGCCGAGAATCTCGGCAGATGGACGCCGGGTCGCGTTTGTCTCCAGGGCTAGCAATCTTGTGGCAGATGATACCAACGAACTACCGGACGTCTTCGTGCATGACCGGCAGACGGGTGAGACGGAACGGGTCAGCCTGCCCGGTTCGCAATGAAGACACCCTGGAACCTTCCTCGCAGGCACCGCTTTCTCTTCCCCAGCGTTTCCTACTCGTAGACAAATCGGCGCGAGAGCGTAAGGCATTTCGCACGTGTTGCGATATGATTCTCACGAGGTCCCTGTCACCTCGGTCAGCGAAGCCCAAAAAGGCGTGGGAGAATGATGCGAGTCGGATCGCGAGTGCTGATGGTGATGCTGCTGCTCACCGCGTGCGCGTCGCCCATCGATTCCGCACGGGTTGAACCGGCGACAGCGACGCTTCACGCCGCGCCAACGCTGGCGCCGCTGGAAACACCGCCTGTTTCCGCCACCGCCACGCCGGTGATAACCGCTTCCCGAATATTCATAGGCAGTTGGTCTCCCGCCAGTGACATGCTGGCGTATTGGACCTTCACCGCTGAAGAGGTGGCTGTCGATTACACGTATCCACCAGGGACTTTGCATTTCCTGAACGCGCGCACCGGCCAGGTGTGCGAATCTCCGTTTCAGGTCGGGTACGGGTACTTCAGCAATCCGATCGCCTGGCTACCGGATGGGAAGGTGTTTATCCTCACTGGCGACCAGGTTATACAAGGCGCGCCCTGTGGTGACGATTTCATTCCACTTACCGAGCTTTTCCCAGAGCCGATCTTGAGCGTCGCAACCTCTAGTCCCGATCACTCTCTGTTCTTGCTCAACAGTCAACAGCGGTATTGGTTCTACGAACCGTCAACTCAGTCCGTACGCAGCATCGATGAGTCTGTCGGTGGCGCTCGTCCGGGCTATTCTTGGTCTCCCAACAGCAGCCGGTTGGCCATCAGCGCCGCCCTCGACGCCCCAGGCCTTGAAGCCACTACTTCTGTCGTCGATGTAGAAACTGGCAGAATTGAAGATGTCATCCAGTGGCGCTATCGTGATGCAGAGGGAAGCTTTGCCGGTCCAACATGGCTGAGTGAGGATCAGTTTCTGATTCATGAGACTACAGATCAAGGGCCGCTACTGGTCACACTCGGGCAAGGCGCCGTACAAGTAGTTCCAGAACTTTTCGGGGTGTCCTTTGTACCGACTTCAACCGTCAGTTTGAGAGCCACGGCAGCCGTGGTGACAGGCACACGCACCTATCATATCCTTCTCTCAGGCGTCGGAGAGGTAGCCAACTTTCCGCCAAGTCGACTTTACCATTCAGAAAGTGGTGAAGTCGAGGAGCTTCCCTTTAAGCCTGAAAGCGAATTTTCTCCTGACGGCCGGTCAATGATTATGAGCGACTCAACAGAGGGAGCAGTAAGGTTGCGAGCCGTAGAGCCCCTGGGCAGTGAGGCACGCCTCCTTTTGACCCAGAGCGGCAACCCTCTCCCGCTAACCTGGTCGCCGGACGGGACAAAGGTGGCGTTCAGTTCACCGACAGGGGTTCCTGTCTTTTCCAGTCTTGATGGTGATCAAGGTGGATTTTGGGAGACGGGAGGTTACTCCACTTTCCCGGGGCCATGGTCACCAGATGGCAAATCCCTGGCCGTCCGAGGCTACTTGCCAGACGGCAGAGGAGAAGCGTTGTTTGTGATCCGGGTTCCGTAAAGAAGCTCGCAGCGAATGATGCACATCTCCGCGTTTCCCGCTCGTAGACGCATCGGTGCAGGGGCGTAAGGCATTTCGCACGTGTTCGCGATATGATCTGCATCAGGCTGGCGCCACGCAGTCATTAAGCGCCGAAAAGGCAGGAGGAGACGATGCGGGTCAGATCGCGAGTGCTGATGGTGATGCTGCTGCTCACCGCGTGCGCGTCACCCACCGATTCCGCACGGGTTGAACCGGCGACTATCACGCTCGGACTCAGCGATGAAGCGGCGCCCACGGTGGCCCCGCCTGCAACAACAGTCGCCAGGCCAACTCCTACACAGTGCAGTCCGGCCCTGCCAACACAATGGGAACCGGCTCGCCACGCTCGACCTCAGCGGGCAGTATGAGTCGATCCAGGCTGTGCGCGGCGCGGGGGATCGAGTGTATCTGGGCGTACAAGGGCGAGGCGAGAAGAACGCCTGCACTTACGCGCTGGTGGAGTGGACGGTCGGGCCGTAAGCGGGCGAACGATGCCCTTGGTCGTCGCTCGCTAGCGCCGGTATATCCGTCCGCTCTTGTCCGCTTGTCCGTTTACCGTCCGTTGACAGCCTGCCGCTGCCGCAGCACTTCATACAGCACAACCGACCCGGCGATCGAGGCGTTGAGCGATTCGATGTGGCCGCGCATTGGGATGCGGAGGAGGTAATCGCAGGTCTGGCGGACGAGGTGGCGCATGCCTTCGCTTTCGTTGCCGATGACGAGCGCCAGCGGGCCGCTCAGGTCCGCCGACCAAAAGTCGATTGCACGCTCGTCCTTGTGCTCCAGCCCGGCGATCCATACCTCGCGCTCTTTCAACTCTTCCATGGTGCGGGCGAGGTTGACGACGCGGGCGATACACAAGTGCTCGCTCGCGCCGGACGAGGCATTGACCACGGCCAGCGTGACTTCGACGCCGCGCCGGTGTGGCAAGATCGCGCCGTGCGCGCCCATCGCCTCAGCCGTGCGCAAGAGCGTGCCTAAGTTTTGGGGATTCTGGATGATGTCGAGGATCAGAATCAGCGCTGGCTCTTTGCGCGCTTCGGCCAGCGCGAGGATATCTTCGGGGTTCACGTAGGGATACGGCCCGGCCTCGGCGGCGATGCCCTGGTGCGCGTCGGTGATGTGATCGAGGCGCGCGCGAACGACCCGCTGAACGGGAAGGTTGCGCTGCGCGGCCAGCGCCAGCGCGTCGGCCAGCGTCCCCTTTTCCTGTACGCCCTCGGCCAGCAGGATCTGGTACACCGTGCGCCGCCCGGCGCGCAGCACTTCGTGGACAGCGTTGCGGCCGTAGATCAGTTCACGCATAGGAGCACGGATGAGGGATGAAGAAAGCTTCATCCCTCACACCTGCACTTGCGCTGCCCCCGACGCCTGTGGACTCAATCCACCTGACGGCGGCTGGGGGCAAGCGCGCTAGCGCAGGTGCAAGTGTCCTTCATCCTTTAACCAGTTTCCACGTCGTGCCGGCGCGGCTATCCTCAAGCACCACCCCGATATCAGCTAACTGCTTGCGGATTGCATCGGCGCGAGCGAAGTCCCGGTTGGCGCGCGCCTCGGTGCGCAGGTTGATCAGCAACCGCACCAGCCCGTCCACCACGTCGAGGTTCGCCTCGGTCGTGAGCGTATCCGGAACGATACCCAGGACACTGTCGCCGAGATCGCGGTACGCTTTATCGATCGCCGCGAGCGTCGTTCGGCCGATCGGCTCGCCGCTGTTGAGCAGCGTGTTGACATCGGTCGTCAGCTGGCTCAACACGCTCAGCGCGGCCGGCGCGTTGAAATTATCGTCCATCACTTCGACGAACGCGGCGCGGTGCTCATCCAACACCTGGGCGAAGCCCGCTCCATCGGATGAATCGGTCGCCGTCCGCAGCCGGTCGCGCACGAGCCGCACGGCCGATAGCAGCCGCTCGACGCCTTTCTGCGCGGCCTCCACCGCGGCCGCGCTGAAATCGATCGGGTTGGAGTAATGGCTGCTCAAGATGAAGAAGCGGATCGCCGGCGGGCTCCAACGCTTGAGCGCGTCTTTGATCGTCAGCACGTTGCCCAGCGACTTGCTCATCTTCACGCCGTCGAGCGTGAGCGTGCCGGTCAGCATCCAGTAGCGGGCGAACGGCTGATCGGCGGCCGCTTCCCATTGCGCGATCTCGCACTCGTTATGCGGGAAAATGTTGTCGAGGCCGCCGCCGTGGATATCGAACGGGCTGCCGAGATATTTAGTCGACATGGCCGAGCATTCGATGTGCCAGCCGGGATAGCCCCAGCCCCACGGGCTGGGCCAGCGCAGGATATGTTCCGGTTCGGCTTTCTTCCACAACGCGAAGTCGGCCGGGTGGCGCTTATCCTCGCGCACCGCGACTCGCGCGCCTTCCGCTGCCTCTTCGAGCCGGCGGCCCGACAGTTTGCCGTAGTCCGGGAAGGACGGGACGGAGAAGTATACCGAGCCATTCACTTCGTAGGCGTGGCCTGTTTCGATCAGCGTCTTGATCAGCTCGATTTGTTCGGGAATGTGCGCGCTGGCGCGCGGCGAAATATCGGGCCGGACGACGCCGAGCGCGTCCATGTCTTCAAAGTACGAGCGCGTGTACGTCTCGACCACTTCCATCGGCTCGATGCGATCGCGGCGCGCACCCTTGAGGATGCGGTCCTCGCCGGTGTCGAGAATGTGGCCGACATCGGTGATGTTCTGGACGTAGCGCACGCGAAAGCCCCGAAAACGCAGGTAACGCACAATCACGTCGAACGACACGTAGGTCTTGGCGTGCCCGATGTGGGCGTGATCGTAGACGGTGGGGCCGCACACGTACAGCGTCACTTGGTTGGGATTGAGCGGGACAAGCTCTTCTTTGCGACGGGTGAGGACGTTGTAGATTTGAATGGGCATATCCATTCCTTAGAAGATGACGACTTATCGCCGACGGGCTGTTCGGCGACTGGAGTTGCCTCCTACACTCAATGGCTGTTGTCCGGCCGGGCAAAGATCATCCGGCCGGCCGCCGTTTGCAGGACTTTGGTGACGGTCACGTGGATGGTCGCGTTCATGTGGCGGCGGCCTTCTTCGATGACGACCATCGTGCCATCGTCCAGATACCCCACGCCCTGACCCAGCTCCTTGCCCTCCTGGATGATCTGCACCTGCATGCCTTCACCCGGCAGGAAGACCGTCTTCACCGCGTTCGCCAGCTCGTTGATGTTGAGCACGCGCACGCCCTGCAACTCGGCCACCCGATTGAGATTGAAGTCGTTGGTCAGGATCGGACACTTCAAGCGCTTCGCCAGGATGACCAACTTGTCATCGACCTCGCGCACATCCTCCACGTCCATATCGGTGATGCGAATCGGCGCGCGCGAATCTTTCTGAAGCTTATTGAGGATATCCAGCCCGCGCCGGCCGCGATTGCGCCGCAGCATATCCGACGAGTCGGCGATGTGCTGCAGCTCGTTCAGCACGAAGCGCGGCACCAGGATCGTGTCCGAGAGGAACCCGGTCTGGCTGATATCGGCGATGCGCCCGTCGATGATCACCGAGGTGTCGAGCAGCATAAAGCGCTCGGTGGGCGCGGCCGTGGCGTCTTTCGGCTCGCGCGCGGGCAGCCGCCCGCTGAGCAGGTGGGCGATATCGGCCTGCCGGGCAATCACCGTATACATGCCCAGCGAGCCGAAACCGATCGCCGCCAGGAGCGGCAGCAATTCGCCAAAGGGCGAGGGCAGGCGCGAGAGCGGGAAGGCCAGCAGCAGGGCGATGATCAGCCCGATGAGCAGGCCGAGCACGCCGGCCACCAGCTGCGAGGCAGGTACCTGTCGAATCCGTCGGCGCAGCACGCGGAACGGGCGCGTGGTAAGCCAGGGGGTGAGAATCAAACCCGCCAGCGCGCCGACCAGCATGAAGAGCAACACATAAGGTACGCGTGTATCGGGGGGCACCCCGGCGAGTTCCGCCAATACGGCGCCAACTTGCAGGCCGGCGATCCCCAGCAAAATCATCCCGATCATTCGAGCAATAAACTCGGCCGTCATGCCAACCACCTCGCTGCCAGCACACGTTCCCTTGAAAACAAAACAGGTGAGTGCACTGAATTGCGCACTCACCTGAGATATGGCAAGCTGGCCTTCACTCGGGGCGGTCACTCCCCATCAAAACATTTCATACCACCCCTTATTAATGAATCGGAATAAGAAATGCTGGCGTGTATGAATATGACCGACTCGATGTAAATGAATGAAAGAGAGGCGTGCCAGATGAGTGCCGGATGAAAGTGCAAAAAGTCTATCATGCCGATCCAGAAATGTCAAACTCTTCCCCTTGATTCCCTGCTTCGGCGTGCTTTTCAATCCCGCGACAGGCCGGGCGCTGGTTCAATCAGCCTCAGCCCGGTTGTTTCAGGTCCTGCTGACCGAATCGCCGCCGAGTTGAGGTCGACGGCGGCTGCCCAGCCGAATGGGGCCGATGCGTTGCGCCCCGAGCCTGAAATGCGCCCCAGGCATCTCCCTAAATCTGTGCTAGAATTCTCTGCATTAACCCCGCCTGCGCCGGAACAGCGTAATCGCTTTGGAATATGCGGCGCCCACCTGTCGCATCCGGTGACAGGTTTGGGCTGAATCAATCTCTCCTTGAGGACACGGAATGGCAAAACCGGTCATCTTTACCGTCGATGACGAGCCCACTGTGCTCAACGCGATCGAACGCGATCTGCGCAAGAAGTTCGGCCGGGACTATCGTATCTTGAAAGCCGATTCGGGCGCGGCGGCGCTCGAATCGTTGCGCCAGTTGCAGCTGCGCAACGAACCCACCGCGCTCTTCCTCGCCGATCAACGCATGCCCCACATGACCGGTGTGCAGTTTCTTGAGCAGGCGCGCGCGTTGTATCCCGATGCCCGGCGCGTGCTGCTCACCGCCTATGCCGATACCGAGGCGGCGATCAACGCCATCAATCGCGTGGCGCTGGATTACTACCTGATGAAGCCGTGGGACCCGCCGGAAGAACGGCTGTATCCGATCCTGCAAGATTTGCTCGACGACTGGTCGGCGGCATTCCGCCCGCCGTTCGAAGGGATTCGCATCGTCGGGAACCGCTGGTCGCCGGCGGTGCACAGCCTCAAAGACTTCCTGGCGCGCAACCAGATTCCCTATCAATCGCTCGACGTCGAAGCCGACGAGCAGGCGCGGCAGCTTGTCGACGCGCTCGGCCCGACTACGCCGCTGCCGGTGGTGCTGTTCCCCGATGGCACGCATCTGGCCCAGCCGACCAACGTGCAGCTGGCCGAAAAAATCGGGCTGAAGACACGCGCCGGGATGCCCTTTTACGATCTGATCATCGTGGGCGGCGGCCCGGCCGGGCTGGCCGCATCGGTGTACGCGGCCTCCGAGGGGCTGCGCACCTTGCTGATCGAGAAAGACGCGCCCGGCGGTCAGGCGGGCACGAGCGCGCGCATCGAGAATTACCTCGGCTTCCCGGTCGGCCTGAGCGGCGCCGATCTCGCGCGCCGCGCCGTGGCGCAGGCCACGCGCTTCGGCGTGGAAATCCTCACACCGGCGGAGGCGACCAGCCTGCGCATCAAAGACGTGTATCGGATTATCAACCTATCGAATGGGAGCGCGGTGAGCAGCCACGCGCTGTTGATCGCCAGCGGCGTATCTTATCGCCGGCTCGATATTCCCGGCATCGATCGGCTGGCGGGCGCGGGGGTGTACTACGGCTCGGCGGTCACCGAAGGAATGGCTTGTCGCGACAAAGAGGTCTTCATCGTCGGCGGCGGCAACTCGGCCGGGCAGGCGGCGCTGTACCTGTCGAAGTATGCGCGCGGCGTGACGATCCTGGTGCGCGGCGAGTCGCTGTCGGCGACCATGTCGCAGTACCTGATCGATGCCATCCGCGCCGCCCCGAACATCACCGTTCGGCCGCGCACCACCGTCATCGAAGTGCACGGCGAGACGAACTTGGCAACCGTCACGTTGTGTGATGCCGTGACCGGCGAGACGCAGACGCTGCCCGCCAGCGCGCTGTTCATCTTCATCGGCGCGTTGCCGCGCACCGAGTGGGTGTCCGCTGTCGTCGCCTGTGATGAGCATGGCTTCATCCCGGTCGGTGGGCCGCGCCCGCCGGGCTGGCCGCTCGACCGCGATCCGTTTGTGCTGGAGACCAACGTGCCCGGCATCTTTGCCGCAGGCGACGTGCGCCAGCAGGCGATGAACCGGATCGCGTCGGCGGTGGGCGAAGGTGCGATGGCCGTTTCATTCGTGCATCGCTATCTGGCGACGCTGTAACGGCGAGCACGTTCCGACAGGAGTTCAACCGCTGCCGAAACTTAAACTACCCTCAACGGGAGAACAACACACATGAGCACCGAGCAAGCCAAGGCCGCCTGTACGCATCGCGATCAGATTCGAGACGTGTCGCCCAACACCGACGGCTGCGCGGAGTGTCTGAAGATCGGCGATACGTGGGTGCATCTGCGGCTGTGCCTGACCTGCGGTAAAGTCGGCTGTTGCGACGACTCGAAGAACAAGCACGCTACCCGGCACTTCCATGAAGCCGGCCACCCGATCATCCGCTCGCTGGAGCCGGGCGAAGACTGGCGGTGGTGCTTTATCGATAAGACGCTGGTCTGAATCCAGATTGTATCTTCTCTGGTGTTGATCATCGTTGAGCTTGAAGCAGGCAACCACGGCTATCACGGGTTTCACAGATGTTAAAAGAGTATCGCTGACAGCCGTGGCGCCTGTGGTTTAGAAAGTGAGGGTGGGCGCCCATGAGCATCGAGTTCTTGCGGCAATTGCCGCTCTTTGCCAGTTTGTCCGAGGCCGACCTGGAGTGGCTGTTCCATAACGCCGAGCCGATCACGATCGGCACGGGCGAAACCCTGATCGAAGAGGGCGGCCCCGGCGACTCGCTGTACATCGTCGTCGATGGCGAGTTCGAGATCACGAAACGCTCCGGGCAGCACGATATCGCGGTCGCGCTGCGCGCGCCGGGTGAGGTGATCGGCGAGATGGCGCTGCTCGATCATGCGCCCCGCTCGGCGACCGTGCGCGCGCTGCGCGATAGCCAGCTCTTGAAGATCCACGACGATACTTTCCACCAGTTGCTCGCTAACAGCCCGACGGCGGCGCTGGCGATCCTGCACACAGTCGTTGCGCGCCTGCGCCAAAACGAAGCGCTGCTGCACGAGCGCGAGAAACTCGCCGGTCTCGGCACGCTGGCTGCCGGCCTGGCGCACGAGCTGAACAACCCGGCGGCGGCCTCGCGACGCGCGGCGTTGCAGCTGCGCGAGGCGCTGGTCGAATGGGAACGGGTGACGCTGGAACTCAACGCCTGCTCCTTCAACCCGCACCAGGCGGCGACCGTGCACGACTTGCGCGACGAGATCGTCAAGCGTGCGACGACGCCGGTGCAGCTGGACCCGCTTGCGCGCAGCGATCGCGAAGGCGACGTGCAGGGCTGGCTGGAAGATCAAGCTATCGAGCCGGCGTGGGAGCTCGCGCCGACGTTGGTTTCGTTCGGCTGGGAGATCGATTCGCTGGATCAGCTGACCGGGCAGTTCTCGCGCGAGCATTGGGCGGCCATCACGCGCTGGCTGGCTGCCGGCGGCTCGGTCTACATGCTGCTGGACGAGGTGAGCAAGAGCGCCGAGCGCATCTCGGAGATCGTCAAGGCGGTCAAGTCGTACGCGTATCTCGATCAGGCGCCGATTCAGGAAGTGGATGTGCACGAAGGGCTGGAGAACACGCTCGTCATTCTGCGTCATAAACTCAAGCCGGGCATCCAGCTCACCCGCGAGTACGCGACCGACCTGCCGCACATCGAAGCGTATGCCAGCGAGCTCAACCAGGTCTGGACGAACATCATCGACAATGCGATCGACGCAATGAACGGGCAGGGCGAGCTCTTGATCCGAACTTATCGGAAAGATGGGCAGGTGGTGGTGGAGCTCGCCGACAACGGGCCGGGCATCCCGCCCGAAATCCAATCGCGCGTCTTCGAGCCGTTCTTCACGACCAAGCCGCCGGGCGTCGGCACCGGGCTGGGGCTGAACATCGCTTACAACATCGTTCAGACGCATCTCGGCCAGATCAAGGTGACCTCCCGGCCGGGCGAAACCTGTTTTCAGGTCACGCTGCCGATTCAGCTGAAGCAAACACAGCAGGCATGAAATGAACGACTCCGACATCAAGCGCATACTCGCAACGGCGCGCACGATTGCCGTGGTCGGTCTCTCGTCCGACCCGTCCAAGCCCAGCCACGACATCGCGCATTATTTGCAACGACAGGGTTATCGCATCATACCGGTCAACCCAACCCTTCATGAGGCGCTCGGCGAGACGGCGTATCCCGATCTCATTTCCGTCCCGGACAAAGTCGATGTGGTGCAGGTGTTTCGGCGCTCGGAGGATGTGCCGCCGATCGTCGATCAGGCGATTCAGATCGAGGCGCAGGTAGTGTGGCTGCAGGAAGGGATTCGGAATGACGACGCGGCGAAGAAGGCCGAGGCGGCGGGCCTGGATGTGGTGATGGATCGCTGCATGCGCGCCCTGCATCGCCGCTTGATTGGAGAGCACTGATCACTGTTCACTGATGACAGGCAGTGGCTAAGTGATCAGTCACCAGTGAACAGTGCGCGCTCGATCCCCACGATGACCCGCCTCGCCGCCTTCCTCCAGATTCGCCCCGGCGAAGCCCCACGCGTTGTTCTGGTTGCCACGCTCTTCGCGCTGATCGAAGCCGGGCGCGGCATCGGCGCCAACACCGCCGACGCGCTGTTCTTCCTCCGCTTCGGCGTCGAGAACCTGCCGTTCATGTTCATGCTGCTCGGCGCGACGAACTTCCTGGTCAGCCTGACTTACGCCGCCGGGTTGGGCCGGTTCGATAAGCGCCGCTTCTTCGTGACGATCCTGCTGGCGCTGGCGAGCGCCGTGTTCATCGAGCGCGGCGCGCTCGGGTCGGGCCTTCCCGCGCTGTACCCTGTGCTGTGGATCACGATCAACATCATCAGCTCCGTGCTCGGCCTGCTCACCTGGAATATCGCCGGCGAAGTGTGCGATGCGCGCCAGGCCAAGCGCCTGTTCTCGCTGTTCGTCAGCGCCGGGATACTGGGCGGCGTCGCCGGCAATTTCATCACCGGTCCGGCTGCGCGCCTGCTCGGAACCGAGAACCTCCTCATCGTGTACGCCGGGTTCTTGTTGTTGGCGTTCGCGCTGACGCGGCGCATCACCCGGCAGTTCTTCCGGCCAAGCGCGCCGCGCACCGGCGAGAGTTTTCTGGACGAAGTTCGGGCCGGTTTCGATTTTGTGCGCCGCTCACCGCTGTTCAAGGTGATGGCTGCCGCTGCGGTGCTGTTCTCGATCCTCTACTTCTCGATCAGCTTTCCGTTCAGCACAGCCGTTTCAGCCTCCTTCTCCGGTGAAGCCGAAGTTGCCGGTTTTCTCGGCCTATTCTCCGGCATCGTCACCGCGCTCACGTTCTTGATCTCGCTGTTCGTCGCCAACCGGCTGTACGCCCGCATCGGCGTCGTCAACGCCGTGCTGCTGCTGCCGATCGCTTACCTGGTCGGGTTCGTCTTGTTCGCCGTCGACTTCTCGTTGAGCAGCGCGATCATCGCGCGCTCGATGCAACTCATCGTCCTGGGCGGCCTCGCGGTCTCCGCCTACAGCACGTTCTTCAACGTCGTCCCGCCGGAGCGGCGCGGGCAGGTGCGCAGCTTCGATTCGGGCGTGCCGGAGCAGATCGGCGTGGCGTTATCGGGCCTGCTGCTCATCCTGGGCGAGCGTGTGCTGACCACGACCCAAATTTTCGTGATGGGCATGTTCGTCGCCGTGGCGTGCGGCGCGTTGGTGTGGCGCATGCGCCAGGCGTACGGCGCGGCGCTCGTCGCGGCGCTGCGCGCCGGCCGCTTCGAAGTGTTCAGCGCGGGCGAGCACGCCTTCGCCGGGTTCCGGGGTGATGCCACCGCGATCCGGATCGCGATTTTCTCGTTGATCGATCCCAAGCCCTCGATCCGGCGTCTGGCGGCGGAGATGCTGGCCCGCATGCGTGCCGTCTCGGCTGCGCCCGCCCTCGTCGAGGCGTTGAGCGATGCGGAACCCGATGTGCGCCTGGCGGCGATCCGCGCGCTCGACGAGCTGAACGCGCAAGAGACGGCAAGCGCGCTCGTCGTCCTGCTCGAGGATGTCGAGGTCCAGGTGCGCGCGCAAGCTGCCGCCGCGCTGTTTCGCTTTGGCGCAACGCATCGCGCTTTGCCCGTACTCGATACTCTGCTGCGCGACCCCAGCGCCGAGGCTCGCACCCTCGCGCTCGATGCGTTGGGCGATGTCGCCGAGGTTTACTGCTCCTTTCAACCGGCGCACGCGCGTCCGCCATTCGACCTCGCGCCCATCGTTCGGGCGTTGCGAGATGAAGCGGCGTTGGTTCGGCGCGCGGCGTGCCGGACGTTGAGCTGCACCCGCGCCGCCGAAGCGGTCGAGCCGCTGGTCGCTTGCTTGAGCGATCCTAATGAATCGGTGCGCGGCGCGGCGGCGCAAGCGTTGCGGCTGCTCGGCGCGAAAGCGACCGGGCGGGTGCTCGATATTCTGCGCGTCGAGGAAACGGAAGCGCACGCGGCGGCGTTGGACGCGCTCGATCCGAATGATCCCGCGGTGTCCGCACCTCTGCACGAGTACGCGCATCGCGAAATGGCGCGGGTGCAGACCTGGCAGGCGCTCGTTCGAGCGATTCCACCGGTCGGGCGCGTGACGCGGTTTTTGCGCGCGACACTCGAAGCGCGCGTCGCGCGCAGTGAGCAGCGGTTGGTGCAGGCGGTGGGCTTGCTCGGGCCGGGTGACGCCATGACGTTGGTCGGCAAAAGCTTGAGCACGGACGACGCCGAAACGCGCGCCGCAGCAGTCGAGACACTCGAAACGCTGGGCGATAAGCACCTGGTTAAAGAGATTGTTCCGCTGCTGGAGGTGTCGTCCGCGCCGGACGGCCAGACTCAGCGAGCCGGGGCTGCGGCGCTGGCGCAGTTATTCGCTCACCCGGATGGAGGGTTGCGCGCGCTGGCCGCTCGCGCGTGCAGTGAAATCGGCCTCGACGCGCTGATCCCCGAGCTGCATGCGTTGAAAACCGACCCTGATCCGCTGGCGCGCGAAGCCGCGTACGAGGCCTTGATCCAGTTCAAAGAGGTGGCGCCGATGGAAACCTTGCAGACCGTATCGTTGATGGAGCGCGTGCTGCTGCTGCATGAAGTGCCGTTGTTCGCGGAACTCTCGCCTGACGACCTGAAGCAAATCGCCGACATCGCGCGCGAACAATTTTACGCCGACGGCGCGATCCTATGCCGCGACGGTGAGGAAGGTCAAGAGCTGTACGTGATCGCGTCGGGACAAGTCCGTGTGGTCAAAGGCTCGAACGGGTCCGAAAGACTGCTGGCCACCCGGCGCGTCGGCGATGTGATTGGCGAGATGGCGATCATCGACTCCGTCCCGCGCTCGGCCACCGTCCGGGCCGAGGGCGAAGTGCGCACACTCGTCATCGAGGGGAATGCCTTCAAGGCGATCCTGCGCGATCGGCCGGAAGTGGCGCTCGGCGTCCTGCACGTGTTGTCGAAGCGATTGAGAGAGCGGGAGTAGAATAGAAACCGGGTTTCTCGGAGAAACCCGGTTTCTTTCAGCCCTCAACTCGCCGCGCCGCCAGCTCGTCCAGCCAGGCTTTATCCTCCACGCGCAGCAGGTAGGGGTTGAACAGCTGCGCGACACAGAACAACACCAGCACGCCCCCCAGAACGGCAATAACTGCGCCGGGATTGAAGAGGCCGCCGGCCCAGCCCGCCAGCGCCGTACTGAGCGGCCAGCTGAACTGCGCGATCAAACGCCGCACCGAAAAGACCCGCCCCTGCAACTCGCGCGGCGTCTGCGTCTGCCAGATCGTCTGCGAGTGCGAGTTCATGATCGGGGTCATCGCGCTGTGCAGGAAACCCATCGCCGCGACGAGGTACAACATGGGCAGCGCCCCGAAACCGATCTGCGCCAGACCGGCGACGATCAGCGCCACGACCACGCCGTACACCCGCCGCCGCTTCAGCCCGCCCCACGCGCTGATCACCACGCCGCCCACCACGCCGCCGATGCTTTGAACTGAGCTGAGCAACGCCAGCGCCGTCTCGAACGTGAAGCCGCGCGCCATCCAATCGGCGGCCAGGTTGAACTTGAGGATCAACGGCATAAACACGCCGATCGGCCCGCCGACGAAATTCGCCACGGTGAATGTCCCCAGCAGCCACAACAGCGGGCGACGCCGCCAGATGTACAGCGCGCCCTCCTTCACGTCGGCCCACATGCTTTTCTGCGGCCGGCCGGCAGCGGTCTTCAGATCAGTGCGGTGGGGCGAGGGGATGGTGAGGAACACCAACGCCCCGGCCGCGAAAAGAAACGTGGCGGCGTCGATCAGCATTGCCAGCGCCGTGCCGTCGGGCAGCTGCCCGATCAGCGCCCCGCCCGGCAGCACGCCCTGCCGGGCCAGTGCGGGCAGCGCGATGATGGCCGCGGCGATGGCCGGCGAGAGAATGCCCGACAGCGACCAAATCGTCTGCATCATGCCGTTGGCGCGCGGCAATCGATGCTCCGGCACGAGCATGGCATACGAGGTGTCGAACGCGGCCTGGTGGAACAGGCTGAAGACGGCATGGACGACGAGCAGCGGGATCAGCAACGCCAGCGAGAGCGCGTTCGTCAAGACCAGCGCGGCGAGCAGCAGGCTGAGGCCGCCGTTGGCGAGGTCCATCGCCAGCATGGTGCGTTTGCGATCGTGCCGATCGGCCCACGCGCCGGCGATCGGCCCGCCGAACACGATCGGCAGCGCAAACGACAGCGAGATGGCCGAGAGCGCGCCGGCCAGCTCGGGCTTCTGATCGGGACGCGGAAATAGCGTCTGCGTCAGCCAGATGTTGAGCGCGAAAAAAGTCAGCGCGCTGCCGAACACCGAGACCGATTGCGTCACCCACACGATCAGAAAGGTGCGCCAGCCGTTCGGAGGAGGTTGATAGGCCATGAACAGTCGAGTGGGAAAAAGCGGTTGCGTCGGCGCGCAGGCAGACGCGCTCAAGCGTTGGCGGCTGCGGCGAAGTCCTTAATCTGCCGGTAGTGGACTTTCTCGTCGTCGATCTCCGCCTGAAGGTTGCGCCCGATCGTCACGCGCGCGCCGCGCGCCGTGCGCACGCCTCTATCCTTGTCGAATTCTTCAGCAGGGATGGTTTTCAGGAAGTCAATCAGCTTTCGCTGTGATTCCTCAACCGAGGACAATAGCTGTGCAAAATCATCTCGCGTGTATTCCTCGACCAGCTGCGCATTGAAGGTTTTCCAATCGGGATCGTAATGCGCGAAGAAGGACGGAACCTTACCGGCCAGGACTTCTTCCGCCGCCTGGAGGTTCACGTAGTCCCAGCCGATCAGATGCGCGGTCAAGTCTTTGATCGACCACACGCCGAGAAAAACTTCATCCCGCTTTTCCGGCGGCAGCGCGGCGGCGACTTCAAGGATTGCCCGCCGTGCAGCGATCAAGCCTGATAAGTAGTCGTCTTTTTTCTCCTGAGACGCGCGTTTCATAATGTTAAAGCGGTTTCCTTTTTCTGCGTCGCGTCGTTGTTTTCTTGCGGAGAGCCTGGTAACGCTGCGCCAGTTCTGGTCTTGCCAAAGCGTTCGCGAATTGCTCGAGCCAGTGAGTGATGTAGGCTTGATCTAGCCGGCCCTTCTGTCGGATGAGGACGCCTTCAATGTCAGCCCAATCTTTCTCCCGTTCAGAAATGGCCTTGTGAATGATCAGATCTTCCGGCGTACAAGCAGCGAATGTCACACCACGATAACTGACAGCGATAGCTTTTTCAACCGCTTGTTCCTCATACGGCAGGAAGCCCAGTCCTAGATCAACCGCGACACGATTGCGCGCATAAACCGGCACGACGTAAGTGCGTTTGGCAAAATCGACCGCATGAGAGACGCGCAGTTCAAAATGGTTGCCAACGAGCTTTACGAATTCTTCGATCGTTCGGTTGCCGATCAGTACTTTGAAGTCTGTATCGTATGTAGCGCGCGCTCGACCCCATACCGCGTTAGCCACGCCACCGATCACGAAGTGAGGCATGCTATGCCGATCGAGAAATTCTTTGACCTCGCGCAATGCGTCGAGTTGCTTTTGCATGACCCATGACCTTTGCTGCCCGTTGGAGTCTCCGCCGCTGAGCGATCCAATGAGCTTCATTCTCTTCAAGAAAAGTGCGTTCCGAGTTCGGAGCCAGCGTGCGCGCAAGTTCACACGACTCAAAGAACTGCGTCAAGCTATCCTCTATTGTCATCTTCGGCAGATACGTGTTCAGTTCCTCAAGCTCCCACTCGTTGAAGCGCCTATATCCTTCCAACAGGTCTCGCGCGTTCGGTTTCTTGCTCATGCGCCCACTTTCTGCGATCAGGTTCTTGCTGAGAGTATATTCCAGCCGAGTACCAAAGCCAAGTCCCATGTCACGGCATGCGAACATCCTCGCTGAAAACCAGCCGATCCGCCACCAGCCGCTGGCCCTGTGCGTCGAGCGCGGGCAGCCGCTCCCCGCTGATCGGATTGTACCAGCCCGTCGCCAGCCAATACGCTCCTGACTCTAACTCTAACTCTAACTCCTCCGACACCACTTCGCCCTTCACCCAGCGTGAGGTCGGATAAGCATTCCCGCCCGGCCGCGCATCGACTTGGGCCGCGATCGCTTCCGTGGCCGGATCGAAAACGTGGACGAAGAATTTGTAATCGTTGCCGATGTCGGCCAGGGCTTGCCAGTGCAGAGTGAGGGTGAGCCGTCGGCTGTCTTGTGACAGGTCGTAACCGGCCAGCCGAATGACAGCGCCAAACGTGGCATCGACGCGCCGTTGCATCGGCGGCAGCTCGAACACGCGCGCGGGCGGCGGCACGATCGTTTCACTGTACGGCGTGTCCAGCGGAATATCCGGCACGCGAACGCGCCCGATCTCTTGCAGCGACGCAACGCGATACCAGATCACGTCGAGGGTATACCGGGCGTCGCGCGGCATTTCGGTCGGCAGCGCCACGGTGTACGCGTCGTGCTGCGCCGCGCGCGGCGTCCAGGCGCTGGTCGGACGGAAACCGTAGCCGGGTTGGGTGTCGAGCGCCGCCCATACTTTACCCTTCGCATCTTGTAGCCGAAGTGAGAGCGCGTAGTTCGCCGGGATCGGTTTCAGCGCGGCCCAGTCGAATGCAACGCTGAGCCGATCGGGTTGATCATGCCCGACGGCGACCGTCTTCAATTCGATCTCATTCCCGATGCGCGCCCAACCCGGCGCTTGAGACGCCGCGGGTGAGCCGGAGTAGAAGATCGGCCGCAGAAACACCCCTGCTAATCCGCCTTCAATTTTCACATAGTACATGCCCGGCGATAGCGCAGCCGGAATCTGAAGCGTGTGACGATTCGAGCCTGCCGTGATTGGAATGTCGCTGCCGATCGCAATCGGTTGCGGCGCGCCGAAGGCAGGTTGCGAGGGCGCAACCAGTTGCACGCCGACCTGCTGACCGGACACAGCCGGGCCGGCCCATTCGAACGAGATCGTGAACGGTTGGCCGGCTGAGAATGGTTCTGTGAAGCTGTAGCCCGTGAACAATGAAGCAGTGTCGGCGTGATGCAGCCACGGCTTCGACTCGAAGTCCATGAACAGGTTGTCGTCGCGCGCTTCAACTGCGTTACTCGCTGAAGCGAGCGCGGCGAATACAACGGCGGCGACCAAGATGGTGATCGCGTACCGCTTCAGAAAGACGAAGGACGAAAGACGAACCCCCTCCGCTTCGCTCCGGGGGCGGGTGACGAAGTTAGCGGCTATTCGTCGTCCGTCGTCCGTCTTTCGTCTTCCAAGCAGCAGCATTCCTACCACAACCAACCCTGCCATCAGTGACACCGGCTCTGCCGCCGCCCGGATCGGCGTGCGATCGAACCACAGTGACAACGTGTGCTCGCCGGCCGGCGTCTCGACTTCGATGTAGCCGAGATCGGCTGCGGCGCGCGCCTCGATCGGCTGTCCGTCCAGTGCGGCGCGCCAGCCGGGGAAGTACAGCGTAGGGAGCGCGAGCGTCGCATCGGTCGTCGCCTGGATGTGCCACATCTGCGAGATTGGCCCGCGCGCCACTTGTTCAGCTTCAGCTTCACCGCGAATAGGGATCGCGCGTGGCGATGCCGTTGGATCGCTCAACGCCGGGCCGGTGTAGGGGCGCGGGATCGTCGTGCGCGGCAGATATTCGGCCCGGATCGTCGTGCCGATGTTGGTCGTGAACGCTTCGTAGAGTTGAATGCGCGCAGGTGTGATCTCGTCGGCGCGAATCGGCAGATAATCGGGGCGCAGGGTCAGCCCGGTTGAGGCAGCTAGCGTGACTCCCAGGGGAACTGCCAGTAAGGACGTGAAGCGTGAAGCGTGAAGCGTGAAGCGTGTGCCGATCATTCCAATGCAGCCAATCGCAACCGATGCGAACACCGCTTGCACCGACAGGAAGCGCCAGGGAAACTGCACCAGAGGCAACAACGGCAACGAGTCCCACACCGGCTTCGATAACGGCGTGATCATGAACGTCGAAATGATTAGTCCGACTAAAACGAATACGCGGAATCCCGTCAGGCCGCGCCGCCAGGTCGCCAACAAACTAACTACACCAACCAACCCGGCTATCGCTTGCACCAAGCCCATCGCAAACGGCGTGTGCGGCGGTTCGGTGTTGTAGTCGAAGCCCAACGTGGGCTGCACGAAGTCTGTCGATCGAAAGTGATGGGTGTAATTGAAGTAGCCCGTCGTCTGCACATCGAGCTGAACCAGCTGCGCTTCACCGAGTGCTGGCAGCCAGAACCAGGCGGAGAGGAGGAGACCGAGGAGAATGCCGAATGTAGCATGCAGAAAGCAGAAGGTAGAAAGACGGTCAATAAGCGACGTGTGGCGTGTGGCGTGCGACGAGGTTCTCTCTCTCCAACTTCCAACTTCCAACTTCCCACTTCTAATTAGCATGTACAGCAACACAAACGGGCTGAAGATCAAGGCCGAGATGTTGTGGGTGAGCACCAGCCCGCTGTAAGCCAGGGCCAACAGCGCGATCGAGCGCGGGCCGGGCCGGGCCACAACCCGATCCACCGCCCATAGAATGAGCGGGTAAAACACGAAGGCGTAGAACTCGGAGAGCGAATCGCCGCGCACGTAGACGTTCACCAGATGAAACGGCGCGAAAGTATAGGCAACCGCCGCCAGCCATGCCCCCCCCCCCTTGTAGGAGGCATCTCCCGATGCCGACTTTTCTCCCGGTGCCGACTTTTCTCCCGATGCCGACTTTTCTCCCGGTGCCGACTTTTCTCCCGATGCCGACCTTTCTCCCGGTGCCGACTTTTCTCCCGGTGCCGACTTTTCTCCCGATGCCGACTTTTCTCCCGATGCCGACCTCTGTCCCAATGCCGGCCAGCGGCGAGTGTCCCCTTCGCGTCGCTCCGGGGATCTGCGAGAGTCGCCTCCTACAATAGCACCGGCCGACCTCACCCACCCGTACATCGCCCCGGCGGCAAACACAAACCCCAACGACTGCACGATCTTGATCGACGCGAGCAGGTCGAAGCCGATCAGGTTGAAGAGCGCGGCGAAGTAATACGGCAGCGCCGCGTAGAAGTTGAAGAAGGGGTAGCCCAGGCCGTATGCCGCGTCCGGCATCCAGCGCGCGGGAAAGACCCCGGCGCGCAGGTTCTCCATGAGTTGGTGGAGACGAATGAACAGAAACGGGCTGTCGCCGCCCGCGCGCGTGTTCACCAGGCCCGGCCCGGTCCACACGGGCGCGGCGGCGATCAACGCCAATAAAAGGAGCGCCAGCGCGCCCCAATTGGGACTCGCGGCGCTCCGTGCCTGCGTCTCCTCATTCACCGTTTGTCTTTCGGCCATTGCCTAAACGCCGAACAGACTCCCCGACCGTCTTAGAAACCTGGTTTCTGAAAGTTACTATCGGCGCGCGCGGATGAAGACCAGACTGGCCATGAAACCCGCAGCGAGCAAGATGATCACACCCAACCCGACCATCGCCAGGCGGCCCAAATCTGAGCTGCCGCCGCTCGCTGCCGCGCTCGCGCCGTTGCCCGGCGCAACAGTCGGCTCGACCTCGGCCGGCACATTCTGCACAGGCGCATCCGCATTGCGCGAGCCGCCGAAGGCCACTTCGAACTTCATCCCGCTGGATAGCCCGATCGGCCACTGCGTCTCGGTTGTGCCGACGACCCCCAGCGGCGGTCGCGCCTGGATGGTGTACGATCCGGGTTGCAGCCCGGCGAAGCAATACGGCTCGGCTTCGAGACCGGAGGTGACATACGAGCCTTTGGGTTCGGCGGCGTCCGAGAGCACAAAGCCGACGCCGCCGAGCAGTTGCTCGCCTGCGTCTTTGGTCCGATTCACATTCGCGTCGTTGAACGCCTCCACGCAAACCTGGGCATCGGTCGCCGTGGGGCTGGCTTCCGGCGTGGGGCTGGCCTCTGCCGTCGGGGCGAGCGTGGCGGTCGGTGGGGCGGTCGGGCCTTTGACGATCAACGTTTGCCCGACGCTGATCAGGTCGTTCGTCAGGTTGTTCAAGCGGCGGATCTCATCGATCGTCGAATCGCAGGCCAGTGCGATCGCGCCCACCGTATCGCCCGATTGCACCACATACACCACCGAACCGTCGGGGCGCGTTTCACAGCTGATCGGTTGGGCGGTGGGGAGCGGTTGAGCGGGCGCGGCCGTCGGCGCGGTCGTCGCCGGCGGCGCAACCGCGACGAGCGAAGCTTCGTCCCACCACACGTCCAGGTGATAAGCGGTGTCGCCCCGGAAGCTGGCTGATGTAAACACCGTCACCCGGCCCAGGTCGCCCGACGTCGCCTCGACGCAGATTTGCTGCCAGGTATCGTGAGGATTAGCCTCGGCCGACCAGACGATGCCGCCGGTGTTCCACTCGGCATCGCCGTTCGGGAAGATGCCAACCTTCAAGTGTCCGTTCTTGGATGCCACGGATGGCGCTTTCTCGAAGTCCTCGTTGTTCGCGAAAATGCGTCCAACCGCGCAGAAGCGCAGCGGCGTTCCAGCCGGCGCCGTAAGGTTCTGCTTGATACCCCCGTGCCACGGCTCGTACTTGTTGCCAATGTGCTGGGAAGTTGACCCGCCGTATACCAGGGCCGGGTTGACTTCTGACGAGAACACGGGCGGCACTACATAGTCAAGCGTTCCCGGCTGTTTGCCGGTATCCTCGAACCAGCGCCCCCAGCCGCTGGCCTGCTTGCCGTCGTCATACGGCTGCTCCAGGCCGGGATTCGTCAGCAGGTTGGCCTGCGCCGCCGGTGCGGCCAGGCCCGTCGCCGGTAAGAGACCCGCTAAGAGAGCGGCCAATATGATAACACCCAAGGTCTTCTTCACTTGCATCTCGAACTCCTGTTTACGTGCGACGACTTAAGCCGTACCTCGCACATTAGTTTGATTCGCACGACGGCGTTTCCACACAGTGATAGCCATCAGAAAAATAATCGATCCAGCGCCGATCGGCCACAGACTCTCGGCGCCCGCTCCAGCCGATTCGTCCACGCTGCGCCCGCCTACGCTCACGTCCACTCGCCCGCCCTCGGTCAGCGCCACGCCCCAGCGCGTTTCGGTGGTAGCCCGATAACCCGCCGGCACCTGCGCGAACACGGCGTACGCGCCGATAGGCAGATCGCTGAAGCAGCGCGCGCGGTCGGAGGCGGCCACCGTCCGGCCCAGGCCGTTGGCGACGATGAAGGCCGCGCCGGACAAGACCCGGTCGCCCTCATTATACCGGCCGTCGTCGTCGGCATCTTCAAACGCGCCAACGCACAGCGTCCCAATCACAATCGGCTCCGGCGCAGGCGGCGGCGCGGTCGGAACGGGAGTCGGCGGTCGATCGACCGGCAGCGGCACCTGAATGGTCTGGCCGATCTTCAACACCGACGTTTCGTTCAGGCCGTTCAGCGCATAAATCGCACTCAGCTCGGCCCGATAAATCTGCGCGATCGCGAACAGCGTGTCGCCCGGCTGAACGATATGGACGACGATCTGCTGCGCGTTGCGCGCCGAGGCGTCGAGCGTTGGCGCGCCGGCCACGTTGTTCGGCGAGTCGATGATCACCGGCGTGGGCGGCGGCGGGCCGATGACGCTCAGTTCGGCGTCGTCCAACATCACGTCGATGTGCTTCACCGCGCGCTCGGGCAGCGAGCGGAAGAACACCGTCACCGTATCGGCTTTGGCGACGGCCTCCACGCTGTACTCGCTGAAAGCATCGAACGAATCGGCCGCCTGGCTCCAGACCACGTCGGCGCTCCACGGGTCAATACCCCCGGTCGGGTCGATCCCGACGCGCAGGCGCAGCGACGGCTGCTCACTCGACTGCGTCGTATCCTCGATGTTGCTCGACCAGGCGCGCGCCCAAATGCTGAACCGCACGCGCCAGCCGATTGGCGCACCGCTCACTCGCTGATACAGCCCGCCTTCGTGCAATCCAAAAGAGGTGAAATACATCTGCGAATTATCGCCGCTGCGAACGCGCGGCGGCGTGTAGGGAATGCCCTTCGTCTGGCGATACTCCGGCCGATGCCACGGTTGGCAGGTCGCCTCGTCTTTAGGACACGGGCCGGGATACTCACCCTCGGCGTCGGTTGGTTTGCGCCACCATGCCACCCAACTCTCGGCCACGCGGCCGTTGGCCCACTCGTCGTTCGCGGCGTTCCATTGCCGCACAAAATCGCCTTCAAAATCGCCGTTTTGCAGCAGGTCGATCGGAGGCGTCGGCGTCGGAGTGGGTCTGCGCTGCGCGGCAGGTTGTGCGTTGACCGCTGATCCGGTGAGCGCTACGATCAGCACGGCAACCAGTCCGCCTACGATTCGACCTCGACATGTGTGCATAAGAGATAGAGCTGTTAACGACTGAAGTCGTTACTACGCTCGTTACTACGTTCTCGCTTGACCCATGTAGTGATGATTTTAGTCGTTATTGCGTTCGTACCAATTACCTGTCTACCTGTTCCCTGTCTACCTGCTCCCTACCTCACCACCCGACTCCGCGACCGAATCAACCAGGCCAACCCCGCGCCCGACAGCGCTACGAACGCAATACCGAGAATCCCGCCTAAGGCCCGGCCTGCCGTATCGTCGGCGGCGGACGCCCGCGTGATCACGCTGTTCCCGGTTTCCGATCCGGCCTGGCTGCCGAAGTCGATATCGATCTGCCCGCCGGCGGGCAGGGCCAGCCCCCAGCGCGTGTCCGAGGTGGCTTTGCGTCCGGCCGGCACCTGAACCAACATGAAATAGTTGCCGGCGGACTGCTCGAAGCAGTATGGCTCGCTCAGCCCATCGCTGGTGCGCGTGGCGACGACGGCATTTTGGGCATCTTGCAAGATAAAGACCACGCCGCCGACCAGGTTTTCTCCCGCATCGAGCAGGCTGTTGCCGTTCGCGTCGGTATAGGCGCGGACACATAGTTTACCAGAATTCGGCGCGGCGACCGGCGCGGCAGCTTCCGGCGTGGGAGTAGACTCTGCTCCCGTGGCAACGGTCGCTTGCGGTGGAGGCGCAGTTGGGGCAGTCGAGCCGGGCAAGGCGATCACCAGCTCCTGCCCAAGCTGGAGCAGCGTATCTTCGCCGATGCCGTTGAGCTGCATGATCTGATCCATGCTCACGCCATACTGCAACGAGAGCGCCCACAGCGTATCGCCCGGCTGCACGATGTGCACCAGTGATCCATCCGGGCGCGGCGTGACCGTCGCTTGCGCGGCCAGCGCCGCAGGCGGCGGAGGATTGGCAGCTGGGGGTTGGGTCGGGGCGACGACCGGCGCCGCTGCTCCTGGCGGAATGCTCACCGCTACCAGCTCGACATCGTCGACGTAGAGATCGTTGTGCTTCAAGTCTTTCTCCGGGCGCGAGTAAGTGAACACCGTGACTTTGTTCGCGCTGGCGGTCGCCGTGACCTGATAGTAGCCGAACTGATCGTACGAATCGAATTCGGGACTCCACACGATGTCGGCGCTCCAGGGATTGCGACCGCCGGTCGGGTCGATGCCGATCTTCATGTGCATACTGGTTTGGCCGGCCGATTGGAAAGGCGACGGCTCTTCCTTGTTCAACCCTTCGGTGGCTGCCCAGGCGTGCATGTAGGCGCTGAAGCGCAACTGCGTGCCCGGCGCGATCCCTTCCACGGTCTGGAATACGCCGCCTTCGTGTATGCTCCAGAAGGTGAAGTACTTGAGCGAGTTCTTGCCGCTGTGAATGCGCGAGGGGCCAACGCGAATCCAATCGGTGCCGCCGAATTCAGGGTTGTGCCAGGGCACGCACGTCTCGGGTGCGGTACGCGGGCAGCGGTTGGGGTAAGTGTAAAAATCGGAGCGGGCGGTGTCGGTGATCGGCGGTTGCCACCACGCCGTCCAACTCTCCGGCGTGTAGACCGTATCCCAACGCACCATCAGTTCCTCGTACCAGGGCGTGCACGAAACATGGTTCCAGGGCAGGTCGCCTTTCCACGAGCACGGGTTGAACCACGAACCTTCGAAACCGGGGTTCTTGAGCAGGTTTTGCCCGATCGCGACGGTGACCGGCGTGGGCGTGAAGATGATGGGTGTGGGTGTGGGCGTGGGATAATGCGCCTGCGCGGTAGCGGCGGCGTCGCCGGCGAGCGAGACCAATTCGGCGTCGTCCCAGTACACGTCGTTGTGGCGGCGCCCATCGGCTGGCGCAGAGTACAGGAACACGGTGACCGCGCCAGACTGCGCTTTGACATACGCCTCAAAGCGGACCCATGAATCGGCTGCGTTCACCTGCTGCGACCACTGCACGCTGGGGCTGAGTGGATCGGTTCCACCGGTGGGGTCGATCCCGATGCGCATGCGCAGGTCGGTGCCGTTGACCGAGGTGTTAAGTGGATCATCAGAATCTGAAGTCCAGCCTTTGCCGAAGGCCGAGAAACGCAGATCGGCCCCAGCCGCCACGTTGACGCGCTGATGTACGCCGGCGGTGTGGGTTTCGTAGAAGCTGGCGAGGGATTGCGCTTTCGCGCCGCCGTGCACGCGCTGAGGGTGCGCCGTCGCTTCAAAGTTGGGCTGTCGGTTCATGAAATCCGGCTGATCGGCTTGATGCGGGATCCACCACGGCGTCCAGCCCGGCGCAACCACCACGCTGCCCGACTGAGCGACGTAATCACCCTCGAAGCCGGGGTTGGTCAGCAGGTTCTGGCTCGGTTGCGTAACAGGCGCGGCCGAAACGACGCCGGGCAGCGCCGCTAGCAGCAGGGCGAGAATGGTGAACCAGGTGAAGCTATGCTTGAGCTGCATTACTGCTCCAGAGACGAAGGACGAAGTGAGAATTGAGAATTGAGAATTAAGAATTAAGAATTGAGAAAAAGGATTCGTCATTCGTCCATCACGGTCCAGGGCTGCCGGGCGCGCCGAGTTGCAGCGCGTTGTTAGAGACGGTGTCAGCGCTATCGAGGATGGGCACGCGCGCGCCGCTGTGTCGATCGTACAGGCCCAACTCCATCAAGAGCGATGCGCGATCGACGTTGGCCGGCAGCGATATACTGCGCTCGTCCACGATCACGTCGCCCGCGCGCCAGAGCCGCAGCGGATACAGGCCGTCGCCGGCGTCACCGTCGGCGCTGACCGCGACCGTTCCGTTGCTCAGCAAGTGGACGAACAGCGTCACGTCGCCGGACACGGGCTGATCGATCTGCCACAGCGTGCGCAGCAGCCACTCGCCGCCCCGATCCTCGATCGCATGCCCCAGCAGATAAATGTCGCCGTCGAACCTCGCTTCGCGCTCGTCAATCGAATCGGGCCGAGGCTCGATGCGCACCAGACCAGCCAGCGCGTAAGGCTGCGGATCGCGATCGCCCTTCACCAGCGGCCCGGCCTGCGCCTGCAATTGGACGGGAGCGGGCCAGGCCGCCAACCGCCGCGACCAGTCGGCATACGGCCAGGCGACGAGCAGCGCGGGTGAGTCGGGTTGAGCAGGCAGATCGGCTCCTTGGACCAACAACACATCGGGAGTTTGTTTGAGCATGAACGGGATGGCTGTCCACTCGCTCAGGTACATCGCATCGAGCAGCACTCGATATCCGTTCGCATCCAGCCGGTTGATGTCGTTTGCCAACTCGACCGCGCCGGCCTCGAAGGCATAGCCGGTCTCGGCGCTTGCCGCGTAAGGCGCGTAATCGCGTAGGGTGAACCCGGCCGACAGGCCCAAGGCGCCGACGATAACCGTGGTACGGAGTGCCGGCTTCAGCCGGCGGTATCCAGGCATCATGCGGGCTACAGCCCGCATTCCAATTCCGACGGCCCACTCCAGCCCCAGCGCCGGGAAAATCGCGGCGACGGGCAGCACGCCGACGGCCCGCAGGAAGTGCGGAGTATCCTCCGATAGGATGGTCGGTAGCAGCATCACGCCGACCCAGCTCAGGACGAAAACGGCGGCGATGCGCGCCCGCGCCTGCCGGATGACCACCACGAGGCCGGCGATAAACGCCGCGGCCAGGAGCGGGTCGAATACCGGCCGATAGGGCACATTGTGGCGCGGGATGCGGTCGCCCTGCCACACGAACATGCCGAACGCCTTGAGCGTGTTGCCGATCAGCGTCCCCGGCAGGTCGCCCTGGTTGATACCCGGCTCTAAGATCGAGACGCCGCCCGCCCGACCCATGACCACGTCCCAGTTGCCGAGCGTGTAAATCGCCAGCGGCGCGACGGCCAGGCCAAATCCCACTGTAGCCCAAACTGCGCCAATCGACAAGCGCTGCGGGAGGAAGGGGCCGGCCTCGATCTGGCGGAAAATCAGAAGAAAAATCACGAAGAATATGAAGACCAGCGGCGTGAAGCGGGCGGCCAGGTAGGTGTAAAACGATAGGCCCCAGCATGCACCGGCCACGACCCAAGCGCGCCGCTGCCCGCTCCGCCACGCCCGCACCGCCAACCCGATGCCCAGTGCGATGAAGAGCGGCAGGGTCACCGCGCGAAACCCGACCCGGCTGAGGTGCACCGGCCACAGCGTCACGGCCATGATGGCAGCGGCTAACAGCCCGGCGCGCCGGCCCCAGAGCTGGCGCGTCATCCAATAGGTGGCCGGAATTGTTAAGGCGCCGATGACGGCTGCCGGCAGCCGCACGGCCAGCGGCGTGGGGCCGAGCAGGCCGATTGAAACGGCGACCAGGTAAATGAAAAGGGGTTCGCGACCGTGGTTGGCTGGAAAGTAGATTTGCCAATTTCCAGATAGCACGCCCTGCGCGTCCAAGCCATAGAACGCCTCGTCGTGGTATAGGCCGGGCGGGGCGGCCCCAAGCGCGGGCAAACGAAGAGCTCCGGCCAGAAGCGTTAAGCCAAGAACCGGAGCCCACTCTATCAGTTTTCGTTGGATGTCTGGCTTCAACTGAACCGGCCTGCATGCTCCGCTGGGCAGAGACGGCCGGGATTATAGCATGGGGCCGGAATGGCCGCAAACAAACCCTGCTGAAGGTTCCCAACCTTCAGCAGGGTTTAAGATTAGCCCGGAGAAGAACCACGACCTCGTGTTACAATACCCTCACTCCACCCATGAGCCACTGCATGCGCATCGCCTTCATCTCCAAAGCCTGTCTGGTCGGCACGTATCAACGTAAGCTCGAAGAGCTGGCGGCGCTGCCCGACATCGACCTCACCGCCATCGTCCCACCCGCCTGGACGGACGAACGGGGCACGCTCCAGTTAGAGCGCGAGCACCTCGACGGCTACCGGCTGATCGTCGAACCGATCGTCTTCGACGGCAGCTATCACCTGTACTTCTACCCGCGCATCGCCCGCCAGCTCGACGCGCTGCGACCCGACCTGATCCACATCGACGAAGAACCGTACAATTTCGCGACTTACCATCTGCTGCGCATCGCTAAACGCCTGAGCGCCAAGACGGTCTTTTTCGCGTGGCAGAACCTCAACCGGCGCTACCCGTTCCCGTTCAACCTGATCGAGCGCGCGGTGCTGCGCCGGGCCGACGCCTGTATCGCCGGGAATCACGCGAGCGCCCGCGTCTGGCGCGCCAAAGGCTTTCAAGGCCCGATCCGCGTGATCCCGCAGTTCGGCATCGACCCCGAGATTTTTTCGCCCGATCCGGGCGAGCCGCGCAACGCGGTCTTTACCATGGGCTATGTTGGCCGCCTGGTGAGGGAGAAGGGTCTCGATCTGCTGTTACACGCGGCGGCGAAGTTACCGGGAGAGTGGAGACTGGAGATCGTCGGCAGTGGGCCACGGCGCCGGGCGCTGATCCAGCTGGCCGATCGCTTGCGCGTGCGCGAGCGCGTAACCTTCCACCCGTGGCTGCCATCGGCGCAGCTGCCCAGCCGGTATCGCGCGTTCGACGTGCTGGTGCTGCCGTCGCGCTCGAAGCGGAATTGGAAGGAACAGTTCGGGCGGGTGCTGATCGAAGCGATGGCGTGCGGCGTGCCGGTGATCGGCTCGACGTGCGGCGAACTCCCACACGTCGTCGGCGACGCGGGCTTGATCTTTCCTGAAGGGGAGGTGGCTGCCCTGCACGCGCGCCTCGACCGGTTGAGGCAGGATGCCGGCTTGCGCCGAGACCTGGCCGCGCGCGGCCGGCCGCATGTGCTTCAGCACTATACGCAGAAACAGATCGCGGCGGCAACCGCCCAGGTGTATCGAGAAGTCATGGCCGGTGGTTAGTTGGTTCGTTGGCTGGTTGGTTGAGCAATCACGTTTCACGCATCACGTGTCACGTTTTGCGTTTTGGTATAATCCAACCATGTTGGACCATCCGCCTCATGTCGCGATCAGCGCGCATCTGCTCGCGCCGCACGGGTCGGTCGGCTATCGCAGCGCCGGTATCCACACCTACCTTACTCATCTGCTTCACAATCTGCCGCGCGTCGACGAGGCGTTTCGTTACACGGTGTATACCCGGGCGCTTCCCGCGATCCCGGCGCGGCTCCGTTCGACGGGTTGGCCGACGGCGCACCCGCTCGGGCGCATTGCGTGGGAGCAGCTGGCGCAGCCGTTCGCCCTGCGCCGCGATCAACCCGATCTGTTGCACGCGACGGCGTTCGTCGCGCCCATCCTGTCGAATCTCAAGACGGTGATCACCGTTTACGATCTGAGCTTCGCCTTGTTCCCCGATTTATTTCGCGGCCCGAGCCTGGTCTACTTGCGGCTGTTCGCGCGCTGGTCGGTGCGGCGCGCGCGGCGCATCATCACGATCTCCGATCACACGCGGCGCGACGTGCAGCGCTTGTACCACGTGCCGCTCGACTGCATCGACGTGGCCTATCCGGGCGTCGAGGCGCGCTTTCGGCCCTTGCCGCGCGCCGCGGTCGAGACGTTCCGCCGCAAACACGCCCTGCCCGATCGTTTCTGCCTGTATCTGGGCACGCTTGAGCCGAGGAAGAATCTGGCGCGTTTAATAGACGCAGTCAGCTCACTGGGGAGTAGGGATTTGAGATTGGTGTTGGTCGGCGGCAAGGGCTGGTTGGTTGAAGACTTGTTCGCTAAAGTGGAATCGCTGGGGCTGGCGGAACGGGTCAGGTTTATCGGGTATGCGCCCGCCGCGGATCTGCCGCTGTGGTACAACGCCGCGACGGCGTTCGTTTATCCTTCGCTCTACGAAGGCTTCGGCCTCCCGCCGCTCGAAGCGATGGCCTGCGGCACGCCTGTGATCGCTTCGAACGCCGCCGCGCTGCCAGAGGTGGTGGGGGACGCCGGGTTGAGCGTCGGGCCGGAAGACGTAGCCGGACTCGCGCAGGCGTTGCGGCGTGTCTGGGACGATGCGACGCTGCGCGCGGAACTCTCGCGGCGCGGGCTCGCGCAGGCGCGCCGCTTCACCTGGGAGGCGACGGCCCGCTCGACCGTTGAATCCTATCGAAAGGCCTTGAACTGATGCCGCGCCATTATCCGCACTGGATTACCGTGGCGCTGGCGATCAGCGACGCGGTCTTGATGATCGTGGCGTTCCTGACGGCCTATTACGCGCGGATCGAGCTGCAACTGTTCCGAGCGGTCGATCCCAGCTACCAGACGCCGTTGCCGCAGTATCTGCCCTTCGTGGTCGGTCTGATCGTGTTGCAGCTGATCATGTTCCGGATCGGCGGCGCGTATGACCTGCGCCGCAACCCAACCTGGTTGGACATGCTGACGGTGATCGTCCGCAGCGCGCTGCTGTCGGTCGTGCTGCTGATCATCGCCACGTTCTTCAACCTGGCGGTGCTGTTCTCGCGCCTGTTGTTTTTGTATAATGCCGTGCTGATCATCGTGTACCTGAGCTTCAGTCGCGCGATCTGGGTAGCGGTGTTGGCGCAATTGCGCCGGCGCGGCATCGGCGTGGCGCGCACCTTGATCGTCGGCGCGGGTGAAGTCGCCCGGACCGTGCTGCGCACGATCATCGCGCGGCCGGAGCTCGGCTTTCACGTCGTCGGGTTCGTCGACGATCATCCGGAGCGGCGCGCGACGGACATCGGCTCTTTTCGCGCGCTCGGCGCGCTCGACAGTATCTCGGCGCTCCTCGCCACTCATTCGATCGACGAGGTCATTGTCACGCTGCCGTGGTCCGATCACCCGCGCATCCTGCGCATCGTGCAGCTATGTGAGGCGCGCGGGGTGCGCCCGCGCATCGTGCCCGACCTGTTCCAAATGAGTTTGACCAGCGTGGATGTGGACGACCTGGGCGGCATCCCGCTGATCGCGATGCGCACGCCGTCGTTGAGCGGGGTGAACTTGCTGGTGAAGCGCGTGCTCGATCTGGTGGTGGGCCTACCGCTCACGGCGCTGCTGCTGCCGCTGATCGCGCTGCTGGCGCTGGCGATCAAGCTCGATTCGCCCGGCCCGGTGTTCTTCCGACAGGCGCGGGTCGGGCTGAACGGCCAGCTCTTCTGCTGCTTCAAATTTCGCTCGATGCGGCGGGGCGCAGAAGAGGAGCTGGCGCAACTGCGCCATCGCAATGAGGCGAGCGGGCCGCTGTTTAAGATCAAGGCTGATCCGCGCCGCACGCGCGTCGGGCGCATCCTGCGCCGGACCAGCCTCGACGAGCTGCCGCAACTGTTTAACGTCCTGCGGGGCGAGATGAGCCTGGTTGGCCCGCGCCCGCCGCTGCCCGACGAGGTAGACGAATATAAGGACTGGCACAAGCAGCGCCTGGTGGCGCGGCCGGGGATGACCGGGTTATGGCAGGTGTCGGGCCGCAGCGACCTGAGCTTCGAAGAAGGCGTGCTGCTGGATATCTACTACATCGAGAACTGGTCGCTCCTGCTGGATATCAAGACGTTACTGCGGACGATTCCGAAAATGTTATCGGGCAACGGCGCGTATTGAACGTGAAGCGTGAAACGTAATACGTGAGTTCGATACGCACCCCATATTTCTAAATTCTTCATTCTGCATTCAACATTCCCAATATGCCTCTCGTCCCGATTGGCCTCGGTTGGTTGATCGGCATTTGGGCGGCTTTCACCTTCGCACTCTCGTCGACGCTCCTCTTCATCGCGCTCCTCGTCCCTTGTGCCGGAATCGTCTTGTGGCGCGCCGAGCCGCGCGCGCGCCTGGCCTGGCTCGCCCTGCTGGCGGCCTTGCTTGGCGCGCTGCGGACGGTTGCGGCGCAGCCGACCTTCGACGCGGACGATCTGGCGACGTACAACGATCGCGGCCGCGTCACACTGATCGGCGTGGTCGATGATGACCCCGATCGGCGCGACACCTTCGTCAACTTGCGCGTGCGCGCCGAAACGCTGGCTTGGCCCGACGCCGATCCGATTCCGATCCACGGCCTCGTGCTCGTCCATGCCGACCGCCTCACCGAGTTTCGCTACGGCGATCGCCTCGAAGTGATCGGCCCGCTGCAAACGCCGCCCGAGTTCGCCACGTTCAACTACCGCGATTACCTGGCCGGCGCGGGCGTGTATTCGATCATCGATCGGCCGCGCATCGAGCGCGTCGCGCGTGATCAGGGAAGCGCCCTCCTCGCCGCGTTGTTCGATCTCAAAGCGCGCGCCCGCGCAACGATCGCCGCAATCTTGCCGGAGCCGCAGGCGGCGCTGCTGACCGGGATTCTGCTGGGCGATGACGCCGGTCTCCCGCCAAGTGTGAAGGATGATTTCCGTTTCACCGGCACCAGCCACATCATCGCCATCAGTGGATACAATTTTTCGATTCTGATTGCGATGATGTCGGTCCCGGCGGTGCGCCTGTTCGGTCGCCGGCGCGCGTTTCCGATACTGCTGCTGGCCGTCTTCGCTTACACGGTGCTCGTCGGCGCGAGCGCGTCCGTGGTGCGCGCGGCGATCATGGGCGCGTTAGTGTTGACGGCGACGTATCTCGGCCGGCAGACCGCCGCGCTCAACTCGCTGTTCATCGCGGCGTTCGGCATGACGCTGCTCGAGCCGTTCACGTTGGGCGACATCGGCTTTCAACTCAGTTTCGCGGCGACGCTCGGCCTGGTGTTGTACACGCGCCCGTTGCAGGCGCTGACCGAACGTGGCTTGACACGATTGCTTTCGGCGTTTGGGTCGGCGTCGCGGTCGGCGTCGAGAGATGCCTCCTACAAAACTGCGGCGAAGAAGTTCGCCGGCGTGTTGAGCGACGCGGTGATCGTGACGCTGGCGGCGCAGATCACCACACTGCCCGTGTTAATCATCACCTTCCGGCAGCTCTCCATTTTGACCTTGTTGGTCAACGGGCTGGTGCTGCCTGCCCAAAGCGGCGTGATGGTCTTCGGCGGGTTGGCGCTGCTGGTCGGGCTGGCGTTGCTGCCGCTGGGCCAGGTGGTTGGCTGGTTGGCCTGGTTGTTCTTGACCTGGACGCTTCAAGTCATTCATCTGTTCGCGCAGGCGCCCGGCGTATCGATCGCGCTGGGTTACGTCGATCCGCTGTGGGGCGTGGCGTATGTCGCGGCGCTGGCCGGGATCACGTTTTACGTTTCGCGTTCGGCGCAACAGCGAACGGAGATACAACAGCGTATGACAAAGATGATCTCGCTTCGATTCGCACTTCCCGCGCTTGTGATAGTTGGTTTGTGGGTTGGCTTGGCGCTGGCGTGGCAGCCCGATGGCAAGCTGCACGTTCATGCGTTGAACGTAGACGGTCTGCCCGCTTTTGTGCAAACGCCGTCGGGCCGGCAAATCCTGATCGGCGGGTCGAACAGTCCGTCGGCGCTGCTGGCGGCGCTTGGCGCGCGCATGCCGTTTTGGGATCGGGAGCTTGACCTGCTGGTGGTGACGCGCGACGACGTGCGCGCGCTGAACGGGCTGCTGGCGGTGGTCGACCGCTACCAGGTTGGGACAATTGTGTCTGTTGAGATTGGAGATTCGCGCGCGGGCCGCGAGTGGCTGGATATGCTCGCCGCGAAACAGCTGGCGGTAATCGAGGCGGGCTTGGGGATTGGAATCGAGGACGGCGTTTCATTGTCGTCGAGCAGGGACGGCTGGGTGCGGATCGAGGCGGGCGCGACCTCAGTCGGAATCGGTCGGCCACGCTCGGATTCGCGCGTGGATGTGTTGCTGGTGGCTGAAGTGACGGATGACGTATCGGCGTGGTTAGAGTCGGCGCAGCCATCGATCGTCGTCGCATGCGGAGCGGTCGAAGCGCCTGAAGGTATGGCAGTCGTCGATACCGAGCAGAACGCGGCCGAGTTGTTGTTCGATGGCGCGCGCTGGGAAGTGAAGGCACAGCCGTGAGGTCATTGAGCCGATGGCAATCCCTACCGGGCGAGCATGGTAACTGCAAGCCTCGGCGGCCCAGCACGAACAACTCGCCGTGGCGCGCGAGTTGCACGATTCGGTCTCGCAGACCCTGTTCAGTATCGTCCTCAATACCCGGTCGGGGCAAGCTCCGGATCCCTCGTCAGCCGCGGCCGGCGTCCTCTCGTGGCCGGCCATCGATATCCTATGGGATGCGTTGGGCGATCCCCGATGGGCTGAAGTTCTTCGTCATTCTCGCCAGCGCATTCGCGGTCACCCTGTGCCTGTACGAGTCCCTGGTGCGTCGGAATAACCTGCTGCGTATCCTGTTCGGGATGAAACTGAAACAACGCAGCGCGACGGACGTTCGGCCTGTCTTGGCCGAGCAAGGAGTGTAAGCATGACTAGCAAGAACCTGACGACGACGAAGCCGACGCCGGTTGCCCTGGCAGGAATAAGGCCTCGACTCCGATTCACCGACCTCGGCGTTTTGATCCTGCTGGCGTTGGCGCTGTTCACGCTGCATCTGTTCACCAACGGCCAGTATGGTTTCCATCGCGATGAGCTGGAAATGATCGACAATGCGCGTCACCTCGACTGGGGCTTCGTGGACTATCCACCCCTGACGCCGTTCGTCACGCGCATGGCGCTGGAGCTGTTCGGCCCGTCGCTCGTCGGCCTGCGGCTGTTTGCCGCGCTGGCACAGAGCATTGTCATGCTGCTGGCCGGCCTGATGGCGCGTGAGCTGGGCGGGTCGCGCTTCGCCCAAATCGTGGCGGCGCTGGCGGCGGCGATCGCGCCGATCGCCCTTGCCGGCGGGGCGCTATTGACGTACTCCGATTTCGACTACCTGTGGTGGGTGCTGATCGCTTACCTGATGATCCGGCTGCTGAAATCCGATAATCCGCGCTGGTGGCTGGGCATCGGCGCAGCGATCGGCCTGGGCCTGCTGACCAAGTACACCATTTTGGTATTGGTCGCGGGTATGGCGATCGGCGTAGTTCTGACGCGGGCGCGTCGCTATCTGATCAGTCCCTGGCTGTGGGGTGGCGTCGCCCTGGCGCTCTTGATCTGCCTACCCAACCTGATCTGGCAGCTCCAGCACAATTTCATCTCGCTGGAGTTCCTGCGCTTCATCCACGCGCGCGATGTCGGCATCGGACGCGCCGCAGGATTTCTGCCCGAGCAACTCATCTTCTCGACCAACCCGATCGCGCTCCCACTGTGGATCGCCGGTTTGGTCTACTATTTCTTCGTACCGGCGGGTAAACGCTACCGTGCGCTGGGCTGGATGGCTGTCGTGCCGTTTGCGCTGTTGTACGCTCTCAAAGGCCGTTCATATTACCTTGCGCCGGCTTATCCGATGTTGATCGCCGCCGGGGTGATCGCGTGGCAGAAGTGGCTCAGTGGGTTATCTACCCGAAAGCTGCAGCTGGCAGGCGGGATCGGTCTCAGCGCTCTGGCGGCCGCTGCTGCGTTCTCGGCTGCGATCGCGCTGCCCATCGCCCCGGTTAACTCCGGCCTGTGGCGCTTCACCAGCCGCACACACGACCTCTTCATCGAGCAGATCGGCTGGCCGGAGCTGGTCGAGACGGTCGCGGGCATCTACGCGGCCTTGCCCGACGCAGACAAATCTCAGGCGGGCATTCTCACGGGCAACTACGGCGAGGCCGGCGCGATCAACTTGTATGGCCCGGCCTATGGTCTGCCGGAGGCGATCAGCGGGGTCAACTCCTACTGGCTGCGCGGCTACGGCGATCCGCCGCCGCAAGTCCTGATTCTGCTGGGCTTGCCCCGCAGCGCTGCCTTCGAGCAGTGCGAGCTGGCGGGGCGTGTCACCAACCGCTACCGCGTCAGGAATCAGGAAACCGGCCGCGCCGAGATCTTCCTGTGCCGGCGGCTGCGGCGGCCCTGGCCCGCTTTCTGGGAGAGCTTGAAGAGCTTTGGATGAGCGTCTTTTTCAATCGCGCGGCAGGCGCCGCAACCACCCGCGCGCAGCGTACCGACGATGCCGCGCGGGAAGGCCATCACGCTGAGGATAAACAACACGCCGAGGATCAGCGCCCAGCGCGGCGAGCGCGGTGCTCTTGCCATAGCCAGCGCCGGCCTGTACCACGGTGAGCCGATAGTCGAGCGCCTCGCGCAGTTTAGCGGTCAACGCCGGGCGCGGCAGCAGTCGGCGATACAAGCCAGGCGGCGTGAGTTTGGTGTGCAACGGGACTTCGGCGCGGGACATCAAGAGTGCGTATAGCACGGTCTGGCGGCCCAGCTTGTATTTCCCCGATCGATCTGTTAGCATGTTCTCGATGAACATAGCGAGGAACATCACTGTCTCTGGGAGCGCTGATGCGTATCGTCATCCTCTCTGACATACACGGCAATTGTGTCGCATTGGATGAAGTGTTGAGCGACTTGCGCCGGGATCAGATTGACCGAATCGTCTGTCTCGGCGATGCGATCCAAGGCGGGCCGCAGCCGGCTGAAGTGGTCGCCCGCCTGCGCGAGTTGGGCTGCCCCGTGGTGATGGGCAACGCCGATGCCTGGCTCGTGACGGGCGAAGAGACCGGCGAGGAAGAGATTACCGATCAGCGGCGACAGATAATGAACGCTATACGCGATTGGTCACTGGCGCAACTCGCCCCAAGTGACCGCGCCTTTATCCAGGCTTTTCGCCCTACCGTCGAGATTCCGCTCGAGGCCGGGCGCACCTTGCTGTGTTTCCATGGCTCGCCGGCGTCGTTTGACGACGTGATCCTGCCGGACATCTCGCAGGAGGCGCTCTTCCAGTATCTCGGCGCGTACGACGCGCATGCGATGACCGGCGGGCACACGCACGTTCAGCAGCTGCGCCGCATCGGCGCGGACGCGAGATTCTTCTTTAATCCAGGCAGCGTCGGCTTCGCCTACAGCCATCATCAATCCGATGCAGGCTTCCAGGCTGATCCGTGGGCCGAGTATGCGCTGCTCACGTCCGAAGGGGAGCGGCTGGCAGTGGAGTTCCGGCGTGTGCCCTTCAACGTCGCCCGGCTGATCGCGGTCTATCGATCCAGCGGGCGGCCGCACGCCGATGTCGCGATTGCTCAGTACGGTGGCGGATAATCAGTACTTCGACAATTTGGCCCTCCCGGCTTTGACGGGACGCTTCGCAGGAACCGCCGAGACGCGGAGCGCGCCGAGTTTTCCCAATGCTCTGCGGCCTCGGCGTCTCCGCGGTGAGCATTTTCCTGCTGAAGCCGGAAGAGCCGTTACAATCTTGTGCTAAGAACTATCGGGAAGGAGTACCGCACATGAATCATTGGGCACTCTTCAAACGATCGGCGTCGATTCTCTGGCGGTATAAAACGTTGTGGGTCTTCGGCTTGCTGGCAGCGCTGGGCGGCGGCTTCAATCTCAACTGGCAGGTGCGTGACGTGCGGCCGATGACCGACTTGCCCTTCGGCGCGCGGGAGCTGCTGCGCTCCCTCTTCAGTTCGAGCGACTTCACGGCGCTGATCGGCCTGGGGTTGGCGCTCGGCGTCCTGGCCTTTCTGGTGTCGACCTTCGGCCAGGCCGCGCTGATCAGCATGGTCAACGCGATCGAAGCGGGTCAATCGGTCAGCGTTGGCGCGGGAACACGCGCCGCCTCAAGCCGATTTGCGCCGCTGCTGGTGGTGCGCTTTGTATTGGCGCTGCCGTTGTTGATCCTCGGTCTGCTGGCAGCCGGATCATTTTTCACGGCCTTTTCCGGCTGGTTCGATGACGCCGCTGCGCCCCGCTCGATCGGCCTGGGCGCTCTGGGCGCGTTCACTGTGCTGGGCGGCCTGTCGTTCATCGTTGGCCTGTTGACTTCGGCCGTGGGTATCGGGGCGGAGCGGGCCGTGGTGTTGGAGAACCTGCCGATCGGGCCGGCGTTGGCGCACGGCTGGCGCTTGTTGTGGAGCCGGTTCGCCGATTACTTTGCCATCGCGTTAATCTTCCTCGTATTGGCGATCGTGGTCGGCATCGCGCTGGCGTGCGCCTTCATCCCGATTTTCGTCGCGACCCTTATTCCCAACCTGGCCCAGCTGCAATCCAGTCCGGATATTTTCCTGTTTGTCACGAACAGCGCCGGGCCGGCGCTGATCATCGTGTTAGTGATCGGGTTGATCATCGGCTCGCTGGTCGCCGTGTTCACATCGAGCGTGTGGACGCTGGCGTATCGGCGTTGGCAGGCGGCGCTTCCCGTCACCCCTACGGCTTCAACCTGAGTCGTCTCCGGGCACACGCTGGTACAATACGTGCGCCAACCAAAGGGCAGCTAGGGTTCCGCTCATACGCATCGGGTCTGGACCGAGCGCTGCATAAAGCCAGTACCGGCAGGCACCTCGAGGAATAAAAGGCCAGAGGGGATAGGTTGATGCGCTTGTGCGCGTCTCTATCCCTTTCGTTTCTCGGAGGTGTCAACCGTGTCTGAAAAGCCTTCTGCTCATCCTCAGCTCAGACCCCGTTCGCTTCAGTCGGCAAATCTTCAACGATTGTCGGCTCATCTGCGCGCCGTGCTGCAGGCGCTGTTCGTCACTTGCCTATGGTCTACCTCGTGGGTGCTCATCAAGCTCGGGCTGCAAGACATCCCCGCCCTGACCTTCGCCGGGCTGCGTTATAGCCTGGCCTTTGCCTGCCTGCTGCCGTTCGCGCTGCGCTCGACGCACGTTTCGGCGCTCCGCAAACTCTCCGCTCGCAGCTGGCTGCACCTCATAACGCTCGGCCTGTTGTTCATCGCCGTCACACAAGGCGCAGTGTTTGTTGGGCTGGCGTACCTCCCGGCGGTGACGGTCAACCTGTTGTTGAACTTCACCACGGTTGTCGTCGCGCTGTTGGGCGTTGCGCTGTTAGCGGAGCGGCCGGCGTTGTTGCAGTGGGGTGGGATCGGGCTGAACCTGGTCGGCATCCTGGTCTACTTCTATCCCGTTGCGCTGCCGGCCGATCAAGTTTTCGGGTTGATCGCCGTGAGCGGCGGCGTGCTTGCCAACGCGCTGTCGTCGATCCTCGGCCGGCGCGTCAACCGGGCGGGCACGCTCCACCCGCTGCCGGTGACGACGGTCAGCCTCGGCATTGGCGGGATCACGTTGCTCGTCGTTGGAGTGCTCACGCAAGGGTTGCCACATCTCAGCTGGGTTAATGGGTTGTTCGTTGGTTGGTTGGCGATCGTGAATACCGCCTGCGCCTTCACGTTGTGGAACCACACACTCCGCTCGCTATCGGCGCTGGAATCGAGCATCCTCAACGGCACGATGCTGATCCAGATTCCGATCCTCGCGGTGCTCTTCCTCGGCGAGCCGCTCACGCTACAGCAGATCAGCGGCATGGCGCTGGCCGGCATCGGCGCGCTCATCGTGCAACTGCGCCGTTCACCGCGCCAGCCGCGCGAACAGAAAACATCGACGCTGGATAATAGCGATACACCAAGCCGGTAATTATTCACGAGTCCGTTCGCCCCACAGTACAACTGCCAGGCGAACCACGCGTACCGTGGGGCGAACTGCGGCAAGTTCGTTCGTCCGCAGTTGCACGGCGGACGCTGGCGGCTGGGACTGCTGTCTGCATCGGCGCCCCGCAGTACAACTACGGGGCGAACTACGCGTACTGCGGGGCGAACTGCGGCAAGTTCGTTCGTCCGCAGTTGCACGGCGGACGCTGGCGGCTGGGACTGCTGTCTGCATCGCCGCCCCGCAGTACAACTACGGGGCGAACCACGCCTACCGTGGGGCGAACCAGACAATGGATTCAAGGAGGATTCGCGCAATATGAAATCTGCGTGATCCGTGATATGATATCCGCTGCCTGACCCGGCTTTGCAGGCAGCGCTCTTACGCCACGTCAAAATTCTGTGACTGTAACCGAAACGAAACGCAAACCGCCATCGTCCGATGCTATACTGTTTGCGTTCCTAAATATCGAGCCGCAGTTTGCACTCTGTTCGTGCGACCCGACTTCGCAGCCAGCCTAAACTCCATGAACACACGCTTGGCGAACCCCTACGTCGTTGGCGCGCCGCTATCCGGCAGCCAGGGCTTCTATGGCCGCGAAGAGGTCTTCCGCTTCGTGCGCGAGACTTTCGCCGTCCCGGCTCAGAACGTCATCGTCCTATACGGTCAGCGGCGTATCGGCAAGACCTCTTTACTGCACCAACTCGTCGCGCGGATGGGCGACGAGTTCCACGTGGTGTTGTTCGACTTTCAGGGCAAAGGCCAGCACGATCTGCCCGCGCTGCTCTACGATCTGTCGACGACGATCGCGCGATCGCTCACGCTGCGTGCGCCCGCGCCCGACTTCGCTGCCTTCAATTCCGACCCCAACTTCTTCCGCCAAACCTTCCTGCCCGGTCTCTACGCGGCGCTGGCTTCCAAGCGGCTCCTGATCCTGTTCGACGAATTTGACGTGATCGGCGACGAGCCTTCGTCCGACGATCTGGCCGGCAACCAGCTGCTCGAATACCTGCAAAAGTGGCTGGCGCAGGATCCGCGCGTGGCGTGCGTCTTCGTCATCGGTCGTCGTCTCGACGAGCTGCCGCTGCATTATCGCGCGTTGTTCAAGCAGGCCGTCTTTCGCCGCCTGTCCGTGCTCCCGCGCCACGAAGCAGTCGATCTGATCATGCGCCCGGCGGACGGCGTGCTGGACTACACGCCCGGCGCGCTCGAAGCTATCCTCGATCTGACCGCCGGCCATCCGTACCTGACGCAACTGCTGTGTCACGTTATTTACAAACGCCTGATTGTCGCCGATCAACATGCGGTGAACGCCGACGATGTGAGCGCTTGCCTGGACGAAGCGATGGAGATCGGCGCCGGCGGCCTCGATTGGTTCTGGGAGGGCCTGCCGCGCGCCGAGCGCATCATGCTCTCCGCGCTGGCGGAAACGGTCGGGACGCGCGGATCGAATCGGGCCAATGGCCGGGCGCACCCCTCGGCCAGCGAGGAAGAGCTGCTGCAAACGCTCAGCCGGCACCGGGTGCGCCTGCTCGGCGTCGAACTGACCAGCGCGCGGCAGCACCTGCTCGAATGGGAAATCCTGGCGCGCGACGGCGCGCGGTATCGCTTCGTCGTCGATCTGGTCCGGCGCTGGATTGGGCGCGAGCACCCGCTCGACCGCGCGCAACAAGACATCGACCTGATCAGCCAGCGCGCCACGCGTTACTTCAACAATGCGCGCGACTCGCATCTGACGGGTGACCTGGCGCTGGCGATCGAAGATTACCGCCGCGCGCTCGCCGCCAACCCGCAGCACTTCGGCGCGCGGCTGGGTCTGGCGCAGTCGTTGCACGAGTCGAACGATCTGCCGGCGGCCATCGCCGAATACGAGAAGGCTTACCAGATGGATCCGTCGAGCGCGCGCGACGGTCTCGTCAGCGCGCGGCTGGCGCTGGGCGTCGCGCACCTGGCGCGCGGCGATCTGAATGCCGCCGCCACCGAATTTGAACGCGTGCTGCGCATTGCGCCCAGCGACGATGAGGCGCAGACGCGCCTGATCGGGATTTGGATTCAACGCGGCGAAGCGGAATTAGGCGAGAAGCGTTACATGCCGGCCATCGACGCCTTTGCGCGCGCGCTGGACATCACGCCCGACGATGCCGGGCTGCGCACGCGCATCAAGTCGATCATGCGCCGCTTCAGCGAGGCGGCCGAAGCGCAGAACACCTGGGAAGTCGCCTTCGAAAGCCTGGCGCGGCTGGCCGAGTATTTGTCGGACGACGAGCAATTGAAGACCTGGCTCAACGACACGCGCGCGCGCTGGCGCGCGCACAACTATTTCGAGATCGCCGCGCGCGCGCGCTCGGCCGGCGATCACCTGACGACGATCGAAGAGTGCCGGCACGCGCTGGAAGCGAACCCGAACCACGTTCAGGCCCGACTGCTGCTCGCCGCCGTGTTGTATCAGACCGGCGATCTATCGGGCGCGATCGGCGAGTACGAGCAAGCTTACCGGCTCGATCCGCACTCGACCAGCGCGGGTTTGGCGCAGGCGCTGCTGCAACGCGCCATCGCGCTCGAAGCGCAGGGCGACCTGTTCGCCGCCGTGGCCGATTACGAAACGGCGCTCGAACTGCTGCCCGGCATCGACGTTGCCCGCCAGCGCCTGCCCGACATCTACCTGGGCTGGGGCGATGGACACCTTTCGGCGGGCCGCCTGGACGACGCCGTCGCCGCGTATCGCAAGGCGCTGCTCGTCGCCGCGCAACCGCAAACGCTGGCCCGGCCGATCAAGGCGAAGCTGCAGGGGTATAGCCAGGCGCAGCGCACCGCCGGCAATTGGGACATGGCGATCGCCGCCATCACCCGGCTGCGGGCCGATCTCATGTTGCGTGACCGCGAGACGGATGCCTGGTTGGTGGACGTTTGGATTCAGCCGGCCGAAGCGGCGCTCGAAGCGGGCTACTATCAGGATGCCGCCGTCGCCTTCAAACAGGCGCTCCAGGTCGCCGGCGACACGGGCAATGCCGCCGCGGCGGTCATGCGCATCAAAGCCGATTTCTTCGCGCAGGTCGATGCGCGTCTCTTGGCCGAGCAACCCGATGGCGCCATCACCATCCTCCAGGCCCTGATCGAAGTGATCGGAACCGATGCCGATGCGACCGATCGGCTGATCCGCGCGTGGACGATGCGGGGCGAGCTCGATCTCAAACACGATCGGTTGGGCGAGGCCGAGCAGGCTTTTCGGCAGGCGCTCGAACTGCACCCCGGCAACGCCGAGGTCCGCGCGCGTTTGAATACCACGGCCGAGCGCCGCCGCCAGCTCGAGATCGAGCGATTGCGCGCCGAGGCGGCGGCGCACCTGGCGCGCCGCGAGTGGCTTGAAGCGCAGGCGTTGTACAAGCAGCTCGTATTCGACTATCGCGACGAGCAATCGGGCCAGGCTTTCCTGAACGCCAGCGAAGAGATTCGCCTGGAAGAGCTCTATACGCTTGCCCGAGCGCATCAGGCGCAACACGCTTGGGAAGCGGCCATCCCGGTCTGGCTGGCCATCTGTCACAGCCGCGGCGAGTACGTGGGCCGCGATGGCCACAAGGCGGCGGTGCTTCTGGCCGAAGCGATCGAACACCACGCCGGAATCGCCCAGGCCCGCCGCCGCACCTTCGAGCAACTGCGGCAACGTGCGCGGGTGGCGTGGCTGGTCGTCATCGGGATCGCCGGGGTGGCCGCTATCGTCATCTTCGCGCTCGCCAGCAGGTTATCACAAGCGCCGTAACCTCATCTACCCCTCCCGACGACCTGCCCCCTGTAAGGGGGCGCGCCACCCTTCCTCTGCTGTCAGGAGAGGGATGGAGTGGGGCGGGTGAGGTCGAAAGAAGCACCTATGACTCGACGTATCAATCCGTTTGTCTATGGGCGGTACGCGCCGCTCAGCCATTTCGTGGGCCGCCGCGCCGAGATCGACGCCTGTTATAACGCGCTGGTCGGCCCGGTGTGCGGGAGCGTCGCCATCAGCGGCGAGCCGCGCATGGGCAAGACCTCGTTGCTGCATGCCATCGCCGAGATCGGCTTGGGCGAAGGCTGGGCGCGGCCCGGCACGCGCACGGTCTTTGTCTACGTCGATTGCCAATCGATCAGCCGCTTCAGCCCCACGCGTTTCTGGCAGCGCGTGCTCACGCTGCTGGCGCGCGCGTTGAGCAACGCTGACGTGCCCGATGTGCTGCCGGCGATCCAGGCGCTAGTCGAACAGGAACGCATCGAGGCGACCGGGTTCGAAGCGATCCTGCATGCGTTGCGCGAGCGGCAAGTGGTCCTGGTGCTGCTGCTCGACGAGTTCGAGTGGGTGATCAAGCGCGATGTGAAGAGCTTGCCGATCACGCGCAACTTCCTCTCCAGCCTGCGCGGACTGATCAATCACGCGCCCGACGCGCTCTCGCTGATTATCGCTTCGCAGCAACCGCTCAACGTGTTGTACCAGGGCATCGGCGGTGAAGGCTCGCCGTTTTACAATAACTTCGTCTTCCGCCGGCTGCATCCACTCGACCCGGCCGACGCCGACGAGCTGATCGCGCGCCGGCTGGCCGGGTCGGAGGTGACGTTCACGCCGCAGGATCGGCAATATATCGATCAGGTCGCCGGCACGCACCCGTTCCTGGTGCAGCTAGCCTGCGCGCTGGTTTTCGACGTGCGGAGCCAGGACCTGCCGGCCGAGCACGATTTGATCGGCGCGCGCTTTGAAGAGGAAGCCCGCCATCACTTCGATCAGATTTGGGAGATTTCGTCGCCGGAAGAGCGCACGGTGCTGCTGTTGATCGCCTGGCGCTGGTGGACGCGCCGCCTGGGCGCCGCGCCACAGCAGGATGAGCACGCCTATTGGGCGTTCTTGCGCCGCTTTGAGCGCGACATGATTTCAGTCGTCGAGCGCGGGCTGGTGGTGGGCGCCGAAGATGAGCCGCGCCCGATCTCGTCGGTCTTCGCCTGGTGGATCATCAACACGGTGCGGGCCGGTTATCCGGCGCTGGTCACGCCCGATCCCGCCTCGGTACCCGGCGAAGAGGCCAGCCATATTTCGCAGGTGATCCAGCAGGTGCGCGACAGCGGCAGCCAGATTATTCGCAGTATGTCGGTTGCGCCCTTCAATGTGCCGCGCATGCCATATCAGAACCCGCCGCCCGCGCTGGCGGCGCGGAACGCGCTGGACCTCAGCTCGACGCGACCGGAGCAGATCGGCCGTTATGAGATTCTCAGCTTGTTGGGCGAGGGCGGCATGGGGGTGGTGTACCAGGCGTTCGACCCGGCGCTCAACCGGCAGGTGGCCGTCAAGGTCGTCCGCACCGATGTGCTGGGCTACACCCCCGACCTGCTGCGGGTTCAGCAGGAAGCGCAGCTGGCGGGGCAGCTGTCGCACCCCAACATCGTCACGTTGTACGATGTGACTTACGAGGCGACGCGCGCTTACATTGTGATGGAGTATCTGGAGGGGCGCACGCTGGCGCAACTGCTGCGCAGCGATGTGCGGCTGCCGGCCCAGCTGGCGGTCGCCTACGTCGAACAGCTCGCCGACGGGCTGGACTATGCCCATCATCACGGCATCATTCACCGCGATCTGAAACCCTCTAACGTGATGATCCTCGATAATGGGCGTGTGAAGATCACCGACTTCGGCCTGGCTAAGTTGGTGCACGGCTCGACGCTGACGCGGTCGGGGCATCTCATCGGAACGCCCAACTACATGTCGCCCGAACAGGCGCGCAGCGTGGAAGTGGTGCCGCAGTCCGATCAATTTGCGCTGGGGATCGTGGCCTACCGGATGCTGACCGGCCGCCTGCCGTTCGGCGCCGATGTGTTCCAGACGGTGCTAAAACAGATCGCGGAGAGCGAGCCGGCTCCAATCGCCCCGACCGAGCTGCCTGAATCCATTGCCTTGACCGACATTTTGCTAAAAGTGCTGGCCAAGCAGCCGAACGATCGTTACACGACTTGCCGCGAGTTCGCCGTGGCTTTACGCTTGTGGCTGGAACTTGCCTTTGAAAGCGAGAAGACGCCGCTGGCTTAACCCGTCTTCCATTGTTCGGGCCAAGTCTTTGCGGAGCATCCCCGGAGTGGAAGGGGCGTCGCCCGTTGTCGGTTCTACCCTGGAGGCGGTAAACCAAACCGGGTGACGAGCGCCGGATCGCCGAAGTTGACGATGCCGGCGATTCGTTCCCCATCGACGTCGAGCGCCTGAATCCCAAACGCTGTGTAAGTCCCCGGCTCGCCCCTCAAATAAACCGCGAACGCCGGCTGTCCGTTGGCGCGGGTTAGCATCAAGCGCCAGCGGCCCCGCGCATTGCCTGGAAACAGCGTGCTGCCGAAGATCGTGTTCGCCATGAAGACGCGGATGGCGTCTCGCCCTTGATACCACGATGGCGACGGCGGCATATTCAGCGTGACGTCTTCTTTGAGTAGCGCGGCCAGCCCGTCTACGTCCGCGTTTTCCCAGGCATGCACATATCGACCTAATAGCGCGCTCAGGCGCGCATCGTCGGGCGGCGCGGCGACGGCGCCCGCACTGCGCGCCTGATAGCGGCTGGTCAGCGTTGTGCGGGCGCGATGCAGCGCACTGTTGACGGCCGAGACACTCACCTCCAGCAGATCGGCCACCTCACTGGCGCGCCAGTCCAACACGTCGCTCAGGATCAATACGGCGCGTTGGCGCGGCGGCAAGGCTTGCAACGCGATGAGAAACGCCAGCCGCACGCTTTCGCGCGCGGAATAGCGCGCTTCAGGGCCGGCGTCGGAGTCGTCGATCAGATCGTCGGGTAGGGGTTCGAGCCACATCGGTTCCGCGATCGGTGGGCTGAACGGCGCCTGCGGATCGGATGCGGGGCCGGCTGTCATCGGCAACATGCGGCGGGAACGCTTGTCGAGCGCGTCAAAGCAGGCGTGCGTGGCGATCTTGTACAACCAGGCGCGCACTGAGGCCCGGCCCTGATACGTGTCACGTTTGCGCCACGCGCGCAGCAATGTCTCCTGCACCAAGTCTTCCGCGTCTTGCACGGAGCCGAGGATGCGATAACAGTACACCTGCAACTCGCGGCGATACGGCTCAGTCAAAGCGCTGAAAGCGGGCGCGTCTCCGGTGTGCAGCGCCCGCCGCTGATCCGATAGTTCCGACATAGCCCCTTCCCCGGGCGATCTCCCGACCAATTATATGACGGTATTCGCGGCTGAAACTGTTCGGTGTGCGCCCCGGAAATCTGCTGGCTGGCGCCGAATAGTTTTGACCCGATTCCCCGTCATATCAGGCGAAATCCAATACTCAGGGGAGGCAACCATGAAATATATCGTCAGCGTGCGCGGGATGCTCAAGGCGGCGGATGAGCAGCAGTCGCGGGCGACGCACGACGCGACCATTCAACAGATTGGAGCGATGGGTCGGTCGATGGGCAACGTCGGCCATCGGGCTTACCTGAACCCGCAGAATCGCCGCGAGTTCCTGGCGATCGACGTATGGGACAATTTGGAAGGCCCGCAAAAGCTGCTCGCCGACCCGAATCTCGGCGCGGAATTCGCCAAGCTGTTCGACGGTCAACCGCAGGTGACCATCTGGGAGGACGCCGGCTGGGAAGCGTGGTAAGTCATCGTGCTTTCTGCTCGCTTCGCAACCGGCGCTGAGACCAACACGCTACCGGAGAACGGCCCGCAGTACAATTGCGGACGAACGAAGCGTGGTTTAGCAAGCGAGGCTTCAGCCGGACAGGACTTACGCAGTTGGCGCGGCACAACCGCCGCCTCAGCTGCCGCACAACCCTCTTCGCTACGCTCGTGGGCAGGCCGCCGCCCTTCTTTTGAAGGGCATGTAGGGCGGCGGCTGAACTGCGGCAGCAACATGCAGCTGCGTAAGTCCTGCCGAAGTGGTTGAAGCCTCGCCGTTTGTATCCGCGTCAGTTGCGCTTGCGCGATAGGGAGGTTCGACTGACGGCCCTGGCCGCTTTTTCGGCCGCGCGTCCGCCGCGATAGCTGGGCGCCAGGATCGGGATGATGCGGCAGCGCGTCTCGTCGAGGATGCGGCTGCGGATGCGCGGGTCGAACTCGTCCGGCGAGAGCGCCGTGGTGATCACGGTGGGCAGCCGCGCCGTGTAGCGATAGTTGATGATCTGATACAGCTTCTCGCGCGCCCAGGGCGTGGCCGATTCGGTGCCCAAGTCGTCCAGGATGAGCAGCGGCGACGTGCGCACCTCTTCAAAGCGCTGGTCATACGACACGTTGCTCTGCGGGCTGAACGCCGCGCGCAGGTGATCCAACAGATCGGGCACGACGACGAACAGCGCCGGGTAGCCCTGCTCGACGCGCCGGTTGGCAATCGCCGCAGCCAGGTGCGTCTTGCCCGATCCATACGTGCCGAAGAACACCAGCCAGTCCTTCGGCTGCTCGGCAAAGGCGCGCGCGATCGACAGGGCCTCTTTGAGATTGCGGCGCTCCTCGGCGCTCAACTCGCCCTCGCGCACATCGAACGACTCGAAAGTCTTGTCGTGATAGTGAGCCAGGCTGCTCAACGAGCTCTGCCCCTGTTCCAGCGCGCTGCGTCGAAAGTCGGGCGCGTCGATCGGCAGCTTGCGCACCAGGTCCATATCGGCCAGGCGCGAACTCAAACGCGGATCGAGGTCGTCGAGCGGCAGGTTGGTGGTGATGACGGTGGGCAACTTGGCGACGTAACGATGGTTGAGCAGCTGGAACAGTTTCTCCTCGGCCCAGGCCGTCGCGTTCTGCGTGCCCAGATCGTCCAGGATCAAGAGCGGCGACTCGCGCAGATCGTCAAAGCGCCGATCGTAGGTCTCCTCGGCATTGGGGCTGAAGGCCCCGCGCAAGTGGTCGAGCAAATCGGGCGTGTTCAAGAACGTCACCGGCAGGCTCTGGCTCAAACACGCGTTGGCGATCGCCGCGGCCAGGTGGGTCTTGCCGACGCCGTAACCGCCTTGAATGAGCAGCCAGCCGCGCGGCTCGTCGGCGTAGCGCTGCGACCCTTCGTAGGCGTTGCGCAGCGAGCCGCGCTGCTCCACGTTGAGCGCGTGCCCTTCCGATTGAAAGGTGGCGAAGGTCATGTGCGCCAGGTGCGCGATGTCACGCGAGGCGCGCAGCGCTTCGGCGCGGGAGCGATCGCGTTCGGCCTGCTGGCAAGTGCACGGGAACAGCTTGCCAAAGTCAGGATGGCCGATCGGCACATCCAGACTGACCCACTGCAAATCATCGCAGATGGGGCAAGCGGGCGCCGGTCGCGGCGGCGCGGGAATATCAGAAGGGGAAATCATCTTCGTGTGGTGGTTGGGTGCGCTCGATGAACTCTTGCCATTCGCGGCCAATATCTCGCTTAACCGCTTCATGACGCTTGTCTCTACGCTTTCTAGTTTCCAGTATTTTTCTCACGTACGCCCACGCGCGCGCATTTTGCCGCGCCGCATCGCGGAACGCTTCTTCGATCCACACGGCCGGATAGTCGCGCTCGGCCTCGCGCAGCTCGTCGGCGATGAGCGGCGTCAGCGTGCCGACCGTCTGCTCGTACAGGTGGAAGATATTCGAGCGATCGACCGACACCTCGATCGTGGTCACACTCGCGCCGCGCTCGATCGCGCCGAGGGCCGCCCGCCCGCGTTCGGTGTTGGCGAAGTACAACGTCTCCCCCGATCCCCGATCAACCGTCTTCAACAGTGCGCCCCGTTCGATGGCGCGCCGCAGGCCCTGCTCCAGACCCGCTTCACCGGCCTCGTTCAGCCCGCGCATCAAGTTTCGATCGGCGAGCAGCTCCGACCAGGTGATCCAGCGGATCAGGCCGCTCTTGGCCGAGAGGATGCGCAGGCAGGCCAGCGTCACCTTCAACTCGATCAGGTCGTCGATCAGCGGCAGCAGTTCGTCGAAGAACGGCTCCGGCAGGACGACGCTGCGGACTTTTCCGGTGGGGAAGCCACTGAACACTTTCATGCTGACCTCCGGTTTTACACATACCCATACATAACTCACCTTACGCCGCCGCCGTTCAACTTCGCTCGAAGCCCGCGTCCGCGCGGGCGTTTCCAGCCATGCACCCGACCGCGTCCGCGCGGTCGGGGAGCAAACTGCGTAAGGTGAGTACATAATACTCCCAGACTACCGTCTCTCCATCCCCCAGGTAAAAGTGGGTGAGTATGGCGGGAGAGAGTAGAGCCCGCTGTTTACAAGGAAATCTCCCGGCGGGCCGCGTTCACAAACTGCGCCAGCTGATTGCGGAAGAACAATTCGATCGTCCCAGTCGGCCCGTTGCGGTGCTTGGCCACCATGATCTCCGCCACGTTCTTGCGCTCGCTTTGCGGATCGTACACGTCGTCGCGATAGATGAACATTACCACGTCCGCATCCTGCTCGATGCTACCGCTTTCTCTCAAATCACTCAACACCGGCCGCTTGTCGCTGCGCTGCTCGACCAAGCGGCTGAGCTGCGAGGCGGCCATCACGGGTATGTTCAATTCGCGCGCCAGCCCTTTGAGCGAGCGCGAGAGGTACGAAATCTCCTGCACCCGATTTTCCGAGCGCGTATCGCCGGTCATCAGCTGCAAGTAATCGACGATGATCAAGTCCAGGCCGTGCTCGGCGTGCAGGCGGCGCGCCTTGGTGCGCAGTTGCAGCGCGGAGATGCTGGGCGTGTCATCCAGGTAGAGCAGCGAATCGCTCAACGCCGACGAGGCTTGCACAAACAGCGGCCACTCGTCCTCGCGCAGCTCGCCTAAGCGTAAGCGCTGGCTGTCGATGCCGGTCTCGGCGCTGATCATGCGCTGCACCAGCTGCTCGCTCGACATTTCCAGCGTGAAGACGGCCACGCGCTGGTGGAACTTGCGCGCCGCGTTCAGCGCCATACTCAGCATCAACGAAGTCTTGCCCACACCCGGCCGCGCCGCAACGATCACCAGATCGGAGCGCTGCAACCCGCCCAGCAGCTTGTCCAGGTCGAGGAAGCCGGTCGGGATGCCCAGCGGCTCGCCGCGATGCTCGTAGAGGTACTCGATGCGCTCGTAATAGGATCGGATCACGTCGCTGATCGGCAACAGGTCGCGGCTCTGGCGGCGCTGGCTCACGGCAAACAACGCCTGCTCCGACTTGTCGATCGTCTCATCGACTTCGGCGCCTTCATCGTAAGCATACTGCGCGATATCGCTGGCGGCCTGCAACAGCTTGCGCCGGACGGCCGTGCGTTCCACGATGCGGCCGTAACCCTCGGCGTGGATCGCCGTCGGGACGACGTTGATCAAGTGCGAGACGAAGGCCGGCCCGCCGATCTCGGCCAGCTGCCCGCGCTTCTCCAGCTCCTCGCTCACCGTCACGAAGTCGATCGGCTCACGGCGCTCGTGCAGCGCCAGGCAGGCTTCATACACCCAGCGGTGCTTGACGAGGTAAAAATCGCCGGCATGCAGAAATGGGCTGACGCGGAAGATCGTTTCGGAGTCGATGAGCAAAGAGCCGAGGACGGCTTCCTCGGCTTCGACGGAATGGGGAACCATGCGATCGATCGGCGCAGTGGTCATGCCGCTTTCCAGTTGAGAACCCCGGCCCCAACCCGGCTCCGCCAAGGAGCCTTCGGGAAACCGGGGTTCTGGTGTCAGGGGAGGTGGCGTCGGATCAGTTATCGTCGGGGCCCAACCCATCTAGGTCGAGATTGTCGATCAGATCCCCAAACGGAGACTGTGACAGTTTGGCGTTGGTGGCCGTGCTGTCGGCGCCCTCCGCTTCAATATCCTCTTCGGGCATGATGGACGCCGATTCCATCACCGGCTCGGCGACGTAGATCGGCACCTTGACGCGCACGGCCAGCGCGATCGCGTCGCTGGGGCGCGCGTCGATCTCCATCTGGCGGCCGTTGACGCTGAGGGCGATGCGGGCATAGAACGTATCGCTGCGCAGATCGTTGACGACGACGTGCCGCACCTTGCCGCCGAGATCGCCCACCACCGTCTTCAGCAAGTCGTGCGTCAGCGGCCGGGCGACCGCCACACCCTGCAGCTCGATCGTGATGGATTCGGCTTCGCAGGGGCCAATCCAGATCGGCAAATAGCGTTCACTGTCGATGTCCTTCAGGATCACCACCCGTTGCTGCGTCATCAAACTGACCCGGATACTATCGATGGTGACTTCGATCATCCTGCAGTTCCTCCTACCCTCGCGCGCGGCGTTGACAGAATTATACCACAGCGAAAAATCCGTGCGACGACTCGCTGCGTGGGAAAGGCTGCATTCCAGTGTATTCTTCTCAGCCTGAACGAATTTAGATGCGCTTGCCCTGCTGCGTGGGAGCGTAAGGCTAGTACCCCGACCGCCTAATTCTGCGGGGTTGGGACGGCAGTTGCACTGCCGTCCGCCGCAGGCCCACGGGGCGGCTTCGCACTGCAACTGCGGCAGGAACTATGCAACTTCAAGTTGTCGAAGCACTAGTTATCGCCGCGATTTATGGTATACTACCGTCGCTCCACCGCTGGATGCCGAAAATGAATGGCTTCGGCCGACCGACGGCGTGCGTTCGGGCCCCTGGCCCGGCATCGGATTCATCCCCTGAAGGAACGCGCCCTCACGCATGCAGACATTGATCATCCAATACGCCCCAGTCTTGCTCCTCGTCGGTATTGCCGTTATTCTGTTGGCGTTACGCAATGCCATCCGTTACTTCAACCAATCGCGGCGCGCCCCCTACTATATTTTGCGTGAAGAGGCGGCCCGCAGCGCCGGACGTTGGGCGCTTGCGTCGTTGCTGGCCGCTACGCTCACGATCAGCGTTGCCGTGTATACCTCGCAATCAGCGCCGTTGACGCCAACACCTGAGCCGAGGGTCACTAGCACGATCCGCGTGCCGACGCTAGGTCTTACGCCGACCCGCACGCCCTCGGCGACGCCGACGCCCAGCCCGACGCTGACGGCCAGCCCGACCCCTACGCCAACGCTCGCGCCTGCCGTTGACGTGCCTGATATCTTGCTCACCCCCATCCCCAATGCTGCGCCGCCCGATCCCGCGGCCAGATTCGAATTCATTACGCTGGCGTCGCGCATCGATGCGAACCTTCAGCCCGTTGATCCGGGATTGCAATTTCCAATCGGCTCGTCACGCGTGTACGTATTCTTCCGAGCCAGCGGCGTCAACAACGGCGCGCCGTGGGGAATTTTCTGCTATCGTGACGAGGCCATTGTGGATCTGTTCGTCGGGCTATGGGAAGATGGCACGCAGCCGCAGACCTCGCGCGCATTTTGCTCGCTGGACGGCGCGCGGGGCGCTTACCGGCTGCGCGGCTACCTCGGCACCCAGCTCGCTTTCGAGGCGCCTTACACGCTCGACGGCGCATCGGTTCCCACCCCGACGCCGACGGCTTCATCCCAAACGACGGGAGGCGCCTCATCGATCGCGACCGCGTGAGCTGACCATGATCGAAGGGACGCTCATGTATCCAACACGCCCACCAGGGGCTAGGCTACCGTCCATGCACTTATTCTGAACATGAGCCAGAAGGGATAACCCATGCCGGTACAGGCCGCGCGTCCCAAGCAGCGCTCGCTTGCCAATCGATCGGTCCGGCCGCGCCGCGCCTCGAAAGCAAAGCGCTCCAGCGGCGAGAGCTGGCATAAGCTGGTGATTTCGGTTCAAGACTTGATCGACCGGATCGATGATCCCATTGCGGACATCTTGTACTCGTTGCTGTGCGATCAGGATCGCTCCAGCCAAATCGCCAGGGATGCGCTGAATCGCGGCAGCGCGATGGCCGCGCTGGCGTTGGTCCCGGCGCTGGTGGGCCAATTCGCACTGGCGCCGGCGACGGCGGCGCTGGTGGCCGGCGTGGTGGTCAAAGCGCTGCTGACCAAAGGCCCGGAGAAATTGTGCGAGGAACTCGCCGAAGCGCGCGCCGCCAAAGTTGAACCGAAGCGACGCGCTCCCGCCCAAAAGAAAACCGGCGCACGCGCTCAAGCCGCGCGCAAGAAAGCCACGCGCGCCAGGTAAGACAGCTACCCAAAATGCGCGAGGGTCATCCAAACCGGATGACCCTCGCTGCATATCGGGTATAGGCGCGCAGCCTCAAGTTTACGCGAGATAGTTAGCTGACGCTCGTCGCGGCGCACTGCTCACAGCACTCAGGCCGGCGCCGGTAATCGATCGGGTGGCCGAGCCGATCGAATTCAAAGTGACAGCAATCGAGCAGGGCCTCGCGCAGCATCTCGCGCCCACGCTGCACGCGCGATTTGGCGCCGCTGAGGGATAGCCCCAACTGCTCGGCCACTTGCTGTTGCGTCTGACCTTCGAATTCCGACAAGACCAGCGCCTGCCGATACTTGTCCGGCAGGCATTCCAGCATCGAGGTCAACGAAGAGGCGATCCGGCTGGCGGCGTCACTCTCGGCCGGCTCATCTTCGATCGCCAGCGTCTCCGGCATGGGTACGGCGCGCGGCTGCGCCCGATAGAAATCGATGATCGTGTTGCGCGCGATCTGATACAACCAGGGCGTCAGCCGATCTTCATTGCGCAGCGTATCGATGCGCGTGTGCAGTTTGACGAAGACGTCTTGCAGGATGTCTTCCGCATCGGCCGGATCGGTTATCCGGTTAGCGATGAAGCCCCGTAACCGCTGACTGAACTCGTTCCAGATATCCTCGGTCGTTCGAAGCATAAGTGTGATCCACGAATTCACACGAAGGGACACGAAGAAACAGCATCCAACTGATCACGACACTCACGCGTAGTCGCGACTCACTTGCCCCCGCCGCATAGCGGAGAGCGTGATGGGACGAGAGTTACTTGCGACCCTCGATGGTAATGCTTGTTACGCCGTAAGGCTTGCTCTTGAAGTAATCGTACTCGACCGTCTTGTTGATGGTCACGTCCTCGAAACCGGCCTGGCGAATCAGCTCCAGGTATTCCTCGCGATCGACTGCGCCGGAGACACAGCTGGCCCATAATTCGATATCCTTGCGGATCGCTTCGGGCACCCCGCCGTATGTTACCACATCCGAGATGGAGAATCGGCCGCCGGGCTTGAGGGTACGGTGAATCTCGGCGTAGACCTTACGCTTGTCCGGCGCCAGGTTGATCACGCAGTTCGAGATGACCACGTCGATGCTGTTGTCGGCCACCGGCAGGTTTTCGATATCGCCCAGCCGGAACTCGACGTTGCGATACTCGCCCTTGACGGCGTTGTTCCAGGCGCGTGCGAGCATCTCCGGCGTCATATCCACGCCGATGACATGCCCGGTCGGGCCGACGGCCTTGGCGGCGATGAAGACGTCCACGCCGGCGCCGCTGCCGAGATCGAGCACGGTGTGACCGGGCTGGATACCGGCATAGAGCGTCGGGACACCGCACCCCAAACCGAGATTCGCGCCTTCGACCAGATCGGCGTCCAGCCCGGCATAATCGACGCCGGCTGTGCCATCGCCTGAACAACAATCGCCGGCCCCACAGCCGCAGCCACTGCTCTCCAGCGCAATCGTCGCGTATCGTTTTTGCACTTCCTTCTTGATGTCTTCCATTTTCGATCTCCTTAGAATCGGTTGTCTCCCTCTAACAGCATTGTTTTCACCGCCGAGTACGCCGAGATCGCAGAGATATTTAAGTTACTCGGCGCTCTCCCCGCACTTGCCGCTACGCGGCAGCGTGTGGCAAGTGTACGCTCTCAGCGGTGAGCACTCACGCCGAACCGCTCACCAACTCTGAAGAGGGGAACCACCCAGAATGGTTTCACTGATATAGACGGAGCCTGGGCGAAAAAGACGCAAGAGTTCGCGGAGAACCGGCTCAGACGCTTACACAGCCAAGCGCATCGCCCGCGCGCTCTCAGCACACGCCGTCGTGAATTCGACCGAGCGTTGCACCGCCTGCGGCGTCTCGGTGCGCTCGATCCGGCGGAAACCGAAACGGGGGAAAAACTCACCCGCCGTCTCGGTCAACAGGTAAACGCTCGTCACACCCCGTTGCCGCGCCAGCTCTAACGCGGCCTGGACCAACCGCTGACCCAAACCCTGCCCGCGCCGCGCCGCAGCGACGGCGACCGAGCGCAACAGTGCGCTTGGGCCGTACAGCTCCAACGCTGCACTGCCCACGATGCGCCCGTCGGCGCGCGCCACCAGCGCCGTCGCTAAATGGTCGCTCAGACCATCTGGCGGCAAGCCACTATTTTCGAGCAAGGCCAGGATAGCCGGCAGCTCATCGGATCGGGCGGGTGCAATCGAGATCGTCATGGCAAGCTTCCTTGAATCGGACGAAGCACAAGTGACGAAAGACGAATGACTTAGCTTTCGTCTCACGTCATTCGTCGTCTACATCATAGACGAACGCCGAGCTAAAAGGACGCAAATCAGCACACGGACACCTGCACCCACCTGCGGTGTTTGCAGGTGCGGTGTACACACGGATAAACACGGAAAAGATCGAGGAAGAGCGAAGATCGAAATCCGCGTGAATCTGTGCGCTCCGCGTCCGTGTTCCAGAGATGCTTTCTTGCGTTGAACGGGGTAGAGCCGTTCAGGGTGGCCTGATGCGCTTGCCTGCGGCGGGCGGTTCGAGTGCTGTCACCCCGATAATCGGATACAATTGACGCCATCCCACTCCAGAAGGACTCAGCATGTTCCACGCAGGCGGCGGTCATTGGTGGCAATTCATGGCGGCCGACGAGAAGACTCGGCCGGAGATTAGCCGCAGCTTGTTGCGGCGGGTGGCGCGCTATGCCCGACCCTACACGCGGCAGATCCTGTTTGTACTGGCGGCCATCGGCGTGACGACGATCCTGGAACTCATCCCGCCGTTGATTTACCGGCAGCTGATCGACCACGCGCTGCCCGCGCGCGATGTTGCCCAGCTCAACACGCTGGCGCTGACGATGGTCGCCATTCCCGTTATGACGGGCCTGATCGGCGTGGCGCAACGCTATTATAGCGCGAAGATGGGCGAGGGGTTGATTTGCGATCTGCGCCAGGCGTTGTACGGCCACATGCAGCGCATGTCGCTGCGCTTCTTCACCCATACCAAGACCGGCGAGATCATGGCCCGCTTGAATAACGACGTGGTCGGCGCGCAGCGCGCAATCACCGGCACGCTGATCAGCATCCTCACGAACGTGGTCACGCTGGTCATCGCGCTGGCGATCATGCTGTCGCTGGAATGGCGGTTGACCTTGATCGGCGTCGCGATCCTGCCGCTGTTCATCTTGCCGGCCCGCCGGGTGGGCGGGGTGCTGCGGGCGATCACGCGCCAGTCGATGGACTTGAACGCGCAGATGAGCGCGCTGATGAACGAAACGCTCAACGTCAGCGGCGCGTTGCTGATGAAGATTTTCGGACGGGAGCGGCAGGCGCAGGAGCAGTTCCGCGCGCGCAGCGAAGCCGTGCGCGATATCGGCGTGCGCTCGGCCGTCGTCGGGCGCTGGTTCTTCATGGGACTGGGGCTGGTCAGCGCCTTCGGCACGGCGCTGGTGTTTTGGTTGGGCGGGCAGCTGGTATTCCAAGGCGCGTTCACGATCGGCACGATCATCGCCTTCGCCGCTTACCTGGCGCAATTGTATGGGCCGATCTCCGCGCTGATGAACGCGCGCGTCGACTTCGCCACGTCGATGGTCAGCTTCGAGCGCGTGTTCGAAGTGCTCGATCTGCCGATCGAGATCGCCGACAAACCGAACGCGATCGATTTGCGCCGCGCCGCCGGGCGCGTCCAGTTCGAGAACGTGTCGTTCAGCTATCTCGATCTGGACGCGGCGGTTCAGCCCGGTTTGGCCGGAGCGGGCCTGCTCGATCCGGACGGCGGCGACATTCTGTTGATCGATGGCGCGCCAGCGCCAACCGGCTCGCGCAAAAGGGCGCGCTTGAAAGCACAGGAACGCTTCGGGTTTGGCATGTTCCGCATGGGCTTAGGCTCGGACGGGCCCGACTACGCGCCGGTCAGCGCGCGCCGCTGGGCGATCCAGGACGTGAGTTTCGAGATCGCGCCGGGGCAACTGGCGGCCCTGGTCGGGCCGAGCGGCTCCGGCAAGACGACGATCACGTATCTCTTGCCGCGCTTATATGATCCGACGGCGGGCCGCATCCTGATCGATGGGCACGATTTGCGCGACGTCAGGCTGGCCGCGCTGACGAATGAGATCGGCATGGTCACGCAGGAAACGTACCTGTTCCACGATACGATCCGCGCCAACCTGCTGTACGCCAAACCCGATGCGACGCCGGCGGAACTCGAAGCAGCCTGCCGCGTGGCGAACATCTACGCGTTCATCACCAGCTTGCCCGAGGGCTTCGAGACGATTGTCGGCGAGCGCGGCTATCGCCTGTCGGGCGGCGAGAAACAGCGCGTGGCGATCGCGCGCGTGATCTTGAAAGACCCGCGCATCTTGATCCTCGACGAGGCGACCTCCTCGCTCGATTCGCAATCGGAGGCCTTGATTCAAGATGCGCTGAAGCCGCTGTTCACCGGCCGCACCAGTTTGGTGATCGCGCACCGGCTCTCGACGATCCTCGCGGCGGATGTGATCCTGGTGATGGATGAAGGACACCTGGTAGAGCAGGGGACGCACGCGGAGCTGCTGGCGCGGGGCGGGCTGTACGCGAAACTCTACAACACGCAGTTCCGCCGGCACGAGAGGCTGCTGAGTGATAACGTGATGACGTGAGCGCGCATGTCTGTTTACCTGCTACGTGCTACCTGTGTACCTGTTACCTGTATACAAGTATGCAAGTACACAGGTATGTTTGTATGCCTTCGTAGTCAATGAATGACCGCACTCGCCAACCCGATGAGCGCCCCCCCCAACACCAGCCAGGTCGAGTTGAGTTTGAACTTCAATAGTAGCACGGCGGCGATCAGCCCAAGCCCGATCGTGAGCGGATCGACGAACGCCGCCTGACCCAACTGGAGCGTCACCGCAGCCATTAAGCCGAGTGAGGCGACGTTCACACCGTCCAGCAGGCTCCCGGCCCAGCGCGACTCGCGCAGGCGTGGAATGAGCGGGTTGCTCAGCGCGACGAAGATAAACGACGGGAGAAAAATGCCGAGCGTTGCCAGCAGCGCGCCCGGCGCACCGCCGAGCACATAGCCGACGAAGGTGGCGGTGGTGAACACCGGGCCGGGCGTCACCTGCCCGATCGCGATCGAATCGATCAACTGCTGATCGGTCAGCCAGCCCAGGCGGGTGACGAAATCGGCGCGCATGAAGGCGAGCAGCACGTAGCCGCTGCCGTACAGCACCGCGCCGATCTTGAGGAAGGTGAGGAAGAGCAGCGGCAGGCTGAACGGGGTTATCACTGCCGCCATGATTTGTTCGGGCAGCAGTTTAACTGCTGCCCAACTGGTTGGCGATTCAACTGCGGCCCGAACGGTGGTTGTGGTCAGCGGCGCGAACAGGCCGGCCAGACCGGGCCGCGTCAGACGTTTCACATTCTGAAGGATCATCACCGCTAATCCACCGGCGAAGAGCAACGCGATCTCGTTGACGCCGAGGAAATACAGCCCGAGTACGGCCACGCCGACGCTGGCCGTGAGCGGACCTTTGATCGCTTTTTGCCGCAACCCCCATAGCGCCTGGGCGACAATCGCGATGACGATAGGCTTGATGCCGTACAGCAAGCGATCGGCGGCCGGCGTGCTGCCGTATTGCGTGTAGACCCACGCCAGCGCCATCACGATCAGCATCGCGGGCAGGATGAAGCATACGCCGCCCACGATCAACCCGATCCAGCCTGCCCGCACAAACCCGATGTGGATCGCCATCTCGGTCGAGTTCGGGCCGGGGATCAGGTTCGTCGCGCCAAGCAGGTCCAGAAAGTGCTGTTCGTCCAGCCATTTGCGCCGCGTCACCACTTCGTCGTGCATCATGGCGATGTGCGCAGCCGGCCCGCCAAACGCCGTGACGCCCAGCTTCAGGAACAACCGCGCCACGTCTGCCAGCGCGCTGCGACCAGTTACTTGATGAGACACGGTTCTTATCCGAGTGTTTCTGTGCCCGATGAAATTTGGTAGTCTCCCTCTGGAGTGTTGGTCTTACCGCAGAGTACGCGGAGATCGCAGAGATTCTTGAATCACTCGGCGCTCTCCGCGTTCTCAGCGGTGAAAAACGAGGCCGATCGGCGCGTCAACATTGAAGAGGGAGACCATTTGAATTTTACACGCGCGGGAACTTGCCGGCCGCAGCCTGCACAACCGACCCATGCCCGACGCACACGATCTGCGCGCCAAGCGCTGCCTGCGCCCGAGCCGACTCGATCGCTTTAGCTTCATCCCAGGTGTTATACCCGCGCGATTCGCGCAACGCGCCGTTCATGGCGATCATCGAATCGCCGCCAAACAGAATCCTGGCAGAAGGCGCAAACAGCGAAATATGTCCGGGCGTGTGTCCCGGCGTCTCGATAACTTGCAGCCCGTCCAATATCGGCAGGGTCTGCCCGCCGGCGATCACTTCATCGACGGCGGCCGGCTGGGCTTTGAGGAACGGACCGATCAGCTTCATCAGCAATCTTTGTAACCCGCGTGTTTTCAACGGCCGCGATTGACGCCCGGCCCTGATCGCCTCGGCTTCGACGCGCGAAGCATAGACCCGCGCGCCGCTGGCCGCCTTGAGCGCTGATAGACTGCCCACATGGTCGCCATCCGAGTGCGTGATCACGATCCGCTTGAGATCGGCAGGCGCGCGCCCCAGCTCCGCGATGTACTTCAAGATTTTCCGATCGCTGCCCCGGATGCCGGTGTCGATCAACGTCAGCCCATCGGAGCTGACGATGAGATACGGATTGGCGATGATGCCGGGGATGAGGTGAACATTGGGAATAATTTCCACGTCGGATGCTCCTCTCTGTGCTTGGGCATTCTAGCGGTCAGTGCATCTGAGATTGATGGGCCGTAGCATAGCCCCCTGCTTGCGCCCCCGTGTGGGGTTGTGGGCGCCTTCGGCGGGCACACACCTGCACCTGCGGCGCACCGCAGGTGCGGTGCAGGTGAGGCCCTAGGCTACCCATCAAAATCAAGTGGACTGACCACTAGATATTCAACCAATTAGTGCGGTGGCGTTAGTCTACCACCACGCTCAGAACTCATCAACCGGCCGCACACACCCATGACAAAAGATGGTTTGCACAAACCCAACCGGGTAGGTATAATACTCGCGAGTTTGTCAAACCCAAACCTTAGCTCTAACTCCAAACTCTAACTCGCTTACTGGAGGACTTCGTGATTTTTCGCCGATGTAGGGTGTTGAGCGTCTGTCTCGTCATAATGGGAGTGCTGACCGCGTGTGGCGCTGGGAGCGTAGCGACGCCCGGCGATCCACTTGCGCCCACATCCAACACTCCAGCGGGGCAACCTGCCCCGACTCAACCGTCTGTCCCGGTCGAGCCAACTGCGCCCGCTCCCACCGACGTGCCGGCCGTTGCGCGCGTGAATGGCGAGCCGATTCCGCTCAGCAGCTACCAGAACCAGGTCGCGCAGTTCGAGTCTGCGTTAATCGCCCAGGGCGTCGATCCCAATTCGACTGAAGGACAGGCCCAGCTGACGCAGGTGCGCGAAGACGTGCTCAACGGCATGATCGACCAGGTGCTGATTGAGCAAGAAGCGCGCCGCAAAGGTGTCGCGGTTACGGATGAAGAGCTGGAAGCGGCGATGCAGGAGATCGTCGCTGGCAGCGGCGGCCCGGAAGCCTTCGCCGCGCAACTGGCTGCGCTCGGCCAAACCGAAGCCGATTTTCGCGCCGGGCAACGCGCCGCGATGCTGGCTTCAAAGATGCGCGACCAGGTGATTGCCGAGGCGCCGACGACAGCGCCCCAGGCCCACGCGCGGCACATCCTGGTGGATAACGCCGATCTCGCCAACTCGCTGTCGGCCCAGTTGCAGGCCGGCGCCGACTTCACGTCGTTGGCGCAACAGTACTCGCAAGATACGCTCACCCGCGATGGCGGAGGCGATCTCGGCTGGTTCCCGCGCGGCTTCCTCATCTCGAAGGAAGTGGAAGATGCCGCGTTTGCACTTCAGCCCAGCCAATACAGCGGCGTGGTGCAGAGCGCGTTCGGCTTCCACATCGTCCAGGTGATCGAGGTCGATCCGGCGCGCGCGTTGACCCCCGATCAGTTGCTCACGCTTCAGCAAACGACTTTCGATCGCTGGCTCGCCAGCCTGCGCGCGTCGGCTAACATCGAGAAATAATTCAACAGAGTCGCAGCTCGGCTCAAGGAGATTCCCTTGCGCGCGGCACGGCTGTTCAACACATTGACCATGCTCCTGCTCACCCTCACCGGGGTGATGGCAGCAGCCTACGCGCTGATCTTCATCACCAATCCGTTTGGGGTGGGTGCGCCCGAAGTCGTCGTCGTCACACCCACCCCGCTCGGCACATCGACCCAGACACGCCCGCCGACCTGGACGCCCACGCCCACGCTGGCCCCGGCCACTGTCCGGCCGACCAACACGCCCACGCTCACGCGCACGCCGCGCCCGACCCGGACACCGCTGCCCACCGAGACGCCCACGCCCACCATCACGCCGACGCCCACCGAGAACGTGTGCACCACGCTCAAGTTGCTCGGCCCACCGCCCGGTCAAAAATTCTTCCAATACGACGCGCCGGTTCTGGTGTGGAGCTTTGGGCGACCGCTGGCGCCTGACGAACACTTCGATTTGCTGTTCGATCCGCCCGGCGCAGGACAGGGGTCGATCGCCTGGGCCGATGAAGCCAATCCCCAAAACAAGAATTGCAGCCCGTTCTGCGAGCATCAGGTGGGGCTGGAGGGTGTATATAGCGGCGGTCGCTTCCTGTGGACGGTTGCCATTATCCGCGCCAACAGCCAGCGCCAGGTAACCGGGACGGTGTGCCAGGCCCCCGAGCCTTATTTCTTCTTCTGGCCTTAGCCGATCATGTTTCGGGAGCCGAACTCGTGTCGAGTACAGGCCGCCTGTTCAACCAGTTGTCGTCGTTCCTCCTCGGTTTGAGCGGGTTCGTAGTTTTGATCTACGCCGTGATCTTCGTGCTCGACCCGTTCAACGCGCAGCAGATCGCGCAGAACCCGCCGACCGGCACGCCGACGATCACCCTGACGCCCAGCCCGACCCGCCCGGCTACCTGGACGGCGACGCCAACGCCCGGCCCAACGGACACGCCTGGCCCGACCGCGACGCCCACCGAGACTGGAACGCCCGGCCCCACTCGCACGCCGGTCGCCACTCAAACCAACACGCCCACGCCGACCCGCCCCGGTCCTACCTTCTCGCCGTTCAAGTACACCAAGACCAACGAGGAAGTCCGGCTCACCCGCGACCCTTACGGCGCGGTGTGCGGCACATGGCTGGGCGTGGCCGGGCAAGTGCTGGATGTAGACGGCGCGCCGTTGCCCGGCGTAACGGTTGTCGGTTGGGGCGGCCCGATACCCGAACAGGAGAAGCGCGTCTTCGTTTCCGGCAGCAGCACCCGCATCAACGACTTGTATGGCTCGCCCGCCGCTTACGAAATCTACATCGGCGCGCCGGGCAGTTACGATTTCATCCTGCAAGTCTACGAGAACGGCCAGCCCGTGTCCGATTTCATCCGCTTCAGCACCGTCGACGATTGCCGCGCCGATCTGGCCCTGATCCACCTTCAACGCAACCATTGAACATGAACCCTTCGCGCGCCCGACTCTTCAACACACTGACGCTGACCCTGCTGATCCTCACCCTGCTGCTGTGCGTCGCCTATACGGCGCTGTTCGCTCTGACGCCCTCGGCCGCGGAGGTTGCTGCGCTGGCGACGAACACGCCCGGCCCGACCGCTACGCCAACGCTCCCGCCGACCGTGACCCGGACACCGCGCTCGACCAACACGCCCACGAACACACTTGAGCCAAGCCCCACCCTGACGGCGACGCCGGTGATCACGCAGACGCTTTCCGGCACGCGGACGCCTACGCTCACACCCACGCCTGGCCCTTCGCCGACGCCCGCGCCCACGCTCTCGCCTTTCAATTACGTGGTCAGCGTGGAATATCAACGCTCGATCTACGGCTTGAACTGGGCCGGCATCGCCGGCCTGGTCATCGGGTTGGATGGCAAACAGCAGACCAACATTCTGGTGCGCGCCTGGGGCGACGCGCCGCTCGGCGCGGCCGGCCAGGAGATCGCCTCGGGGCTTGCGCCGCAATACGGCGTGTCCGGCTTCGAGTTCACGCTCGGCGATCGACCGGTCACCGGCGATTGGAACGTGCAATTGTTAGGCGACGACGGCCAACCGTTGTCCGATGTCGTCGCGATCGAGATGAATGACGACCCGCGTTCCAACCTGGCCTTCGTAATCTTTGAGCAGAATCATTAGGCCCTCACCCTCTACCCCTACCCCTCCTCCCTCTCCC
>DATDPU010000145.1:0-14321 GCA_035292585.1 Anaerolineae bacterium | reverse complement strand
TTACACGGCCATTGGCGATACGGTGAACCTGGCCCAACGCCTGCAGGCCCTCGCCGCACATTCGCGCGTGTTGGCGCTCATCAGAATCTGGCCGGGCGCGGCGAGGGCCTGCAGGCGTTGGGCCAGGTTCACCGTATCGCCAATGGCCGTGTAATCCAGCCGCTGATCGGATCCGATGCTGCCCACCACCGCCTCGCCCGTGTGCAGACCGATGCCGAGGCCGGGTTCAGGCAGGCTCTGGGAGCGCCACCTGGCGCGCAGGCGCTCGAAGGCGGCCTGCATCTCGATGGCGCAGTTCAGCGCGCGGCGCACGTCGTCGGGATGGCTCAACGGCGCGCCGAAGATCGCCATCAACCCGTCGCCGAGGAACTTGTCGAGCGTGCCGTCATACTTGAAGACGACTTCGGTCATGGCTGCCAGGAATTCGTTGATCAGCCTCACCACCGTCTCCGGTGGCAGCGTTTCGGAAAGCGGTGTGAAGCCGCGTAGATCCGCAAACAGCACGGTGATCTCGCGCCGCTCACCATGCACATTCAGCCCGCCCTGGGCCAGAATCTGGCGTGCGACCTGGTGCGACAGGTAGCGGCCCAGCACATCTTTGACGCGCGCGCTCTCTTGTTGCTGCCGCTCGATGTCCAACCCGGCCTGCCGCACGATGAAGCCCAGCACGGCGAAGGTGAGCGCAAAGCCGGCCGACAGCGTCAGGGTCACCGCCGTGCGGCTATCGCCAGTCAGTTGCTCAATCTCGCCCAGCGGCTCGTCCACGCGCACGACGTAGGTGGCGTCGCCGACCTGCACGGGCGCGGCGAAACGCAGAACCGGCCCATCGGCCGACTCGGCCACGCGGCTGATGATCTGCCTGGACGAAGCCGCTTCGGCAACCTCGGGCGATTCGGATGTCCGTCCCGGCGCGCCGGCCTCACTCGACCCAATGACCACACCCGCGTCATCGACCACATCCAGTCTCAACAGGCTGCTATTGCGCGTTTCCTGCGTGACCAGTTGCTGAATAGACTCGCCGCCGGCTGCGAGTGCGGGGGTCGCAATCTGGTGGCCGATATGCGCGACGAGTCGAGCCACGCGCTCACTGGCCGCATCGGTCAGGCGGCGAACGTAGTTGTCACGTTCCAGTGTGGTCAGCACCACGCCCACGCTAAATGTCACGAGGGCGGCGGCCAGAATGCCCCGCGAAAAGAAGCGGGCCAGCAGCAGCCGGTGCGGGCGAGCCTGGGAACCGTTAGAGTTCATGGCGCAAACACACTACCGGCCGTGCTGCCCGAAAGCACACAGCCGGTCATGGCGCTGGGGCGTCAGGCTCGATGTTGCCGCTTGACGCGCGAAGTGACGATCGGCACGGTAACGATCAAGCTCAGCAGTCCCACCCAGAATGTTCCACCGACACGCGCGACCGTTGGATAATCGCCAAAGGTACTGGCGGCGAGTAAGAACAGCAGCGCCGCGCCCAACGAGATCGGGAGGTAGATCAGCGCACTCTTGCGCGCCACTTCGCGTTCGACTTGTTCGTGTTCCATAGTAACTCTCCTGATTGAAGGTGGCCGGAGCAGGTTGAAACCTGCTCCGGCCTGCTAACGGGTCAGGACTGCACGTTGATGACGTAAATCAATCCGCCCGGTTCTACGTTATTGTTGGTCACATGGTGTAGAACGTGGCAGTGCAGCACCCATGTCCCCAGATTGGTCGCCGTGAACTCAATATCGTAGCGTTCACCCGGGTTGACGGCAATCGTGTCCTTCGTCAACTGCGCCACTTCGGGCACCGGGTTGCCGTCCGTCGAGACGATCTTGAATGACATGCCGTGCAGATGCATCGGATGCGTAAACTGGCCGATGCTCGCCAGCCGCAGGCGGACCTTGTCACCTACCTTGACTGTAACGCTCTGCGTCTCAGGGAACGACTTGCCGTTGATGGTGAAGTAGTTCGGTTCGGCCCCGGCCATTGGCATGCTCGGGTAGGTCTCACCGTCCGGACCGATGGTCCACTCGCCCAACATCAGTATCTCGTCGACGGCAGGCTTGGCGGCTTCAGGTGTCTTGGGATCGATGATGAAAGGCGCATACAGGCCGATCGGGATTTGCCTATCCGTGTCCACATGCGAGTGATACATGTATGTCCCGGCGGGCGCGGCGGTAAACTCGTAGGTAAAGGTCTCGCCAGGCTCGATCGCCTTCTGCGTGAACGGCGGCACGCCGTCCATGTTATTGGGCACCGGGATGCCGTGCCAGTGAATACTGGTAGCGTCCGGTAGCTCGTTCTTGAGTGTGACGCGCACCTTGTCGCCTTCAGTCACGCGGATCATGGGGCCGGGCACAGTGCCGTTGTAGGTCCAGGCAGTGACGATGACATCTTTGAGAATCGGCCAACGGACGGGCTTGGCTGTGAGCTCGAAAACCTTCACGTCGCCGTCAAAGGTGAAGTCCAGCGGTTGAGCGCCCTCCGTCTCAGTCGCAAGTGGCACGCCTGTGCTCGGCACCGGGCCTTCCATGTTCATGCCGCCCATTCCGAAACCGGGCATTTCGGTGCTGTCGGGCATGGGCGTGGGCTGCATCGTGCCGCTCATGTCCATGCCGGGCATGTTCGGATCCATCGTGGGTTCGGGCTTCGCCGTTGGCTGAGGCGCCGGCGTGGGCACATCTGTCGCCGCGCCGCTACAAGCCGACACCAGCACGGCCAGCCCAATCAGGAGGGAAACGATCTTGAAGCGCTTCATGTAAGGATGTCTCCTTAAGACAGGAATCTGATGTCAATCATTTACCACTGCCGACCGGGGCCAATTGCCATCCTGGTTTGCCTGCGCCGCCCAGTGGCGTGTCCTCGCGCCGAATCGACGGCTTGAACCGCTTCAGCAAGAGTGTGTTGAGTGTGACCGTGACCGAACTCACCGCCATAAACAAGCCTGCCAGTTCTGGGCTGATGATCACCGAGACGAAGGGATAGAATAGCCCGGCGCCCAGCGGAATCCCCAGCGTGTTGTAGATGAAGGCCCAGAACAGGTTCTGCTTGACCTTGCGCATGGTGGCTTTGGCCACTTCCAGCGTCACGACCACGTCGCGGATGTCGTCCTTGATCAGGATCACGTCGCCGGTTTCCTTGGCGACGTCCGTGCCCGACCCAATAGCCATGCCCACGTCGGCCTGCGCTAATGCGGGCGCATCGTTCACGCCGTCGCCGACCATCGCCACTTTCTTGCCCAGCGCCTGGAGTTTCTTGACTTCTTCGGCCTTGTCCTGCGGCAGCACTTCGGCCAGGACGCGATCGATGCCGACCTGCCGGGCGATAGCTTCCGCCGTGCGGCGGTTGTCGCCGGTGATCATCGCCACATCCAACCCCAGCTTGTGCAGGCGTTGAATGGCCTCGGCGGAATGCTCTTTCAACGTATCGGCCACGGCGACTAAGCCGGCCGGCTGCCCATTGACGGCGACGAACATCACCGTCTTGCCTTCGCCTTCCAGGCGTTCCGCCTGCGGCATCAATCGACTGAAGTCGATACTACGTTCGCGCATCAACTTGCGATTGCCGAGCAGCACGGCCTGGCCTTCGACCTTCGCTTCAATGCCATGACCAGGGATCGAGTTGAACGAATCGGCATCGACCAGCGCCTGTCCGAGTTCCACCGCTCCACGCACGATCGCCTCGCCCAGCAGATGCTCGCTGTTCTTCTCGGCAATCGCCGCCAGGCGAAGCAGGTAGTCGATTCTGCCCTTGGCCGCGCCATCCTCACCTGCAACCACGTCTGTGACGGAGGGTTCTCCTTTCGTTAGCGTACCCGTTTTATCGAAGACGATGGTCTGCAGCTTGCTGGCGTTCTCGATCGCCTCTGCGCCTTTGAATAGCACACCGTGCTCGGCGGCCTTGCCCGTGCCGGCCATCATCGCGCTGGGCGTCGCCAGCCCCACCGCGCACGGGCAGGAAATCACCAGCACCGTGACCGACAGCAGCAGCGCGAAGCCAAACACGCCGATCGCGCCCAGCTTGTACGGCGACAGGATGAAGCTCGAGTTCGGATCGAAATACAGGTTGTAACCGAAGAAGAACCAAAACACGAACACCAGCACCGCCAGCACATGGACGCCCAGAATGAAGTGCCCGGCCACCCAGTCGGCCAGCTTCTGAATCGGCGCTTTGCTCGCCTGGGCGTCTTCGACCAGCTTGATGATCTGCGCCAACGCAGTGTCTTTGCCGACCTTGGTCGCATTGAACTTGAACGCGCCGGTCTTGTTTAGAGTGCCGCCAATGACGGCGTCGCCCGCTTTCTTCTCGACCGGCAGACTCTCGCCGGTGAGCATCGACTCGTCTACTGCCGAATAACCGTCGGTCACTACACCGTCAACCGGGATGCCTTCGCCGGGCCGCACGAGGATCAGATCGCCTGCCTCAACTTCTTCGGCAGGGATTTCTTCTTCTCGCCCGTCACGGATCACGCGCGCGATCTTGGGTTGGAGTTTCATCAACTTGCGGATCGCTTCGGAGGTGCGCCCGCGCGTCAGCGCTTCCAGCCAACGACCCAGGACAATGAAAGCGGTCAGCAGCGCTGCGCTTTCGAAGAAGGTCGCGCCTTCGCCGCCGAAGCCGGCCTGGGGAAACAACGTGTTGATCACGGCGATGCCGTACGCTGCGCCAATGCCGGTGGCATACAGCAGATTCATGTCGGTGACGCCGTGCTTGAGGCCGCGCCATGAGTGGGTAAAGAACTGCCGGCCAGGGCCGAAGACGATCGGCGTGGTGAGCAGTCCGATCACCCACTTGTAGGACAGGAACTCAGGCACAATCGCCTTGAACGGGCCGAGCATGTCGTAGAACGTGCCGATCATGACCAGCAACCCGACCGCCCCGGCGATGATCAGGTTACGCCCCTGGCGTTTGACCTCGTCCTCGCGGGCTTTGCGCTCGCGGTCGATGGCCTCGGCGCCGGACGAGGTCTCGCTCGCCTGGTATCCCACTTCGCGCACCGCGCGCTTCATCTGGCTGAGCGTCACGACGCCGGGAATATAGGTCACTTTTGCCGAGCCGAGACCCAGATTGACAATCGCCTCAGCGACGCCGGGGAGTTCTTTCAGCGCGCCTTCGACGTGACCCACACACGAGGCGCACGTCATCCCGCTCACTACCAGCGTCGTCGTCTCGACCGGCACGTCGTAGCCGACATCGCGCACAGCGGTTACCAGTTGCTCGATCGGGACGCCGCCATTGACGAATTGAACCGTGGCGCGCTCAGTCCCCAAATTCACCACCACCGAAGCGACGCCAGGCACTTCTTTCAAGGCGGTTTCGACGTGGCTGACGCAACTGGCGCACGTCATGCCGCTGACCGGCAAGGTCAGTGTACTTGCGGATTGTTCGCTCATTTGGATAACCTCTCAATGCGAAAAGTGGATAGATGTGCCTGAAGTCCATATAAAGTAGCCAGCCGTTGCAGTTCGGCCACGCGGGTCTCGCCGCTGGAGCTGTGCCGGATCGTCTCCAGGCTCTTTTGAAGCTGGCAAAACCGCAGCGCACGCCCGGTTGCGTCGAGCGCCGCTGCTACGGCGTCAAGCTGATGCAGCACGTCTTCACAGGGTGCGCCCGATTCGACCATGCCGATGATCGCGTGCAGATGTCCCTCGGCGGATCGCAATCGGTTCAGGATGGCGCGCTGCTCGTCAGGTAATCGTGACCGGTCACTCATAGCTCAGGAACCAAACTGTTCGACGCGAAGATTCTCAGGCATCGACATACATGGCGCTCATCGCGTCGTCGAGCGCCACCATCAGCTTGGGTGACAGCCGGCCACCCGGCTGACCGGCTTCGACATGCAATCGGGTGAGGCCGTCGCATTCGTGCGCGGTCGCCAGCGCAGGCGGCGCAAACGTGGCTGTCTCATAAATCAACACAACCACATACTGGCAGGTGCAATGGACAGTGCCATGGTGCGGACAGGGACAGCCGTCGTGCAACGCGCTGCGCAGATCGAAGCTGCGCTCGATTCGATAGCCGTGCCGCTCCAGCGTCGCTGTGAGAGCGGAAACGGTCTGTTCACATGTTGCGGGTAATGTCCGTTCTTGGCCCATTGTGATTCACCGGACTCAGTCTACTCGGATCAACACCCAGTCAACAGCGCCAAGTTGCGCCTTTGTCCCCCCGCATTTCGGCGCGTGGGTCTACCCGCCAAATGGCGGGGATTGCTTGAACCGCGACCCGCTATGACCCCGCTGGAAAGCGCGGGGCAGGCGGGGCCCAGTGCGCGAAGGAACATCAAGGAGCCTTGGCGCCCTTAGCCAAGATTTCGCACCTTGCGCTTGTTTGGGCTGCGCTCGCGGCGGACATCTGCACCCACCTGCGGTGTTCGCAGGTGCGGTGTGAGTAATCCGCCGTTCCCTGGGCCGCCGGATTACTCATCCGGCGGGAGCAGTGCGAAAAACAGGCTTAGTGTCTTGGCGGTAAAAAAGTATCGCCAAACGTTATGGAAGGAATTCCAGCGGATTGAGGAAGACGTTGCCCTGACGGATGCGGAAATCCAGGTGATCGCCGGTCGAGTTACCCGTGCTGCCCGACAGCGCAATCGTCTGTCCCTGCACCACACTCTCGCCTGCCTGCACCAGCAATTCGCTGTTGTGGGCGTAATACGTCCAGTAGCCGTTGCCGTGGTCGAGGATGACGAGAAAACCGTAGCCCGTGTTGTCCCAGCCGGAATAGATCACCGTGCCGCTATCCGCAGCCAGGATCGGCTGCCCACGATATGTGTCCAGGTCGATCGCCCGATGGCCGGCCCAGAAGCCTTGGGTGATGACGATGGGCGAAACCGGCCAGATGAATTTGCCGGCGCCGCTGCCGGTCAACGACCCGGTGTAGAAACTGGCTGAAGGGCGTCCCTGACCGGTGACGATGAGCGGCCCAGGCTCCTTCCACACAATCTCTGCCGTCCCATTCGGAATGATGATCGCCTGACCCGGTGTGAGCGTGTACGGCCCACCGCGTGGCAGGTTGTTACCGGGAAAGGCGACGATGTCCACCACCGGCGTGCCGTGGGCCTCCAGCAACTTTTCGAGCGTATCGCCTTCGGCGACGATGTGCAGCACACCATCCACCGGCAGGATGTTGAGCACCAACCCGATGCGCAGCGAATCCGCTTCCGCATTGAGCGCCGGGTTACCCCACAGGATGGTTTCGGGATGCAGGTTGAACTGCGCTGCGATGCTGATCGGCGTGTCGCCCGGCTGCACCGTGTAAGTGAGGATGTCGGTGCGCGGGCGCAGCGGCATTTCGGTGTGCGGATCAGCCAGCCGTGTGATGTTCGCCGTTTGGAAACTCGACAGCACCGCAATGTGCGCCGTGTGGTCTTCCCGATAGGGACCACCGACTGCTGCGATGACATTGCGCGCGTCGAACGCCGGGGTGGCTTGCGGCAAGCGAGCGGTCTCGTCCGGCAGCGTCCTGGCCAACACCACTGCAAGCACAACCATGCCGAGCAGCGCGGCATGACCGGCCAGGCGGGAGATAGTCGCGTTAAGGTCCACGCCGGTTCAGACCGTGATCAGAATCAGCAGCCCCATCACCACGACGCCACCGCCGAGCACCAGCCGCACCCATTCTTTGTGATGCAGGTTCCAGTGCGCCAGACGGTTGAGCGTGGGGCGCGCCGCCGCCGCGATCAGGATGACGACGAGCGGCAGGATGAAGACGACGTTGTACAACAGAAGATAGGCATATCCCTGCAGCGCCGTCGGCTGCAGCGCCAGCAGGCTCAGCACGCCGAGATACACCGCGCCGCTGCACGGCACCGTGCACAATCCGATCAGAAACCCACCTACGATCAACGCCGGCAGCGTCGCCTTCTTCGCCATCTGGCGCGCAACCATGCCGACGCGCGCGGGCGCTTGCAAGTGCCAGCCTAATTCGGGCAGGAAGTAATCTTTCAGCATCCACAGCCCGAACAGGATCGCCAGCAGCGCGCCGAAACGAGCCGGGACGTGCTGCCGCGTGAAGAAGTCGAGTGACGTGAGCAGCCCTACACCGAGCGCGAGATAGGTCAAAAACACAGCGGCGATGTAGATGCCGCCCATCCCCAGCATCCGCCCGCGTAGCGCTTTTACGCTCGTTTCATCGGCTCTCAAGGTTGCCGTCAGCGCCGTGATGAACAGCAGCAGCACCGTGAACGCGCACGGATTGATGCCGTCGACGACGCCGGCGACGATGACCGCCGGCAGTGTGATCTGGGGCAGATACGTCTGCATCGCCAGGTCAGGCGCGTTGGGATGCCACAGCCCGGTCAACGCAATCGCGCCCAGGGCGACCGCGCTCAAAATGGACAGCAGTGTGATGGTGCGGAGCCGTAGACTCATCGGCTAGGCCTCGACGACCAGCTTGCCCTGCATGGTCGGGTTGGCCCGCCCGCCGCAGCAAATGTCGCAGTAGAAGGTATACGTGCCAGGCTTGTCGGGCGTGAAGGTCGCCTGGTTCGAGCCTTCGGGTGGCGCGACGATGCTCACGTCCAATTCATCCACCGCCCATTGATGCTGGCCGCCGCCGTCGGTGTGGTGCGAGTTATCCAGACTGGTCAACCGAACCGTCACCGCTTCGCCGGCTTTGACGCGGACGTCCTTCATGCTGAAGCCACCCATGTCGGCGGTGATGTCGATCACTTTGCCGGAGAGGGCTGGTAGCTCCGGCGTCGCGAAGGCCGAAACGAGCAGATAGCCGGCTGCGCCCAAGACCAGCGCGGCGACGACGGCAAAGGTGACGGCGCGCATTCGTTTTCGGCGCTTCTGTGTGCGCATGAGAGCTTCTCGCTGTTGTTTGTTCACAGGTGTCCTCCCTGGTTAAGATGCGATCGAGCGGATATCGCCGGCGCAGACTAGAAACGTCGCCGCAAGCGCCAGCCGACGACGGCGACCAGCAGGCCACCGGTCAGACTAAGGCCGGCCAGCATGAGAGCCGTATCAAACCAGAACTTTTCCGGGAACAGCCGGATCAGCGTGTCGGTGGCGTTAAAGACCCACGTGCCGGGCAGAAAGAAGACCTGGTGAAAGGCTGTGAACCACAGCCGCCAGGCGACGACGGCCAGCACCCCGATCCCGGCCACGAGGCCGGCCGTGAGCGAGCCGCCCCACTTCAAGCCGGCGGCCAAAGCCGGGCGGGTGTCTCTGCGCCAGCCCAGCGCAAACGCGACGAGCAGAAACAGGTTGAGGGCCAGCATCCATCCCCATCTGGCTACTTGATAGACGCCTTGCACATCCTGCATATGGCCGAGTTCGCGGCTGTTGTACAACGGTGCGCCGTTTATGTTCTGTCCGACCAGAGCTTCAATCGGTAGGCCATCGCGTACATAGCGCAAGTTGGCCGAGGCATAGGCCAGGCGTTGCGCCGTGTCGAAGCCGAAACGATCGGTGGGGAAGTCGGACCTTCCGTACTCAAACGCCAGGTAGGGGTCGGTCGCAATCATCCGGATCGATCCGAGCACCAGCAGGAGTGGGAGCATCAAGACAAGCGCCGTTTGGAGAAGGCGTGCAAACGAAGTCGATATTCGGAACTCATGGCGGGCGAGCTCAGCTATTGGAGCAGGAGCGGACATTTAGAAGTGACCTCACCGAAGGAGTGAGCGGGTCTCACGTTTCAACTCAGTCTACTGTGACTCACCATGAAATGTGAGCGTCATTCGGCGTGATTCTCTCCAGGCAAGATGGCGGGTGTCGTTTGTCACCCAATAAAGATGATAGTCGGCGTCGAAATCCTTCCCGGCCAAAATAGGTGGTTTCACTTAACCTCAACGCGCCTGTTGGCGCTCCCCGTGCTGCTCTACTTCGTGTTACCCTGCAAGTGAAGAATTCGATGAATCACAAGAGAGCAGAAAGGAACGCAACCATGGATATGCAACTCATGCTCAAACTACTGCATACGTTGGAACAGTTGCGCCAGCACGAGCGCTGGACACGCCAGCAGTTGGAGACGTACCAGGCCAAGTCGTTGCGCGGCTTGCGCCAGCACGCCTACGCGCGCTCGCCGTTTTACCAGAAATTCCACAAAGGCCTGGCCGATCGCCCGCTCAGCGAACTACCGGTGCTGACCAAGGCGATGATGATGGATCGTTTCGACGAGCTAGTGACCGACCGGTCTCTCCGCCTGGAAGAGGTGCGCGCCTACGCGGCGCAGGGTGAGGCCGGCCAACGTTACCTGAATCGTTATTGGGTCAACGCTACTTCGGGTAGCAGCGGCCATCCCGGCTTCTTTCTTTTCGACCAGACCGAGTGGGCATACATCCTGGCCTCATTCGCCCGAGGCCAAGAGTGGTCGGGCGTGCGGATCAACCTCACTCAGCGCCAACGGATGGCGACCGTCGCCTCCATCAGCCCCTGGCATCTGTCGTCACAGGTGGCCGCAAGCGCGAAGAGCTGGTGGCGGCCCTCCCTGCGCCTGCCTGCCAGCCAGCCGCTGCCGCAGACCGTCCAGCAGCTTAACGACTGGCAGCCGGGCGCACTGATCGCCTATGCGTCTATGGCTGGCATCCTGGCCGAAGAGCAGATTGCCGGAAGGCTGCGCATCCGCCCCCAGGTGGTGTATACCGCCTCGGAAGTGCTGACGAAGCAGACGCGCTGGCGTGTGCAGCAGGCCTGGGGCGACGAGCCATTCGATCAGTATGGCGCGACTGAAACTGCCGACATCGCAGCAGAGTATCGGGCTTGCCGGCGCATGCACTTCTTTGAAGATCTTGTGATCGCCGAAGTGGTGGATGAGCACTACCGGCCCGTGCCGCCCGGAGAATATGGCGCCAAAGTGCTGATCACCACACTCTTCAGCCGCACCCAGCCCCTGATCCGGTACGAGGTGAACGATAGCGTGCGCGTGAGCACGGACGCTCACGGGTGCGGGCTGCCATTTGCGGTGTTGGACAGCGTCCAGGGACGGGTGGAAGATGCGCTGCATCTGCCAGCCGTGAGCGGCGGCAAGGTGGCTGTGCAGCCCCTGGTATTCAACCGGGTGATGGACATCCTCCCAGTCAGCGGGTGGCAGGTGACCCAGCAGGTAGACGATGGATTGGTGGTACTGCTCGCTGGTGTGCGCGATGGGCTGACAAATGAGATGCTCATCGATCAACTCACCCACTCGTTGGCGCAGGAAGGGGTGCGCGTGCCCTATATCCAGGTGCAGCGTGTAGTCGCCATTCCGAAGACCGAGGCAGGCAAAGCGCCGCTGATCAAAGCGTACCGTCCTTCTTAATCCTGATAGGAGATATGCGCCATGACTATCTTCGTTCTGCCATTTGATACTTCAGACGCGACGTTGGTAATGGTGGGCGGCAAGGGCGCGAACCTCAGCCGCATGTCGCGCGCGGGCTTTCTCATCACCACGATGGCGTATCGCGCCTTCGTGCAAGCCAACGGCCTTCACGCGCAGATTGTGGCGCTGGCGAGCGACAAGACAAAGACGGACGAAGAGGCCTCGACGGCCATTCGCCAACTCTTCGAACAAGGCCGCATTCCGCCCGAAGTTGCGACAGCGATTCAACACGCCTATGCCGGACTGATGCAGACAACAGGCGACTCATCGTCGGTCGCAGTGCGCTCGTCGGCAACGGCGGAAGACTTACACGACGCCAGTTTTGCCGGGCAGCAGGAGAGCTATCTCAACGTGCGCGGCGAACAGGCAGTGCTGGACGCCGTAAAGCGGTGCTGGTCGAGTTTGTGGACGGCCCGCGCTCTGGACTATCGCGCGCGGCATGACATTGACCCATCGAGTGTCAGCCTGGCGGTGGTCGTTCAGGCGATGGTCCTAGCGGAGGCGGCGGGCATCGTGGAACTATAGGCAGGCAGAGCTCGCGGCGACTGAGACATCCACCAGAGATACAATCATCGTAACCGCGAGCCTAATGACCTTTACGCTCGATGAAATCCCATGAATGATCGTAACGACATCTTGATCGCGGGTGGCTATGGCGAAGTCGGTCGCCGAATCGCCGCCGAACTCGCGCCAAACTACCCGGACCGCGTGATTGTGGCTGGACGCGATCCGTATCAGGCCGGGGCGCTGGCCGACCAGTTGGGAAATGGCATCCGCCCGCTGCAACTGGACATCACCGACCAGGCGGCGATTGATTCCGCCTTACAGGACATAGGTCTGGTCGTCAACTGCATCGATCAACGCGAGCCTCATTTGCTCCAGGCGGCCATTGCGCGCGGGCTGGCATACGTCGATATCACGGCTCAGGTTGGATTCTGGCGCGCCGCGCTCGCTTTAGATAGCGAGGCGCGCAAAAACGGTGCGCGTATTTTGCTCGGCGCCGGGCTGATCCCCGGCATCGCCAACGTGATAGCGCGTGCCGGAGCAGAGCGCGTGGGCAAGGTCGACAGCGTGCACACGGCCCTGCTATTGAGCCTGGGCGATTCATTTGGGCCAGCCGCGCTCGACTATATGCTGGCCGCATCCGCACAACCGTTCATCGTGACCGAAGATGGGCGTGAACGCCGGGTTAAGAACTTTGCCGGCGGTCGTCGCGTGGAGTTCCTCGTACCTGTGGGCCGCCGCATCACATATCGCTTCGCGTTGCCCGATCAAGTCTTTTATCCGCAGACGCTCGGCGTGCGCACTGCGGCGACTCGGCTAGCCTTTGACCCGCCGTGGGTGACGGCGCTGTCTGCTGGTGTGATGCGCCTGGGCGCCGGGACACTGTTGCGACGGTCCGGCGCCCGGCGCCTGATCGCCTGGGTGTTTGATCTGCTACACAAACGTTACGCCGGACGGAATAGGTTTGCGCTCGTTGTCGAGGTAAAGGGCACGCCAGGGGCAGCACGCTTGCGTCTACTCGGGCAGAACGAATCGGCCGGCACGGCCCTCGGCGCGGCGCTGATGGCGCGCAGATTGTATGAGGGTGAGGTGAATCAACCCGGCGTGTGGTTACCCGAGCAGGTCATCGCGCCTGACGCATTCTTTGAGAAACTGGCGGCGCGTGGGCTGAAAGTGCAGAGCGATTGACTCGGACATCTATTCTTGTATCCCCAGCAACTGGGCCAGACGCTTGCGGTTGAAGCCCACCACCAGCTCGCCGTCAATCAATGTCGCCGGTGTGGAGTACACGTCCAACTTCGCCAGCTCGTCCACTGCCGACTCGTCCGCGGCAATATCGCTCGGTGAACGCAATGCCGTTCTGAGAAAGCCACGCTTTCTCTGCCCCGCAGAAGCGTCAACCGGGTTGGGTGTACACGATAACCTGTTTCTCGCTCATTGCCATCTCCTGATGTTGCACGCACAGTGGTGTGTGCTCAACCAAACAGCCGGCTCACAGTCACATTGATTGTCGCAAGTATCCAACTCGGCCAAACCCCGGTAACGAACATGATAGCCAGTAGAGGAACAACGGCTATCGTTTCCCGGAAATCGATCTCTCGCAAGTGCGTCCAGCGCGGGTTCAGTGGCCCGAGCAACACACGCTGAATCATCCACAACAGATACGCGCCTGTGAACAGCAGGCCGAGCGTCGCCAGCGCGGTGACGAGCGTAAATACTGGCCATGCACCCCGGAAGAGCAGAAACTCGCCGACGAACCCGTTCAACCCCGGCAAGCCCAGGCTGGCGAGCGCGGAAAATAGCAGAATGCCACTGTAAGCCGGGATGACGACGCCCAGACCACCGAACTCCCGCAGGTCGCGCGTATGCGCCCGCTCATACACGACGCCGACGAGCAGAAACAAAGCTGCCGAGGTGATGCCGTGGTTGAACATCTGTAACACGACGCCGTTGCCAGCCATCGTGGCGGCATCGGCAAGGCTGCGGTTGCCATACGCAGCCGCGACGACGGCAATTCCCAGCACAACCAGCCCCATGTGATTCACCGACGAATACGCCACCAGCCGTTTGAAGTCCGATTGAGCGAGCGCAGCCAGCGCGCCGAGTACGATGGCGGCGAGGGCCAGCAGCGCGATGATCGGTGCGAATTGGGCGGACTGTTCAGGAAACAGCGGCAGCAAAATGCGGATGAATCCGTACCCGCCGAGTTTGAGCAGCACGCCCGCCAGCAGCATACTGCCCGCCGTCGGGGCTTCGGTATGCGCATCGGGCAGCCAGGTGTGGAACGGCCAGATTGGAAGTTTAATCGCGAAGCCGAGGAATATGCCCCAGAAGGCAATCGCTTTCACAGCATCCGCACTCAGACCATATTGACTTCCTTTGAAGGCGGGCCACGCCTCAGTCACTTTTACTAGCAGTTTGTCGGAGAGCGGCATTAAGCCGTTCGATAGGTGATACACTTCAGGCATGAGCCGAAAATTCAAAACCGCCAATTACGAAGAGACGCTTAACCTTACGATTCGGCTGGGAGAAGCTCTACCGCCTAATCA
>DATDPU010000144.1:0-11851 GCA_035292585.1 Anaerolineae bacterium | reverse complement strand
CACGTCTCGCGGGGTCAGATTACACTCAGGCGCCGGGCACGTTTCTGCTACAATCTCGGTGGGCATGGTCTCCAGTCTCCTTCCAACTTGCCAGTTGTTGGAGAAGGATACCATGCCTAACTTTGCGCTGTAATACTATAGCCCCCGTAGTAAAGCGGAGTGGGATACGCCGCACGCCATAAGCGTCTACATCCACATTCCCTTTTGCCGCCAGCGCTGCACTTACTGCGACTTCAACATCTACGCCGGGATGCGCGCGCTCTACGATCGTTACGCGCGCGCTGTGGCGAAAGAGATTGCGGCGGGGTCGTCGTTTGGAGACGACTCCTACCGGACGGCGACGATCTACTTCGGCGGCGGGACACCCTCACTGTTGCCCGTTGAGCAGCTGGCGCTGATCCTCGCTGCGATCCGAGCGCGATTCGACGTGCCGCCCGACGCCGAGATCACGCTCGAAGCAAATCCGCGCCCGGCGGATGACGGCTACTTCGCTCAACTGCGCGAACTGGGCGTGAATCGCCTCAGCTTAGGGATGCAATCGGCGCACGAGCGCGACCTGCATCTCTTCCGGCGCGGGCATACCTTCGCCGAGGTCGCGCGCACGCTTGGCCTCGCCCGATCCGCCGGGTTCGACAACCTCAACCTCGATCTGATTTATGGCATTCCGAACCAGTCGCTTGCCGATTGGCGGGCGACGCTTGAAGCGGCGCTGTCGCTTGGCCCTGAGCACATCTCGGCGTATGGGCTGCAAGTCGAAGATGGCACGACGCTGAAGAAGTGGATCGGGCAGGGGAAAGTTCCATTACCCGACGACGATCTGGCAGCGGATATGTTCGAGCTGGCTGAGGCCACGCTTGAAGCAGCCGGTTTTGTTCACTACGAAATCTCGAATTGGGCCAAGCCGATTGCGGAATGCGGAATGCAGATTGCGGAAGTGAAGAATCCGCATTCCGACATCCGACATCCGAAATGGTCAAGGCATAACCTGGTCTACTGGCGCAACGATCCGTATCTCGGTTTCGGATGTGGGGCGCATTCGTGGTATGGCGGGCGGCGCTACTCGAATGTCCGGCATCCACGCGCCTACATTCAAGCGATTGAAGCAGGGCCGGGGAGTGAGATCGAGTCGGAAGTGATTCGTAGCGAATTAGAGATGGGCGAGACGATGATGGTGGGCTTGCGTCTGCTCGAAGAGGGCGTGACGTTCGAGCGGTTTCAATCGCGATTCGAGATCGATTTACGAAAAGTGTATCGGAAGGAGCTTGAGCGGTTGTCGAGGCTGGGTCTGATCGAAGTCGATGCGGAGCGGGTGCGGTTGAGCCAGCCAGGCCGGCTGGTGGGGAATCGGGTATTCAGAGAATTCTTGCCGGCTGCCAATTAGAAACCCGGTTTCTGCGGGAAACCGGGTTTCTCAAAATCACGCCCGTCTCCCCAACAAGCTCTGCGCCAGTTCCGTCAACGCCTCGCCGGCCTCGCAGCACAGCTCCGCCGCGTCGAGCGCGGCCAGCGCCCGCTGCGTGTACTCACGCGCAATCTGCTCCGCGTACGCTTTAGCGCCGATCTGCTCCAGCGTCTCCACCACACGCGGCGCGTCGATTTCCGGAGCGGCATATTGGGCGCGTAACGCCTCGCTGCGTTCCAGTCCGTAAATTACCGGGAGCGATTTTTTACGGCTGGCGATGTCGCTCGCCGCCGATTTGCCGGTGACTTTCGGATCGCCCCAGATGCCGAGCAGATCATCCTCGATCTGAAACGCCAAGCCCACGGCGCGCCCGAACTCCGCATAGTGATCCACGGTGTCGCTGCCGGCGATAATCGCGCCGATGGCAGATGCGCCGGACACCAGCGCGGCTGTTTTGCCGTCGATCATCTCAAGATAGTCATCGATCGCAACGTCGCTGCGCGCTTCAAAGCTCAAGTCGAGAAATTGCCCCTGGGTCAACTGGAGGCAGGTTTGGGTGAAACACGCGTGCGCCTTGACCTGCCGCTCGAACGGCACGTCGTGCTCACGTAACTGGTGGAAAGCCGAATGCGCGATGGTGAATAGGGCGTCGCCGGCGTTGATGGCTTGCGCCACGCCCCACTGCGTCCATAGCGTCGATCGCCCTCGCCGCAACTCCGAGCGGTCTTCGACATCGTCGTGGATCAACGAGAAGTTGTGCAGCAACTCGACCGCGGCGGCGGCCGGCAGCGCGGTCTGCGCATCGCCGCCGGCGGCCTCGCAGGTCAGCAGACACAGCAAAGGGCGGATGCGCTTGCCGACAGGGATAGCCGCGGAGGCGAAGTCGGTATCGACCCAGCCGAGATGGTAGTGCAGCATGCCGAAGAAGGGGGCGTAAGCAGCGTTCTCAGCGCGGCCAACGCTGCGTCTCATTTCAGCATCGATGTGAGGGAGCCAGTGTGAGAAGTATGTTTGGAGAGACATCAGGCGTTGGAGAACCGGGTGGTTGGTTAGTTGGATGGTTAAGCGCGTACGAGCGGCGTTCCTCGGAGTGCGGCGAGGTCGCGCGCGCCGGCGGCGAACATCGCAATACGCAACACGCGGAGCGTTTCCTCGGCGGTCTCACACGCGGCTTCGGTTGAAACGGCCGCGGACTTCAGGAACGGCCCGGCCATGCCGCCCAGGTTCGCGCCCAGCGCAATCGCTTTCGCGAGGTCGATGCCCGAACGCAGCCCGCCACTGGCGATCAAGGGCAGGTCGGGCGAAACCCGACGCACCATTTGAATCGATTCGCTGGTGGGAATGCCCCAATCGCGGAACGTCGCCGCGACGCGCTTGTGCAGATCGGTCGGCGCGCGGAACATCTCCACCTGGCTCCACGAGGTGCCGCCCGATCCGGCCACGTCGATGGCTGAGACACCCGCGTCGATCAGCCGGCGCGCGGTCCGCTCCGAGATACCCCAGCCCACTTCCTTGGCGATGACCGGCGCTTCGATCCGTTTGCACACGGCTTCGATCTTTTTCGCCAGCCCGGCGAAGTTCACGTCGCCTTCCGGCTGAACCGCTTCCTGCAAGGGGTTGAGGTGCAGCACCAGCGCATCGGCCCCGATCATCTCCACCACGCGCCGGCATTCATCGACGCCGTAGCCGTAGTTGAATTGTACCGCGCCCAGATTGGCGAGCAGCAGAATGTCGGGCGCGATGTCGCGCACCTTGAACGTATCGGCTTTCTCAGGATGAATCAGGCCGGCGCGTTGCGAGCCAAGTCCCATCGCGATGCCATACTGTTGCGCGGCGGCGGCCAGGTTTCGATTGATCTGCTGCGCCTGATCGGTGCCGCCGGTCATGCACGAGATCAGCAGCGGCGCGTTGAGCGGTTTGCCGAGAAAGATCGTCGCGAGATCGACTTCGGCCAGATCGAGCTCAGGCAAGGCCTGATGAATGAAACGATAGCGCTCGAAACCGATCGTGAGGCGATCGAAATTGACATCTTCTTCTAAGTTGATGCGGATATGATCGGCTTTGCGCTGTTCGACACTCATGCAGACGCTCAGAGGATAAGCGCGCAACTTTTCGCGGCGCGTGGGGTTTCGATAGTACAGCGGCGCAAGTCTAACACGTCTCAAACCGTTGTCAAGCAGGCCATAGGTGTGCTTGACATTTGTACCTAGCTGGTTAAAATACGGCCATTCGGTCGTTAGACCCAAAGGGGGATAAACATGACGGAAACATTTGACCGCATAAAAGGTATCATTGTGGAGTTATTGGGTGTCGATGCATCCAAGGTCACGCCGGAAGCCCGCTTCCGCGAAGACCTCGAAGCCGACTCGCTCGATCTGGTCGAGCTGATCATGGCGTTTGAAGAGGAATTCGGCGGGGAGATTTCGGATGAAGACGCTCAGACGATCACCACGGTGGGTCAAGCCGTTGAGTACATCTCGACGCGCATGGTCAAGAGCTAAAGCTCCTCCTCGCCAGCCTGCCGGGCCCCGATCTGTTTCGGATCGGCGGCCCGTTTTGTTGTTCCACGCATGAACACGCATGAACACGCATAAAACATTATGGCTCTCCCGGATCGAACGGGAACAGGACACGGATGAACGCTGACACTTGCACCGCACTGCGACCTGCCCCGCCGAAGGCAGGGGGTTGGTGCAGTGCAGGTGTGAACGCTGATTTGCCTGCTTTTTCTGTGTGATCTGCGCTTCGCGTGTCCGTGTCCCATTTCCCGCCCAAGCTGGGAGGGCCAACATTATTCGTGCAGATTCGTGTTATTCGTGGATGAAAACTTCGCGGCCTACGCGGGCGTTGCACACTCATCTGAAAGTGAGGAGAGAATCAGTTGGAAGGTCGGCGCGTTTCTGAATCGCAGGTCACGCTGTCGCAGTTCATGCAGCCTGAGCACGCCAACAACCTGGGCAACGTCCATGGCGGCTGGCTGATGAAGCTGATCGACGAAGCGGGCGGCCTATGCGCCACCCGACACGCCCGGCGGCCTTCGGTGACGGTGGCCGTCGACTCGCTGACGTTTCTCTCGCCGGTGCACGTCGGCGATGTGGTCACGTTCACGGCGCACCTGACCTATGTTGGTCACACCTCGATGGAGGTGGAAGTTCACGTCGAGGCGGAGAACATCCTTACCGGCCAGCGCACCCACACCAACAGCGCCTTCCTCGTGTACGTCGCGTTGGACGACAACAATCACCCGGTGGAAGCGCCGCCGTTGATCCTGGAAACAGACGAGGAGCGCAAGCGTTACGAGCAAGCGCGGCTGCGCCAGGCCGAGCGTTTAGCGCGTCGCACGCGCGAGCGCGCCTGATGTATAATCGGGCAGAGAATTACCTATCTACCTGCTACTTGTTTACCAATACGCAGGTAGACAGGTAGCCGGTAAGCAGGTACATGACGGTCGAAAAACCCACTTCGCAACTGCTGCAAATTCTCCAGAGTGTCAGCCCGGCCCAGCGCGTGTTGCGCGCGCGCCGATCCGATCGGCGTCTGGCCGACGCCATCCGTTTCCCGTTTCTGGCGCTGGTGGGCCAGGCGGAGATGAAGATCGCGCTGATCCTGGCGCTGATCAATCCGGGCATCGGCGGCGTGTTGTTGCTTGGGCCGCGCGGCACGGGCAAGACGACTGCGGTGCGCGGGCTGGTCGATCTGCTGCCGCAGGTGCCGCGCAGCACGTGCGTCAACGGCAACGGGTGCGAGCCGGAGGCCGCTTACACGCTGGGCCTCGACGCGGTCTGCCCGGACTGCGCGGCGCGGCTGGGGCGCGGCGAATCGCTCACCGCGCCCGATCGAATGCGGCTGATCGAACTCCCGCTCAACGCGCGCTTGGAAGATGTCGTCGGCGGGATCAACGAGCGCGTCGCGCTCGAACAGAACAAGGTGCGCGTGGAGCCGGGCATCCTCTCGACGGCCGATCAGAATTTGCTGTACATCGACGAGGTGAACCTGCTCGACGCCGCTGTGGCCGACGCTATTCTCGATTCGGCAGCGCAGGGACAGTACACCGTGCGGCGCGGGCCGCTGGCGGCGACTTATCGCGCCCGATTGGTGTTGGTCGGCTCGATGAATCCTGAAGAGGGCCGGCTGCGCCCGCAGATTCAAGATCGCTTTGGATTGCGCGTGCTGGTGCGTGGATTGTCCGATCCGGCCGATCGGTTGGAGATTTATCACCGGGTGCGCGAGTTCCGCACGAAGCCGCACGCGCTGGTAGCGGCCTGGCTTGAAGAAACGCTGACCGTCGCCGAGGAGATCGCTGCCGCGCGCGCTTTGTTGCCCGATGTGACGCTCGCGCCCGCCGTCGAGCAGCTGGGCTTGCGTTGGGTGCGCCGGCTGGGCATCGATTCGCATCGCGCCGAGGTGACGCTGTTCGAAGCCGCGCGCGCCAGGGCTGCCGCCGACAATCGGCGTGAGACGACGCAGGCCGATCTGATTACTGTCGCGCCGCTGGCGCTACGCCAACGCCGCAGCCCGTTCATCACCGATTTCTTCGCCCGACAGGGTGAAGAAGATGACGAGATTGCGCGCATCATCCACTCGACCCGGCGTGCGTCGAACGCGCGCGCGACCAACGGGCGCCGCGCTGCGCGCCGAAAGTGACGTGTGTCCTCTCGACTTGTACTCCTGCTTGGACTGATGCTCGCGTTGATAGGGTATTTTGGACCGTGGGTGTGGCATCCCGCGGTCGTTTTCCGTTATTCGGCGGATGACCTGGCCGAATTCGTGAAGTTCATGCCGGCGGTGCGCTCCGGCCAGGTGCTGATCACGCGCGAGCTGTTCTTCCTGCCGCTCTGGCTGGCGGCGATCGGAGTGGCGCTGTGGGCCGGGCGGTTCGTGAAGAGGCGGTGGGTCAGTTGGCTAGTTGGCTGGTTAGTGGTGTATGCCGCCAGCTGGCCGATGCCGATGTATCCGTTTATCCTCGATGCCTATAAATCGCCGGAGTTTGCGCTGTCGTTTTGGACGAGCGTGGCGGCGGCGCTGCTGTGCGTCCTCGCGCTGGTCTTCGGCGCGCGGCTGCCCGATCGGTTAACCGCAGCGGCGTGGATCGCGATCGGGCTGATCGGCTCGACGGTTGCGCCGTTGCACTTCGCTCGCTTGAAGCCGGCGCTCGAGGTGCAGCACGGTTGGACGTTCAACATCGGCTGGGGGCTTGGCGCGGTGGTGATTGGATTTGTAGTTGTGGCGACGATGGGAGTGTGGCGGTTAAAGAGCCTATCCGAAAACGTAGCCTAGCCCCTGCTTGCGCCCCCTTGTGGGGTTGTGGGCGGCGGGCACAAGGCCCTAGGCTACGGAATTTCTAGCAAACAGAAACCGGGTTTCTTTTGAGAAACCCGGTTTCTCTTTGGCGTAGAACGGCTATTCCTCGCTGACCGTGATCAATACTGTGGACTCGTTGCTTGACGTATCGAAGGTGATGGTGATTGAAGCGGTGCGACCTTCCTTCGTGAAGGACAGAGAAGCAAAGTCCTCCATCGAAAAGCCGCCGGATTCTTCGGCGGTCCAGCCGTTGGCCGGCATCTGTTCGTTGTAGAAGGCGACGACATCTTCGAACGTCGAAGCGCTGGTATAGGTCGTGGTTTCGCCGAAGGCCGACGTATCGGTCGCATCGGGCATGAGCGGGATGTCTTCCGGCGCGCCGCCGCAATTCTCCGGCGGGACAATGTTGACCGGCTGATTGACGCTGGTCACTTCATAGTCCCAGTGCAATGTGCCTTCGGCGTCGCTCGTACCGAAAAAGACATTCTTGCCGGTCGCCTCGAAGACGTACTTCACGACGAAGTTGCCGGGATCGGCGATCCAGGCTTCGGCCGTGGCCTGCGTGAGTCCGCTCAAGGCCAGTGCGCCGGACATGTCGACGGCGAAGTGTCTGGCCGAGACGCCATTGATGTTTTCGACGCCGAGGAACTGCGAGCTGCGAATGTCGCCGATGATATCCGAAGGCGAGAAGCTGGTCGTGGTGCTGGGCGCTTCGTCCGCAGCGGATGACGCGCAGATGTCGCCAAAGATCGAGTAGGTCTTGCCGTCTACTTCGATCATTTCAAAGCCGCCGGCGGCTTCGGGATTGCTGGCGTCTGTGCCGGTGAACGCGCTGCGCTTGGCGGGCGGGTTCTTGCTATATTCCTCGGTCCAGGCCCAGCTGCTCGACTGAGCTTCGCCCTGGTCATCGGCGCCCTCGAATGACATGTTAAACGTGGCTTTGTACGAGTCGAGTGCATCCAGTCCTTCCGATACATCCGACAGCTCTAGCGATTCGCTGCTCCCCGATTCACCTTCCCCCGAAGCGCCGCTCTCGGTAGTGGGAGCGGGTGCGTCGTCCCCGGAGCTGCTGGCCGCCTGGGTGGGGGCCGGGACGCCGCCGCCACTCGGCGGAGCAGCGGGCTGGCAGGCCGACAGCGCGAGCGCGCCCAGTAGTATCAGCGTCAAGATCAACGGTAGCTTCTTCATTGCTCTTTCCTCTCCTTCATGAGTGGCGTGTGCGATAGGATGCAGTGCGCAGCATCTTAGCACACCCTATTGCAAAATCAAGATGACTTCCTTCTCAAGCCTCAAGCTGCAACTTCCTGCTGATTGCAAACCTGAGAACGACCCGGTTATGGGATCAGGCTGGTTGCAAATGAGCCGGTGCCGACGACGGCGTAGGCGATGGCGCCACGCGGCATGCGGCTGATACCGATCATCACCGCCTGGGCGACGACGCTCGCGCTGAGTGTGCGCGGGTCGATCGCTTCAGCGCTGGTCGTCGCGTAAAAGGCGTAGCCGTTTTGCATCGACTGCGGCGTGTAGGCCAGGCCCGCGATGGCCGGGAATGTCGCCTGCAAGGTGTTGAGAGCAGAAGCCTCCTCGGCGGGCAACGCTGCGCCCGCAGTCAACGTCAGCGCGCCAAGCGATGCGCCGTCGATGTTCACGGTGATGTCCGTGCTGACGGTTCCCGTTGCGAAACTGACTGAGGCCGCGCCATCGGATAACACACCCGCGTACGTTTCACCGGCGCCAGAGAGCGCGGCGCTGTATTGCGCGGCGATGCTGGGCGGCAGCGTCAGGTTATCGGCTGAGACGCCGCCCGCTTTGACGATGGCGACGTTGACGCCGAGCTGTCCCGCTGCGCATGCGGTGAGCACGTCGGCGGCGTTCGCGGTAGACAGGGTGACTTGAACTTGCGGTGTCGCGGGCAAAGTCGGGATATCGGGCAAGGCAGGCGTGGCGGCGGGCGTCGGCGTCGGCTCCGGCGCGGGAGGCCAGCGGCCGCTCGATGGGCGCTGGCATGCCCAGCGGACGCCGCCGACCGTTGCCCTTGGGGACGTAGGCGCGGCGCACCGGCTGAGCGTGAGAGCCACCGCGCCGCTTCAGGGCGTGCAACCGGGCGGCCAGACGGAACCGTCCCCGTCTTGTGGTGGGATTGTCTTCGAGGGTAGCCTCGAACATCTCGATGGTCCCCCCCTCCACGCCTGCCGCACCGCGATTGCGTTTCACGGCTTGCCAAGCCCGGCGCAGGCGCGCCCTGTCGATACGTCCCGACAGGGAATGGACATTGAGGCGTGTGGCCGTCATACACAGTCCTTGACGCTAGACCGACTGGCGAGAGTGGGGTGGGGGATGGGTCCAGGCTTGCCCTGTGCGTCAGGCGTCTGTACACACACCGGCGGCGGCGGCGCAGCAAGCGCGACGGACAACCTGCTGCGGTGTCCCACGCCGGGGTAACTACCGTGCGCGCAGAGTCTCATCCTCGCTTAGCCCGTCACGCAACCCTCGCGGCATCGGGTACAGCCCTTGGTCGTGACCTCCGGCTACTATGGCTGTGCTGACTACCCCAAACGGAGAGCGCCCAAGGCGGTGCGCCCCGACCGCAGCGTAGACTCAGCCTTTCGGCCTGGCCTGGCACACCGGACGCGCCGAATCGTGATTCCCCCGTGACCCCCGGCTTGCTCACTTCGCGGTCAGCTCTTGCGAGATGACCCTGAGTGCTTGAGCCTGCGGTTCTGCACCGCCACGGCGCGGCGCAGGTTGGGTTCTTACAGCACCAACTTGGTAAAGTGCGGTTCAGTTCACGCACCCACCGGTCGCGTTCAGTTGCGTGAGCCGAGCAGTAGCGCAGCGCGTCAACTGCTTTGCGGAACCAGCGGGAGTAATCGCCTGGCTGCAAGTGATAGCGGCTACTCAGCTTTTGCCTGTATCCGATAACGCCAGCATGACACCCAAGCCGAGGTAAATGCTCCCGGCGCCATATCGCTCCACGCGCGCAAAGCGCCGGTTGTGTCTGAGCCAGTTCCCCGCCGTGCCTGCAAGCAGGGCATACAGCCCATCGGTGACGATAGCCAGCGCCACAAACAGGCAGCCCAGCGCCAGCATTTGCGCCGCAATCGACCCTCGAGCCGGCTCCACAAACTGGGGGAGGAACGCGAGGAAGAACAGCGCCGTTTTAGGATTCAGCGTGGCGACCAGCACGCCTTGTGAAAAGATGCGTCGCAAGTCTTGCCGAATGATAGGTGGCGTGGCTGACGTTGCCGCGCGAGTGAGTAACCGACGCAGACCGAGATACATGAGGTAAGCTGCTCCAAGATACTTTATCACGGTGAACGCCAGCGCCGACGAGAGGAGCAGCGCGGACAGGCCGAAGGTAGCGGCGAGCACATGGGCCAAATTACCAACCTCAATGCTTAACACGGACACGAGACCAGCCAGACGCCCTTGGTCGAGGCTGCGGGCGATGATATACAACACGGCGGGACCGGGCGTGATCAAGAGCACGAAGGCGGCAACAATGAACAGCGGCGCTTTGGCGGGGTCTAACATAGAATCTCCTTTTAGCCCACTTACCGCAATGACCTACCTGAAGGCCATCCGACGAGATCACTATAGCCCTGCAAATAGATCAATGAGATTGCCATCGGGATCGACCACGACGGCATAACGTTGTCCCCAAAAGGCATCCCACGGCGCCTTGTGACCACGATACCCGCTCTGAACGACGCGCTCATACAATGCGTCCACCTCGGCAGGACTTCCACATTTGAAGGCCAAAGTCATTCGCTGTCCCAGCGGTTCAGTCCAGTCGGGGTCAATGCTCTTCATCATTTCCAGACTATCCCAGGCAATACGGAACCCGTTGGGTAGAGTGACCTCAACATGCTGTTCAGGTTCCAGATTCGGGGGAATATCCAGTCCGAGCAGAGTATAGAACCGCAGCGCGGCGGCCATGTCGCGGACGGTGATTCCGATCAGGTCGGGCTGTGCCATCTACGTCTCTCCTTATTCAAGGGTCAATTTTCTATGTTCGCAGCGAGCGCGGCGGACGTGATTGCCGACAAGTGTACTCTGGCTAGAGACACGCGGCAAGCGCAAAATACCGGCGGGCGCATTTCACTTTGGGAGCGGATTTCCGGCGACTCAACCCCACTCCGCTTCGCTCCGGGGCAAGTGAGTCGCGGCAATACACGCGCCAAGTCCGCATCGCTCCGCTCACCTGCACGGCGCAAGTGTCGCTTCGGGTGTCATGACCTGCGCGGACGAGCCGACGCCGGTTGGCTTCGCGTGGTGGTAGGCGCGGTTTCCAACCGCCAGCCAGATGTTCTGCCGATCACAGGGCGGGTCAGGCGGCTTCCCGACCACCCTGACCGGCCGCACGCAACTGTTCCCGCACTTCCATCAGCACACGTCCCGCCCAGGTCAAGCCCTGCCCATCTGGGCCAATCCCCCAATACGGCTCCGCCGGAGAATCCTCGACCAACTCCGCGTCGCCCGTCGCCAAAAGCAATTCGGCCAGGTCAGGATAGCGACGATGGCCACACGGTCACTTGGCTAGAGCGGCCTCGCTGGTGAGGCCTTTTCTCCTGACTTAGTCATCAGCTGGATACGCCGCCCGGCCAGCCCGCCGGTAGCGATTGGGCGACACATGTCTTGGGCTAGCCGGGGCGGCTTCAGCTCGTGTTACGCGTGATCGAAGTCATCCGGCCCAAACAACTGAACGATCTCGGACTCGCCATCCCCGACAATCTTGCGGAAGCGCTTCGACCATTCGATGGCTTCTTCCAACGACTTGACCTGAATTACTGCGAAGCCGGCCAATAGCTCCTTCAGCTCGATGAACGGCCCATCGGTCACGGTAAATTTTCCGCTGGAGAGGTGGAGGCGTGTACCCTTCGGGTTGAGCGCCCCTGTCGCGACCACCACGCCGGCCTTCGTCGCCTCCTCGATAAACTTCCCCATCTCTGCCATGAGCTCCGGGCTGGGGGGCGTTGCCGTCTCTGGGTTATAGTTGGGATCGTATACTAGCAGTTTGTCGGAGAGCGGCATTAAGCCGTTCGATAGGTGATACACTTCAGGCATGAGCCGAAAATTCAAAACCGCCAATTACGAAGAGACGCTTAACCTTACGATTCGGCTGGGAGAAGCTCTACCGCCTAATCA
>DATDPU010000143.1:0-33901 GCA_035292585.1 Anaerolineae bacterium | reverse complement strand
GGATTTTACCGCAGAGGGCGCGGAGGACGCAGAGATGTGCTAGGAAATCCGCTCCGCGCTCTCCCCGCACTTGCCGCTACGCGGCAGCGTGGGGCAAGTGTGCGTTCTCAGCGGTGAAATGGCCTTTTGCGTAAGGTGAGTTACGTGATCACCCATCACGTTTCACACATCACGTTTTCCGCTGATATAATACGCCTCAAGATGTCGATGCCATGCTCCAGTTGCGGCTTTGAAAACCCGGATGGATTCGCCTTCTGCGGCCGGTGCGGTGCACGCCTCCCCGCCGCTCCTGTCACGCCTGCCGCCGAGGAGCGCGAGGCCACCGTCCGGCAGCTGAAAGAGGCGGGCGATGCGGCCAAGCGCAGCGCCGCGCCGGCGACCGCGATCGAACGCTATCAACAGGCGCTCGCCCTGCTCGATTCGGTCGTGCTGGCCGCCGATGCCACGCTCCACGTCCAACTCCTCAAGACCCGCTTCGACATCCTGGCCGAGCGCTACGGGTTATGGGCGTCTATCGGTCAACCCGATCGCGTGGAGCCTGACTTGCAGGAGATGCTGGCCCTGGCCCGGCGCGCCGGAGATGGATCGCGGCTGGCGCAGGCCATCAGCAGCCTGGCCCATTTTTACCTGGCCGATCGGCGTGACGAGCTGGCCCGCCCCTTGCTCGAAGAAGCGGTATCGCTGCTCCGCTCACAGACCGATCGGACGGGCGAGGCTACCGCACTGGCCGATCTGGCGCACGTGAACTGGCGCGGCGGGCGCTTTGAAACCGTCGCCGATGCGCTCCAGCGCGCGCACGAGCTGCGGCGGCATGCGGCCGAACCGGCCGGCCTGGCCCGTTCATACTTCGACCTGGGATTGTTATACCGCGACGGGCTGTCGCATCCTTTCCACGCCGCCAATCACTTTGAAAAGTCGCTGGAACTTGCGCGCCATACCGCCGACGCCAGCCTTGAGACACGTTGCTTGATCGAGCTAGGCATCGGATGGACGCGCCTGGGCGACTACGCGCGTGCGCGTGAGGCGCTCGAACAGGCCGGGCAAAAAGCCGCCGAGATCGAATCGGTCGAGCACCAGGCCCGCTGCCTGAGCGCACAGGCCGACCTGCTGCGCGAAACTCGATCGACGGAGGCGCGGTCGATCGTCGATCAAGCCGTTGCCCAATCCACCGCTCTCGGCCTACCCGATCTCGAATGGCAGGCGCGGCGCAGCCAGGCGCTGTTCGAACAAGCCGCCGAGGCCTGGGCCGACGCTTATCCGCCGCTCGAACGGATGCAGGCGCTGGAACGCAGCGGCGGCTTGTCCGCATACTACCCTATCTGGTCGGATGCGCTGCTGGCGCGAACGTACCTGCACACCGGCAAACCCGATTGGGCGATCAAGACCTCCACGCAGGCCGCCACGGCGTTGCAATCGCACGGCTTCGCCGGTGTGCCTATGCCCCAGGCGATTCTGTGGATGCACTTTGAAGTGTTGAGTAGCGCGAGCGATCCGGCGGCGTTTCATTACTTGCGCCAGGCGCGCGAGCTGATGCTGGCGCAGGCGAACACGATCAGCGACGGCAGCCTGCGCGCTCGCTTCCTGCGCGATGTATCCATCAATCGCGTCATCGGCGACGATTGGACTAAACAGCATTCATAACCAGGACTTACGCAGTTGGCGCGGCAGTTGCACTGCGGTCCTTAGCGGCGCGGTCGGGCCCCCTGCGCTCCGCTCCGGGGGTGCTACGCTAAGACCTGCGCCGAACAAATCATGATAAGGAGCGATAAATGCGTTTCACTTCTCACCACATCACGTTTGAGTATGACGACGTCGGCAACGGCGCGCCGCTGCTGCTCATTCACGGCTTTCCACTCGATCGTTCGCTGTGGCGAGCGCAGATCGAAGGCTTGCAGAGCGTCGCCCGCGTCATCACGCCCGATCTGCGCGGCTTCGGCCAGTCGGGGGACGCGCCGGAAACGATGACGATGGAGGAGTACGCCGCCGACCTGAAGTTGCTGCTCGACTCGTTGAGCATCAAGCAGGCGGTCGTCTGCGGTCTGTCGATGGGCGGTTATATTGCGCTGGCCTTCTTCGCCAAATATCCCAACCGGGTGAAGGGCTTAATCCTCGCCAACACGCGGGCCGGCGCCGATAGCGAGCAGGCGCGCGAGGCGCGTCACGCCAACGCTAAAAAGGCGTTCGAGGAAGGCGTGCCGGTGCTTGCCGAGGCGATGCTGCCCAAGATGCTTACCGAGCAGACGCGGACTACGCGCGACAGCCTGACTACCTACGTGCGCTCGATGATGGCGCACCAACCGCCGGCCGGCGTCGCCGCCGCGCTGCGCGGCATGGCCGCCCGGCCCGATCGCACATCGATACTCGGCGCGATCAACGTTCACACGCTGATCATTACCAGCCGCGATGATACGCTCATCCCGCCCAGCGAAAGCGAGGCGCTGGCGAAGGCGATTCCGGGCAGCAAGCTGGTCTTCATTCCGAATGCTGCGCACCTCTCCAACGTGGAGAACCCGGAAGCTTTCAACGCCGCTGTGCGGGAGTTCATTCAGAAGTTGAAGTAGAAGTTGGAGGTTAAAGGATGGAGATTAGAGGCGCAACGCGCCAACTAAACGGTCGAGTCGCCATTGTCACCGGCGGCGGCACGGGCATCGGGCGCGGGGTCGCGCTCGCCCTGGCGCGGGCAGGCGCGAAAGTCGTGATCTGCGGACGGCGCAGCGAAGAACTGAAGCAAACCTCCGCAGCGATCACACAGACCGGCGGCAACGCGCTGACTGTTCAAGCCGATATTTCAAAAGTAGAAGACGTCGATCGTTTGGTCAAGGCAACCCTGGAGGCTTACGGCGCGGTCGATATCCTGATCAACAATGCCGGTATTGGCGGCGGCGACGCCATCCATCAGCACGATGTCGAAGATTGGGATCAAGTGATAGCGGTCAACCTGCGCGGCCCATTCCTGCTGGCTCGCGCGGTGCTGCCGATCATGCGTGCGCAGCGGCGGGGTGAAATCGTCAACCTCAGTTCGGAATCGGGCCTGGAGTATTACCCGGGCGACGGCGCGTACGGCATTTCGAAGCACGCGCTGAATGCGCTATCGGAGTACATTCAGCGTGAGAACCAGGATTCCAATATTCGCGTGAACACGATCTGTCCCGGCATGGTCGTCACCGAAATGACCGAAGGCACATCCGGCCTCGATGAAACGAAGTGCCTCTATCCTGAAGATATCGCCGACCTCGTCATCTGGTTGCTCACGCGCCGGCCCAACATTAAGATCGGCCGGCCGATCTTGATTCAGACGATGTTGAATCCGTGGGAGTAGCAGCGTCGTCCCGAGGCAGGCGTCGCCTGGAGGCGACGCCTACAACTGCTATCCGTTCCTACCCGTTGCCTATTCGCTGACACCGTTCGCATGACCGACGACATCCCATCGCAAATCGCCAATCTCCAAGCCTCGATCACCGCGCTCGAAGCGCAACGCGCCGTGCTGGGCGAGGTCGTCATCAACGCCGCGCTCGGCTCGATGCGCGAAAAACTTGCCGCGCTCGAAGCGGCGCTGCGCGCGCCAACCCTGCCCGGCGAGGCCGAGGGCGAGCGCAAAGTCGTCACCATGCTCTTCGCCGACATCTCCGGCTTCACCGCGTTGAGCGAAACGCTCGACCCCGAACAAGTCACCGAGATCGTCAACACCTGTTTTCAGACGCTCACCGATGCCGTCGCGAAATACGGCGGCGGCGTCGATAAGTACATCGGCGATGCGATCATGGCGCTGTTCGGCGCGCCCGATGCGCACGAAGACGACCCCGAACGCGCGATCCACGCCGCGCTCGAAATGCAGGCTGTGCTCAAAACCACCGTGTCTCAGCTGCCGCCGGTCGCGGCCAACCTCACCTTGCACATCGGCGTCAACACCGGCCCGGTCGTCGCGGGCGCGGTCGGCGCCATCGGGCAACGCGACTACACGGTGATGGGCGACGCGGTGAACCTGGCCTCGCGCCTCAAGGATACTGCGCCCAGCGGCCACATCTACGTCGGCCCCGAAACGTACCGGCAGACCAGCCGCCTGTTCGAGTTCACGCCGCTGGCGCCGATGCGCATCAAGGGTAAGCGCGACCCGGTGCAGATTTACGCTGTGCGCGCGCGCGCCGCCACGCCCGGAACCATGCGCGGCATCGAGGGCCTGCGCTCGCCGCTGATCGGGCGCGGCCCCGAACTCGACACGCTGCGCGCCCGGCTCGACGCAGCCGCGCAGGGCAATGGTTGTGTCGTGGCGCTCGTCGGCGACGCCGGCCTGGGCAAGAGCCGGCTGATCGCCGAACTGCACCAGGCCGTTCACACCGCGAACACTTACGCCGGCGCGGCCCACGCGCATCGCAGCAATCATGCGTCTGTACTGTGGCTGGAAGGCCGTTGCACCTCGTTCACGCAGTCGGTGTCATACAGCCTGATCGCGCAAATCTTGCGCAGCTACTTCGGCTTGACCGGGGAACTCGATGCGAGCGAGGCGCTGTTGCGGCTGCTCGAAGCGCTCGACGCCGTGTTCCCCGGCGAAGGCGACGAACTGCTGCCGTACCTCGGCACGCTGCTCGGTTTGCCGGTCGGCGGCGAGCGCACGCGCTATCTCGACGCCGAAGCCTTGCAGCGCCAGATTTTCTACAGTGTGCGCCGCCTGATCGGCGGGCTGTCGCTGCAAACGCCGCTCGTGTTGGTGCTGGACGATCTGCACTGGATCGATGAAACCTCGCTGGCGCTGCTCGAATACTTGTTGCCGCTGGTCGGTGACCATCCGCTCTTGATCGTCTGGGCTTTTCGGCCCGGCGTCGAGCCGACTGGCATTCAACGACTGGCCGAACAGGGGGCGCGCCACCAGCCGCAGCGGATCGAACAAATCGAGTTGCGCCCGCTGCCCGACAACCTGAGCGCGTCGCTGGTGCAGCTGCTGCTGGCCCGCAGCAACCTGCCCGAACCGATCCAGCAGGCGATCATCGAACGCGCCGAGGGCAACCCGTTCTATCTGGAAGAAGTGATTCGCACGCTGATCGAGTCGGGTCTGTTGATTCAAGAGGCCGGCCGCTGGGTGATCGATCCGCGCATCCCCGATCTGGAAGCGCGCATCCGCTCGGCGTTGCCCGATACGCTGATCGGCGTGCTGGCCGCCCGCATCGACCGGCTACCCGAACTGCCCAAGCGGGTGCTCGGCGTCGCATCCGTCGTCGGGCGCTCATTCTCACGCCGATTGATGCTGGAGCTGATCGGCGCTGCCGCGCCGTTAGACGCGGGGTTGGCCGAACTGGAGCGCAACGGGCTGATCGAATCGGGTGAAGCGACGTGGGGCCCCACGTTCACCTTTCGCCACGTGCTGACGCAGGAGGCGGCGTACTCGATGCTGCTCCAGCGTCGACGCACACAGCTGCACGGCGAAATCGCCAATACGTTGGAGCGGCTGCACGCGAGTGAACTCGACGAATATGTCGCGCTGCTGGCCTATCACTACGACCGCAGCCAGGATGGGGCGAAGGCCAGCGCTTACTTGCAACGCGCCGGCCAGGCCGCCCTGCGCGTGTATGCCAACCGCGAGGCGGCGCGCTTCTTCGAGCGCGTGGTCGAGCGGCTGCGGGCCGCGTCTCAAAGCGCTGAACAGTTGGCCGATGCACTGGAATGGTTGGGGGATGCGCGCACGGCGGCCGGTGAAGTCAGCGCGGCGATCGGTCACTGGCAGGAATCGCTCGTGCTGCATCGGCGCAATGGCGATGTCGAGGGCGTAGCGCTGCTGCATCGCAAGCTGGGCAACGCCTGGTTCACGCGCGGCGAGCGGACACGCGCGATCGAGAATTATCAGCAGGGCATCGAGGTCTTGAAAGATTCGACCCCCGGCTCGACGCTGGCCGGCCTGTACACCGAGTTAGGCCGCGCGTATTTCCGCATCGGGCAAGATGCGCAGGCGATCGCTTGGGCGAGCCAGGCGTTGGCGCTGGCCGAGGCGCTGGGCAATCCGGGAACGCTCTCGTTGGCGCTCAATACGCTCGGCGTGGCGCATGCGCGCGCGGGCGAGCTGGAACGCGGCAGCGCCGAAGTCGAGCGCAGCCTGCACATTGCACTCGATAACGATCGGCCCCTCGCCGCCTGCCGCGCCTATACCAACCTCGGCATGTTGTACGGCGCGGTCGATCACAACAAGGCGGTGCAGTTGTGCCAGCAGGGCCTGGCGCTGGCGCGCAAGATCGGCGACCTGGCGTATCAGTCGTGGCTGCAAGCCTCGCTCGCATCGACGTACTGCTCGCTCGTCGGAAACTGGGAACGCGGGGTGGCCGCCGCGCGCGCTTCGATTGATCTGGACTTGCAGATGGGACACCGCGATCACCTGGCTGTGCCGGTGGTGCTGTTGGCGCAAATCTATCAATGCCACGGCCTGCTGGAGGAAGCGTTGCGCGCGTATCAAGAGGCGCTGGCGCTGGCCGAGGAAAGCGGCGAACCGCAGATGCTGTTTCCGTGTTATAACGGCTTGGGAGCGCTGTACCTCGAACTCGGCGAAGAAGAAGAAGCGACGCGCTACCTGGATCAGGCTCAGGCGATCGTCAACAGCGCGGGCTATAGCGCCGACTCGTTGTTTGTGTTACCATTTTTGGCGTGACCTCACCCGGCACTTCGTGCCACCCTCCCCTCCCTCTCCTAGTTAAGGAGAGGGAGGGGGAGGGCTGGGGAGGGGGTAGGTGAGGTTGGAGACCACCGTGGAGACGAAGGTCGCTGAGGGTGAACTAAGAATCGGGACGCCCGCGCCCGAACTCGAACTCGAATCGGTGCAAGGGCCACTAGTACGCTTGAACGATTATCGAGGAACGCGCCAGGCGGTGATCTGGTTCTCGCGCGGTTACAACTGCCCCTTCTGCCGCCGCTACCTGGCGCAACTCGATCAGGTCTACGACAAGTTTCGCGCGGCCAACACCGAGGTCCTGGCGATTGGGCCGAACGTGCTGAAACCCGCGCGCATTTACTTCCAACGCCAGCCGCTCAAATTCCCCTTCCTGTGCGATCCGACGAAAGCCGCCTACTTGCGCTTCGGCTTGCGCGATCTCGGCCCCGTCGAAGCGAACCTCAACACGCTTCGCAGCTTTGCCTATGCCTACACCCACGGCGACGGTATCAACACCACCCGCATCGCCGCCGGCGACACTTTCACCGCAGGCTTCTTGGGCCGGCTGCACCATCACGCGCTCACCGCCATGCAGCAGGGCCTGTTCATCGTCGATCGCGCTAGCCGCATCCGTTACGCGCACGCCTTCAAGCCGCTCGACACCATCCCGCCAACCGAGGAACTCTTGCGCGAGGTCGAGCGACTGACCGCAGCCTAAACCAATGAGTGTTCTAAATTGACCCCTTACTTGATTGTGCTAGAATCGCGCCCAGACTCTTCGCTTGACTCACTCTAACCGCTGCCGGCTCAGCTCGACCCACCTGTAACCATCGCCGAGGAGGTGATCCACCGCATTCTCCATCAGATTCGTGTAACGCCCGCTCACGCTCAAGCTGAATTTTCATCCACCCAAGTTGGTCTCTGAAGGAGGATTAGAGCATGTCCGCTTCGCTGAATAAATCATCGCTGACCCTGAGTTTGATGCTGATCGCTGCACTGCTGCTGGGCGCGTGCCAGCCCGCCGCTGCTCCCACGCAGGCCGCCCAACCTACCCAGGCCCCCGCCGCCGCCGACCTGCTAAGCGAGATCAACACGCGCGGCACGATCCGCATCTCGACCGACCTCAACTACGCGCCCCAGTCTTCCGGCGTCGACGGCGCAGCGCGCGCCGCCGACACGAAGTGCGGCGGCGACGAGTTGACCGCCAACCAGGTCGAGGGCTTCGACATCGATACGGCCGTCGAGATCGCTAAGCGCCTGGGCGTGGAACCGTGTTTCGTGACGCCGAGCTGGGACCTCATCACGGCCGGTAGTTGGGGCGGTCGCTGGGACATCAGCGTCGGTTCGATGACGATCACCAAGCAGCGCCAGGAAGTGCTCTGGTTCAGCCCCGGCTACTACTTCACCCCGGCGCAGCTGGCCGCCACCGGGGACTCCGGCATCGCCCAGGTCGAGGACATTTCCGGCAAGCCGGTGTGCGCCGGCAGCGCCACGACCTACGAATCCTATCTGAAGGGTGATGACATCGGCATCCCCGATGCGGACATCAAGGTGCCGCCGCCGCCGGACGTGGAGGTTGTTTCGCTCGATACCGACGCGCTCTGCGCGCAGGCCATCCAGGCGGGCCGCACCGACTTCCTGGCTTTCATGACTTCCGGCACGGTCGTCGATCAGGCCATCGCACAAGGGATTCCCGTGGTAAAAGTGGGATCGCCCGCGTTTATCGAGAAGCTGGCGGTCGCGATCGACAAAGCTTCGCCCAAGGAGCCCCAGAGTCTCTTGGCGGCTATCAGCCAGAGTGTCCAGGATATGCACACGGACGGCACACTGACAGCCTCGTCTATAAAGTGGTTCGGAGCTGATCTGACGGTTGTGCCGTAACTGAATTGGCCCGGTCCGGCTTGGAAGCGGTCACCAGACGATCGGGGTCGCTTCCATTGCTTATCCCGCTTCGGGAGATGACTATGGAAGCCGCTCAAGTTGCCGCTGGTGGGCCGACGCACGCCGAACTCATTCTGAAACAGCAGGTGCGCGCCCAACGCGTATTCAGCACCCAGGTTGTCATCTCCTGGATCGCCCTATTGGGTCTGCTGGTTTTCATCTTTAGCGGCCAGCGAATTCAGATCGGCCCGATCGACATCCAGACCATCCAGCTGGATGCCGAGTTCATCAGTCGGGCGGCGCCGGTGATCAGCCAGGGCGCGCTCCTGACGTTGCAAATTTCGATCACGTCGATCTTCTTCGCCAGCGTGCTGGCGCTGCTCACCGCGTTGAGCCGCCTGTCGCGCCTCGCGCCGATCTACGCGCTGGCGACGTTCTACGTCTCGCTGATTCGGGGCACGCCGCTGTTGCTCCAGATCGTGTTCTTGTTTCTAGGGCTGCCGCGCATGGGCATCAACTTATCCGGGCCGATCATCGGCGTCGTCGCGTTGTCGCTCAACTATGGCGCGTACATGAGCGAGATCTTCCGCGCGGGCATTCAGAGCGTGGGCAAAGGCCAGCGCGAAGCCGCGCTGGCGCTGGGCATGACCCAGGCGCAACTCATGCGCCGCATCGTCTTGCCCCAGGCGCTGCGCGTGGTGATTCCCCCCACGGGCAACGAGTTCATCGCCATGCTCAAAGATTCGTCGCTGGCGTCCATCACCGGCTTCGTCCACGAGCTGGCCTGGCTCGGGCAAAACCTGGGCCGGCGCGAGTTCCGCAGCCTCGAAGCGCTGATCGTTGTCGCGCTGTGGTACTGGGGCATGACGATCCTGTTTTCCTGGCTGCAAGCGCGATTGGAGACGCGCATGGCGCGGGGGGAGCGCTGACCATGCCGATCATTCAAGTCTCCCACCTGGACAAGCACTTCGGCCCGCTGCACGTCCTCAAAGACGTCTCGCTGGCGGTCGAGCCGCGCGAGGTGGTGTGCATCATCGGCCGATCGGGATCGGGCAAATCGACGCTGCTGCGCTGCATCAACTTTCTGGAACAGCCGACGCAGGGCCGCATCGAAGTCGACACGCTGGTCGTCGACGTCGATCGGCATCGCCTCAGCGACGACCAGAAGCGCGCCATTCAACATATCCGGCTGCGCACGGGCATGGTCTTTCAGGAGTTCAATTTGTTCCCGCACCTGAGCGTGCTGGGCAACCTGATCGAAGCGCCGGTCACGGTGAAAGGCATGCCGCGCGACCGGGCGATTGCCCTGGCCGAGAAGTACCTGGACAAAGTCGGGCTGATGAACAAACGCGACGAATACCCGGCCCGCCTATCGGGCGGGCAAAAGCAGCGCGTGGCGATCGCCCGCGCATTGACGATGGAGCCTGAAGTGATGTTGTTCGACGAGCCGACTTCGGCGCTGGACCCCGAGCTGATCGGCGAGGTGTTGGAGGTGATGAAGCAACTCGCCCGCGAAGGCAAGACGATGTTGGTCGTGACGCACGAGATGGGCTTTGCGCACGAGGTGTCCGATCGCACCATCTATATGGACGAAGGCTGCATCATCGAGGAAGGCCCGCCCGACCGCATCTTCACCGCTCCGGCCGATCTGCGCACGCGCCAGTTCCTCGACCGGTTGCTACGCACACAGGAGGACGGCAAGAAGTGACGCTACTGTTCACTGTTCACTGTTCACTGCTAAGTCATCAGTGAACAGTAAGCAGTTACCATCTTTCATTCACTAGGCCAACTATGTCCGACGCCGTCCGTGATCTGCTGACACGCGGCATCGCCGCCGCCAAAGCGCACGAGCGCGACGAGGCGCGCCATTACCTGGAGTGGGTTGTACGCCGCGACGACGCCGACCTGGAGCAAAAGGCGAGCGCCTGGTTGTGGCTCAGCCAGCTCACCGACGATCTGCTCCAACGGCGTGAGTGTCTCGAATACGTCCTGGCGATCGATCCGAGCCATGCGCTGGCGCGGCGCGGGCTGGCGATTCTCGACGGTCGACTCAAGCCCGAAGACCAGATCGATCACCAGCAGCCGCTCCAGCCGGCCGCACCCGAAGCAGCCAACGTGCGGCGTTACGTCTGCCCCCAGTGCGGCGGCAAGATGACGTTCGAGCCGAACCGGCGCGCGCTCACCTGCGAATACTGCGGCAACCGGTTGTGGGAGTACGAGGCGATCCGGCAGGGCGCGCTCGCCCGCGAACAGGATTTCGCCGCCACCCTGCCGACGGCCCAGGCGCATCGTTGGGAACTCCCCGCCGAGCGGATTGTCGCCTGCGCCAGCTGCGGGGCGACGTTCGCGCTGCCGCCGAAGCACCTCAGCGGCGCGTGCCCGTTCTGCGGTTCGGCGCACATCGTCGATTCAGCCGGGCGCCGCGAGTTGATTCAACCCGAAGGGCTACTGCCGTTTCAGTTCGACAGTGACGGCGCGGCGCAACACATCCGGCGTTGGCTGGAACAGCAGCGTTTTCGCCCCGACGATCTGGATAAGCAAGCGGCCGTCACGTCGCCGCAAGGGGTCTACCTGCCCTTCTGGACGTTCGACATCGGCGGCGAGGTCAAATGGCGCGCGCTCGTCCAGGAAGGATCGGGCGATAACGCGCGCTGGGCGCCGCGCACCGGCAGCTATCTGATATACCAAAACGATCTGCCTATCCCGGCCAGTCACTCGCTGTCACTCGACTTGCTCAAGCGGCTGACCGACTTCGATACCCAGGCGCTCGTCCCGTACTCGCCCGATGCGCTGGCCGGCTGGCTGACTGAAATCTACCAGGTCTCGCTGGCCGATGCGTCGCTCGCCGCCCGGCAGCGCGCCTTTCGCGAGGCGCAGGAACACGTGCGGGATCGCACGCTCGGCAGTGAAAACGTGCGCGACCTCACGTGCAGCAGTCTCGGTATCACCATCGAAACGTACCGGCTGGTGCTGCTGCCCGTCTGGCTGACGAGCTACCGTTACAAGGGGCAACGTTACCCCTTGATCGTCAACGGGCAAACCGGCAGCATCGTCGGGAATGTGCCGCGCAGCGGATTCCAGAAGCTGCTGGCCGGACTCTTTGGAGGCGATTGAGCAGCTCCAATTACCGCTCACCGCTAAGTAATCAGTAATCAGTAATTACCATGCCACAGACCAACCCAACCCGCGCTCTGGTTCGCCCGCCCGGCGATTCCTATCCGACCGCGCTCACCCGCTTGAGTCCCGCGCCGCCGATCGATCTGGAGCTGGCGCGCGAACAGCACACGGCCTACGTGTCCGCGCTGCGCGAGTGCGGCGTAGACGTTATCCGCCTGCCGCCCGACCCCGCTCATCCCGATGCCGTCTTCGTGCAAGACCCGGTGCTCGTCGTGGCCGGCTGCGCGCTTGCCAGCTGTTCGGCAGCCGAATCGCGTCGGGGTGAAGCCGATGCGCTGCTGGCCGTTCTGGAACAGTATTTGCCCATCGCCCAACTCCAACCACCCGCCACGCTCGACGGCGGCGACGTGCTGCTGGCCGAGGGACAGGTCTACGTGGGGCTATCCACTCGTTCGAACCGCGAAGCCTGCTTGCAATTGGCAACCGTCACCAGCTTGCCGGTCGAGGGCGTGCCCCTGCCCGCCGATCTGCTGCACTTGCTAAGCGGCTGTACCTACCTCGGCAGGAATCGCCTGTTGACCCTCGCCGCGCTCGCCCCGATGTTCGAGTCGTGTGAGTGCATCCGTGTGCCGGAGGAAGAAGCCGCCGCCGCTAACGTGTTGATCGTCGGCGAGCATGCGATCGTGCCGGCCGGATATCCGCACACAGCCGCGCTCGTCGCGCAGTGTGGCTTCAAGCTGCACTGCGTCCCCATCAGCGAGTTCGAGAAGCGCGACGGCGGTGTGACGTGTTTAGCATTGTTGTTCTGAGGGGTGTACCTGTGTACCCGCTACTTGTATACAGGTAACAAGTAACAGGTATGTCATCTCGGGAGGGAACTCACGCGGAGTTTGACGCCGTCGGTTTGTGCCGGGCGTGTGTCCACGCAAAAGTGATCGCGACGCCGCGCGGCAGCGCCTTCTACCTCTGCCGCTTATCCGAAACGGATCCCCGCTTTGCGAAATACCCCAGGCTGCCAGTGATTCAGTGCGCCGGGTATGAAGAAAGACCCGCCGGGTCTCCTGATGCTGTTTCACAACTCGATCGGAAGTGAAGTGCGACAGTCGGTTTACGAGCGCAGGTGGGCCGCTGCCGTTCGATCGATTAGCCACGTCAACTGTCCACTGGCCGGCTTGACGATCTGCGCCGGGAGCAGGTCGGGTTTATGCTCGCCTTCCAAGATCGCGCGCAAGACATCCGCCTTATCCGCTCCACTCGCCAGGAACATGACGTGTGCGGCGGCGTTGATCAACGGCGGCGTGAAGGTGATGCGGTGCGCGCCCAGCTTGGGGACGAAGTTCGCGACGACCAGCCGCGTCTGTTCGTGGATCGCCGGCGTGCCCGGAAATAACGAGGCCGTGTGCCCGTCTGGGCCGATGCCCAAGAGAATCAGGTCGAAGGACGGAATACCGGTTGATGCGGGCGCTTCCCGGCGCACCGTCTGTTCATATTCCAATGCGGCTTGCTCCGGGTTGATCTCTCCCCGCGCCCGATGCACGTTGCCTTCCGGGATGTGAACCCACGCCAACAGCAATTCGCGCGCCATGCGGTAGTTACTATCGGCGTGATCCGGCGGCACACAACGCTCATCGCCCCAGAACACGAGTGTGTGTTCCCAGTCGATTTGGCCCTGATAGCCACTGCTCGCCAACAGCGTGAAGAGGGCGCGGGGCGTCGAGCCGCCCGATAACGCCAGCGTGAACTTTCCATGCGCGACGATCGACTGGCGCGCTATTGCCACAAAGCGATCGGCCGCTTCGCGCGCCACGCTATTCAGATCGGACCGCACCACGATTTCAGGTTCCATGCCCCTCCCCAAGCTGACGAACGACCAAAGTTGTTCTCCTCATCCTTCATCCTTCATCACTTCTTCCGCCGCGCCGCAGCCTTCTTCTTCGTTGCCGCCTTGCGGGTTGTCTGCTTAACCGCTGCTTTTCGCGTCGCGGTCTTCTTCATCGCTGTTTTCTTCGTTGCGGCAGACTTCCGCTTGGCGGTCACGGTCTTCGCGGCCGCTGTCTTGCCCGGCGCCGGCCGCGCCGCCATCAACTCAGCGCGCTTAACGGCAATGGCGCCGAGCGCCTGTTCGTAGGACTGGGCAAACTTCTCGACGCCTTCCACCGACAGCCGCTCGCCGACCTCGTTCAAGTCAATCCCTAACCGCGCCAGGTCCGACACAACCTTGCGCGCTGCATCCAGATCTTGATCGACCGTGCGCCGCACGAAAGCGTGATCCTGAATCGCCGTGTAGGTCTCGGGCGGGACGGTATTCACCGTATCTGGGCCGATCAACGTGTCGACGTAGAGCGTATCGGGATAGTTTGGATTCTTAGCGCTGGTGCTGGCCCACAACACGCGCTGCAAACGCGCGCCGCGCGCCTTGAGCGCGGCAAAACGTTGACCGTCGTAGATTTGCCGAAAGCGCTCGTAAACCAGCTTGGAATTCGCGACGGCGGCTTTGCCCAAGAGGGACGCGGCCATTCCCGCATCCGGCCCTTCCTGCCGGACGATCGCTTCGAGCAAGGTATCGACCAACGTATCGACGCGGCTGACAAAGAACGAGGCGACCGAGGCGACCCGATCGATCGGCTGGCCCGCCGCCGCGCGCGTCTCCAGCCCACGGATATGCGCTTCGGCTACCGCCTCATAGTGCGTCATCGAAAACATCAACGTGATATTGATGTTGAGGCCTTCGCTGAGCAGCTGCTCGATCGCGCCGAGACCGGGTCGCGTGGCCGGCACTTTGACCATGATGTTCGGCCGGTTGAGCGTCTGCCATAAGCGCCGCGCTTCGGCCAGCGTGCCTGCGGCGTCGTGCGCCAAAGTGGGCGAGACTTCGATGCTGACGTAACCATCGCCGCCGCCCGTCTGTTCATAGACGCGGCGGAACTCATCGGCGGCCGCGCCCACATCTTCAATCGTCAGCGCCTCGTAAATTTCGTCGCCCTGCGCGCCGGACTTGATCAAGCGCCGCAGGGCCGTATCGTACTCGCGGCTGTCCCGCATCGCTTTCTCGAAGATCGTCGGATTGGAGGTCATCCCCAGCAGGCCCGCAGCGATCAGCCGGCGCAGGCCGCCCGATCCAAGCAGCTGACGGCTAATGTTGTCATACCAGACGCTCTGGCCTAGCCTGGATAACTCCTGAACCCGATTTGTGGTCATGTAGGTCTCCGCTGTTCAATAGTTCACGCAACGTCCCGTCGCATAGGGCCTTGCGCCCGTTTACGCGCCCCGCTCCAGCGCCAGGAGCTTGTCGAGCCGCCGCCGATGTCGCTCTGCGCCGCTGAAGCGGGCGTTGACGAAAGCCATTACCAGCTCGCGCGCCAGTTCCGCGCCGACGATGCGCGCGCCCAGGCATAGCACGTTCATGTCATCGTGTTCGACGCCTTGATGCGCCGAGTAAGTGTCGTGGCACATGGCGGCGCGCACGCCTTTGATTTTGTTCGCGGCGATGCACGCCCCCACGCCGCTCCCACACACCAGCACGCCGCGCTCGGCCGGCCCGGTAGCCACGGCCTCGGCGACCGATCGGGCGAAATCGGGGTAATCGTCCCCCGCCTGATACACATGCGCGCCGACATCGATCACGTCGTGCCCCGCCTGCTTCAACTGCGCGGCCAGATCAGTCTTCAACTCGAACCCGCCGTGATCGGCTCCAATCGCAATCTTCATGTTTCGTCCGGCCCCCAGCCTCTTTCCTCGACGGCCTGGAAGATATTCGTATCGCTGACGATGCCTAACAGCTTACCGTCTTTCATCACCGCCGCGCGGCGGATGTTCGAATCGAGCATGATGATCGAGCACTGGCGGATGGTGGTATCGGGTGAGACGGTGATCAGCGGCGAGGTCATCAAATCGCGCACGGTCAGGTTGAGCAACGGCCGATCGGCGGCGACGATCTTGCGCAGCAAGTCGCGCTGGGTCATGATGCCGTACGCGCCGCCGGGCCGATCAGGTTCGACGATGACGCTGTGAATGTTCCTTCTGCGCATCAGGCGCAACGCCTCTTCAACCGGTGTGGACGCTGGAACGGTCACGACCGGCGTGGTCATGATTTCACCGACCGTGTGATATTTCGGATTGCCGGGACTACTCATCATTCGATCTCCTCCTACAATAAGCTGGGCCTCATCTTACTCGCGCGCGGCGCGCATGTCAAAAAGCCTTAGGCCGAATACACCCTCAGAGCGCTGGTAGTCCGCCAAACGGATTTTGATGGGCGTAGCCTAGGGCCTTGTGCCCGTTCATGACGCCCACGAGGGGCTAGGCTACCCATCGTTTTCCCTTTGGCCCACTCCTAGGAGCCGTCGTCCACCAGGAGTGCTGCATAGGACACCTCCTCGCCATAATACTCGCACAGCGACTTCCACAAAGCCGGGTGCGGCAGGGCTTCGGGATGGTTGGCGCGCACCTGCCGAAAGGCCGCGCGCAGGCTCAGCACTTCCTCTTCCTTCAACGCCGCGATCGTAAAGGTTACCGATCGGCTGATGCCTGCGCCGCACGCGATGAGCACATTTCGTCCCAGCGCTTTCTCCAGGCGCACGAACTCGACGCCCATGCGCAGCAGATCGTGCGGCAGCGGCTCGCCGTCTTCAACCGGGATGTAGAGCGAGGGAATGCCGGGCTGCTTGACGCTGTCGGCCAGCTGCAGCATCGCGCCGATCTCCCGGCGGCGCAGCAGCACGTCGTCTTGCGTCTCGCGGAATTTGCCGATGTACAGCCAGGGACGAATGGGATACATACCCGCTGGTTTCGAAAACGGCGCTTACTGCTGCGAGGGTATCAGCGGCTCGATCAAAGCGATTAGTCGCGGAATATCTTCTTGGGCTGCCTTCCAGACTTCTTCCAAGTCAACCGCGGCATAAGCGTGTATCAGAATATCCCGCATCCCAGCCATACTGCGCCAGGGGATAGCGGGGTGATTGCGCTTGAAATCCTCGGAAAGATGTTTCGTCGCTTCGCCAATGATTTCCAACTGCCGAATCACAGCCGATTGACGCATCCAGTCGTTAAGAAACTGCGCCTTTGAGATATCCCCGACGCCAACACCCACCATCCGCGCGGCTTGGAATATATCCACCAGGTAGGCCACATCACGCTGCATAGATTACTCGCGCCGAGTCCAGGATCGCCTTGCGGCGAATAGGATTCCCGCTTTGTTCAATTCCACGCCGGCTGATCAGGTCTACCTCGCGCCTCAGCATCTGCCTGAGCTCATCTTGCATGTCGGCGTGATCGAGAAGACTCCAATTCGCATCGGGCGCGAAGGTTACCAGCACATCGAGGTCGCTTGCCGGCCCAAAGTCATCCCGTAACACGGAACCAAACAGCGCAAACTCCGTGATTTTCCAGCGCTGACAGAACTTGGCGACTTCATCCTTCGGTAGTTCAAATCCTGCGTAGTTCATCAAACGACTCCAACTGAGCGATTGTAGCGGGCAAGTTCTGGGCTAAGTATAGTCCGACTGATGATACACTGGCAAAACCGGGTATTGCTGAATACAACTTGCAACAACCCACCACCGAATAAAACTATTCTAACACTCGTGTCTACCCGCCTTCAGCGCCCGCAGCAGCTTGTCTTGATCGACAGGCAGGCTGGTCACGCGCACACCGCACGCATGGTAAATCGCGTTGGTGATCGCGGGCGTGGTCGGAATGCTGGCGATCTCGCCGACGCCTTTTGCGCCCCACGGTCCGTCTGCCGTTTCATCTTCCACAATGAACGAGGTGATCTTGGGCGCGTGCTTGATGCTGGGCATCTTGTAGCGGGCGAGGGTGTCGGTGAACGGAATCCCCTGCTCGACGATGAACTCCTCGGTCAACGCATTACCCAGGCCCATGATCATCCCGCCTTCGATTTGCCCTTGCAGCGCGAGCGGGTTGATCGCCCGGCCGATGTCGTGCGCGGCGACCAGCCGCAGGACGTGCACTTCGCCCGTATCCAGATCGACCTCGACCTCGGCGGCCTGCGCGGCGTACGAGAACGCGAAGTGCATATCGCCGCCCGTGCCCAGCGGCTGCGTCTGCGGCGCCCAATACTCGTGCAAGGCCTTCGGCTCGCGGCCTTCGGCCTTGATCAGCCGCGCCGCATCGCCGAGCGCGATACGGTGACCGTTCACCTGCGCCAGTCCCTCTTCAAAGCGAATGCGGTTGGGCGGCGCGTCATACTTCTCGGCCAGCGTCGCGGCCAGCGCCTCGCGCAGCGCCCGCGCCGCCAGACGCACCGCATTGCCGGTGACATAGGTCTGGCGCGAGGCGGTGGTCGGCCCGCCGTCGGGTGTGAGATCGGTATCGGACAACAGCACGCGCACGCGCGGATAAGGCAACCCCAGCTCTTCGGCGGCGGCCATCGCGCACACGCCGACCAATCCCTGGCCGATCTCCGCCGACGACGTACGCACTTCAGCCGTGCCGTCCGCGAACAACTCGACTTCAGCGCCCGCTTTATCCGGCGCGCCGCCGCCCAGTCCGGTATTCTTGTAGCCGACCGCGACGCCCCAGGCGCGCACCTTCCCGCTAACGAATGACGCGGGGCGCAAGACCGGGGCAAAGGGGGTTCGTCTTATTTCCCGTTCCACCCGATCCAGGCACTCCAGCAACCCCACGCTCTCGCGCAACGCCTGGCCGGTGTTGGTCACGCTTCCTACGCGCAAGGCATTCTTGCGGCGCAGCTCGATCGGATCGATGCTCAGCTCTTCGGCGAGAATGTCCAGCATCGATTCAACTGCAAACGCCGATTGTGTCACGCCGAAGCCACGGAACGCGCCGGCCGGCGGGTTATTGGTATACATCGCATAACAGTCGGCGCGCATGTGCGGCACGGCATACGGCCCGGCCGAGTGCGTCGTCGCGCGCGTCATCACCTTCTCGCCGAGCGAGGCATACGCGCCGGTATCGCCGTACAGCTCGGTCTGCACCGCGACGAGCGTCCCATCGCGGTGCGCGCCCATCTTCACCCGAATGAGCGTCGCGTGCCGCTTAGGGTGGAACAGCAGCGATTCGTGCCGATCGTACAACATCTTCACCGGGCGACCGGTCGCCTGCGCGAGTAGCGCGACGTGAATCTGCCCGGCGATATCTTCCTTGCCGCCGAACCCGCCGCCGATCAGCGCGCCGATCACGCGCACCTGGCGCTCTGGCAGATCGAGACACGCGGCGATCTGCGATCGGTCTTGATACGGAATCTGCGACCCGACGTACACCTCGATCCGCCCGTCGTCGGTCACGCGCCCGATCGCGCATTCGGGTTCGAGGAAGGCGTGCTCGGTGCAGGCCGTGCGGAACTCGCGCTCGAGGATGACGTCGGACTCGGCAAAGCCCTGCTCTACATCGCCTTTGCGCACCTTGATGTGCTTGAGCAGGTTGCCCGATGCGTGCACCTGGGGCGCATCGGGTTGGTTGGCGTACACCGGATTATCCACGACCGGCAGCGGCTCATACGCCACCTCGATCAGCTCCAGCGCCTGCGTCGCGATCTCGCGCGTGTCGGCGGCGACGATCGCGACCGGGTCGCCGATGTAGCGCACTTTCTCGTAAGCCAGCGCGGGCCAATCTTTGATCACCAGTCCGTGATTCTTCTCGCCGGGAACATCTTCCGCCGTCAGCACAGCCTGCACGCCCGGCAGCGCCTTCGCCTTCGCCGTGTCGATGCGCTTGATCCGCGCGTGCGGGTATTTGGCGCGCAGCGTCCGCGCGTGCAGCATGTTGGGGAAGGCATAGTCGTCGGCATACTTCGCCGCGCCGGTCACCTTGTCGATCGCATCGGGGCGCGGCAATGGCCGGCCGATCACTTTGAGCGGCGTCTTCGTTTCGGGCAGCGGATACAGATCAGCCGGGAGTGGTTCGCCGGTGCGAATCGAGCGCGCCGCCGCCTGGATCGCGTTGGTGATAAAGGAATAACCGGCGCAGCGGCAGTAGGTATCCTTCAACGCGACCTTGATATCGTGCTCGCTCGGATCGGGATTCGTATCGATGAGCGCCTTGGCCGTCAGGATGGCGCCGGGGATACAGAAGCCGCACTGCGGCGCGCCGCCCTGGGCAAAAGCCTGCTGTAAAGGATGAAGGAGGAAGGAGGAGCCCCCTTCGCTCTGCTTCGAGGGCGGGGGATGAAGGCTGCTTTCTGCATTCTGCATTCTCAATTCTACATTCCACGATTCAGCCAGCCCTTCAATCGTAAGTACGCTCGTCCCTTCCGCCTTGAGCGCGGGATAGATGCACGAATCGACGGGGGCGCCGTTGACCAGCACGGTGCAGATGCCGCACTCGGCCTCGTTGCAGCCGATCTTCGTGCCGGTCAAGCCGAGCCGATAGCGCAGCACTTCGGCCAGGTATTCGTTCTCGCGCACTTCGACCGTTGTGGCTTGTCCGTTGACGGTAAAGTTGAGCCTTGTCATCCCATCCTCCCCGATTACCAATATACCAATTACCTGTATATCTGCTACTTGTGTGCCGGTAGTTGGTAAATTGGCATACAGGTAGCAGGTAACAGGTAACTACCCCAGCCCCACACCTTCTGGCGCGATCTCGCCGCTTCTCGCCCGATGCTCGGCCAGCAGCAAAGCGCGCCGCACCAACACCTCGATCAGCGCGCGCCGATACTCGTCCGTCGCGCGATGCTTGCTCGTGCGCAGCCGGGCCTCGGCCACAATCAAATCGGCGACTTGCGGGATCACGTCCTCGACGAGCGGGATACCGGTGAGGTACGTCTCGGCCTTTCGAGTGCGCAGTGGTGTCGGGCCGGCCGGGCCGAGCGCGATCCGCACCTCGTCCACAATGGTATCGTTCAGCCGCAACCAGACGGCCATCCCCAAGATCGGCAGGGCCACACCTTGTGGCCGCATGATGCGCTTGAAGGCGGTGGCCTCGTATGGGCCAGTGGGTCTGAATCGGAAACGGACGATCACCTCGCGCGTTGGATCGACCGCCGATTCTCCCGGCCCCTTGAACAGCGAACCAATGGGATGCCAATGGCGCTCACTTCTTAATTCTTCATTCTTCATTCCACATTCAGCAATCTCCGCCTCCGCCTCCAACGCCACCAGCGACAGCGTGCCGTCGCCGGCAGGCAGGCCGTGCGCCACATTGCCGCCGAGCGTGGCGACGTTGCGCACCTGCGGCCCGCCGATCACGCCGCAGCTTTCAACTAAACAAGTGGCCTGCTGAGCGAGCAGCGGCGCGGCGACAATCGCCGTGTGTGTCACCGCTGCGCCTACGTAAACGTACCCGTCGGCCTCTTCGATGCGCGTCATCTCGCCGACGCGCGTCACGTCGACGAGCGCGCCCACGGGCGGCCGGCGCCCTTGCTGGAGTTCGAGGAGCAGATCGGTGCCGCCCGCGACTACGCGCGCCTGCCCGGCGTAACGGGTCAACAACGACACGGCTTCGTCGACCGTGGTCGGAAGATGATACTGGTTCCACAGCGCCATCGTTTTGCTCTCGCTGAGTGGACTTCAGATCGGCGGCACTTGGCCGTATCCGGCGCCCGGTGGAGCGCCGGCGGCCCGCTTGCGCGTCGGTGAGCGGGGATGCTCGCCGCCGCCTCGCGTCCGACGCGAGACGACCGTCGATCGGGGGTGAAAAGATTATAACACGAACTAGACCTGCCGAATGCCGGCCATCAGCAAACCCAGCGCCTGCGGCGTCGCCTGGCCGCGATTCACGATCCCTACGATCTGCCCTTCGTACATCACCGCGATCCGATCGGACAACGCCTGAATCTCGTCCAGGTCTTCGGAGATCAACAGAATCGCCGTGCCCGCATCACGCTGCTCCAACAGACGCCGGTGAATGTACTCGGTTGCCCCGATATCCACCCCGCGTGTGGGCTGCGCTGCGATCAGCACTTTGGGTTGGCGCGACAGCTCGCGCGCCAGGATCAGCTTCTGGATGTTGCCGCCCGACAGGTTCTTCAACGGCGTATCCAGCCGAGGCGTCTTGACGTTGAAGCGATCGACCAGCTCGCGGGCGCGGGCGGTGATCGCCCGGAAGTCCATGAAGATGCCGTGCGTGTAAGCGGGCGCGGCGTGATCGTGCAGGAATAGATTCTCCTGCACGGTAAACTCCCGAATCGCGCCTTCACGCATGCGTTCTTCGGGAATGTACGCCTGGCCGGCGGTGATCCGCTCGCGCAGTGAAGCCGCGCTGATGTCGCGGCCGTCGAGGTAAATGCGACCGGCCGTGTGCTTGCGCAGCCCGGCCAGACACTCAGCCAGCTCGCGCTGCCCGTTGCCCGACACGCCCGCGATGCCGACGATCTCCCCGGCGCGCGCTTCCAGGCTGACGCCGCGCAGCACCTCGGCGCCCCGATCGCCCTGCGCGCGCAGCGACTCCACCTTCAGCCGGGCGGCGCTGGCGCGCGACGGCTGCGGCGCCAGGGCTTTTACCTCGCGCCCGACCATCAGCTGCGCCAGGTCGTTGCGCGTCACGCTGCGCGTCGGGTGCGCGCCGACGACGCGCCCGTCGCGCAGCACCGTCACCCGCTCGCTGATCGCCATCACCTCATGCAGCTTGTGCGAGATGAAGATCAGCGCATGTCCTTCGCCGGCCATGCGCTTCAGCGTGGCGAACAGGTCGTCCACTTCCTGCGGCGTGAGCACCGCCGTCGGTTCGTCGAGGATGATCAGGCTTGCGCCGCGATACAGCGCTTTGACGATCTCGACGCGCTGTTGCTCGCCGACCGCCAGTTGCCAAACGTAAGCTTGGGGATCGACCTTGAGGCCATACGCCTGCGCCAGATCGAGAATCCGAGCCGAGACCCGGTCGAGGTCGAGCAGCGGCCCGCGCGAGGAAGACAATCCCAGCGCCACGTTCTGCGCCACGGTCAACGTCGGCACCAGCATGAAGTGCTGATGGATCATGCCGACGCCGGCGCGGATCGCATCGGCCGGCGAGCGAAAGACGGTGGGCCGGCCATCGATCGCGATCTCACCTTCATCCGGCCGATACAAGCCGTACAGTTGTCGCATGAGCGTGCTTTTGCCGGCGCCATTCTCGCCGAGCAAGGCGTGCACCTCGCCCGCATTCACGTCGAAGTTCACGCCGGCGTTCGCCAGCACGCCGGGGAAGCGCTTGACGATGCCGCGCATCTCGACGCGATTGATGCGGCGTGGGGTGGTGAGCTGTGGCGAGGCATTCATACGAAAAGCGATCCACAAAGGCCACGAAGGGCGCGCAGGAAAACTTAGTGTTTCTGCGCGCCCTTCGTGGATGATATTTGAATCTTACGGTTCAACCGTGATGCTGCCGCTCTTGATGCCTTCGATCGCCGCATCGGCTGCCGACTTGGCCTCGGCCGGCAATTGATAGCCCGAGTTGAAGGCGATCTTAAGCCCGCCGTTCGCCAGCTTCAGCGTGAACGTCTCGCCGCCGAGCGTGCCGGCCTGGTGCTTGGCGATCATGTCCTTGACCACCCCCGTCCAGTCATACACCTGGCTGGCGACGACCAGCTCGGGCGCGAGCGAAGCCTGGTCGGCCTGCGTGCCGAACCACAACACACTGCCGGCGTCCTTGGCTGCGCCGATCGAACCGACGACCGACTGCGACGAACCGGTCAGGATATCCGCGCCGGCGGCGATGTGGGTCTTGGCGGCTTCGGTCATCAACGCCACGTCCGAGAACGAACCGGTCCAGGTCTTGCTCACCTCGACATCGGGATCGGTGGCGGCGACGCCTTGCGTGAAGCCATCGATATAAGTCTTCGCATCGCCCACTTCTACCGGCCCGGTCACGCCGATCAGCTCGTTCTCAGTCAGATTGGCCGCCAGGACACCGTTCACGTAACCGCCCTCTTCCGCGGCAGCGGTGTACGCGAACACGTTGGACAGGCCGAAGGTGTTGACGTCGGTGCCCCAGGCGAAAGTAGTCTCGGCGAAGTCCGGCGCGATCTCCTGCACCGACGAGCCGTATTGCGAGCCGTGCGCGATCACAATGTCGAAACCCTGGCTGGCATAATCGCGAATCGCAGCAGCGGCATCGGGCACGTTGAACATGCCCTCCGAATAGGCGATCTCCAGCGCCGACTCGCCGCCCATCTCGGTCTGCACCGCTATGAGCGCGCTGAACATCGACTGGCTGAATGCCATGTCGGTGGTTGCGCTGGGCATCACCACCGCGATGCGGAACGGCCCAGCCTGGGGCGCCGCCGTTGGGGTCGCCGCCGTCTGGCACGCCGAGATCAGGGATGCAATCAACACTAGGGGAATGACAAAACGTCGGGCGTTCATTCTTTCATCTCCTCGAAAGTGTGAAATCCTTATGGGGCAACTGACAACCGAAATCGATGGACGATCACCTCCTTGTCCAACCTCACCTCTACCCCCTCTCCTGGTAGGAAAGGGGGTGGGGGATGAGGAGAGGTCAGCTCTCACCTCGTTCGAATGGCTTGTTCAAGGCAGCCGGTTGGCGCACGCGGTTGACCGCCACCGCCAGCGCCACAATCGTCAGGATGTACGGCAGCATCACGGCAATGTCCGATGAGATGTTGACGCCCAGCACCTGCATCCATAGTTGGAGCGCATTGACCGAGCTGAATAGCAGCGCGCCGGCCATGATGCCTAGCGGCCGCCAGCCGCCAAAATACACCAGCGCCACGGCGATAAAGCCCTGCCCGGAGGTAAGGTTTTCTTGAAACAGGTTGAGCAGCGCGATCGACAACGATGCCCCGGCGAGACCGGCCAGCACGCCCCCCAGGCTCACGCAGAAGTACCGCACCCGATCGACGCTCACGCCCAACGAATCGGCGGCAGCCGGGTTCTGGCCCACCGCTTTGATCTTCAAACCCCAGGTGGTCTTCTCCAAGAACAACCAGGCCAGCGGCGCCAGCAGGAACGCGCCGTACACCGGCAGACTGTGCCGGAAGAAGACTTCACCGGCGAAGGGGATATCGCCCAGCAGCGGAACTTTGATCGGCTGGAAACCGACGATCGTCTTGACCGTGCCGATCGAGACCTTGAAGAGCAAGCTGGAGAGACCCAGGCCGAACAGATACAACCCGATGCCGCTGATGCCCTGCTCGGCCTTCAGCGTGACGCTGATGAACGACATGAACAATCCCATCAGCAGCCCGACGATCATCGCGGCGAGCAGTCCCAGCCACAGGCTGCCGGTGTTCAGCGCGACGAAGAATGCGGCGAACGCGCCGACCAACATGATGCCATCCACGCCGAGATTCAACACGCCCGATCGTTGCGCGAACATCTCGCCGATGGCCGAGTACAGGTACGGCGTCGCCAGGCGGATGGCCGAGAACAAGATTCCGGAGATGACGGGCAGCGAGAAGAGCTCAGTCATGGCTCGACTCGATTCCGCCGGCAGCAGACGACAACTCCACACCTGCCTGGGCCGGCTGCTCCGACCGTCGCTCGTCGCCTCCCTCCGTCTCGGCCGCGCGGCGCGCGGCGCGGCGGCGCGACCACAACCCCGAGCCGACGACGAACAACACGATCAACCCGAGCAGCGTACCGACCAGCGCCGAGGGCACCTGCACCGCGCGCTGCATCTTGTCCGCGCCGACCAGCAGGCTGCCAAACAGGAACGAGGCCGGGATCGCGCCGATCGGGTGCAGGTTGCCGAACAGCGCCGCCACGATGCCGGAGAAGCCGTAACCGCTGGTGATGCCTTCCAGCAGCCGGTGATGCACGCCGATCACCTCGACCACGCCCGCGAGTCCCGCGAACCCGCCCGCCAGCGTCAGCGACAACACTTGATACACCGGCACGCGAATGCCGGCATAACGCGCCGCATCAGGATTCAAGCCCACCGCCCGGATGCGATAACCGATCGTCGTGCGCCACAAGAAGATGTACACCAGCACAGCCAGGGCGACGGCCAATATCGCTCCGCTGTGTAAGAGCGTCTGGGGAACCAGGCGGGGCAGCCAGGCAGCCTCGGGCAGTCGCTCGGATTGGGCGATGAAAGTGCCTTTGGCGAGTTCGCTCGGATCCATCAGCGGGCCGCGCAGCAGGGCGTTCATCAACTGCAACGCGATCGCGTTCAGCATCACCGTGCTGAGGATCTCGTTGACGCCTAGCCGCGCCTTGAGCAAGCCGGGGACGAAACCCCAGAACGCGCCGGCGATGAAGCCCATGATCAGCGTCGCCGGGATCAGCAACCCGCTCGGCCACGTCCGAAACGTCACCGAGAACCAGGTCGCCATCAGCGCGCCGAGGATGATCTGCCCTTCGCCGCCAATGTTGATCACGCTGGCGCGGAAGGCAATCACAATGCCGAGGCCCACCAGCAGCAGCGGCGTGGCCTTCACCGCCGACTGCGTCAGGCCGGAGAGATTACCTAACGCGCCGCCGACTAGCGCGGAGTACGCTTCGAGTGGATTGGCGCGCAATAATACCAGCATCACCGCGCCGATGAGCAACGCCGCCAGCACGGCCAGCAGGGGCAACGATACGCTAAACGCGATGTCGTTCCACTTAAAGTTGAGTTTAGAGAGGCGGCCAGAGAGTGGCAATCTCAGCTTGGGGAGCATAGGCCAAGTATAGCGAGCGGGCGGATAGGCACAACTGACGATCGGATCAACTTACCAGGTACAACATCATGCCGGGGGATTCGGCGGACGGGTGAAAGGCGGCACAGAGCTGTGCCCGACCCTCCTTCGGTTCGGGAGCGGTCTCCCGACCGTTTCCACGGCGGCTCGGTCTGGAGACCTTCGCCGAACATTGGGCAGGCGGTGCACAAGCGCAGTTTGTTCCCGTGTTGAGTTTAGCCCCGGGTAAGCGGACACGTCGACAGCCCGCTCACTCGCCGCCGCTATACGGTGTGCCCAGGGCCGAGGGCGGGTCGCTGCGCAAGATCCCTCGCAACATCGGCAGCCGATCGAGCAGCCGGCCCAGCGAATCACTGTACACCAGCAGCAAGGTGAAGATCATCAACGGGAATGGCAGGATCGGCAAGACCTGCGACAGATTGGGCAGCACCGGCTGCAGCTTCAACGCCAGCGTCTGCAACCCGCCGAACAAGTATGCGCCGAACGCCACCCGATACGGATGCCATCCGCCGAAGATGACGATCGCCAGCGCGATCCAGCCCAACCCGGCCGTGTGCCGATACGACCAGCCGAGCTTCACATCGAGCGAATATGCCGCTCCCGCTACCCCGACCAGCGCCCCGCCGACGGCCGTGTAGAGATAGCGCATGCGATTGACCGCGACGCCGCGCGCATAAGCTGCTTCAGGTCGTTCGCCGACGCCTTGCAGCTCCAACCCGCGCCGGGTCTTAAACATGAACCCGTAGGCCGCGAAGATCAGCAGCATGCTGGCGTAGACTACCACATCCTGCTGGAACAAAATCGGGCCGATGAACGGGATATCCTTGAGCACCGGAATCGGCAGATGCGGCGCCGACGGGCCTTGAATGCGCACAAACGGATTGCCGAGAAACGAGCTCAGGTCGGTGCATAGCAAGGTCAGGACAAAGCCCACGGCCACCTGGTTCAAGCGAAGCGAGATGCTGGCGAACGCGACGAGCAGCGCGACCAGCATCGAGACGATCATCGCCGCCAGGAAGCCGGCCCACACGCTGCCTGTCTGCTGGGCCGTGGCGAAACCGGCCATCGCCGACAACAGGATGCTCCCATCGAGCGACAGGTTGATCACGCCCGACTTCTCGGTGATCGCTTCGCCGATCGTCGCGAAGATCAATGGGGCCGAGGCCGCCAGAATTGAAGCGAAGGCTGCTTCCATGTCATTTCGATTGCTGATTGCTGATTGCTGATTGTTGAATGAATATTCGTCGTTTGTCTTTCGTCATTCGTCCTCTACATTCTGCATTCCTCATTCCACATTCTGCATTCTGCATTCTGCATTCTACATTCCGCCTTCATCCTTCCGCCTTCATCCTTTGTTTTTTCGCCCGCCAGCCCTGCGCCAGCAACACGAACAGCACCAGCACACCCTGCAGCACGCCCCCCAGCGACGAATCGAGGTTGAGCCGCAGTTGCAGCTGCGTGCTTCCCACCGTGACCATCGCGAAGAACAACGCGATCGGCGCAATCCAGGCGGCGCGGAACCCGGCCAGCAGCGCCACCAGGATTCCCAGGTAACCGTAGCCGCCTGAGACCGCCGGCACCAGCTTGTGATGAAACCCGGTCGCCTGTATCGCGCCGGCCAGGCCGGCCAGCCCGCCGCACAGCGCGAACGCGACCAGCATATAGCGCGCGGTGGGGATGCCCAGCAGAAACGCCGAGCGCATATTCCTGCCGACGGCCTTGAGCCGCAGCCCGAACAGCGTCCCGCGCAGTAAGAGGTACACGCCGATCACGACGGCGATCGCCAAAATGATCGCCAGCGGCGCGAGCCGCAGCCCTTCGAGCGTGGGCAGCCAGGCTTCGCGCGGGAACGGTTCGGTGCCGCTGGTGGAGGCGATACCGGCGCGTTTCCACGGCCCGACGATCAGGTAGATCGTGAGTCCCGTCGCGACAAAGTTAAGCCCGAGTCCGCCGAAGATTTCATTGACCTTGCCGAAGGTGCGCAGCGCGCCGACGACCAGCCCCCACAGCAGGCCGCCGACAATACCCGCGCTCAACGCGAGCGGGACGAGCAGCCCCGCCGGCGCCGCCACTTGGCGCGCGACCCAGGACGCCGCGATAGCGCCGAACACAATTTGCCCTTCGATGCCGATGTTCCACAGCCCGGCGGCGAACGTGATCAACAGACCCGCCGCGCACAGCACCAGCGGCACCCAGGCCATCAGCACATCCGAGGTCTTCTGGTCGGTCCCGAAGGCCCCTTCGACCAGCGCCTGAAACGCTTGCAGCGGCGCAGCGCCGGCCAGCGCCAGTAACAACGCCGCAAACGCGAGCGCCAGGATCACCGGCAAAACACCCAACCCGATCCGTCTCAGCGCAATCATGCTTTGCTCCAGATCAGTGAACAACAACTGATAACTGATTACCGATTACTGGTTTCTGACTGCCGCCACCTGCTTCCCCCCGATCAAATGCCCTAGCTGCTCCGCATTCGTCTCCGCCGCATGCAGCACCTGTAATACCCGTCCGGCAAAGAAGACCAGGATGCGATCACTGTATTGGAGCAGCTCGTCTAGATCGGCCGAGGCAAACAGGATCGCCGTGCCGTGAGCGCGCCGGGCCAGTAACTGCACCCACACCCAGATCGCCGATTCGATGTCTAGCCCGCGTGTGGGATGTTCCATCAGCAGCAGCTTCAACTTCGGCGGGAACATCGCCAACAATAGACGCTGCTGGTTGCCGCCCGACAACGCCTCAGCCGTGGAAGTGGGTCGCCCTTTGATATCGTAGAACTTGATCGTGTCCGCGCTGCGCTGCTGCGCGCCGGCCCAATCGACGAAAAAGCGCCGGGCGCCAGCGGTCAGCACGAAATGTTCCGTGAGCGTCATCCCGGCGACCAATCCTTCTTCGAGCCGCCCGGCCGGCAAGTAGTGGACGCCGGCCGCTAAGAACTCGCGATAAGAATGCCCGGTCAGGTCGCGCGGGCCGATACGCACGCGGCCCGCGCCCGGTCGCAGCAGGCCGGCGCAGGCGCGCAGCAGTGTCCGCTGCCCGCTGCCTTCCAGTCCGGCCAGGCCGATCACTTCGCCGGCCTGCACCGTCAGTGACAGGTCATTGATCGATAACAGGTTGTCGCGCAGGCTGACGTGCTCGACCTGCAACGCCGGCTCGCCCAGCTGCACCGGGAGCCGCCCGCTTCCGACGACGACCTGCCCGAACATCATCTCCACCAGCCGCTCCGCCGGGCACGGCATCGCCATTTCGCCGACGACTTTACCCCGGCGCATCACCGTGACCCGACCGCACAATTCCTCGACTTCTTCCAGCTTGTGCGACACGAAGATCACGCTCATGCCCTGGGCGGCCAGCGTGCGCAGCGTCTCGAACAACTTGACGCGCTGCGGGGCCGAGATGCCGGTCGTCGGTTCGTCGAGGATCAAGACGCGCGCGCCCAGCCACAGCAGGCGCACGATCTCCAGCTGTTGCCGTTCGCCTACCGTCAGCGATCGGGCCGACGCATCCGGGTCGAGCGCGAAGCCAAACTGATCGCACCGGCGCTTGAGTTCGCGCGCGGCCCCGGCCCGGTCGAGCCGCAGCGCGCCCGGGCTGCCCAGCAGGAAGTTGTCGATCACCTTGAACGGCAGGAACACCAGCGGGTCCTGGTGCAACATGCCGACGCCGTGGCGGATGGCGTCGGCGGGCGATGCCAGGCGGGCCGGTTTGCCGTCGAGAAGGATCGCGCCGGAGTCGGCCGGCTGAAAGCCCGACAGGATCTTCATCAACGTGGACTTGCCCGCGCCGTTTTCGCCGAGCAGGCCGTGCAACGTGCCAGCGTCGACGGTCAGCGTCACGCCGTCGTTGGCTCGCACCGGCCCGAAGTGTTTGTGGATGTCTTGGAGTTCAACGCGCATGTTGGGGGTCGGGGATTGGGGATTGGGAATTAGGATTGGGAATGGCGCGCCCAATTCCTAATCCCCAATATCCCATTTAGTTACTGGCTTGTGCTCGCGCCGAGCATGCCTTCGAGCAGTTGCGGCATGTACCAGATTTGCAAATCGGTGGCAACCTCGCCGTCTTCCAGGAAAGCGGCGCCATCCTGGTAGTTCAGCGGGCCGGTGAACAGGTTGATCGAGCCATCGGCCAATCCGGCGATGAACTCGTCCAGCGTCGCGCTGTTCTCTTCGGACAAGCCCTCGCCTTTGACGAAGCCCACCGCGCTGGTATCGGGGTTGTTGATATCCGTCCAATCCGGCCCGTTCCACTCAAAGCCAGCCTGGAAGGCGCCGTCCTGCACGGCTTGCGCCACCTCCAAATAGTCCGGCCCCCAGTTGAAGAAGGGCACGCCCAGACAGGCAGCTGGCGCTTCGTCGCACGCGCCCCTAAAGTCGTAGGGGATAGCCCATACGGTTTCATCCGCCGCTAAGCGCTGGCCGGCCACGACCAGCCCTTCGGTCGTGTCGATGCCGGAGATGACGACATCGGCGCCCGAGTCGAAGAACTCGTTGGCGACCTGCGTCGGGTCGAGCGTGACACCGGGGATGTTGAACCAGAAACCGATCCAGGTGACCTCGAAGGTCAGATCGGCCGGATCTTCTTCACGATAGTTCTCCCAGCAATACTTCGCGCCGAGGTAGGCCGAATTGGTCAGGCGGCGGGTCTCGTCATTGATCAGCGGGCCGAGGTAACCGATCGAGCCGGTCTGGCTGGTAAGCGCCGCCGCGCAGCCCGCCATCATCTTGCCATACTCCATGCGGCCCATGATGTTGCCCAGGTTGGTCAGGTCGGCATGATAATCCCGGCCCTCGGCCCAGGCGCTGTCACCCGACGACCAGATCATCGGGACATCCGGATTTTGTTCGGCGGCCAGCAGCGCGCCATCCTTCATATCATCCGAAGTGGCGAAAATCAGCTGCGCGCCTTGCGCGATCATATCGCTGGCCACCTGGTCAACCGTGGCGCCGGGGCGGTCGGCCGGGTTGACCTTGTCGATCACGATCATCCGCGCGCCGAGTTTTTCCTCGACGTACTGGCCGGCCTCAAAGTGCGCCTGGCTCCAGCCATGATCGTTCTGCGGACCGACCAGGATCATGCCGAACACCAACTGTTCAGCCTCAGCCGGGGTCGGCTCGGGCGCGGTCGTTGGCTCCGGCGGGGTCGTCGGTTCGGGAGCGGTGGTCGCGGCCGGTTGAGTGGGCGCGGGCGTAGCGGGCGTCGCGCAGGCGGTGACGATCAAGGCCAGTACGGCCAGGAACGCGGGCAACCTCTTCATCTTCAGCATAGTGACTCCTCCTTAGTGAGTGCTACGGAAACGAAGTGGTGAGATGAACAGTCGATCGGTTTCAGATAGGCATCGCCTCCTTCATATCATTGCGTATTCCGTCATTTGCTCCGTTCAACGGAAGACGCAATACGGTTTAGGCCGTGATCCACGTTCCCGTCTCGCCGCGCAGCGCGCGACCGATGTTTTCAGGATTGGTGATCAGCGCCTGCTTGCCGCCGGCTTCGAGGAACCAGAGGATGGCCTGAATCTTCGGCGCCATAGAACCTTTGGCGAAGTGCTTGCCTTCCGCCAGATACTGCTTGGCCTCGGCCAGCGTCATCCGATCGATCCACTTCTGATCCGGCTGGCCAAAGTTGAGCGCCACTTTTTCGACGGCCGTCGAGATCAGGAACAGGTCGGCTTGGATCAGGCGCGCCAGCAGGCTACTGGCATAGTCTTTGTCGATCACCGCCGCCGTGCCGACATATTCGCCTGCGCCGCGATCGATGACCGGGATGCCGCCGCCGCCCACCGTGATGACCACGACCCCCGAACCGATCAGCGCCTTAACGGAATCGAGTTCGACGACTTCCTGGGGAAGCGGCGAGGCCACCACGCGCCGCCAGCCGCGCCCCGCATCCTCGACGACGTTCCAACCCATGTTCGCCGCGCGCTGTTTCGCTTCGGCCTCATCCATAAAACCGCCGATCGGCTTGCTGGGGTTCTGGAAGGCGGGGTCGTTGCGATCGACGAGCACCTGCGTGATGAGGGTGGCGACGTTCTTGTTGATCTTGCGCTTGTAGAGTTCGTTCTGGAGAGTCTGCTGGAGCGCATAGCCGATCGCGCCCTGGCTGTCCGCGCCGCACACGTCGAGCGGCACTTCGTGCATGCCTTCGACTCGCGCGGCGATCTCGGAGCGCCGCAGGATAAAACCCACCTGCGGCCCGTTGCCGTGCCCGATGGCGACGTCCCAGCCCGCCTCGATCATGTCCGCGATGTGGTAGGTGGTCTCTCTGGCGGCCTCGCGTTGATCTTCAACCGTCTGGTGATCCTTGTCTATGATCAGAGAATTGCCGCCGATGGCGACGACGGCGACTTTGCGGGGTGGGGTGGTCATAAGGCTCCTTTGAAATACGAAATAGCAGGTAAACAGGTAAACAGGTAACAGGTGAACAGGGAATCTGTGAGCTATTCAGGCGATTCGCTTTCTTCTGGAGATGCCGAACCCGTATCGGTGTCGGTATCCAGCTGGTATTCCGCCGGTTCTTCTCGAACAGCCCGGTCGCTATACAAATCGCGGCCGGCGCGTTGCTTGCGAACGTAACTCATATAGCCATTGAGCGCTTTCTCCGCCTGTCGCGCCAGGCAATAAAGCTGTGCAAAGTACGCCTGATCGATATACGCCAGCACGCGCCCCTGGATGAAGTGACTCAGCGTCTCATTCAGCGAACCGCGCGCATTGGAGTAGAACTTCAGGCTGTCGAGATAGTGATAGCGTCCGTAGCCCTCAGCAATGTTCGCGGTCACACTTTTCGAGGAGCGGCGTACCTGCTGAACCAAGTCATACTTCTCGTCGGCGGGCAGTCTTCGGGCGAACTCGTGCGCGTTGACGACCAGATCGAGCGCCAGTTTGAAACACTCCAGGTCCTCGAACCCACGCCTGCCCGATTCACCCGGCGACGAATACTGCGCCTGTCGAAGCATCGTGTGCCCCTCTGCTACTTGTCTACCTGCTACCTGTGTACCCGTAAACAAGTAGCAGGTACGCAGGTATCACATCGTCAACGCCATCACCGCCTTCTGCGCGTGCAGGCGGTTCTCGGCCTCGTCGTACACCACCGAGTTCGGGCCGTCAATCACCCCGTCGGTCACTTCCAGGTTGCGGTCGGCGGGCAGACAGTGCATGTAGATACAATCCTCCTTCGCCAGATTCATCCGCCGCTGGTCGGTGATCCACGCGCGATACTTCTCGATAAGGGCCTTGCCCTCCTCCTTGCCCGTGGTCGTCACCAGCGGCCCCCACGACTTGGGGTAGACGATGTCGGCGTCCTTGAACGCCTCGTCCATATCGTGCGTCACCTCGAACCCGACCCGATATTTCCGCGCATTCTCGCGCGCCATGTCCATGATCTCCGGCCTGAGCTTGAACTCCGGCGGGTGCGCCAGCACCACGTCACAGCCGAAGCGCGTCATCTGCAAAATCAGCGATTGCGGCACGGAAATCGGCTTGCTGTACGAGGCCGCATAAGCCCACGAGACGACCATTCTCTTCCGGCGCAGGTCGCGGCCCTTCTTTTCGATCACGGTCATCAGATCGGCCAGAATCTGGAACGGATGGTACACGTCGCACTGCATGTTGAGCACGGGGACGCGGCTCGCCTTCGCCACCTCATTCTCGTACTGATTGCCAAACTGCCAGTCACACTGGCGGATGGCGATGCCGTCGAAGTAGCGCCCGAAGATTTCGCCGATCTCCTTGGCCGTGTCGCCGTGCGAGATC
>DATDPU010000142.1:0-17339 GCA_035292585.1 Anaerolineae bacterium | reverse complement strand
CCCAAACCCGACTTCGATGCGGCGGCCGCGCTGCAGTTGATCCGCTACTACCAGAAGCGTAATCATGTGGCCTACCTCTCACATCGCAAAACGAGGTTGGAGCAGCTTACTGCTTCTGGCAACTTTGCGCTGTAATACTATCACCCCACTGATAATCGCCGCTGCGATTCGTATAGGTCGCGGGGTAGGGCAACGATCCATTCCAGACGATTCGCCCATCGCCATGCCCGGCCGCGCCGATCGTGCTGGTGACGCTGCCGGTGACGTAGGTTGTGTCGATTGGAATTGGATCGACCAGCGCGGCCGCGCCACTCGCACTCGATACACTCTGTACGCGAATAGTGTAGGTCAACGTCTGCCCGACCGGCGTCTCGGCCCGCTCGACCCATTTCCGCGACGGCGACAGATCGAACACCTGGACGGGCGTGGCGACAGAGCGTTGAATCAGCGGGCCGCTGCCCTTGTCGATCGAGACGGTGTTGGTGATGGACTGGCCGTCGCTCCAGCCCGCCGCAGCGACGCTGGCGGCGAACGTGATCGTGATCGGCGACTGTCCGGCGAGCAGCGCTCCCTGCCACTCGACGCGGTTTTGCCCGGCGTTGAACACAGCGCCCGGCGGTTGAGCGACGAACGCCCCAAACGTCGTGCCGGCCGGCAACGGATCGACCAGGCTGACGTTGGGCCGCGTGGATACGTCGGGGCGCAGCGCGATCGTGTACGTGATGCGCCCGCCCGGCTCGACGCGCGCCGGCTGCGCGGTCACAGTCGCATCGCACACGCTATCGAACAGGCGCAGCGATTCGTTGACGTTGGTAGTGAGCGCGTCCGGTTGATAAATGCCGTAACGCGGATAGATACCGCCCAGCACGAACAAGCGACCCGCCGCCAACGCCACGCCCGCCGCTCCATGATCGAAGTAATCGTTCAAGCGCGGTCCGTCGAGATACGTCCATGTGTTGGCGACCGGATCGTAGCGCTGCGGCGTCTCCCACATCATGAACGATTCTGCGCCGCCTGCGGCGTAGAGATAGCCATCCGGCGCTTTCACGACGGTCAGCGAATGCCGTGCGTCACCCAGCGAGGCGACGGTGCGCCACTCACGTGTCAATGGGTTGTAAGCTTCCACTCGTATCAGGCCGTGCGTGCTGCCGGCCATGCCGCCGACAACGTAGATTTCGCCGTTCAACTCAGCCGCGCCCGCCAGCGACCGCGCACCGCCGGGCATCGTCGGCAAGGCCGACCATTGATGGCTTGTCGGATTGTATTCGTAAGCCGCGTTGACGTCGCCGCTGCCGGGACCGCGTGTATCAAAGCCGCCGAAAGCGTACAGCTTGCCTTGATAGGCGGCCACGGCGACGCCGCCCAACGCCGCCGGCAGACGCTCTAGCTCCAACCACCAATCGAGCGCCGGGTGGTACATGAATGCCGTGCTCTCCACGGAGTAGGTATTGGACACGACCTGCGTCACGCCGCCGACGACGTAGATGAAGCTGTTCATCTCGACGGCCTGCACGTAACCGCGTGGCGCCGGCAAGGGAGCGAGCGTCTGCCAGGTATCGGCGCAAGCGTCAAAGCGCTCGTTCGCGGCGACGGCGGTCTCCCAACCCTGCATGCCGCCGATGGCGAAGACGTAAGTCTGGCCCGGCAGTGCCGCCGTGCCGAAGCTGTGGCGCGCGGTCGGCATGGGCGCGTGGAGTTGTGCATAGGTCTGGGGCGGGTTGGTCGGGCCGACGAACAAGCAGGTCGGCACGTTCGGAGTGTTGGGCTGCGCGGGGGTTTGCGAAGCCGCTGACGCGGCAGAGGCCAGCCCCCGGCGGTGATCGTCTATTGGCGACGGCCGCCCCGCCAGCGGGGTAGTCCCGATTGGTAAAGATTGCTCGCCGGGGGCCAGCAGTGTGAGCAAACACACGGCCAGCACGCTGAATCGGATCGGGCGCATCATGCTTAACCTCCTGATCGCCCCTCCCTGGCTCCATTCACAACCGGTGAGCGCGAGCAGGCCAGTCGCCGCCCCTCGTGCACGACACAGTATGCGCCTCTATCATACACCCAAACAGCGATTTGGTTTGAACCAAGTTGAATCGATTCTGTTTCTTCTCAAGAGCACGCTTTGCGTCAGCGCTCGGATCAAGGAATTGCATCACCTTGCACTTGTGATAGACTGTGCCCTGTCTCTCGACTGAGCCAATGACCGCATGACCCACCCCACGCCTGCTCAACCAGCCCGCTCCCGGCTCCGCCTCGCGGAGATCGTGGCCGCATTATCGTTAGCCACCGATCTTGGCACGGGACACCCACTTGAACGCTCACTGCGCGCGTGTCTGCTCGGCGTGCACTTTGGTGCGGCGTTGGGACTGGACGATCGGGTGTTGCGCGAAGTGTACTACGTGGCGCTGCTGCGCTGGGTGGGCTGCACGGCCGACTCGCAGCGGGCCGAGCTGTTTGGCGATGAAATTGCGCTAGGACCGCAGATCGATAGCGTCGAGTTGTGGAACCCGGCCGAGATGCTGGACTTCCTTCGCCGCACGGTTGGGCAGGGCGAGCCGCCCGAGCAACGCCAACGAAAACTGAATGACGTGCTGGCCACAGGCATCCAGCGTTCACAGCATGCAGCCGTTGCTCATTGCGAAGTCGCGCAAAACATTGCGGCACGCCTGAGCCTCGGCGAGGCCTTGCTGCAAGCGTTGGGGCAACTCTTCGAGCGGTGGGATGGGCGAGGTGTGCCGGGTCAGGCCAAGGGCGAAACGCTCAATCTCGCGGTGCGTATCATGCACATCGCCATGGACGCCGAATTGTTCTATCGTCTGGGCGGCAGCGAGGCGGCGGCAGCGGTGGTGCGCCAGCGGGCGGGCGGCTTCTACGATCCTACGTTGGCCGATCGCTTCTGCCGAGAAGCGCCGCGCTTATTCCGATTGCTGGAAGGCGCTTCCACGTGGGAGGCTGTGCTCACCGCTGAGCCGGGTGAGCAACAGTGGCTGTCGGAAGCGCAACTGGATGATGCACTGCAAGCCATCGCCGATTTCACCGATCTGCGTTCCCCGGCTCGACTCGGCCATTCGCGCGGCGTGGCCGAGCTCGTCGAAGCCGCGGCGCGACGCCTGGGCCTGTCGGCAGATGAGGTACGAGTCGCGCGGCAGGCAGGACTCGTCCATGATGTAGGCATGGTGGCGCTCCCACTGCTTCTCTGCGAAAAGCCGGGGCCGCTCACCGAGAGCGAATGGGAGCGCGTGCGGCTGCATCCGTATTACACCGAGCGCATCCTGGCGCGTCCACGCGCCCTGGCCGGTATTGGCGTGGTGGCATCGTTGCACCACGAACGGCTTGACGGATCAGGCTATCACCGGGGCTTGCCTGTGACATTGCTGCCGCCGGTTGCGCGTGTGTTAGCCGCCGCGAATCTCTATCGCGCCCTCATTGAGCCGCGCGCGCATCGCGGCGCACTCGCGCCCGAAGCTGCCGCGGCTGAACTGCGTCGCGAAGTTCAGGCGGGCCGGCTGGATGGAGAGGCCGTGAGCGCGGTGCTGGAGGCTGCCGGTCATCCGGTCAACCGCGCTCGTTCGAAGCAAGTGGCCGGCCTGACCGACCGAGAAATTGAAGTCCTCCGGCTCGTCGCGCGTAGTTGCACCAACAAACAAATCGCGCAACAGTTGACGCTCTCCGAGCACACGGTGGATCATCATATCCGCCACATCTACACGAAAATCGGCGTCTCCACCCGCGCTGCCGCCACCTTGTTCGCTCTACAAAACCACCTCGTCGGCGAATAACGCCCTCCGCGCTAATACGAAATAGCGCGTTCACGCGATGACAGCGCACCCGCCCTGGCGTACACTGGCGCCAATCTACCAGGGAGGAAAGCAACATGTCGCTCGAACGCAACAAAGCGGTCGTCACTCGTTTCTATACGGAGGCGAACGATGCCCAACGCTACGCGGTACTGGACGAGATCTGCCGGCCCGATGTGATCATTCACGATCCCCTCGCCGGCGAACAACGCGGGGTGGAGGCTTTCAAGGGTCTGCTCGCCTTCTTCCGCCAGGGCTTCCCCGAGCAGAAGACGGAGCTGCAGCAGTTCGTCGCGGAAGGCGACTACGTCACGCTGCTGCACATCCATCACGCCGTCAATTCCGGGCCATTCAACGGCATGCCGCCGACAGGTCGCACGGTTGTCGTGCCGGGCAACGAATTGTTCCGGCTGGAGAACGGCAAGATTGCCGAGTTCTGGCGCTTCGACGCCGACCTCAATCTGATGATGCAGCTCGGCGCGATACCCGCGCCCACGGGGGTGTAGATCATGTCTATCGAAACCGATCGCGAAATCGCCAAACGCTTTCTGTTCACCCACAATCAAGCGAATTATCTCGAAGCGTTCGATGAGTATCTCGCGCCCGATTGTATCGTCCACGAGTATCTGCCGGGGTTGCCCGATGCGATGAACCGCGCCATGTACGAGCAATACATCGCCGGTTTTCGCGCCGCGTTGCCGGATGTGGAGAATCACCTGGAAGATATTTTTGTGGACGGCGAGCGCGTCGCCATGCGCTGGACCGGCGGCGGCGCGCATACCGGCGCGGACCTGATGCAGATTCCCGCTTCAGGCAAGCCGGTCACCGCGCACGGCATCTACATCCTGCGAATCCGAGACGGCAAGATCGTTGAGGTTTGGAATCACTGGGACAATCTGAATGTCGTGGCGCAACTGCGAGGATGATGCCGGCTGAAAATCAAAATGACGGGTGCATGAGCCTATGCACCCGTCATGCTCTATAAGCCCTGTCGAGGATTTCGAAGGTGTGATACACCGGCAGCGGTTGCGCCAATCGTTCGAGGTGCGCGCGGATTTGAACTAAGCAGCCGATATTGCCCGCCGCAACCGCTTCCGCGCCAGTCTGCAAAATGCTCTCCGCTTTGCGCCGGCCCAATCGCTGGGCAATCTCGGGTTGCTCGATATTGTAGACCCCGGCCGAGCCGCAGCATAACTCGGCGTCCGGTATCTCGACGAGCGTCAGGTTCGGAATGCTCGCCAGCAGGTGACGCGGGGCCTGCGTCACGCCCTGCGCGTGAGCCAGGTGACAGGCATCGTGATAAGCCAGCTTCAGCGACTGAGGCAACGGCGCAGGCGGCTGGATGCCGAGTTCGTCGAGGAATGCGCTGACATCTTTCACTCGTTGGGCGAACGCTTCGGCCGCCGCTTGTTCCGGCAGACCCTTGAACAGCAAGCCGTAATCGCGCATGCCCGATCCGCACCCGGCGGCGTTCGTCAGCACCGCATCCACATCTTTGGGGAAGGCATCCAGATTGCGGCGCGCGAAACGGCGCGCGCGCTCATCTTCGCCGGAGTGCATCAGCAGCGCGCCGCAACAACCTTGATTCGAGGGGATAACGACCTCGACGCCGTTTTTCGACAAAACGCGCAGCGTGGCCCAATTGATCTCCGGCGCGAGAGCTTGCTGAATGCAGCCGGCCAGCAGCGCGACCCGAGCGCGGCGTTGGCCTGCGGCGGGATACAGCGCCGGGAGAGGTCGGGCAGCCGGCAGGCGCTTCGGCAACAACGACAACATACTGCGCAGCTCGTGCGGCAGCCAGCGGCTGAACGGTCGCACGAGTTTCCCCAGTTGTGCAGCCCAACGGAAGCGACCAGGATATGGCAGCGTTTCGCGCACGAGCAGGCGTTGCATGCGGCTGGCAAGCGAGCGCGTGCGGCGCGCTTCGGCGTATGCCTGAAAGGGCGTGACCAGTTCGCCGTAGGCCACGCCGGAGGGGCACGCGGTCACGCAGCCCAAACAGCCCAGGCAACGATCAATAAAGGGCATCGCCTCGTCGATGCGCAGCTCGCCTTCGAGCGTCTCTTTCATCAGGAGGATGCGGCCGCGCGGCGAATCCATCTCCTCGCCCATCAGCCGATAGGTTGGGCAGGCCGGCAGGCAGAAGCCGCAGTGCACGCAGGCTTCAATCGCCCGAACCATCGCCGGGCCGGGCGCGCCGATCTGATCGACCGGGATGGTATGCCGCACTTACGCCTCCACAAATCGCCCGGCGGGATCGAGCGCCGCTTTGACACGTCGCTCGAATGATTCTCCGACGCGGATGCCCAGCCGAGACTGTCCGGGTGGCCCCCACACTACCAACCCCGATAGCCCTTGCTCGTTCAGCAGTGCATCCAGCGTCGGCAATGACTCAGGCGACGCGATCCACGCGACCTGCCCGCCGCCGCTGTAACGACGCCGAGCCTGAACGCCGGTCAGGCTGTGTTCCAGCGCGGCGATGCGTCTCGGTGTGAGTGGAACCTTGATCACCGACCAACCTGCCGGCCCCCACGCCAGCTCGCAGATGTTGCGCCATATTGTTGCTTCGTCCGAACCTTCAACCGGCTCGCCGCCGCCCAGCAGCGCGCGCAGGCGATCGAGCCGCGCGGGCAGCGCGTCGGCCAGTCCGCCCAGCCGAACCCACAACTCTGCGCCCGACGCCGTCGGCTCCAGCTCGAGCGCATCGATGTCGAGTTGCGAGGTGTACAACCGAACCAGCGCTTGCAGCGCCTCATCGAGTCTGGCGCAATTCAGCCGCAGCGAGACGTACGCTTCGGGTCTGGGAAACACCTTGAAGCTCAACTCGACCAGCGCGCCGAGCCGGCCCAGGCTGCCGACCATCAGTTTCGGGATGTCGAAGCCGGCCGCGTTCTTGACGACCTTGCCGCCGCCGCGCACAACCTGGCCTTCGTCGTTCACGAAACGGACGCCAAGCAGAAAGTCGCGCACGCCGCCATAGCGATAGCGGCCCGGCCCGCTGACGCCGGCGGCCACCGTGCCGCCGAGCGTCGCGCCGCGTTCGACCAGGAGCGGATCGAAAGGTAAATATTGCCCGTGCTGATCGAGCTGCTGTGTCACATCGGCCAGGCGCGTCCCGGCCAACGCGGTGAAGGTGAACTCACCCGGCTCGTACTCCACCATGCCCGCGATCGCCGAAAGGTCGAGCGGCGTCACGCCTTCCGCCGGGGTTGACAGCGCCGGCTTGCTGCCGCCGCCGCGCGGCAACACGCGCGGATACTCGCGCACGGCGGATTGGACTTCTGGAATGGTCGTTGGTCGCATAGCTTTAGAAATGACGAAGGACGAATGACCGAGGACGAAAGTTTGTCATTCGTCCTTCGTCTTTTGTCTTTCGTCTTTTGTCTTTCGTCTTTTGTCACTCGCGCGAGATGACGCCCGCGCGCTCCAGCGGGTGCGGGCCGGTGAACTTCAACGCAGGCGCTTCGCCGGTGGGGAACATCTTGCCGCGATTGGACAGCTCGTGCGGATCGATGGCGCGCCGCAGGCGGTGCATCGCCTCCACGTCGATCGCGTTGAACATGCGCGGCAGGTAATCGCGCTTCTCCATCCCGATGCCGTGCTCGCCCGTGATCGAGCCGCCGTAGCGGATGCACATCTGCAAAATTTCGCCGGCCAGCTTTTCGGCCCGTTCCAGCGCGCCCGCTTCGCGCCCATCGTACAAGACCAGCGGGTGCAGATTGCCATCGCCCGCGTGAAAGACGTTCGCCACGCGCAAGCCGTAAGCCGCGCTCAAGCGTTCGATCTCGGCCAGCGCCGCGCCCAACCGGCTGCGCGGCACGACGCCATCGTTCACCACATAATCCGGGCTGAGCCGCCCGACGGCGGAGAACGCGCTCTTGCGCCCTTTCCAGATGCGCAGGCGATCGGCCTCGTCTTGCGCGATGCGAATCTCGTACGTCCCCGACGCTTCGATGACCGCCTTCAGGCGTTTGAACTCGGCTTCGACTTGTTGGGCTTCGCCATCCAGCTCAACGATCAGGAGCGCGGCGGCATCGGCGGGATAGTGCGCATGCACAGCGGCCTCGGCCGCCTGGATGGCGAGACGATCCATGATCTCCATCGCGCCCGGCAGCAAGCCCGAAGCCACCACTCGCCCCACCGCATCGCCGGCTGCCTCCAGGCTGCGATACGCGGCCAACACAGTTCGGTACAGCTCGGGCCGGGGCAGCAGGCGCAACGTGATCTCCAGCGCCACGCCGAACAAGCCTTCTGACCCAACAAACAAGCCAACCAGATCAGGCCCGATACTTTCCAGGCTTTCACTCCCCAGCTGGATCACCTCGCCTTCGGGCAAGACAGCCTTGATGGCGAGCACATGGTTGCTGGTCATGCCGTACTTCAGGCAATGCGCGCCGCCGGAGTTGAAAGCGATGTTGCCGCCGATGGTGCAGATGGACTGGCTGGACGGGTCGGGCGCGTAATACAGGCCGTAGGGCGCGGCCGCTTTGCTGACGTCGAGGTTGATCACGCCCGGCTCGACGACGGCGAGGCGCTCCGGCGGATCGATCTTCAGGATATGGTTGAGACGGTTCAGCGCGATCAGGAGACCGTCTTTGATCGGCAGCGAGCCGCCGGAGAGGCTCGTCCCACTGCCGCGTGCGACGAACGGCACGCGAAACCGATGGCACAGGCGCACCGTCTCAATCACCTCCGTCTGGTTTTCGGGGATGACGACGGCGGCCGGCCGGCTGCGGTAGGCGGTCAGCGCATCGGATGCGTAGGGTGTGAGTTGGGCAGCCTGAACGAGTAGCCGTTCGGATGGAAAGAGCTGTGCCAGTGCGGGCAGCCAATCGGGTGTGTTCATCATGTGCACGAGGAGATTCTATCGATGAACGGAGCGAAAGTCAAACAACCCAGGTGCTATTGTTCGCCGCTTTCCCACTGCGCGATCTTAACCCCCCATACCAGGTCGTAATCCACCTGCCACATCTGCACCCGCACATCCCATACCTCCAGCGCTTCGAGCTGCGCTTTGAATTTCTCGCGCGAGGGCGTACGCCCCGGCATCCAGCCAGCCCACGGCCCGGTGCGGCGCGTCACCAGCAGCACGCCGCCCGGCTTCAGCACGCGCACACACTCCGCCAACGCTCGCTGCGGATCGGGCATGAACTCCAACGCTTCGAGACACGTCACGGCATCGAACGTATCGTCGCCGAACGCCAGGCGCATGCCATCCTGTCGCGAGATCAAGGCGCGGCCGGTAAGGCTGCTCAGAGCCTGTGCGGCCTGATGCAGCATGCGCCGCGCGCGATCGACCGCGAGGAGCTTCCCGGTGAACCCGGCGTTCGCCAGCAGCGTGAGCGGAACCCGCCCGGTGCCCGTCGCCACGTCGAGCACGCGCGGTTGCGCAACACCCGATAGCCATGCGGTCAGCGGATCGCCGAAGAACCAGGCATCGTCTTCCGGGTTGAAGTGCTTCATGCGATTGTAGCGCCGCGCGACGACGTCATACAGGAAGGCCACCACGCGCGGCCCCAGGTACGCGCCCTCGGCGATGATCAGATGCCAGTAAGCGAGAAGTGCGAGGAGGATGAGGACGAGGACGGCCAGCAGCGGTAGCATTTCAAGCGAGGGCAATCGCGCAGGCCAACATGGCAACCATCAGCCAGATTTGCGCACGCCGGGCAAATGCATGATCGGCTAGAAAGGATCGTAAAGCAGCCTGCGCGACGATGGTCAACGCGATGACGAACGCAGCGGCGGGCTGCCCACCCACAAACAGCGCCCCGGCGGCAATCAGCTGCGGCGCGATCAAGCCGAAGCGCGACGGCCCGTACGCATCGGACGCCATCAGCGACCCGTAAGCCGCGCCGAACAACACGCCGAGCACAGCCGATTCGGCGGTCAGCGGCGCGAAGGCGGCATGCCCCAGCCACCACGGCAGCACGCCATACACCAGCGCGCGCAACCCATCGGGGTCGAGGCCGGTGCGCAGCCCGCGCAGGCTGCCCATGCCGGTCAAGGCGACGACGGCCGACGTCAAAGCCAACGCGCGCCAACCGATGGCGGTGGACAACACCAGCCCGATGCTGAGCGCGGCCACGATACTCGCCAGGCTCATGCCGGCCAACGGCGAAAAAATCGAGCGCCACCACACGCGCAAGCGCGCCAGCCAGGCGAGCATCCGGTCGCCGGGCGAGTCGGGTTGAAGATACGGTAGCCACAGCGAGTGCGTCGGGGCGGGCAGCGCCGGCCAATGCGCGAGCGGCGCGCGCCAATCGGTGCGGACGCTCGTCGTCCACAGCGCCGGCCAGGCCCAGTCGGCCACGATGAAAACGAGCGCAGCCATAAGCAGGTTTTGCGCATCGAGGGTGAACGCGGCTGAAGCGACTATCCCACATAGCACGGCCCAGGCCGGGCCGAGCCAGGTGCTGCGCAACGCCGCCATCGCGCCGAGGTTTAGCGATGGGCTGACGGCTTCAAGGCTATGCGATTCGGGTAGAGAGGTATCGGTCAAGGATCCGCCCTTACGTTAGCCGGCCGGACTCGCGCAACCAGGTTTCGGTGCGCCGCATGCCTTCATCCAGCGACACGCGGGGCGACCAACCCAGCAAGCGCTGCGCCTTCGCGTTGCTGTAGCGGCAACTGCCCGTCAGAAACTTGATCGATTCCGGCGTGCCGAGTGGCGGCCGGCGGATTAGCTTCGCTCGCCCAACCAGCAACGCGGTTGCCAGACGCAGGAAAACGCTCGGTACCGAGCGCGCGGGCCGGCCGATCATGCGCGCGTAGCAGCCGACGAATTCCCGCCAGGTCGTAACATCGTCGACGAGCGTAAACGCTTCGCCGGCAGCTTCGGGTCGAGTGGCCGCCAGCAGGTACGCGTCGACCAGGTTATCGATGTAGCAGGGATGAAACGTGCCCCGCCCGCCGTCGACCAGGATCGGTATGCTCCGTTTGACCGCATCGAACAACAGCGTCGTCCAGGTTGCGCCGCGTGGGCCGTAAACTTGCGCGGGCCGGATCACGCTGATCGCAAGCCGATCCGCATAGCTCAAGGCAAGCGCTTCGCTCTGGGCTTTGGTCGCGCCATAAGCATCGGTCGCGCGCAGCGGCCAGGTCTCGTCGATGACACCTTCGGCCATTGGCCCGTACGCGGCGATACTGCTGGTATGCACCAGGCATCGGGCGCCGGCGTCGAGTGCGGCCTCTACCAGCGCGCGCGTGCCGTCCAGGCCAACCTGCCGAGCCGCCTCGAACGAATTGGGCTGACCCACCCAGCCGGCGATACTGAATACGATGCGGCAATCGCGCGCCGCCCGGCGCAGCGAATCGGGATCCGTCAGATCGCCCTCGACGATTTCGATGCCGCGTTCAGCCAGCCAGGCGCCTTTTGCAGCCGAGCGTGCCAGGCCGCGCACCCGCCCGCCGAGCGCGGCCAATCGTTCGGCGACGTGTGAGCCAATGAAACCGGTTGCGCCGGTAACCAGGCTGGTTTCGTTGCGCAGTGAGCTGAACGGATCGTCCATCTAAAGCAAACCCGTCGGGCACTATAACCCGACGGGCGCAGTTCGTCAAACGGTCACGGTCGACGCGATCAGGCCGGGACGCGCACCTCAGTGGGCAATGGCGCCGGCTCGATGTTAATTGCGTTGCGCGCTTCGTTCAGCTGGCGCAGCACCTGATCGAACTCGGCCAGCTTCCCCGCCAGTCGATCGCGGCGCTTGAAGAACAAAGTCTGCGCCAGCGCATCGATCGCCACGCCGTACGAACTGTACAACGAGGACAGCCGGCCGGTGTTATTGCTGGGGCATAGCATGACCACATCGGCCGCGCGCGCCACCGGCCAGGACTGTGCGCCGATCAGCGCTACGGTCTGCGCGCCCCGCTCGCGCGCGACCTGCATCACACTGGTCACGTCCGGGCAGTATTCGGTTACGGCGACGGCAATGACGAGATCGTGCGGGCTTAGCTTGTGGAAGACTGTGGCAACCGCCCCGGATTCAGCGGACAAGCGGGCCGCATTGTCCAAGATGCCGTTCAACGTGTAGGCGAGCAACTCGGCCATCGGCCCGCTGGTCCCCTCGCCAACCACCCACACCCGGTCGACGCTTTCGATCAGGGAGACAATCCGCTCGATCGTTTGGTTATCCGTCGCCAGATCAAACTGCTCGATGTTCGCCACAGCCTGCCGCACGGTGGCGCGGAATACATCCAGCGCATCGCCTTCGGACGGCACAGGCTGGAAGTAGCGTGAGAGCTGAACCCGGACTTCGGCCTGCACTTCATCGAGCAGCTCCGGGTAACCTGGATAGCCCAGCTTCTGCGCAAAGCGCACAACGGTTGCCGTATCGACATCCAGCTGCTTACCGAGTTGCGTGGCCGTCATGAAGGCGGCCTCGTAGGGGTGATCCATCAGATAGTCGGCGAGCCTTTGGAAACTCGGCGATAGATCGGCATAAGCGACTTTAATACGTTCTCTAAACATTTTGCTCCTTTCGTTTGTACCGTTCACATTTATTTCTTGCTGAACCCATGCGCTACTACAGGTATTGCATTGAACCGGGTCATATATCCAACTTCGGTTGCACAAAAAGTTTGCGATAAACTCGAGCTGAATGCAATCAGGAAATTCCTTAGATAGGCTGAAATGAATTGAGGTGATTTGGCGCGGTTTTCGGAAGATTGGAGACGCTAGAAACAACGATTTTAGCGCGCCGAGCGCGCGAGCTCCATTCGGCTGGATGATGCAAGTATCGCATGGGCGCGAAGTTGTGTCAAGACGCTCCGCGGCCCGACAAGTCGGTCGGGCCACACCATAATTCTTTCGGATGCTGAACTCAAGTTGAGCGTCACACGATCAAACTCAGATCGCCAAACTCGTGCCAGTGATAATCGTGTTCAAGCGCTTCGTGATACGCCTGCAAGACCAGCGCCTTATCGCCCGCGAAGGCCGTCGCCAGCACCAAGCGGGTCGATTTCGCTTCGTGCAAGCCGGTCACCAGCGCATCGACCACTTTGAAGCGATAACCAGGCGTGATGTAGAGCGAGGTCCAGCCGCGCCGGCCCTCCAGGTAACCTTGTTCATCGGCGACGGTTTCGAGCGTGCGCACGACCGTCGTGCCGATGGCGAAAACCCGCCCGCCACGTTCGCGGGCATGGTTGATCAGCTGCGCCGCCTCATCCGTGATCTGATAGGGTTCCTCGTACATGCGGTGCTGCTCGACCTGTTCCTCTTCGATGTCGATGTTCGATACGCCGGTGTGCAGCACGATGCGCACGAGGCCGACACCCTGCGCGTTGATCCGCGCCAGCAGCTGCGGGGTGAAAGCCCGACCCGCCGAGGGCATCTCCGACGAGCCGGGAAACTGCGCGTACACATTCTGATAATAATTCAGGCTCCACTCTTGCGGCACGTAGTCATAGCGAATCGGACGGCCCAGCCGTTCCCGCCAGCGATCCAGCGTGATCCCCTTCAGATCGAACACCAGCAGCCACAGCTTGTGAACGCGCGGGTGGCGCGTGACGACCGACGCGGTCAGCTCCAGCCCGTCGAGCAGGCCAAACCGCAACACCGCGCCGGGTCGGATTTCCGAATCGGGATCGAGCACAGCGTGCCACTTGTCGCCTTTGCCATTCGCCGACGGATCGCGCGAAGACAGGCGCACTTTGATCGCGCGGCCTTGCTCGTCCGTCGCCATGAACTGCGCTGGCAGCGTCGCGCTGGCGTTCAGCACGACGCTGTCGCCGGGGCGCAGGTACTCCGGCAGATCCACAAAGCGCCGGTGTTCGATTTGGCGCGAGGCGCGGTGGATCACCAGCAGCCGCACATCCGATCGGCTGCGGCCGGCGGCTTCGGCTGGCATCGGCGCTGCTTTTTCGTCCGGGACTTCAAAGTGCAAGTCTTTGAGTTTCATGTTCAAGTTCCTGGGCCTGAATCCGCTCGCCGGTCACGTGCGATCCGGCCGGCGCCGCCAGCCACACAAAAGCCGGCGCGGCGCTCTCCGGCAGTGCGCGGTCGCTGATATCTTCGCCGGGGTAAGCCGCCCGGTGCATATCGGTCTGCAAATCGCCGGGATCGACGTTGACCACGCGCACGCCGCTGCCTGGCAGCTCGGCCGCCCAGGTCAAGCCGATCAGTTCGAGCGCCGCTTTGCTTGCGCCATACGCGCCCCACTCTGGATACGCCCCACGCGCCGCATCCGACGTGACGTTGATCACCAACCCCCTGCCCTGCTTCAGCATGTATGGGAGAACAGCCTGCGTCACGCGCAGCGGCCCAACCGTGTTGACGCGGAAGGTCTCCAGCAGCGCATCGGGATCGGTATCGAGCAGCGCGGGGCGCGGCGCCGGCCCTAGCGTGCCCGCATTGTTGATCAAGACGTCGATACGCCCAAAGCGTTCGATGATCGTCTTAACAACGTGCGCGATGTCTTGCGGTTGCGTCATATCGGCGCTGAACGACAAGACTTTGCCGCCCGCGGCTTCAATCTCGCCCTGCGTCGATTCCAGGTCAGCGCCCTGGCGCGCGGCGATCATGACCTGTGCGTCTTCGGCGGCGAACGCCTGGGCCAGCGCCCGACCCAATCCTCGCGAACCACCGGTGATGAGCACGACTGTGTCATTCAGCATCTTTCACCTCGTCTGATGTTTTCAATCCATGAGAATATACCCCAACCGCGACGCTCGCATCGGGCAAGCGAACTGGATCGGGGCGAAGAAAAAGGACAGGCGCGGGCCTGTCCGGTCGTACAGTGCTGACGAAAAGAAACCGGGTTTCTCCAAGAAACCCAGGCTTTAGCTTGTGCTAATCAGGATAGACCACGGGTGCTGACGAAAAGAAACCGGGTTTCTCCAAGAAACCCGGTTTCTCGATTAGAACGCCTCCAGCGTGCCGCGCCGTTTCGCCTGCTGACGAAAAGAAACCGTTTCTCCAAGAAACCCAGGCTTTAGCTTGTGCTAATCAGGATAGACCACGGGTGCTGACGAAAAGAAACCCGGTTTCTCGATTAGAACGCCTTCAGCGTGCCGCGCCGCTTCGCCTGCTGACGAAAAGAAACCGGGTTTCTCCAAGAAACCCGGTTTCTCGATTAGAACGCCTCCAGCGTGCCGCGCCGCTTCGCCTGCTGACGAAAAGAAACCGGGTTTCTCCAAGAAACCCGGTTTCTCGATTAGAACGCCTCCAGCGTGCCGCGCCGTTTCGCCTGGAACTCGAACCAGCGAAACAGGCTATAACCGATCAGCAAATAAACCAACCCGACCAGCAACTCGCCGACCAACAGCGGCGCTACATCGGACAGCCGGCCGCCGGCAACGAGCTGGCGCGAAGCGGCGATGCCGCGTGTGAGCGGCATCGCTTGTGAGATGGTCTGCATCCAGCCCGGCAAAATCTCTAGCGGGATATTCGCGCCGGAGAAGACCATCATCAGGAAGAACACGAGGTTGTTGATGAAGAACACCTCTACCACCGTCAGGCTCAAGCAGCCCAGCAGCAGCCCCATGCCCGACGTGCTGAACGTGGTGATCAGAATGGTCAGGCCGAACGCCAACGGATCGGTCTGCGAAAGATTGAGGCCGAGCAACAACGCGCCCCAGATCAGCGCAATGCCGACGCCCAACATGCCGTCGAGGATGTGCATCAGCGCGCGTCCGGCAAACATGACAAAGCGATTGGCCGGCGTTCCGAACAGATACGGCAGCGTTCCCGCCCAGCGGTCGCCGCCGATGCTCATCGTCACGCCGAAGATGCCGCTGATCGCCGCCATCTGCACCGCGTTTCCAATGACGTAGAAGCCGGCGTTTTGCCAGCCGGTAGCATACACGCCGATGAAGGTGAAGAATAGCATGTAGGTCACCGGCATGAAGACCTTGGACGCCAGGTACATCGAGGGCTGAAGCCAGCGAAACAACGCTCGATACGAAATGATTGCGCCTTCCAGCATCAGCCGCAGATTCAAGCGGAGACGAGTAATAAGCGACGAGTGACGAGTGACAAGTGACACAGGCGCCATCGCGTCCCTCTACTCCAACCCCAGCGTCGCATCGGCGCGAACCCGATGCAGCATCACACGAAACAATCGGACGGCGATGAGTGTATAGATGACGGCAAGCAACAGCATCATCGCCCAGTAAAAAGCCACTTCGGACAGCGCCGCGCCGCCGCTCGACGTGCCATGCAGTGCGCGCGCGGCCCAGTATGGCGCTAACACGTAACTGAGCGGCGTCGTCCAACCCGGCAGCAGGGTGATCGGAAACAGGAAACCGCCCAGGATGTACACCGGGAATTCGAGCGCATTCTGCCAGGCGCGCACTTCCGGGTTCACCAGGAAGAGCGGCGCGAGAATGAGACCAAACGCCACAAACGAGATCAAGGTGAACAGGACCGACAGCGCGAATAACCCCGGCTGCTCGACGCGCAAGGGATACCCTGAGGCCAGTGAGATCACGGCGTACCCGACCAGCATCGAGCTGAACGACAGCACGACGTTCGCCAGGTTCTTGCCGAAGACGATCACCGGCAGCGGCGTCGGCGCGCCCACCAGCAATTCGAGCGTGCCGGCCCAGCGCTCGCCGGTGATGTTGTTGCCGCTGACGGTCAGCACGCCGCTCCACAGCGCCGTCATGCCGCTGCCCACCACGACGAAAATCGCGTAGTTCTCGATCCGATCGCGCAGCATCCACAAGCCCACCCAGGCGACGATCAAGGGATAGATCAGGAAGGTGAACACGACGAAAGAATCGCGGATGGTTTGGCGCAACGACATCTCGGCGGCCGCCGCGACCACGCGCGCATACTGCTTAAGCTTCATCGCCGCTCCCTCCCACCAGCCGCACGTAGGCGTCTTCGAGCGTCGGCTCGCGGACGACGACTTTGCCTACCCGCAAGCCGTTGAGCGTGGCGAGCACATCGGATACAGCCTCCGAACCCCGCGCCGTCTGGATCAACAGCAGCTGTTTCTGCTCGTGATTCTCGATCGAGACCGCATCGACGAAGGGCTGCGCGCGCAATCGTTCGAGTACCTCCGGCGGCGCGCCGCGCGTCTCCAGCTCGATCACGGACAGATCGCTCACGTGACGCTTCAAGCCCGCCGGCGTATCCAGCGCGATGATCCGGCCCTGATTGATCACCGCGATGCGATCGCACAACTCGTCGGCCTCGAACATGTAGTGCGTGGTCAACAGGATCGTTTTCTGCTCGGCTTGCAAGTCGCGGATCATCTGGCGCATGTCGCGCGCAGCCACCGGGTCGAGACCGATCGAAGGCTCGTCGAGGAACAGCATTTCGGGATCGTGCAACAGCGTACGGGCGATGTGCAGGCGCTGCTTCATGCCGCGCGAATAGCCCTCGACCTTCTCCTGCGCCCGATCGGCCAGCCCGACGAGCTCCAGCAAGTAGGGAATCCGCTGGCGGGCCACGGCCGGCTCCAGCTGATACAGTAGACAAGCTTCACAATTAACGCAATAGCGGTTAAGATGTCAGGCATGCTCATGTACTACGCTCGCTTAGTGCGATTTCCGAAAGTCTTTCGGTCAATGACCGGCCTGTCTGTGACCGAATTCGATCAACTCGTGGAG
>DATDPU010000141.1:0-14481 GCA_035292585.1 Anaerolineae bacterium | reverse complement strand
CCCAAACCCGACTTCGATGCGGCGGCCGCGCTGCAGTTGATCCGCTACTACCAGAAGCGTAATCATGTGGCCTACCTCTCACATCGCAAAACGAGGTTGGAGCAGCTTACTGCTTCTGGCAACTTTGCGCTGTAATACTATTAACTCTGGCAGGAACTCGACATTAGTCTTATCGACGTTAGTGCGAACCGACACCGTTACCCCGCGTTCCAGGGCAGCGGTGATATTTTTGGCAATATCGGCAAAGGAGCCACTGCCGTCGGCTCTGAAGCGGCGCTTATCATGGCTCTCTGGAGGGCCATCTAAGGTTATTTGTATCCAACTCACCTTCTCCTTTCCTAGTAGGTTTAGAAAACCATCTAGCTCCGACCCATTAGTAATAGCTCTAAACTTGTACCCCAACTCAAGGCCTTTTTCGACGATATAATTTACAATCTCAGCATTACGTTTGAGAAATGGCTCGCCCCCATATAGCGTGATGCCACCCGGTTGTTTGTCTTCAATATCCTGCCTTATCTGCATCATAGCCGCATAAGCGGCATCCACTAAGGTATGGTCCATTACCTTCTGAATCCAGGCGCGTCCGTTGCGTCGAAGTCTTTTCTCATAACAGTAAGGACATCTCAAATTACAATCATAAGTAGGCATGAGCAGAAAGCCTGCTCGTTTCTTTTGCACATTGTAAAGAAGACGCCCCAATTTGCGAATGAACTCATGTTCCTGTTCCGTTGTTCTTTCCGTCAGATATCCGCGCTTCTGCAAGGATTCTACGGTGGCCTTGTCCAGCGGCGCATCGTCAAGGCTGTCTCCTTCCTTGAAGCCTTTCAAGAACTCCACCACACTGTTCTGAACCACATCGACAGCGCCGGAGTAACCATGGATCAGGATGTGCTCATCGGAGTCTGGTAACGGTACGTAAATGTTGTAGTGACTTGTACGCATGATGCGCCTCCCATAGGCGACGGCGGCCTTGCCCATAAATCGTGACTGTTTTGGAATGGGAACGATGATCGCCTCTCAACTCAAGTAAACGGCAAGGTTTGAGTGAGATCTCAGGCCTGAATATCAACTACGATAAGCGGTGCTGCAGCGGCCGGGAGGGTGTGGTGAGGTCTGTAATATCGGCGCTGAACGAACAAGATCAATCTCTCGCGCGAAGCGAGAGTGTTCAGGACGCTTGCGTTCAGAATTGGTGAAGTGTGTTAATACTACATCCCTTTATGATGCGAAGTAGTGATCTATGCCACGAGGTGGCATAACATTTGTCACTGTCATCCGCACACAGATCCACGAATGCGTCTTCCCGGGGTGCATGGCAGGGTCCCAACTACGGTCACCGGTCTTTCGTCGTTTGCAGCGTGTAGCCGATGCCCGCGACCGTGATGAGATAGTACGGCTCGGCGGGGTTGCGCTCGATTTTCTGGCGCAGCCGATGCACCAGTTGTTTCAGCAACTGCCGATCCCCCAGCCCGCGATACCCCCAGACGTGATTCGTCAATCGATCGAAGGCAAGCGTATGCCCCGCATTCGCGATCAAATATTGGAGCAGCCGGAACTCCAGGTTGGTCAGACGCACGGGCGGGCCGCCGTTTACGCTCACCATCTGGCGCTCGACATCCAGCACCAGGTGGCCTGCGTTCAGCGCGGGTGAAGGGCGCTCGGCATCCACGCGGCGCAACAGGGCGCGGACGCGGGCCAATAACGTGCGCGGGCTGAAGGGTTTGGTAAGGTAGTCGTCGGCGCCTAAGTCCAGGCCCTTCACCTGGTCTTCTTCGCTGCTGCGGACGGTCAACATCATGATCGGCGTGGCCGCTTGTTCGCGGATGCGCCGGCAGACCTCGAAGCCGCTCAAGCCGGGCAGGTTGACGTCGAGGATGACGAGATCGGGCTGCTCGCGCTCAAAGGCGTTCAACGCTCCCACGCCGTCGGTGGCCTCGATCACAAAGTACCCCGCCTGCCGCAGCGCGAAGCTGATCAGCCCCAGCAATTCTCGATCGTCGTCAACGGCCAGAATCTTCACCGGTTGGCTCCCGTGGCAGTGTGATGCACATGCGCGTCCCGGCTGCGGTGCTGCCGGCCTCCACACGACCGCCGTGTCGCTCGACCACCGACTTGACGATCCACAGCCCCAGCCCGACGCCGCCTTGATCAGGTTCCTCCGCCGGCGCGCGCACGAAGCGCGTGAACAACGATTGGCCGGTGAGGCTGGGCTGCGGCAGGCCCGGCCCTTGATCTTCGACCCACACGCTGATGTGCTGCGGCTCGACCGCGCCGCCGATCCGAACCGTCGAGCCGGCCGGCGAAAACTTATTCGCATTCGCCAGCAGGTTCACGAAGACCTGTGTCAGCCGAGGAGCATCGCCAGCGATGCTCGGCAGCGGATAGGGCAGGTCGACGCTCACTTCTTGGTCGCGCTGCTTGAGCAGCGGCCGGGTGAGTTCCAATGCCTGCTCGATCACTTCATCGAGCAAGACGGTACGCCGCCGAACCGCATACTCGCCGGCCTCGATCCGCACGCTCTCCAGCAGATTGTCGATCAGCTGCGTCAACCGCAAAGCGCCGCGTTGCAGTGAGACGACCAGGTTCCCGATCTGGTCGGTTGTCAGGTCGGGCAGCTGATCCAGCAGCAACTCGATCGAAGCCAGCTGCGCCGAGAGCGGCGTCCTGAACTCGTGCGAGATATTCGCCAGCACGGCATCGCGCAGCCGGCGGGTCGCCTCCGCTTCGGTTTCGTCCCGAATGACCTGGACCTGCTGCCGGCCTTCGGCGGGGGAAGCGCTGGCGATGATCACCGTCCGGCGCTGGCCCGTGCGGAGGAGCAGATGTTCGGTCGCGCGCGCGCCGTCGCGGAAGCGCGAATGCACGATCGGGCAATGTTCTTCACACGGCCGCACGTGATCCGGGCCTTGCGGGTTCAACACATCGCCGCAGAAGCGGCCGATCACGTCGTCGGGATCAAGGCCGAGCAGATGCGCCGCCTGTGGATTGAGGTAGCGAATGCGGCGCTCACGGTCGACCGTGAAGACGCCTTCGAGGATGTTGGCGACGATCGCATTCGATTCGGCTTGCTGGCGGCGCAGATCAGAGGTGAGTTGCAGCAGGCGCCGCCGCATCTCTTCGAGCGTGTTTGTCAGCGTCCCGATTTCCCCGCCCGCATTCAAGACGATCGGCGTGGCGAGGTTGCCATGCCCAATGCGCGCCGCCGCATTCCGCAGCGCGCGCAACGGGCGCCCCAGCCAGCGGCCTAGAATGAAACTGATGAACGCCGCGAGCACGGCGACCGCCAGCGACAGGAGCAGCAAGGTCTCGATCAAGCGGCGCAGCGAGACGGCGATATCGGTGGAGGGCAGTTGCGTTTCAACCAGCCCGACCACCTCGCCGGCAGGCGCGCGCAGCGGCATGACCGACAGGTACACGCCCAGATCATCGCGGCGCGCGGCGATCGATTCATCGGCAGCGGCTGGCGCGCCCTGACGTTCGCGGATCGTCACTTTCAAGCCGATCTCAGCGCTCACCTGCTGTGAGAAGGATTCGTCCAGTACGATCGCCGTAACCACCGCCGCGCCCGATACCGCCGGCACACCCGCCTGCGCCAGCATGACGAGTTGAGCGCCGTCTTCCAGATGAAAGAAGAAATAGCTGTTGTCCTGGCGATGCTCGGCCCAGATCGCGGCCCAGGGCAGGGCTGCCCCGCTCCGCGCGAAAACCCGATCGTCAAGCAACACGGCTGTGCCGTCGAGCTGGCTGGTCTGCTGGAACTGCGACAAGAAGTCGTCCAGTGACGGCGCAGCGCCGGCTTCGAGCAACCGGCGCAGCGTGGGGCGCTCGGACAGGAGCTGCGCATCGGCCAGCACTTCCTCACCGGTCTGCCCGACGGCATTTCGCGCGCTCACCCCGGCCTGTTCGACGCGCGCCAGCGCTTGATCATCGGCCAGCTGCTGTAGCAGGCTCACGGCGACAAAGGCGATCACTGCGCCGGCGAGCAGGAGCAGCCCGACGTTGATGCCGACCAATAAGGTGCTCAAACTCAAACGGCGTAGGGGATTACCGGATGACATGAGTCTCCACGCATGAGAATGGCGATCCCCGAACACACGAAGTTACACGAAAGGATGGATGAAGATTCGTGGATGTAACGTTCGGCGCAGGTCACCCGACCGAGCCGCTACGAGAGCTGGAAAACGCAGTCTGCGGCTGCGCGCCGCATAACTATAACCGATTTGTGTTTTCGCTCAAAGTTGGGCGAGCGGACGGGGTCGCCGAATTTGAGGGCGTGTTTGGCTCCAAGTTCAAGTGGCAGTTGTACTGCGGCGAAACCCCTAGGATTTTTGGCGTCGGCGGAGTAGATCGGCGCCGAGGACGAGCAGCAACGAACAAACACCCAAGACCAATGCCACACTGTACGCGCTGACGTATTGCCGCTCTTCCAGAGCGTGGAAGACATACAGTGTAGCGGTTTCAGTGCGGCCCTGCACCCCGCCGCCGATGACGAGCACCGCGCCGAACTCGCCCAGCGCGCGGGCGAAAGTCAGCACGACGCCGTACACAAAACCCCAGCGCAGCGCGGGGAGCGTCACTCGCCAGAACGTCTGCCAGCCGCTCGCGCCCAAGGTGGCCGCCGCCAGTTCCTGCTCGATGTCGAAGGCTTCCAACACCGGCATCAGCTCGCGCACCATGAACGGCAGCGTCACGAACAGCGTCGCCAGGATCATCCCCGGCACGGCGAAGGCCACCTGGATGTCGAGCGCCTGGAGGATCGGGGCGAGCAGCCCGCGCCGGCCAAACAGCAACAACAACATGTAGCCGACGACGACCGGCGACACCGCGAACGGCAGGTCGATCAGCGCGTTGAGGAGATCGCGGCCGGGGAAACGATGCCGCACGAGCACCCACGCTACCGCCGTGCCGAACACGACGTGAACGACGACGACGATCAGCCCGATGCTCAACGTCTGCCCAAACGCCGCTAGGACAGGGGGTTGGCTCAGGGCTTCGAACACCGGGCCAAGCCCTTGCCGGAACGCACCCGCGACCAGCGCGGCAATCGGCGTGAGGATCAGGAATGCGACGTAAGCCAACACCACGCCGATCAGGAGTCGTCGCCCCCATGCGCCGAAGTGTGGCGGGAAGGTGGTCTGCACAGTCAATCTCCGTTTCAGAGGCTGTCTGAAAACCTCAAAGTACAGTGCTCTGTCCACCGCGTCCTCGCGGTGGACGCCCGCGAGACGCGGGCTTCGAGCAACTTTTACCTGCGCCCAGCCCCGGGTGTTTATCCACCAAAATCATTCGTGTAGATTCGTGTGGCTTCGTGGATCATTTCTTCCTGCGCCGCTGCAAGCGGTTGACGAGCAGCACCAGCCCGAAGGCGATGCTCAACATGACGATCGACAAAGCGCTCGCCGCCAGCCGATTCTCCGACTCGACCTGACCGAACACGTACACGGCCGCCGTCTGCGATCGGAACGGGATGTTTCCGGCGACAATCACGATCGCTCCGAATTCGCCGATCGCGCGCGCGAAGCTCAGGAGTGTGCCGCTGATCAGCGGCATCGCCAACGCCGGCAGCACCACCCGCCGGAAAATCGTCGCGCCGCCCGCGCCCAAGGTGGCCGCCACCTCCTCTTGCGCCTGATCCAGCTCGATTAACACGGGCTGGATCGTGCGCACGACGAATGGAAAGGTGGTGAACAAGAGCGCCAGGATAATACCGGGCGGCGCGAAGATCACCCGCCAACCCAGCTCGTTTTCCAGCCACGATCCGACCGCACTCTGCGGCCCATACAGCACCACCAGCATCACGCCGGTCACCAGCGTCGGGATCGCCAACGGCAGGTCGATCACGGCATTCAGGATCGTCTTACCGGGAAAGTTGTAACGCACGACGACGTACGCCGTCAGCAGCCCCATCACGCCGTTGAGGGCAGCCATGATCGCCGCCGTCCACAGCGTCAGCATCAAGGAGGCCCAGGCGACCGGCTGCGTCAACGCGCGCCACAAGCCTTGAAAGCCCTCGCGCAGCCCGTCCTGGAAAATCACGATCAGCGGCGCGATCAACATCAGCGCGAGATAGCTGAGCGCCAGTCCGCGCACACCCCAGCGACCCCACGGCGCACGGGTTCCGGTCGATTCACGTTGCAGCGGAGGAGCGATGGTAGTCATTTAGCGCAATCCGAGAGAAGTGATGAAGGACGAGCGGCTTTGTCATTCCGACCCGAACGAAGTGAGGGGAGGAATCTCGACGCCGGCCAGCGCCGGCCGCCGGTCGAATCGAGATTCCTCCTCGCCCCGCTCGTCGGAATGACGCCTGTGGCGCGCCCATTTCTGGCTTCAGGCATATCGCCACCCGGCGCTGTGGGATTCTCGGAAGGACGGTTCGTCTCACGTCCTTCGTCCCTCGGCGTTTCTTTACGGCCCCTGCACTTCGGCGATCGCGACCGAGTAAATGCCGTCGTCGTCGAAGAACTTATCCGCGACATCTTGCCAGCCGCCAAAGTCTTTGACGGTGAACAAGTCCTCGACCGGCGGGTATTGCTCGGCCGTCGCCTGGGCCACTTCGGGATCGACCGAGCGCAGGCCGTATTGCGCGAAGATCTCTTGCGCCGGGCGGGTGAACAGGAACTCGACGAATGCTTCGGCCGCGGCGCGCGTGCCGTGCTTGTCCACGTAGCTATCCACCACCGCGACCGGGTTCTCGATCAAGATCGTCGAGCGCGGCATGATCATTTCATAATCCGCGCCGGCCTGCTGCCCGACCAGCACCTCGTTCTCGTAGGTGATCAGCACATCGCCGACACCGGCCTCGAAGTTGGTGACGCTCTCGCGGGCGCTCTTGTCCATCACCGTCACATTCTTCAGCACAGCCTTCAGGAAGTCCATGGCTGCGGCCTCGTCGCCCTGCGGCACACCCGCGACGCGGCCTCGGAACGCAGCGCCGTACACTGCCAGGATGTTCCATTGCGCGCCGCCGCTGGTCTGGGGATTCGGCGTCAGCACTTCGAGGCCGGGCTTGGCCAGATCGGCCCAATCTTGAATGCCCTCGGGGTTGCCCGGGCGCACGGCGAAGACGACGATCGAATCGCTGATCATGCCCGCGTGCGCCTTGCTCTTCCAAGCGTGCGTGATCAACCCGGCTGCGCGGATGCGATCGATATCGGCCTCCAGCGACAGCGCGGCGATGTCGGCCTCGAAGCCCTCGACGATCGCCCGCGACTGCGCGCCCGAACCCTGGTACGATTCCTCGAACGTCACGTCTTGCCCGGTTCTTTGTTTCCACTCGGCCTGGAACAAGGGGATGATCTGGCTGTACGCTTCGCGCGGCGTGGTGTACGCGCCGAGGGTCAGCTGGATCGGTTGATTGCCCCTGCCAGCGGTATCGGGTGTGGTTGCCGCCGTTCCGCCGCAACCTGCCAGCAGGCCGATGAGCACGAGCGTCGTCAATAGGGTAGACAGTTTCTTCATCATACGATGACCTCCTCCAAGATATTGGCCCGGTTACCAAAGGTGAGTAACGGGACACTGGATGTGTAATGGGAACGAACGATCAGCGTGATGCGATCTGGCATCTCTGCCAAGACCTGTTCGACCAGCTTATCGAGTGAAGCCCGGCCCGCCCGATCGGGGAGCGGCGCACCCAGCACGAGCAGGTCGTACTTGCCGGCATGGACTTCGTCGACGATTTCATCGCGCACGGTCCCGATGCGAATCTTCATCTGCGCCGGGACGCCCAGCACTTCCAGCGATCGAATGCCGCCGCTCAAGAAGCGCGCGGCCCGCTCGCGGTTCGCCGATTTATTGCTGCTCGCGGGCAACACGGACAGCAGCGTCGCTTCTGCGCCCAGGTGGCGCACCAGGCGGCCGGCGAACAGCACATCGTCTTTGCCCGGCTCGCCGCTGGCGACGCAGATTAAGGCGCGTGTGAGCGCAGGCTGCGCCTTGGGAACCAGCAGCAGGTGGTGCTCGCCCGATTGCAGCAGTTCCTCGGCCAGATCGATGCCGCCGCGCGGCTGGAATCCCAGCACGATCAGGTCGTAGGGTTGGCGCTCCACTTCGCGCCGGACGGCTTCGCTAACGGCATCGGATGTCGCCCGCACGTCGAGCGCGGCCAGGCCGCTGCCCAGCTGTTCCTTCGCTTCCTGTAGATGGCGTTGCAGCGCTTCATCGGCCAGGTCGTAGCCGAGGAGCGTGACGCGCGCGTGCGCCATCCGCGCGATCTGGCCGCCGACAGCGAGCGCCGCCTGAGCTTGCGGAGAACCGTCGGTCAAGATCAGGAAGCTGAGTCCGGGGTGAACCAGCGCATGAATGCGGCGGACGCCCACCCAGACCTTGTCGCCGGGTTTGAGCGGGAAGCGATGCGTATGATCTTGCGAGCGCGTCGCATCCACCAGGATCAAGCCGCCGCCGAACGCGACCGGCGGGTTGATCGGGCGCACGCCGGGGAGCGGCGGCAGCCGCAGGCGCAGCTTCTCAAACGAGCCGGAAAAAGTCGTGTGCTCGACCTCGCCTTGTCCCAGCTGCGGGCAGCCCAGCGCCTCGGGCGACGCGGCCAAGGCCACGTCCTCGGTGCGGAACAGAACCTGCACGCGGTGGGCGTGGTTTAACTGGCTGGCCTGCGTGCTCAATGGAAAATGAAGCGGCCCAACCTGCACGCCGCTGGGTGTCGCCTGACCCACCATCAGGTTGGCCGTGCCTAAAAAGGTAGCGACGAACTCGGTCTGCGGCCGTTGGTAGAGTTCTTCGGGCGGGCCGACCTCCAGCAGGCGACCGAAGTTCATCACCCCCAGGCGATCGGCCAGCTCGAAGGCTTCTTCCTGATCGTGCGTCACGAAGATGGTGGTGATGCCGAGTTCCAATTGAATGTTGCGGAGCGCGCGGCGCAGGTCGACGCGAATCTTGGCGTCCAGCGCGCCGAAAGGCTCGTCGAGCAGCAAGACGTCCGGCCGATGCGCCAGTGCGCGCGCCAGCGCCACCCGTTGCTGCTGCCCGCCGGAAAGTTGCGACGGCATCCGCTCGCCCAAACCCGCCAGCCCGACCAGTTCCAGCAGCTCATCGCGCCGCTGCCGCCGCTCGGCTTTCGCGACCTTGCGGATGCTCAAGGCAAACTCGACGTTCTGGGCCACCGACATATGATGGAACAGCGCGTAGTGCTGAAAGACGAAGCCGACTCCGCGCTGCTGGGGGGGCAGCTGCGTCACATCGCGGCCGTGCAGGGAAATGCGGCCTTCGTCGATGTCGACCAGGCCGGCGATCATGCGCAGGATCGTGCTCTTGCCGCTGCCGCTCGGCCCCAGCAGAACGAAGAACTCGCCATCGGCCACTTCCAGCGAAACCTGGTTGACCACCGGGTGGCCTTCATACCGCTTTGTGAGTTGTTCCAGGACAATCGACATGCGCGACCCTGTGAGTTTCAGGCTGGATTCAATCCGGTGACAATCCGGTGATAAAGTGAAACGTGAAGCGTGATGGGCGACACCAGACCTCGGAGGTCTACCCTTCTGAGAGCTCCATATCACCAAGTGGCGAAAGGCTGGAAACAGAAACTTGTGGCGCATAGTGACGGACAACGTAGTAACGACTTTAGTCGTTTATCCGGCCATGCCAGCGACTGAAGTCGCTACTACGAACCAAGTTTCTGGGTAGCTCCACTATGACTATACGATAAGCGGGTTTCATTAACGGTCTGAATGGGGTGATATGCGCGGGTCGAACACGCCGGTTCTTCTGGTAAAATGTTTCTGAGACCTAGTACTTCGACAACTTGAAGTTGCATAGTTCCTGCCGCAGTTGCACTGCGGCGGACGGCAGTGCAACTGCCGTCCCAACCCCGCAGAATTAGGCGGTCGGGGTACTAGCAGGTATACAAGATAAGGGTGCTGAATGACTCTGCGCGAATCATTGCGACGGCTGTTGGGTAAACCCACGGCTCAACCGTTGGCCGGCCCCGACCGCGCCGATTACTCGTACCGCGTGTTCTGGACCAAGCAAGCGGGTCGCTGGGATGCCGAGCGGCGTCGGGCGGTGCTCGCAACTGCCCGCGCGGTGGCGGCCTCGGACGAGTTTGAGCCGAACCTGTTCGAGCGCCGCTATCGGATCGAGGGGGTGGACGGGGAGCATTCGGGCGCGAGCCTGCTCGCCCTGATTCGGGTATTGGAGGCAGTTGAAGGCCAGAAGTGAGCAATGATTGAGCACTTATTGGTCTTGAACTCACCCCCCAAACTCTGATACAATTCGGCTGCCAAGGCTAGACAAGCAATTTGCCGTAAAAACGTTCACGACCGCGAAGATTTTTCTGTCCACGAGTAACACGAATCATCACGAACATTGTTGTGGAGTTTGGCAATAGTTCGTGTTCACACCTGCCCTGGCACTGCCTGCCAGGGTTCGTCTGGATTCGTAGATCAACCTGTTTGCTGCGGGAGGCCGCGCTATGCACACCTGCCCGAATTGCCAACACGAGAATCCCGCCGGGGCCACGTTCTGCATGAACTGTGGGACGAAACTGAGCCAGGCTTGCGCGAATTGCAGCGCGACACTCCCGGCCGGGGCGCGCTTTTGCATGAACTGCGGTCAGCCGGTCGCTGCGCGCACTACCGCCGATGAGACCCGTCTCGCGCAGCTGGCCGCGGCCACGCCCGCTCCGCTGGCCGACAAGATGCGCGCGGCGCATATCGCGGGCGAGCGCAAAATCGTGACGGCGCTCTTCGCCGATGTCGTCGGCTCAACCGCGCTGGCCGAACAGATGGACCCGGAGGAGTGGACGGCGATCATGAACCGCGCGTTCGAGCGCATCTCGCCGTCCATTTACCGCTATGAAGGCACCATTGCGCGCCTGATGGGCGATGCGCTGCTGGCCTTCTTCGGCGCGCCGGTCGCGCACGAGGACGATCCCGCCCGCGCGATTCGCGCTGCGCTCGACCTGCTGGCCGCCTCGCGCGATTACGCCGCGGAGGTGCGCCGCGCGCACGGCATCGATTTTGCGATGCGCGTGGGTCTGAACACCGGGCCGGTCGTCGTTGGCTCGGTGGGCAGCGACCTCAAGTACGAGTACACCGCGATGGGCGACGCCATCAACCTGGCCGCGCGCATGCAGTCCGCCGCCGACCCGGACACCGTGTTGATCGCGGAGAGGACGTATCGGCTGGCTGCGCCGCTGTTCGAGGTTGAAGATCGGGGCCGGATCGAGGTCAAAGGCAAAGCCGAGCCGGTGCAGGTTTATCGCGTGATCGGCCCGCGCCAGGGCGTCGTCCAGACGCGCGGCATCGAGGGGTTGCGCTCGCCGCTCGTCGGGCGCGATCACGAGTTGGATACGCTCACCGCGCGCGTCGAAGACGTGATCAACGGGCGCGGCCAGATCGTGTCGGTGATGGGCGAGGCCGGGCTGGGCAAGTCGCGCCTGGTTGCCGAACTCCGAAAACTTGTCCTCGCCGATCCAATCTCCAACCTCCAACCTCCAACCTCTAATCTGCAATGGCTCGAAGGCCGCTCACTCTCTTACGAGACGAACACGCCCTACGCCCCCTTCAGCGTGTTGCTGAATAGCCTGTTCGATCTGCGCGCGGGCGAGCCGAATGAAGCGCGTTACGAGCAGCTGAAAGCGCGCCTGGCCGAGCTCGCGCCGGGCCGCGAAACAGACCTCGCGCCGTATCTGTCCGGGCTGTTCGAGATCACGCCGACGGGCGAAGACATCGAACGGGTACGCTACCTGGAGCCGCCACACATCCGCCAGCGACTATTTCAATCGACCGTCGAGTTGGTGGAGCATCTGGCGCAGGCGCGCCCGCTGGTGCTGGCGTTTGAAGATTTGCACTGGGCCGATCCCACGTCGCTCGAACTGATCGAGCAATTGCTGCCGCTGACCGATCGCGCGCCGCTGCTGATCCTGGCGCTGTTCCGGCCGCGCCGGCAGGAGCCGGCGTGGCGCTTTCACGAGAGCGCGACGCGCGATTATGCTCACCGCTACACGTCCATTGCGCTGGAGCCGCTCGATGAGGATCACTCGCGCGCGCTGGTGGCAAACCTGTTGCACATCGAAGACCTGCCGGAGAAAGTGCGCGCGCTGATTTTGCGCAAGGCCGAAGGCAATCCCTTCTTCGTCGAGGAAGTCATCCGCTCGCTGCTCGACGCCCAGATGGTCGTCCGCAGCAACGGCCACTGGCGGGCGACCCGCGAGATCGAAAACATCGCGCTGCCCGATACGCTGGTGGGTGTGATCACTGCGCGCCTGGATCGGCTCGACGAGGCGTCGAAGCAGGTGGCGCAGACGGCGGCGGTGATCGGCCGCGAGTTCCAGGTGGACGTGCTGAAAGACGTCTACGAAGCGAACCGCGCCGTCGATCCGGCGCTGGGCGATTTGCAGCGCCGCGAGCTGATCCGCCAGGATAGCCGGACGGCATTGCCTGCGTATCTGTTCAAGCACGTGTTGACGCAAGAGGCGGCGTACGGCTCGATCCTGTTGAGCCGGCGGCGCGAGTTGCATCGCCGCGTGGCGGAATGCCTGGAGCGCACGGCGCCGGAGCGCGCCAACGACATCGCCCGCCACTTTCTCGAAGCGCAAGAGCCGGCCCGCGCGCTGCCCTATCTGGTCGAAGCCGGCGATCGCGCGGGGCGTTCCTCTTCGGCGCAGGAAGCGATGGGCTACTACCGGCAGGCGCTCGACATTCTGCAAAAGGTGGAGAATCTACCGCTCGCGCGGCGCGCTTACGAAGGCTTGGGCCGCGCCAGCACCTTCGCCAACGACATGCCCGGCGCGGTCGGCGCGTATCAGGCGATGCTCAGCTACGCCGAAGCGCGCCATGACGCGCCGATGCGCGTTTCGGCGCTCAACAAGATGTCGATGTTGATGGTCTGGTTCGGCGATATCGCGCAGGTCAATAAAAACTTGAGCGAGGCCGAACAGCTGGCGCGCGAAGTCGACGATGTGGCCGGCCTGGCCGAGACCTTCACCGTGCGCTGCAACGCCTGCCTGACGGCCGCCGACTTCGACGGCGCGTTGAAGCATCTGGGCAGTTCGGTGGAAGTGGGGCGCGCGGCGAACGCGAAGGAACCGATGCTCTTCGGCATGGCGCACATGTCGAACACGCTGCTGTATCTGACCCGTTTTGAGGAAGCGTGGCGCACGGCCGAGGAGTGCCGCCGCCTGGCTGAAGCGTCCGGCGAGCAGCAATACGTCGCCGAAACGATGGCGTTTACGATTCCGTTTTATCATATCCGCAACGGCGATTTCGATGAAGCGCAGCGCATAGCGGAAGGTGGGCTGAAGATAGCCACGCGCATCGGGCATGGCATGGCTGAGTTTGATTGCCGTGTGATGCTGGGCACGATTGCTTTGCTGCGCGGCGAGCACGAACGCGCGCTGGAGCACTGCCAGCAGATGCATCAGGTTGCCTTGGGCCTCGGCCTGCCCCTTTTCGATGTGATTGCGTTGGGCGCGCTCGGCTCGGCTTATTTGGAGATCAGCCCGGCCTTCATGGATCAGGTCCGCGAAGTGCATGCACAGGCGCTTGAGCTGCTGGAGAGTCCATTGGGCGTGCCGGGCGGCGCTTTCGCCTGGGCCGATCTGGGCTTTTGCGCGCTGGCGCTGGGCGAGGTGAATCGTGCGAGCGAGTTCTTCCAGAAAGGGCTGACGATTCCGACGATGTTCATGATGTTGAACCGCCCGCGTTTGTTGATCGGCGCGGCGTTGGTCGCGCTGGCGCAGCATCAACTCGACGAAGCAGCCCGGCTGGTGAACGAGGCGCGCGCTTACGTCGAAGAACGCGCGATGAAGCACCTGTACCCGCTGGTTGCGATGACCGATGCGCAGGTGAGCGCCGACTGCGGCGAGACCGGGCGCGCGCTGGAGCAGTATGCGCAGGCCGAATCCCTCGCCGTAAGCATGCAAATGCGTCCGATCGTCTGGCAAGCGCGGCACAGCGCGGCGCAGCTGCTGTCGGGGCTGGGGCGCACGGCTGAGGCCGAAGCGAAGCGTAACGGCGCACGCACGGCAATTGACGAGATCGCCGGTTTGTTCGAGGATCAGTCTCTACGTGAGCGGTATCTTGAGAACATGGCGCTAAAACTAGACCGGTTCCCATCTTGATTTACGGAACTACAGTCCCCGTAGCGCAGCGGAGTGGGACTACAGTCCCCGTAGCGCAGCGGAGTGGGATATGCACTACGGAAACCGCTGGAATCGTGCACCGTGAGTATTCCGTAATCCGTAAACCCTACTCGCCTAGTGCTCCGCCACAGTGATTTTGATGGGCGTAGCGTAGGGCCTCGTGCCCGTCAGACGCCCACAACCCCACAAGGGGGCGCAAGCAGGGGGCTAGGCTACGACCTATCAATTTCAGATGGACTGACTACTATTACAGCGCAAAGTTAGGCATGGTATCCTTCTCCAACAACTGGCAAGTTGGAAGGAGACTGGAGACCATGCCCACCGAGATTGTAGCAGAAACGTGCCCGGCGCCTGAGTGTAATCTGACCCCGCGAGACGTGAAGAAG
>DATDPU010000140.1:0-23760 GCA_035292585.1 Anaerolineae bacterium | reverse complement strand
AGCTTATAGCTGGCCCGCCGCTTTTTAGCTCATCTCCTTTCGTTCAGGACTAATGGTGGGTCACTTCGCCGCTGAATCTGGCGATGTTTGTTCCAAAGAAGAGGTCGCTCGTCATCTCGGCGTAGTTATCCCACTTGCCGGTCTTGACGCCTTTGGCCTGGAAGGTGATGATGTGGGCGTCGCCTGGGACCGGTGGCGTGCCGGTAACCCGCAGTTCAGTGCCTGCGGTCGGCAGCGTGCCGGCGCCATCGACGTAGTAGTTCTGGCCGCGATTGCCGAACAGATTCTCCGCGCCCACGGTCAAGAACCCCAGGTCGCCATTACCCTGCAGCGTGCCATAGGTGAACGTGATGTCCTCAGCCGGATTGGCGTCACCGTTGATACCGATCCAGATCTGGAAGGTGTCCGTGCGAGTGGTGCTGAACTCCTTCACCGCCGTCCACTCGAGGACGATCCAGCAGTCGTTGATAGCACAACCACCCGATGCGCTAGCCAGAACGGCAATCCGCATCGCGCCGCCCGCGCCTGGATTGAGATCGGTCCAGAACGGCGCCAGGACGTTGTTCGGCGGCGCCGCGTCGGGCAGGCTTTGGTTGATGAACTCGACATCAGCGCCCGTGCCGCCGCCGACGACGGCGTAGCCGTTGCTAACCAGGCCGATGCCGGAATACGACTGACCGGCGAAGGTGAAGGAAGGCACGCTGAAGTTGGCGATCGTCTCGTCGCCCATACCCGCGATGGGCGTGACGCCGAACAGCGACAGCGGCAGGTAACCTGCCGGCGATCCACCCGGATCGGCGGCGATGGTCACATCCGGCGGCTCGGCGCCAGCTAATGTGCCGTCGAAGGTCAGCAGTTTAGAATTCTGCTCTACCGCGCCGACGACGCTGCCGGGCACGATTGCCAGCTCTTTGGGCATCTTATCCACCAGACTGACTGTCGCGTCGTCGAAGGAGTTGTTGGTGATGGTGATCGTGCAGTCCGTCGTGCTGAAGCGGGGGAAGGTCCCGGGGTCGCAAGACTTCTCGAGCGCCACCGTCGGTTGCTTGCGCACAATGGTGATCGGGAAATCGGCGCGGTGCAGGGCGCTGCGTAGATGGATCGTTGCGTGGCGGACCTCGCCGAGCGGCACGTCGCGCGCATCGACGGTGATGTCGAAGGTCTTATTGCCGCCGCCTGGGATGAAGATCACCTTGGGAACGTCGACGTCTAAATCCGCTGGCGCATCGACCGAGGTGATCCATACGCTGGGATGATGCAACTCGCTGTGGGCCGTGCGTTGCACGGTGACGAGACCCGGCATCACCGGCACGTACAGGCTAGGATAGTTCGCGTTCCACAGGTCGTTTTGGTGCGCCAGGTAGTTCGCGCCTGAGTCACTGAACGTCAGCCCGGGGTTCCAGGCCTTGCGCAGGTCGACCCGGCCGGACCCGTCATCGAACGGCGTGGTAGGCGTGACGCCATCCTCCTTAACAACGTCGCCCTCAGCGGTGGTCATCAGCGCCGACTTGATCTGCCCGGGCGTCCAGTTCGGGTGCAGGTCTTTGAGCAGGGCCGCCGAGCCGGCGATGTGCGGGCTGGACATCGAGGTGCCGGCGATCGCCTGGAACAGCTCGCCTTGTGGGCCGGTGTCTGGATTAGCCGACTGCGGGGTGTGGCCGGCCAATATCTGGACGCCAGGCGCGGTGATGTCCGGCTTGCTGATACCCAAAGTCTGGCCGGGGCCGCCGCGCGAACTGAAAGACGCCATCACATCGCCCTGGGCGGAGGCGGATACGCCGGCGGACAAGCTGGCGGTGGCGCCTGGGTTGGCGGCCAGGAACGTTAGCAGGGTTTGGCCCTGGGTGAACTGGATGTGCGATGTCGGCAGGAAGTGGTTGTCGGTCTCCAGGTCTGTAACGGCCGTGCTCTGATTGTAGAGGATCATCCCGGCCGCGTTGCCCTGGAAGACGTTGAAGCCCTTGTTGACCCGTCCGTTGACGCCGCGCTGGCAGACTACGATCTGGCCCGTGAACGTGCCGGGCGCCGCCGGAGTCTGGCACAGCGGGTCGCCGGTGTTGACGACCACCGGCAGCGGGCCAACGCCCGCGGTCACGGACGCGCCAGTGAGCGTGAGGGCGCCGCCGTTGACGGAAATCGTGTTCACAAAGGCGCGAGCCTGAGTGCTGGCCGCGACTGTCGTCACCCACGGTTCCCGGTGATCGGTCGTGTCAGCGCCTGGGCCGCTGTTGCCGGCTGAGGCCGCCACGAACACGCCGGCGTTGTAAGCGTCGAGGAAAGCCAGCGACACGGCGTCTGCGTACGGGTTGCCGCCGCCGCTGATCGAGAAGTTGATGACGTTGACGCCGTCCTGGATCGCTTCTTGCACTGCCGCGGCCGAGTCGCTGGAGAAGCAGCCCTCGAAGCCGCAGACCTTGTACATGATCACGTGGGCGCGCGGCGCGATGCCGGAGACGAGGCCACGCGAGACGCCGAAGATGCTGGCCGCCACGTTACGGTTGCCGGCCGCCGTGCTGGAGGTGTGCGTGCCGTGGCCGTCGTCGTCGCGGGCCGTCGTGAACTCGTTGGGCAACAGCCCGATAATGGCGTCGTAGGTCGCCAAGAAGCGGTCGGCGCCGATCAGCTTGTTATTGCACGTGAAGGCGGGGCCGGGGTTCGCGCCGCCGCTGAATTCACACGCCCGATCGCCATCGGGCGCCGGCGGCGGGGCGGCATAAGGCTTGCCCGAAGGGTCGGGATCGGAGAAAGAAGGATGCTCGGGCCAGACACCGGTGTCGAGCACGCCGACGATCACGCCCTCACCCGCTTTCTGCTGCCCACCCAACTTGTTCCAGGTAGTGGGCGCGCCGATGAATTGCGGGCTGCGCTCGGTGTCGAGCTGCAGGAGCTCGTCCACATACACGGCCTGGACGCCGGGCAGCTTGGACAACGCTTCGACCTGATCAGCCGGCACCAGCATCGACACGCCGCCGATGATAATATCGAAACGATGCGTGATCTGCGCCGTTGGGGCGGCCTTGGCTGCCTCGGCCACGAATCGATCCTGCTCTTGGGCCAGATATCCCAGGTAGAGCTGGCTGGCGGCCGAATCGACATCCAGCGGCGCGCCCGTTACGTTCGGGCTGGTGGCTGGCAGGCCGGAGAGGCTGCCATCGTAGGTTGCCAGCGGGGCGTCGTCGAGTTTGACGATCACGCTGACCAGCCCGCCGGCGGCCTCGGCTGCGGACGCCGCATTCAGCGAGCGCAGCTCGGCGCTGGCGTCGCCGCCCTCTTTTTCGGGAAGCGTTTCAACGGAATCGGCGGTGAGGGCGCCATCGACCAGGCGGAACGGCTGGTCTTGGGCGAATAGCGAGCCTGCGCCCAGGGTTGACAGCATCAACCCCAAGACGAGCAGCGCTATGGTGATTCTTGACTTCGACATGTGTTTCCTCCCTGGTGTCAGTGAAGATGGCGAGATAGTACGAGAAACACGTTCATCCCTCAGGTATCACGGTATCGATGCGCCCGGCATTTCCTCCTTTCGATAGGTAGTCCGGCTGTTTCTGCGCTGAAGCCGATCAGATAACGCCCGTTCACCGCGCAGCTACGAACAGACGACAACGACCACCCAAGAAGGGTAAGCATTGCGTGGTTCAAATTGTTCAGTTCTTTGCCAGAAGAAGTCGTGTGCTACCGCTCCGCGTTGGCCGCCGTCACGGCTGAGGAAGTCTAAGTGAAGGAATTTGGATAAGGTTATTATAGGGGAGGGTGGGCGTGTTTAGTCGTATGAATTGGTTAGACTTTTCACGGATTGAGTTCGAGGCAGGGCCGGTGCAACACGTGTTGGGGGTTGGATCAAATTACGGAGAGAGCAACACGCCCCATCTGCTTCGATGGGGCGTATTGTTTTGAATCCAGCGAGGCTCACTGACTACCTTCAGCCGGTTTCGCGTTCACTTTTACTCGAACGCGATTGCTCTCGGTCACGTTGCCGGCCTTGTCGTAAGCGCGCGCGTACAACGTGTGCGTGCCGAGCTGCGCGCCGTCGTCCAGTTTCCACTTGGCGTCGTAGGGCGGAACCGGCCGGACGAGGAAAGGTTCCGTCTCTTCATCGGCGAAGAACTCAAGCCGATCGATGGCGATATTGTCCTGCACGTCCGGGTTCAAGCTGATCCATTCGTCTTTGCCGAAGACGTATTCCTGATCGTTGGGCGGATAGATCAATCGCAGCGTGGGCGAAATGTTATCGACCGTGACCTGTACGATCGACGTAGCCACGTTGCCGTCATTTTGGAACACGCTCAAGCGCAAGCTGTACAACCCGTCGAACGGCGTCACCTCCCACAGTTCCAACGGCCCCTGGTCAACCGCATTGCCGTGATCCGGCCCGATCTGCTGCCATTGCGTGGGGTTGAGTCCCTGCCCAAAGTCGAGCCGGTACAAGGCGAAGTTGCCGATCTTGGCGTTGCCGGTGACGACCACCTGCCCATGAATGTAGGCGTATGGCCCCGGATCGATGATAGCGGCATCGCCGTAGGCATTGGGCGCCGGGCCATACACCGTGTCATATTCCAGCGGCGGCTGGGGAATCTCGGCGGCGGCGACGTACTCGGCCGCCTCAGGTGGATAAATCTCGAATATCTTTTCCTCGACTTTATCGGGCGGCGTGAAGACGGTCGCCAGCTTGCCGGTTTCCTTGTCGATCAAGAACGCCTGATGCAGGGTGTCGTAAGAGGTCGGCTCGGTACCGGGGATGAACAGCTCGACGGTGGTCGGGCAATACTTCGTCGGCAACAGGCCGGTGGTCGCGCACACGCCTTTCTCGACCAGGCCCGGCGGCCGCACGAACGGCTCGACCGGCTTGTCTTTCAAGTAATAGGCCATGACGTCGTGCCATACCGGGGCCGCGCCGGTGATACCCGACACGTTCTGCATCTCCGAATTATCCGTGTTGCCGATCCACACCCCGACAGCGATCTGCGGCGTGTAGCCGAGCGTCCAGTTGTCCTTGTAATCGTTGGTGGTGCCGGTTTTGACGGCGGCGGGCCGATCGAGTTCCAGCACGTTGGGGCAGCCGAACGCCGCGCAGCGCGCCGGGTTGTCCGACAGGATACTGTTCATCAGGTAAGCGTACTTCTCGTCCAGGATGTACTGCGCCTGCGCCGTCTGCGCGCCGGTGTATTCAAAGTCGGGTGAGTACTGCCACAGGATTTGGCCCGAGCTGTCTTCGACACGCAGCACCGGGACGGGATCGAGCTGGCGATAGCCCGGCCGCGCTTCGAGCACGGGTGCGCCGTTCATGTAGCCATTGGTGGCGAACACGCCGAAGGCATACACCATATCGATCAGCTTCACCTCGCCGCCGCCCAACGTCAGCGCCAGGCCATAGAAGTCCAGGCCGCGATCGAGCGTGGTGATGCCCATGACGTGCGCGGTACGGATGACTTTATCGACGCCGGCCAGCCGCAGCGCCTCGACCGCCGGGATGTTGTACGAGCGCGCCAGCGCCAGCCGCAGGCGCTGGTAGCCGTGATACCTCCGATCGTAATTCTCCGGCACGTATACCGGCGGGTTAGCCCCTGGCTGGTCGAAGCGAGTCGGCACGTCGAGGAAGCCGTAGGACGCCGGGTAGCCCTGCTGCAACAGCGTGATGTAGGTAAAGGGCTTGAATGAAGAGCCGGGCTGGCGCAGGCCGGTCGCTACGTTGAACTTGCCGTCAATCGTTTCATTCCAGTAATCGGCGCTGCCGACCATCGCCAGAACTTCGCCGCTCGCCGGGCGAATGGCGACCAGCGCGCCGTTATTGGCGTTGTGTCCCTCTTCGGCGAGCTGCCTGACTTGCTCGGTGATCGCTTGCTGCGCGAAAGTCTGCAAGTCCATGTCGAGCGTGGTATATACCTTCAACCCGCCCCGATTGACCACCTCGTACCCGAAGTGATCTTCCAACCACTTACGCACGTACACCGAGAAGTGCGGCGCTTGAATGTCGAAGCGCTCCGCCACCCCCCCGGCGATCCGCAGCTCTTGGAACTTGGCCGCCACCGATTCTTCCGGCGTGATGTAGCCATCGCGCACCATCGCGTCGAGGGCCAACTCCTGGCGCGTCTTCGCTTCGAGCGGTTCGTCGATCGGGTTCAGGCGCGGGAACTGCGGAATCGGCGCGAGCATGGCGCACTCGGCCAGGTCCAGCTGGCCTGCGCTCTTGCCAAAGTACACTTGAGCCGCGGCCTCGATCCCGTACGCCACATTGCTGTAGTTGTTGGTGTTGAGATACCACTCCAGAATTTGGTCTTTGCTGTAGCGGCGGCTGATCTCGACCGCCAGAATCAGCTCTTTGATCTTGCGCTCGTACGACTGGACGAAGCGCTCTTCGGGATCGATCAACGTGTTCTTGACCACCTGCTGCGTGATCGACGAGCCGCCCTGCACCTGCCCGCCGCGCAGGTTGCTCCAAAACGCGCGGGCAATGCCGATCGGATCGAAGCCGGCGTTGGTGCGGAAGGACTTGTCTTCGATGGCGATCGTCGCGTTCTGGCAAATTTCGGGAATTTGATCGAGATGCACCCACTGCCGGTCGCCGGTCGTCGCGTCGATCACTTCGTACAGCAGAGTGTTGCCGCTGCGATCGTAGATCTTGGTCGTCTCAAAAAACTCGTCGCCGCCCTGGGTGAATTCCGCTTCGATCTGGCTGGGGTCGGGCAGGTCTTGCGTGAGCGCGGTATAGATCGCCGCCGCGCCGCCGATGCCGCCGAAAAAGGTCAGCGCGCACAGCCCGACGAAGACGACGAAACATCCGGCGAGCAGCTTGGGGATGTTCTTGCTGCTGTGATTGGATGCGCGCCGCCGCAGCCGGCGTGATAGGACGATGTGTGACTCGCCGTTCAAATGGGTGTGCTCCTCCGAAGCGTGTGGCGAATCCTAGCAGGGATTCGCGGTTTGGGCAAGGGGCTGGCGTCAGTAGCCAGTCACGCGTGAACAGTCGTCAGCGATCAGTAACCAACCACGCTTCCGAAACTCCAAACGCTAACTCTTAACTCACCTTGCGCAGTCGCCGTTCAACTTCGCTCGAAGCCCGCGTCCGCGCGGGCGTTTCCAGCCATTCACCCGACCGCGACGGGGGCACTGCACCGCCTATGGGACGCGGTCGGGGAGCCAACGGCGTAAGGTGAGCTCTTAACTCTCACTCTTCTCCACTACCACGAAGTGCGACAATCCAAACGCCCGCATCGGCGTGTGCTCAAAGGCGTAGGTCACGGCCCGCAACACTTTGCCCAGCGCCGGGCGCCGCGCCACGATGTTGTCGTAGCCCGGATAGAGCTGCGTATGTGTGATGACGCGCGCCGGCAGCCTGTCGAACAACGTTCTCAGCCGGCGACCGGTGTAGGCGCGCACGTGCGGGGCGAGCCGATCCCGGATCGGATTGGGTAGATAGTTGATCAGCGGCGTGTTGCCGAAGTGATACTGACCGCGCCAGTAATGTCCATGCGTCTCGAACGGGTAGAGCCGGTTGGGGCAGAACAAGATCACCCGGCCGCCGGGCCGCAACACGCGGATCATTTCCTGCGCCGCCAACCGATCGTCGGCGACGTGCTCGATCACCTCGTGCGACAACACGGCATCGAAGGTTTTATCAGGATACGGCAGCTGCTCGCCGGCGGCGACATGCAGCTGCTCGATCCCCGCTCGCGTTCCCTCGGCGACTCGCTCGAACTCGATATCCAGACCCATGACGTTATAGCCGAAGTCGGCCAGGTGCTTGACGTACATGCCGAGGCCGCAACCGTCGACCAGCATGCGGCGCGCATCGAGCGGCAGCGCCTTGAGGATCAGCTCCAAACGGCGGTTCTGGCCGAAGCGCCAGACGTAGGAAGGTTCGCCGCGCAAAGCAGATTTTGGATTGCGGATTTTGGATTGTAGATTGTCGGCTGGCATAACGGAAATGTGAAGGGCGATACGCAATACGCTCCGGCCTTTACGGCAACTTGAATTCTTCCCGATGTCCCAGGCTGCGCGTGTTATCGACCAGTCGCGCCCACCGGGGAACAAAGCTGTAAAAGCTGCTGCGGACGATCTGATCGATGAACTCGGCGGTGAAGGGAAACTTGCCGCGAAACAGCATCCAGGCCCGGTCGCGCTCGTCGGGGTCGGTGATGACGCGCGCCTCACCTTCGAGCTGCACGCCCTGGATGTCGCGCCAATCCCAAGTCGCGTTGTGGATCGTCACCGCTACGCGGTTGACGCGAGCCACATTCAGCGAGTGCCGACTTTTTTCGCCCGACACCCAATACAGCTTCAAGGCATCGTCACTCACATAAAACAGGTCGGCCGCCTGCGACCAACCCTCGCGGTCGACCGTGGCGAGCGTGAGGGTGGTGTGCTTTTTGAGAAACGCGGAAACGGCTTCGAGGAATTCAGTTTTGGTCATAGCTGGTCAATCTCCAATCTCGAATCCTGATCGATGAGCAGTGATTAGTAATTGGAGATCAGCGCGTGGGCTGAAACTTCCGATCGCGCAGCAAGGTCAAGCGCAGGCCGTCGTCGAGCGAGGTGCGCGGCCTGAAGTCGAGCAGCCGCTGCGCCCGGCTGATGTCGGCATACAACCGTTGTACCCCGCCGCTGACCGCCGTGTTGCGCAGCGGCGCTACATTCCTGCCCACGGCGCGCTCGACGTGCTTGATCAATTCATTGATCGAGGTCTCGTGCCCGCAGCCGACGTTGAGGATTTCACGATCGACGTTCGCGGCCGTGGCCGCGGCGACGAGGGCATTCGTCACATCGTCCAGGTAGACGAAATCGCGCGTCTGCTCGCCGTCGCCAAAGATAACCAGCGAGCCGCCCCCGATGGCATGGTTGATGAACTGGGGCACGACCGGCGCGTGCGAAACCGGCAGGGCCTGGCCCGGCCCGTAGGCGTTGAAGATGCGCAGAATCACGGTCTCGATCTTCCACAGCGCGCCGATCGTGCGGACGTAATATTCAGCCGATAGCTTCGAGACGGCGTACGGTGAATCGGGGTTGGGGGGAACCTCTTCGCGCACCGGTTGCTGCGCCTGTTGCCCGTAAACCGCGCCCGACGAGGTCAGCACGACGCGCTTGACACCGGCATCGCGCACCGCCTCCATCAAGGCCACGGTGCCGCCGACGTTGACCGTGTTGTAGTCGCGCGGATACAGGATCGATTGCGGCACGGACACCCGCGCGGCTAAGTGGTACACGCAATCGACCCCTTGCAGCAGCGACCACAGCTTAGGAATATCGGCCACGTCCCCGCGCGTGAAGAAGACGGCCGGTTCGAGCCGAGACGGCTCGCCGGCGCTGAGGTCGTCGATGGCCCGCACGACGTGCCCATCGCGCGCCAGTCGGTTGCAGAGGTCTGTGCCCAGAAAGCCGGCGCCGCCGGTGACAAGAAACTGCATGATCGATCGCCTGCGCCAATCGGTTTGGAACTGCGCCGGGATTATAGCACAGCCGATTGGGCCAGGGCTGCGGCAAACCACATCCATAATCGGCGCAATTTCTGAACTCTAGTGAACCGTCCAGAGCCATTTTGACCAGAATTAGACCTGAAAAAGCCATTGACAACCCAATTGAGCCGTGATAAACTGCCCCCATCTTTGGAGGCGATGTATGGTCCGGCCCAAACCTGCCGTCGAACCCAACGCCGTCTATTCGCGGGAAGAGACTGCGGAGATCTTGGGCGTCAGCCTGAGCACCTTGAAGCGTTTGATCGCCGAGGGTCATTTGCAGGTGAGCAAGTTGAACGGGGGCCGGCGTGTATTCATCCGGGGCGCAAACATCCTGACGATGCTTGATCAATCGACCGTCCAGAACCACGCGCCCGCGCGCGCTAAACGCGCCGCCAAGAAGTAAGCCGTTACACGGGTGTTGGCTCAAGACGGCCCAGCTTAGCCAAGCTAGGCGCTTGAGCGCGGGGCGGGGGGCGTAGAGAAGCCGCCGCTCGCTCCACCTGATAGGTGAGCCTGCTTATCTGACGTAGATAGGCAGGCTCCTTGTTTGTCAAGCGGAATCAGGCGCGGTATGATCGGGCGCGCGGAGGTTGCATGCGGCAACGCATCCAATGGTGGGTGGAGCAAATCGGCCTGTTGATCGTCGTGGCTTACTTCATGGTGGGCGATGCGCCGGCGTTTGGCTCGCCCGAGGCGCGGCTTGAAAGCATCATCGCCGCCGATCGATTTGACTTTATCGCCTGGGAATTGGAAGCGCTGGGCGAAAAAGGCGCGCAGGCGTCGGTCCCGATCCAGGCTTATCTTGACGATACGCAGCGCGCGCAGTTCGTCCTGGATTATCTCGACCGAACCCGCCAGTTGAACCGTGTTGACCAGGAGATCGATCGCATCTACTCCGACCCGGCGATCGGCGATCCCGAATCGGCCAGTCTCCCTCGGCGCGCCGACCGCGATCGGCTGCGGTCAGAAGTTGAACAGCGCCGGCCTACCGCCGAGGCGATCGTTCAAGAGCAGATCGCCAGCGTGTTGCTGGAAGAAGGTCTGGCGACGGCCGGACGGATCTTCCCGCCGGTATTGGCCCGGATCACGCCGCTGCCCCGCATGCTGATTCTCTCGCCGCGTGACCAGATCAAACGCGAGACCGGCGGCAGCCTGTCGGCTGATCTCACCGTCGATCGCGCCGATACGATCGAGGAGGAGGCCCTGACGCAGCTGGACAAGTCGGCCTTAGTGACGCCGATCGGCGGCTTGGCGCTGTATCCCTCGATGATCATCGAGACGCCGGACTTGTTGTTCCTGCTGCAAGTGTCTGCGCACGAGTGGGTGCATCACTGGTTGTTCCTGCGTCCACTGGGAATGGATATCATGTTCGCCGCTCAGTCGGGCGATGTGTGGACGATCAACGAAACGGTCGCCTCGCTGGTGGGCGACGAGATCGGGATTCGCACGCTCAAACGCTTTTACCCGGAGATCGCCCGGCGGGATTACGCCTTTGTTTACAATCCGCCGTCGCAGCTCGAAGATTCTGGGGCAGCTGCGCTTCCGGCCGATCCGAACGCCTTCAACTTTAATCGTGAGATGCACCAGACGCGCGTGCAGGTGGATGACTATCTGGCAGAAGCGCACGCGTTGAACACGCAGGCCGATGAGGCGCAACAGGCGGGTCGGGTGGACGAGGCCGAATCGTTACGGGACGAGGCGCTGGCGTGGATCGTCAAAGCCGAGGCTTACATGGAAGATCGCCGCAAGGTGTTCATCGAGAATGGTTATTGGATCCGCAAGCTCAACCAGGCTTATTTCGCATTCTACGGCTCGTACGCGGATCAACCCGGCGCATCGGGCGCCGATCCGATCGGCCCGGCGGTGCGTGAATTGCGCGCCAAGATTCCACGGGTGGCCGATTTCCTCAATGCCGTCGCGCCGGTGACGACGCTCGACGAGCTGAAACAGGTGTTAGCGCAGTATCCCTAAACAGAAACCAGGTTTCTTGGAGAAACCTGGTTTCTACGCCCATTCCATCCACAATGCAGCGAGAAGTGCGGCGCGTTCGGCCAGGCTCTCCACGACGATGTGCTCGTGCAGCGCGTGCGCGCCATCGCCCACGGCACCCAGCCCGTCCAGCGTCGGGATGCCAAGCCCAGCCGTGAAGTTGCCGTCGCTGCCCCCGCCTGTCGAACCTTCCTTGAGTTCCAATCCAATACCGGCAGCGATGCGTCGAGCTTTCTCGAACGTCGCTTGCATCGTCGCATTCCGCTCCAGCGGCGGGCGATTGAGACCGCCGCTGACTTCGAGTTCAGCCCCGTTCAAAACCGGCTGGAGCGCCTGCACTGCCCGCTCGATGCGTCCAGCTTCGTCCAGCGCCGCGACGCGAAAATCGACTTCGATCTCGGCGCGGTCCGGCACGACGTTGCTGCGTGAACCGCCGTGGATCACGCCGACGTTCACCGTCGTCCCGCGCCGATAATCGGTGAGTTTTTGCAGCGCCAAAATGTGATGGGCCAGCTCTTCGATCGCGTTGACGCCTTTTTCGTGATTCCCGCCGGCATGCGATGATCGCCCACGCGCGATCACCTTGAAGGCGCCTACGCCTTTGCGCGCGGTCTTGAGCTCGCCGTTGGGCAGCGCTGGCTCCATGACGAGGACCAGATCGCTCTGCCGGGCTTCAGCGCGGATCACATCGACCGAGGCGTTGCTGCCGATCTCTTCGTCGCCGGTGAACAAGATACGGAGGGTCCGGCGCGGCCTGTGCTCCAGATCGAGAAGAGCACGCATCGCTAACCAAACGATAACTACGCTGCCCTTCATATCGTACACGCCGGGGCCGTACAATCGTCCGTTTTCCTCGCGGATCGGCATCCGGGCCAGCGCGCCGATTGACCAGACGGTGTCGAGGTGGAGCAACAGGAGGATGCGGCCGGCACTCGGGTCGAGGCCGGGCCAGTCGGCCAGCAGTTGGTCGCCGGCCGCCTCGGCCGGGATGCGCCGTGTCGTCAGTCCAAAATCGCGGAAAGTGCTTTCGACGAACCCTGCGCAGCGATCGACGGCGGCTTTATCGGTAGAAGGCGATTCAAGCGCGACCAATAGTCTGAGCAGCGCCAGCGCTTCGGGCAGGCGGGCGCGGCAAGCAGGAGGCAGCTCGGTCATGGGGTTTCCCCGTTGCACGTGAAACAGATGAACCACAGATGACACGGATGATTTTAGAAATCTGTGTTATCCCGGTCACCCTTCGTGTTCATTCGTGTAGATTCGTGGATCAAAGCTTTTGGATGCAGCCAGGCTCGTTATGGAATCGAGTCGGGAATTTGCCGGACGATTTGGAGCAGCGGCTGGGTCACGCTGCGCAGCTGGGCGATCACCGGCCCCAGGCCTCGCTCGCCCAGCGGGATCGCCACCGGTTGGTCGAAGACGACCGGGATTTCGTTGTTCACCGGCACCAGCATGCTGATGTGGATCGGCAGCGCCAGGTTCGGGGGCAGCGCCAGGTAGACCGTGCCGTTAATCTGCCCAAAACTGCCCAACGAGAATGTCGCCGGCAGGCTCAAAGGGATCGCGTCGGTGGTCATGGCCACGATGTTCTGATCGACCGGTAGGTCGAAGCGCACCGGCACCCGCTGATCGATGTGGATATTATCCTGGATCACGGCCGCGCCCAGCGAGGAGAACGCGGTGTCGAGCTGGGTCAACACGCCGTTAAGCGTGGCCTTGATGTTGCCGATCTGGCTGATCAGCACCAGCACGACGACAATCAGGATGATGTTGACGATCAGCGAGAGAATGATGGTGATGTTCTTCAGGGCGTTCCACGCACGGTGCGGGCGGGACATGGCGCCTCCTCGATCCGACAAGGTAGGCCGAATCTTAGCATCGCCGCGCCCCGAATGCAAACGGGCGAGCCATTGCCCGCCCGTGTTTCATGTGAAACAGCCGCGAACGACTCTGCGCCAATGGCCTCCGTCGCTCGTCGATTGCCCTGCGCCGGCTTAGAACCTATCCGAAAACCCCGAAATTCCGTAGCATCGGGCCACACCTGCACCGCAGGTGCAGGTGTGGCCCGCCGCCCACAAGGGGCTAGGCTACGTTTTCGGATAGGCACTTAACGCCACTGCGTCAAGATCGCCTCGCGCTGGAACAGCTTCACGCCCACGGCCACCAGCGCCGCGTCGATCGCCAGCAGCCCGGCCGCGAACAGCAGCATGGCGTTCAGGTTGAGCGCCACCACGCCGAGGATTTGCAGGAAAAACAACCCAATGAGCGGGAGCATCACCAACATGCCCAGTTGCTCGGCCGCCCGTGGGTCGCTCACCCGCGAGGAAATGACGATGGCGATGTTGACCGACAACACCGTCAACAGCGGCGCGACCAGCAGCATGCCCGCCAGCCACATCGGGTCGGTGAGCAGCGCGTACACGCGGTCGCTGACCACCAGGAAGCGTGCGCCGACGATGAAGACGGCGAACGACAGCCAGGTTGCGGCGATGGCCGGGATCGCCGCCGCCAACGCCTTGCCCAGGATAATCTCGGCCGTGGTGGTCGGCGTGGCCAGCAGCGGCTCCAGCGAGCGCGTCGTCTTCTCGCCGACGATACTGTATGAAGCGATGGTGACCGGGATCGCCAGCGGCAGCAGGAAGAAGAACAGCATGAACTGGCCGGCCAGGAATCCCTGCAAACACTCGGCGGCGTTAAACCCTTGCAGCTGGCACAGCCGGGCGATATTGCCGGGCACATCGTTCATTTCGCCGGGATCGACCTCGCGCATGGCGGCCAGCTGGATTAACGGCATAACGATGAACAGCAGCGGCAGCAGCCCGACGGTGAACAGCACCAGCCGGTTCTTGAACACCTCGGCCCACTCTTTATCGATAATCGTTCGGATACGCATAGGAAACTCCTCAGAGACCCGGTTTCTTCGAGAAACCGGGTCTCTACTTGTTGTTGATCAGCGAAAAGTACACGTCTTCCAGCGAGTGACGCACCTCGCTGACGAACTGCACTTCGGCGCCCGCTTCGACCAGCGCCTTGACGATGCGCGGGTTGCCCGATTCGGGATCGTCCAGCCCGACCACGAGTGTGCCATCGTGGACTTCCACATTCTTCACGAAGTCGAACCGCTGCAGCAGCTCGCGCATAGTCCGATCGACCTGTCGTAGCTGGAACTCGACCGTGCGGCCGAACAGCGACGTGCGCATCCGGCTGGGCGAATCGACTTTGATCAGGCGCTGCTTGAACACTCCGATCCGATCGCATAGCCGATCCGCTTCATCGAGGTTGTGGGTGCACAGAAAAATCGTGCGGCCTTCCGTCTTCAACTCCTCGATGAAGTCGCGCACCAGCTTGGCCGCTTCGGGATCGAGCGCGGCCGTCGGCTCGTCGAGGAACACCGTCTTCGGCTCGTGCAGGATCGCTCGCGCGATGGCAAGCTTCTGCTTCATGCCCTTCGAGAACGAGCCGGCCGGGTCGCGCCGGCGCTCCCACAGCCCCAGCATGCGCAGGTATTTTTCAACAGCGCCGGCCGGGTCGGAAACGCCGTACAACCGCGCGTAGATCATCAGGTTCTTTTCGGCGCTCAACCGATCGTACATGCCGGGTTGTTCGGTGAGGATGCCGACCGAGGCGCGGATGGCTGTGTCATCCTGGCCGATTTGCCGTCCATTCACCCAGGCCCGACCTGCCGTCGCGCCGATCAGCGTGCACAGCATGCGCACCGTCGTCGTCTTGCCGGCGCCGTTCGGCCCCAGGAAGCCGAACACTTCGCCCTGCTGCACGTCGAGGTCGAGCCGCTCGACGGCGACCACCTTGCCGGTTTTCTTGTTGCCCTGGAATACTTTGGTCAACCCTTCTGTTCGAATCACGTCTGGTACTCCTTGATAGGACTTTATCCACGACCCCCAAAGGGGGCAGGTTTACACGAAAGAGCACGAAAACAAAACCTTAGTGTTTCTTCGCGTGTCTTCGTGGATCGATTTTACTTCGCATGAAGTCTATTGTTGATCGATCCAGTTTGCAATGTCTTCGATCACCGTCGCGGCGACGTGGCCCGACGTGGCGTACTCGTCGGGCGTGCTCTGGCCCGTGCCGGCGATGAATAGATGATTTAGATCGGGATACGCTTTGAGCGTTACATCGTCTCGATCCGATAACGCCTCCGTCCACCGCTGGAAATCGACCAGCGTCACCTGATAGTCGCGTTCGCCTTGCAGGATCAGCATGGGCCGCGGCAACGCGCTGCCCGAGGCGGCGGGATCGTATCCCTGCAAATCGAGCCAGTACTGCGGCGGCGCGCCAAGCAACACGGTATCGGCTGGGATGTCGTCGGAAGGCTTCAGCGCTCGGATCGCTTCTACCTGTTGTTCGATCGCGCGCAGTTGCTGCTGTTCCGCCACCGACGGCTGCCCGTTCAGCGATAGGATGTACCGCGTTTGCTCCAAGACGAGCTCTTCGAGCGGCCGTGTCGGGCCGGCCAGGCTGATCAGCCCGGCGATCGCTGGGTCAGCCTGCGCGATACGCGGCACGAGCATGCCGCCCAGGCTGTGGCCGAGGACGAAAATCCGTTCCGGGTCGATGCTGTCCGTCTGGCGCAACAGGTCTACGGCTGCTATTGCATCGTCGATGACCTCTTCTTTAACCGTAAGCCCGCCTTCCAGCGCAGTGAGTTTATCCGGGTAGACTTTGGTGCGCTTGTCGTAGCGGAGTACGGCGCTGCCGCGCGAGGCCAGACCCCAGGCGAGGTCTTTGAATGGCTTGTTCGGCCCGATTGTTTCGTCGCGATCGTTCGGGCCGGAACCATGCACCAACACGATCGCCGGGAAAGGCCCTGCGCCTTGAGGCAGCGTCAACACGCCGGGCAATTGCCACTCGCCGCTACCGACGATGACCTCGCGTTCTTCAAACGCTTCTGTGTCGACGTAGTTGGGCGCCTCGTAAGGCTGCGCCGAGCTGGGGCTGAAGAACAAGCCGCTGATCAAGCCGGTCGTCGTGTCCACGACCACGCGCATGTCGAGCGTCGCGTTTTCAAAGGTGAGCGCGATCACGACTCGCGCATATTGATCCACCTGCTCGACTGTCGGCGCGCCGACCCGCGTTTGATACGCGCCGACCTGCTGGATGAGCGTCTCCCACGTCTCCTTGAGTTTCGCTTCGGGCAGGGCGCTGTGCATCGCGCCGTCGAAGTCGCCCGTCGCCGCAGCGAAGTCCTGCTCGATGACAAATATCTGGAAGAAGCGCTCAGCCAGCGCGATCGCTTCTTCCTGCGACGTCGCTTGATCGCGCGTCGCGGGCGCCGCCGGTGAAGTTGCCGTCGGCGATCCGGCAGCTGGCGCCGAACAGGCGGCCAGCGCCAACAAACCGATGACGATTAAGCAGTGTATCGAAGTCTTCATGGATTTCCTTCTAAGATGGCAGTAGACCTCCGAGGTCTGGTAGCCTGCTGATTAACTTTCTTTAGGCGAAAGGGCCTGCGCCGTGGCAGCGGCGCCAAGTATCCCGCCCAGGTTCATCGTTTCCACCGCCGACGAGGGCACAATGACCAACGCGCCTTTTTCCTTCAATCCTTCGAAGAGCATATTCATCGCGCGCAGGTGCAGCGCCGTTGGGTTGTTTGCGTAAGCCAGGCTCGCTTCGGCGAAGCTTGCCGCGATCTGCTTTTCGCTCTCGCCCAGGATGACGCGGGCTTGGCGCTCGCGCTCGGCCTGCGCCTGGCGCGACATCGCGTCTTCCAGCGCCGCCGGGATGATCACATCTCGAATCTCGACCGACTGCACCGTGATGCCCCACGGCGTCGTCCGCTCGTCGATGATCTTTTGCAGCTCGGCGTCGAGCGCCTCGCGCCCGACGAGGATATCGGCCAGCATCATCTTGCCGATGATGTCGCGCAGCGCGGTCTGCGCCGCCCAGGCGATCGCCGCTTGATAGTCTGTCACTTCCAATGCGGCTTTCTCTGCATCCCACACTACCCAGAACAGCACGGCATCCACATTGACCGGCACCGTATCTTTGGTGAGCGTGCGTTCAGCATTGAAGGGCGTCACGTTCACGCGGTGATCGATCCAGGATGCGACGCTGTCGATCACGGGGATGATCCAGAACGCGCCGGGGCCTTCGAGGCCTCGGAACTTGCCGAAGCGTAACACGACGGCCTTTTCCCATTGGTTGGCGATCTTGAACGCAAACATCACGTACAGGCCAATCGAGTTTAGAACGATCATCCCGGCGGCGATATACGCTTCGGGCGCTTGCCCGTCGAGCACCGCGGCGAGGACGATCGAGGCGATCAGCAAGATAAAGAACACTGCCAGCGAAACGGGATTGACGAGCTTGGCTTGCAGCTGTGCCTGCACGCTATCCAGCCTCACCGTCTTTTCTTTCTTGGGAGTGGGTGTAGCCGTCACTTGAATTCTCCTTCAGCGTTTGCTTTCTTTGACCATCTGCTTCAAGGCCTCGTCGAATGCGGATCGAATCTCGGCGGGCTTATAACCCAGGCTGAGCGCCTCGATCACGACCTGGCCGACCAGCGCGTTGAGTTTGTCTGAGCGCATGCGTGAGAGCGCGCGCTCGTCCGGTTGCGCGCGCACAAAAGTCCCACGGCCTTGCTGCGTCGAGATGATGCCGGCCTCGTTAAGCAGGGCATAGGCTCTGGCGATCGTGTTCAAGTTCACGCGCAAGTCTTGCGCGAGCTGCCGAACGGTCGGCAACTGATCGCCAGGCTTCAGCTCGCCGGTGGCGACCATGTGCTTGACCCGTTCGATGAGCTGGGTGTAGATAGGCACGCCGCTATGCATATCTACTTTGAGGTTCATCGTTTGCCTCGTATTGTACTAATTAGACTGTGACAATTATATCAATTTGACCTTGCCTGTCATCCGCCTTTAGACCGATCCGACTTCCGAAGCAATAATAAAAACTGGGCCGACCAGCCGTAGCTCATCGTCCCGGCGCCTGTCTAATGTTTGTTCGGCTGAGATAACTATCCGCGTTCGACCAGCTGTTGGAAAGTGCGGCAGTTCTCGACCAGGTCTGGCCCGTGTTGATGCAGCCCGCCGCCGATTAAAAAGATGACCTCGCGCCCGTAGAGGTCAATCATCTCGGACACTCGATCCAGACGCATGCCTCCACCCGGCGCGGGGAAAATCGGTTTGATGTGGGCCATCGGCGCGGCCGTGCCATCGGCAATACTGTGGCACTCCCATCGGCTGAACGAGAATCGACCGCCGTAGTTGGGATAGATACTGGCATCGGCGCCGGCCAGCCGGGCGATCTGTCCGAAGAGCGCAAAGTGCGAGATACCATGGTGGGGATGAGTGACAAAGCTACCTTGCAGCGCCGGATGGCTCATGATAGGCAACGCGACACGATCCTCATCGGCCAGCTGGCGCATGGTATCCAGCCCGACCAACCCCGGCGCGATCAACATGCCTCCCGCTCCCGCCTGCTTCGCAAATAGCGCATTCGCAGGTATCCGATCGGCTGGCCCGGTGATATTCGGTATGTAGATGCACTTCAGACCGGTTTCCCGATTCGCTTGAGCGACGGCCTCTGCGCAGCGCGCCACTCGCTCCTTGAATGGCGCAAAGCGTTGATCGGCCAGGCCGTGGTCATCCTTGATGATATCAATGCCCCCCAAGGCCAATTGATAGGCCAGGTCCGCCAGCGCGCGAGGCGGCAGACCCATCGGCTTGAGCGCCGTGCACAGCAGCGGTCGCGACGGCACATTCAGAACTTCTCGCAGTCCAGCGCGCCCGAAGCGCGGACCTTTGAACACGTGCAGTAGCGTATCGGGCAATTCGAGCCGCTCGACATGCACACCCGGAATGATGCTGGTATTGCCGAAGACCACATTCAAGAGCTGCGTGAGTTCCGAGCCAGACGTCTCGACTGCGTAACTGATGGACGCATCAAAGCACTGCTCGTTCGCCTGCTCGAACGATTCGATCCGCCCGACAATCTGATCGCGGATGTCGCCCGCTGGAATCAAATCGGCTGGGAATTCAACGGTCTGCTCCAGGCAAATGTGCTGCGCCCGGGCGCGCGCCTCGGCCTCGTTGCCCGTGAGGCGATAGACCACCTGGAACCGCTCGCCGGACAGATCGATCGGCAGGCTGGGGATCATCACAATGCCTCGGCCTTCGCCTCCGTGTGGACTGCATCCAGCCGCACGGCGGTGAGATCGTTTTCGGTGATGTTGAGCGTTGTGTCCAGCAACTGCTCGACTTGGCGCACGAGCGCGATCGCATCCAACTCGTACTCGCGCATCAGATACGGACGGCTTGCGCCATGAATGAACGTGTCCTTCAGCCCGATACGCACCAGCCGCTTGCCCAAGCCGGCCTCGGCCATCTTTTCCGCGACCGCCGTGCCCAGCCCGCCCTGGATGGTGTGATTCTCCATCGTGATCACACCATAGCGCACCTGCGCCGCTGCTTTCAGAACCGCCGGATCGTCGAACGGCTTAAGCGTCGAGATGTGCATGTGCTGGATCGAAACGCCGCGCGCACGCAAGACGTGTGTTGCGCGCATCGCTTCTTCAGTGCAGATGCCTGAAGAGAAGAGCGCGATGTCGGACCCGGTATTGAGCATACGAGCCTGTCCCAGCTGCAGCGGCTCGGAGGCGGCGAACAGGCGCGGGATTTCGCCGCGCAGCATCCGCACATACACCGGGCCATCGACGGGATGAATGGCATCCAACACGCTTTCTACGTCGGTCGCGTCGCCCACTTCGACGATCGTCATGTTCGGCAGCGCGCGCAACACGGCGACGTCTTCGATCGCCTGGTGGGTCGCGCCGCCGGGTGTCGTCACGCCGGGCAGAAAGCCGAACAGCCGCACGCGCAGGTTGGGATACGCAATCGACATGGCGATCTGATCGTAAGCGCGCCGATAGAGGAACACAGCAAACGTATGCACGTATGGAGCAAACCCTTCGCGCGCCAATCCGCCGGCAAAGCTCAGCATATTCTGCTCGGCCATGCCCATCGAGAAGAAACGGTCGGGATAAGTTTCACGGAAGAGGTCGATTTCGGTCGAGCTGGTCAGGTCGGCCGATAGCACGATGACTTCGGGTTTATCTTTGGCCCACTTCACGAAGTTACGCGCATGGGCGCGCGACAGAATTTCCATGATTCAACCCTCAGGCTGGCATTGCCGCCAGGAAAGATTCGAACAGCTTGCGCTCCGGTTCGTCCTTGAAACGGACGTAGTGCAGCTTCGGACGGCGCGATTCGATGAGCGGCAAGCCGGCGCAGGGATTGGTGTACGCGATGACGAACAGCGGCCGCCCGTCAAGGGCTTGCGCGGCGGGCGCGGCTAACGCATCGAGATCGTGGCCGTCCACTTGATAAACGCGCGCGCCAAAGGCTTCCAATCGGCTCTTGAGCGGCTCGATCGCCATCACTTCATCCATCTTGCCGTCGCACTGCTGCCCGTTGACGTCCACGTATACGCCTACGTTGTCCAAATGGTAGAACGACAGCGCCTGCACGGCCTCCCACGTCTGGCCCGATTGAAATTCGCCATCCGACATGAACACCCAGACGCGACCGGTCTCGCCGCGCCGCTTGCGCGCCAGCGCCACGCCGCCCGCCTGGCTGAGCGTCTGGCCCAGCGACCCGCCGGTGACCTCAAGCCCCGGCGAATGCTCCGCGCCAATCATCTCGACGGTGCTGCCATCTTGATTGAACTGCGCCAGACCATCGGGCGACAGGCGCCCCGTTTCGATCAGCACAGCGTACAGCGGCAGCGCGTAATGCACTGCCGACAGAAAGAAGCGATCGAGGTCAGGCGCCTTCGGGCCGTTGTAGGCTGCGCCGGTGAAGCTCTGCCGGTTATTTTTGCCCGGCACGCCGGGGAAAGCTGGCGGGATGAGCGGCGCCTGGCTCGGCCCCAGTTTCATGATACGAATGTAGAGCGCGGCGAGTATCTCCGCCGACGAGCACGCCTGGCTCAGATAGCCGCCGTTCGAGCGAAGCGTATGCTCCAACACGCGGCGGCGAATACCCTGCGCCACTCGCCTGGCTGCAGCTTGCCATTGATCAGCCGCCTCAGAAGGCGTCATGCCGCATCCTCTCTTTCTTTATCATGCTTCACACTTGTAAGCATGGGGATGGTACGATTGACGAAGAGCATACTCAAAGAATCCGGTTCTTTCAAGGTGGAAAGTGAATGAAGAACTCGTTATGGCGATGGTTCAAAGATTTGCAGCTGACCGGCGTTTTCGATCGCGCCCGCCTGGCTTGAGCCGCCTGGCAGCAAAAGGAGACCATCAACCGCTGCGCCACCTACCCCGTGCACAGGCTGTGGCAGCGGCAGGCCGAATTGCCATGCGTTCGTGTCGGGATTGAGAATCTCAAGCGAATCGAGCGTCTCGCGCCCGGCCACGATCACTTCGCCGCCACCGATCATGATCTGACCCTCGACTACCGCTGCCGCAAAACCCGCGCGCGCCACGTTCAGCGCAGGGCCATCTGTCCAGGTCCCCGTCGCCGGATCGAAGACTTCAACGCTCGCTTCTTCCCCGGCTGCGCCGCGCCCGCCGATGACCCACACCTGGTTGTCGAAGGCGACGGCGTTGCAATGATCGCGCGGGTGCTGCGGGCCGGGCAAGACGCGCCAGCTGCCGCTTTCCGGCGTGTACTCCAACATCTGATTGCTCGCGCCGACGCCTCCGGCCACGTAGATCTTGTCGCCCATCGCGACGGCGGCGCCGGACATCCGCGCCTCCGGCATCGGGCCGAGTTCGCTCCAGGTATTGCTCGGCGGGTCATAGCGCCAGGCCGAATCGGTTGGGTTGAAGCCGCCCGGCGTCGAGCCGCCGAACACGTACAGGCTGCCCGCATACCCGGCGGCCATCAGGTGATGCCGCCCATCGGGCATATCGGCCAGGGCTTCCCAGCGATCGGCAGCCGGATCGTATCGTTCCAGGCGCGCTTCACCGCCAAAGCCGCCGGGCACATACACCCATCCATCCAGCGCGACAGCGGGCATTTCTGATCGCCACGGTTCGATCAGCTGCGCGCCCAACCGCCAACCGCCGGGTGTCGCTGTTGGCGAAGCGGTCGTGGGAGTTGGGGAGTTTGAAAGCGTGGCGATTGGCGGTGTGACAACCACAGGCGGCGGTGTGGATGCGGGTGAAGCTCTTGGTGTTTCCGAAACCGGTGGGGAACTGCTGCATGCCGAAACGAGCAGCCCGACCAGAGCCAATCCAATACACGGCAACCTTTTCATGCGATCATCCTCCTTTACTTGGCAAGGTTAATAGACTCTATCGGAAATAACAGCGTAGCATAGCGCCTCGTGCGCGTTCTCGCACGATTTCGACGCCCACAACCCCACAAGGGGGCGCAAGCAGGGGGCTATGCGACTATTTCCGATAAAGCCTAATATATCACCTGTGCCGTCGCGTGTGATTCAAGCCCAGCCGACCATCCAACTAGCCAACTATCCAACCAGCCAACCAAGACTGCTCCTTAACCGCAAACCAACTCTGATCCGCAGCGGAGTGACAGCCCTCTGATTCGTGGTAAAATCTTAGTGTGCCTCATACAGTTACCTCATGCACGCGAGGAGATGACGAGCGATGAACAACGAAGTTGGAACGGTCACCATCAAGCGGGGGCTGGCCCAGATGTTGAAGGGCGGCGTGATCATGGATGTGGTGACCCCGGAGCACGCCAAGATCGCCGAAGATGCCGGCGCGTGCGCCGTGATGGCGCTGGAGCGCGTCCCCGCCGATATTCGCGCGCAGGGTGGTGTAGCGCGCATGAGCGATCCGGAGCTCATTCTTCGCATCATGGATGCAGTCACCATCCCGGTCATGGCTAAATGTCGCATCGGCCATTTTGTGGAGGCTCAAGTCCTGGAGGCGCTCGGCGTCGACTACATCGACGAGAGCGAGGTCCTCACGCCGGCTGACGAGGCGCATCACATTAACAAGCACACTTTCAAGGCGCCGTTCGTTTGCGGCTGCCGCAACCTGGGCGAAGCGCTGCGCCGCATCGGCGAGGGCGCGGCGATGATCCGCACCAAAGGGGAAGCCGGCACCGGCGATGTGGTCGAAGCGGTGCGGCACGCGCGCGCCGTGATCGGCGAAGCCCGCCGCCTGACGACGATGGCTGACGAAGAGTTGATGGCCTACGCCAAAGAGATCGGCGCGCCTTACGAGCTCGTCGTCGAAACGAAGGAGCTCGGTCGCCTGCCGGTGGTCAACTTTGCGGCGGCGCATCGACCTAGTGGAAGTCGAAGCGATCAGCAATCCCTACTTCCGAGAAATCGTCGACCAGCAACGAACGGTGGTCTATGCCGCCTGACGTGCTCAAATTCCTGCATG
>DATDPU010000139.1:0-11112 GCA_035292585.1 Anaerolineae bacterium | reverse complement strand
TCGAACAATCCGTACTCAGCGCGAAGCACTCAAAGCGTGCCAGCGATTCAACGCGCGTCGGCTGAAGACACTCTCTGGCAAATTCATCGAAATGCACATCGCCGACTGCATATAATTCGAGCAATGTACCGAAGTCCAGCTGGGAGAGTTTTCGACGGCCAGTGTACCACGAACGTCGAGCAGGTCAACGTACCGGAAGGCGTCGCGTGCACGCCAATGGGATCAGGCTGCGCAGTCAGCTGAATCGCGGGCTGAAGCCCGCACTCCGGCTATAGTTTTATTGGCTATCTCACAGCAAGCGTTTCAGTCGCTAATACCGCACCGTGCCAGCCGTAACGACTGTAGCAGCGACTCACCTGCCCCTGCCCGGCCCAGCATAGCAATCGCCATATCGGCCTTGCGATTTAGGGGTATACTTAGCGTCGAACCCTGCCGGCCACAACAAATCCGATCGCGATAGGTTCCCATGACAGTCGCCAGCGAGCCTATTCTGATACGTGACGCACAACAACGCGAGCGCCTCCAGGCGCTCTACCACCTGGCCGTCGAGCTCTCGGCGCAGCGCGATCTGCAAGCGGTGCTGGACACGGCCCTGCGGCAGTGCCTCAACCTGACCGATTCGCGCTTCGGCTTCATCGGCCTGAACACGCCCGACGGCTCGGCCATGGACGTGGCCGCGATTCACGGCTTTCATCCCGCCCCCGAATTCTACGCGCACTTCCGGCTCATCCCGCTGCGCCCCAGTCTGTTCGCGCGCGTCGTGCTCGAAAACCGGCCGATCCGTACGGCCGATGCCCTCACCGACCCGGCGCGCGTGGGCCAGCCGCCGGGCCACCCGCGCGTGCGCGCCTTCCTCGGCGTCCCGCTGCTCGTCCGCGACCAGCCCATCGGGATGATCGGCGTGGCGAACCGGCCGACTCCCTACAGCGACGAACACGAACAGCTGCTCGTCACGTATGCGGCGCAGGTCGCGATCGTCATCCACAACGCGCAACTGTATGAAGCGCTCGCGGCGGCCAAAGTAGATCTCGAACGTAAAGTGATCGACCGCACGCAAGAGCTGCAAGAGGCCAAAGAGGCGCTGGCGCAAAAGGCGGAGCAGTTGCAGCGGCTGCTGGCCGAAACGGTCGGCGTGCAGGAGCGCGAACGCCAACGCATCGCCCAGGACATGCACGATGGCATCAACCAGTTGCTGGTCGGCGCGATCCTCGAACTGAAATCGGCGCGTGAACGTTTGGGGGCCGGCGACCTGTCTTTGGCCGAGACCTCGCTCCAGCGGGTGAGAGACGTCTTGGACCGCATCGCGCGCGACATCAAGCAAATCATTTACGACTTGCGCCCGCCCACGCTCGACGCCCTGGGCCTGGTGCCCTCGCTCCGCCGCTATGCCGAACGCTTCCAGCAGTATTCCGGCATCCCCTGCGAGGTGCGCGCCGAGGGCGAACCGTATCGCCTGCCGCCCGATGTCGAAATCGGCGTCTATCGTATCATGCAGGAGGCGCTGCAGAACGTGAGCGTCCACGCGCAGGCCGGGCAGGCCGAGGTCGCGATCGCATTCTCGGCGGAAGCGATCACGCTCGTCATCGCCGACGATGGCCGGGGCTTCGACCTGGCCGCCGTGCAGCGGAACAGCGCCGGGCATTTTGGAATCATGGGCATGCAGGAACGCGCCCAAAGCCTGGGCGGGCGGCTCGCGATTCAAACGGCGCCCGGCCGGGGAACACACGTCCAGTTGTCGATCCCGGATCGAACATGCCCAGCATCCGCGTGATGGTCGTAGACGATCACCCGATCGTCCGTCAGGGCGTGCGCAGCCTGCTCTCGAACTACGCCGACTTTGAGATCGCGGGCGAAGCCGACAGCGGATCGGGCGCGTTGGAGTCGGCCGCCCGACTCGCGCCCGACGTCATCTTGTTGGACATCCGCATGCCAGGCGAAACCGGCATCGAAATCGTGAAGAAACTGCGCCAGGCCGCGCCCGAGGCCAAAGTGTTGATGCTGACTTCGTTTGACGACGACGAGTACGTGACCGGCGCGCTGCGCGCCGGGGCGCACGGTTACGTTCTGAAAAACGTGTCGGACGAGATACTCGCCAGCGCGATTCGGGCCGTTTACCACGGCGAGCGCGTGCTCAGCTCGCAAGTGATGGATCGGGTGATCCAGCACTACGTCGATGAAGCGTACGAGGCGTCGGCGGTCGGCTTGACCGAGGAAGAGCGGCGCATCCTGCGCCTGTTGGCCGAGGGCGACAGCAACGCCCAGATCGCCGCCGACCTGTATCTGAGCGAGACGACGGTTAAGCGCAAGCTGCAGGACATCTTCGATAAGCTGAGTGTGCGCAGTCGGGCGCAGGCAGCAGCCGAAGCGGTCCGCCGTAAACTGATCTGATCCAAATCGGACTACTTGGGTCATAAATCGGCCCGGATGGTACTTGTACCACCGGGCCGAACTTCATTATAGTGTAAGCATCCCTCCGCTTTTCCGAAATCACGAACTCACCTTACGCAGCCGCCGCTCAACTTCGCTCTAAGCCCGCGTCCTCGCGGGCGTTTCCGGCCAATGACCCGACCGCGACGGGAGCACTGCACCGCCTATGGGACGCGGTCGGGGAGCAACCTGCGTAAGGTGACTCACGAATAGTTCGTTGTCTGCAAATAGGAGGTTGCCGAGCCAAACCGACGCGCCGACTGGTCTTTCCGCATCGTTGTTGAAACAACGCCAAAGGAGGTTCTGGATGATCCCGCCTGCTTTCGATTACGCCGCGCCCACGGCGCTGTCTGAAGCCGTGGCGCTCTTGGGACAAAACCCTGAGGCCAAGATTCTGGCGGGCGGCCACAGTCTGATCCCGATGATGAAGTTCAGACTGGCGTCGCCCGCGCTCTTGATCGATATCAACCGGATCGATGGGTTGTCCTACATCCGAGAGGAGTCCGGCTGGCTGAAGCTCGGCGCGCTGACGCGCGAGGCCGATCTCGATCACTCCGAGCTGATCCGTACCAAGTATCCGCTGCTGGCCGACACGACTCGACTGGTCGCCGACCCCCTGGTGCGCAACCTGGCGAGCATCGGCGGCAACCTGGCGCACGCCGACCCGGCCAACGATCACCCGGCGACGATGCTGGCCTACGGCGCGCAGGTTGTCGCGGTCGGCCCTCGGGGCGAGCGCGTCATCCCCATCGACCAGTTCTTTATCGGCCCCTTCGAGACCGGCCTGGCCCACGACGAAATCCTGACCGAAATTCGCATCCCCACCCCTAAGCCGAACAGCGGCGGGGCTTACTTCAAGGTCGAACGCAAGGTCGGCGACTTCGCCACTGCCGCCGTCGCCGTGCAGCTCACACTCGACGGAGCGGGGAAGTGTGAGACCGTCGGCATCGGCCTGACGAACGTCGGCCTGACGCCGATTAAAGCGACAAACGCCGAAGCGGCCTTGCACGGCAAGGCGCCGGACGATACAAACATCCGGCAGGCAGCGCAGCTGGCCGCCGATGCGTCCGAGCCGACCGGCGATCAACGCGGTTCCGAAGAGTACAAACGCAGCCTGGTCAAGACGCTCACCGTCCGCGCCTTGCGCCAGGCCGTAGCACGGGCGAAGGGAGGCGCGGCATGAGTACGCATCACGTTAAAGTCACCGTCAATGGTGAAGTCAAAGAAGCCGAGGTCGAGGCGCGGCTGCTGCTCGTCCACTTCTTACGCGAGAACTTGAATCTCACCGGGACGCACATCGGGTGCGACACGACCTCGTGCGGCGCGTGCACCGTGATGCTGAACGGCAAGGCGGTCAAGTCGTGCACGGTGTTCGCCGTGCAGGCCGACGGCGGCGAGGTGCTGACCGTCGAAAGCCTGGCGCGCAACGGCCAGCTGCACCCGATTCAGGCCGGCTTCCACGAGCAGCACGGCTTGCAGTGCGGCTTCTGCACGCCGGGCATGATGATATCCGCGCTCGCGCTGCTCCAGCGCAACCCCAGCCCGACCGAAGAAGAAATCCGTTGGGGCATCTCAGGCAATCTGTGTCGCTGCACCGGCTACGTCAACATCGTCAAAGCGGTGCAATACGCGGCGGAGAAGATGAAAGCACAGTAAGCAGTGGACAGTGAGCAGTGAACACTCGCTAACGACTGATCACGGATAACTGTCCACTGATCACTGATAGGGAGGATAACATGCCTGAAGTTCACGGCTTAGGTCACAGCCGAAAACGAGTCGAAGACGCGCGCTTCCTGCGGGGACAGGGCAATTACGTGGACGATATCAAGCTGCCGGGCATGCTCTACCTGGACATCGTGCGCAGCCCCTACGCCCACGCCAAGATCACGGGCATCCACGCTGAAAAGGCGCTGGCTATCCCCGGCGTGTTAGCCGTCATCACCGGCGAGACGCTCAAACAGTACAACGTCCACAACATGCCGACGCTGATGAGCGACACCCAGATGGTGCTGCCGATCGAGGCGGTGAAGTATCAGTATCAGGAAGTGGCCGGCGTATTGGCGACCGAACGTTACATCGCCGCCGACGGCGTGGCCGCGGTCGAAGTCGATTACGAGCCGCTGCCCGTCGTCATCGATCCAAAGAAGGCGCTCGAACCAGGCGCGACCAAGGTGCGCGACGACAAGGACAGCAACCACATCTGGCACTGGGAATGGGGTGACAAGGCCGCCGCCGATAAATCCTTCGGCGAAGCCGAGGTCACCGTCAAGCAGGACATTTACCTGCCGCGCATTCACGTCTCGTCGATCGAGACCTGCGGCTGCGTGGCGAAGTGGAACGCGACGGAAGGGCATTTGACGCTGTGGATGACGACGCAAGCGCCGCACGCGATCCGCACCGTCGTCGCGCTGATCACCGGCCATCTCGGCTTATCGGAGGAGAAGATTCGCATTATCTCGCCGGACATCGGCGGCGGCTTCGGCGGCAAAGTGCCGGCGTACCCCGGCTACGTCATCGCCGTCGCGGCGTCGATCGTCACCGGCCATCCCGTCAAGTGGATCGAGGATCGCACCGAGAACCTGGCCGCCGACTCGTTCGCGCGCGATTACCACATCAGCGCTGAACTGGCCGGGAAGAAAGACGGCACGCTCACGTCGCTGCGCATCAAGACGATCGCCGATCACGGCTACACCGACGCCGCCGCCAACCCCTCCAAGTTCCCCGCCGGCCTGTTCCATATCTGCACCGGCTCGTATGACCTGAAGAACGCCTTTGTCGAAGTTGACGGCGTGTACACCAACAAGCCGCCAGGCGGCATCGCCTATCGCTGCTCGTTCCGCGTCACCGAGGCGGTGCATACCATCGAGCGCATGGTAGATTTCTTCGCGCGCGAAATCGGCATGGACCCGGCAGACTTCCGCATGAAGAACTTCATCCGGCCGGAGCAGTTCCCGTACAAGTCGGCGCTGGGCTGGGAGTACGACAGCGGCAATTATGCCGGCGCGCTGCGCAAGGCGATGGACATGATCGGCTACGCAGACCTGCGCAAGGAGCAGGTCGAGAAGCGCGCGCGGGGCGAGCTGATGGGCATCGGCATTTCGTCATTCACCGAGATCGTCGGCGCGGGGCCGTCGCACACCTTCGACATCCTGGGCCTGAAGATGTTCGACTCGTGCGAGATTCGCGTCCATCCCACGGGCAAAGCCATCGCCCGCTTCGGCACCAAGTCGCAAGGCCAGGGACACGAGACGACCTTTGCCCAGATCATCGCCGAAGAACTGGGCATCCCGGCCGAGCACATCAAGGTCGAAGAAGGCGACACGGACACGGCGCCTTATGGCCTGGGCACGTACGCCAGCCGCAGCACGCCTGTAGCCGGCGCCGCCGCCGCGATGGCTTCGCGCAAGATTCGCGACAAGGCGAAGAAGATCGCGGCGCACCTGCTCGAAGCGTCCGAAGAAGATTTGGTGTGGGAGCAGGGCAAGTTCTACGTCAAAGGCTCGCCCGATCGGGCGAAGACGATTCAGGATATCGCCTTCGCCGCGTACACCAATCACCCGCAGGGCATGGAAGCCGGCTTAGAAGCGGTGAACTACTATGATCCGCCCAATCTGACCTATCCCTTCGGCTCGTATATCTGCGTGGTAGACATCGATCGCGGCACCGGGCAGGTGAAAGTGCGCCGCTTCGTCGCGGTGGATGATTGCGGCAACCGCATCAACCCGATGATCGTCGAGGGCCAGATTCACGGCGGGCTGGCGATGGGCTTCGCGCCGGCGCTGATGGAAGAAATCCAGTACGACGCCGACGGCAACATCTACGGCAGCACGTTCATGGACTACCTGCTGCCGACCGCCGTCGAAACCCCGAAATGGGAGACCGGCGAGACGGTGACGCCTTCACCGCATCACCCGCAAGGCTTGAAGGGCGTAGGCGAGTCGGCCACGGTCGGCGCGCCGGCCGCCATCGCCAATGCGGTGGTCGATGCGCTGTGGCATCTGGGCGTGCGGCACGTCGACATTCCCATCACGCCGCCGAAGGTGTGGACCTTGCTGAAAGAGAAAGGCGCGGCGCTGGAGGAGTAACGTCATGCGTATTGCGTGTTCCACAAGCCTTGAGGGCGCGCAATACGCACCACGCAATACGCCATGTTAAAACGCGCGCTCGAACTTCAAGAGGCCGGTCAACCCTTTGCCTTCGCCACAGTGGTGCGCGCCGAGAAACCGACTTCGGCCAAGCCCGGCGCAAACGCCATCGTCACCGCCGACGGCGCGCTCACCGGCTGGATCGGCGGCAGTTGCGCGCAGCCGAGCGTCGTGCGCGAAGCGCTCAAAGCATTGCAAGACGGCCAACCGCGCCTGGTGCGTCTCTGCCCGCCGGAGCAGCTGGGTCGGTTGCCGCAGGAAGGCGTGGTCGAAGTCACACTGACGTGCATCAGCGGAGGCGCCCTGGAAGTCTACATCGAGCCGCACCTGCCGCCGCCACACCTCGTCGCCATCGGCCACCTGCCGATCGCCGAAGCGCTGACTCGGCTGGCTAAGAACCTGGGCTACGAAGTCACGGCGATGGGGCTGGACCTCACGCGCGAGCGTTTTTCTCACGCCGATCATTTACTCGATCGCCTGGACTTCTCGCAACTCACATCAGGCGCGCAGACGTACATCGTCGTCGCCACGCACGGCAACTACGATGAGGAAGCGTTGGAAGGCGCGTTGAGGACCGACGCGGCCTACGTGGCGCTCGTCGCCAGCAAGAAGCGGGCCGAGGCGGTCATGCAGTATCTGCGCGAGGTGGGATTGCCCGAGGAGCGCTTAACCCGGCTCAAGTACCCGGCCGGCGTCGATATCGGCGCGGCCACGCCGGAGGAGATCGCATTGAGCATCCTGGCCGAGATCGTGCAGGTGCGCCGGCGCGCGCCGCAGGCAGCTCAACCTCAAACGCCGTCTCTCGCGCCAGCCGAAGCAATCGACCCGGTGTGCGGTATGACGGTCGAGATCGCGACGGCGCGCTACACGGCCGACTATCTCGGTCAGGTGTATTACTTTTGTTCGGCCGGCTGCAAACGGTCGTTTCAGAAAGAGCCTGAGAGACTATCTGAAAACTCACCGCCAAGACACTAGTACCCCGACCACTTAATTTTGCGGGGTTCGGACGGCAGTTGTACTGCCGTCCGCCGCAGTGCAACTGCGGCGGGAACTATGCAACTCCAGATTGTTGAAGCACTAGAGCGCTTTCCAGGTCGGTTTACGGTTCAGGCGGCAGTTGCACTGCGGCGCAAACCGTTTTCGGCACTATTGGACAAGCCCTTCTCCCATAAAGGACTGAGGCCATGCATTTCGAGGGAACCGTCGCCATCAACGCACCACGCGACAAAGCCTGGAAGTTCCTCGTCGATCCGAATGCCGTCAGCCAGTGCGCGCCGGGCTTGCAATCGGTAGAGGTTATCGAGCCTGATCAGAAGTTCCGCGCCGTTTCCGCGGTCGGCTTCGGCTCGGTCAAGGTCACTTTTAAGATCGATGTAACTTGGCTGGAACTCGATCCGCCGCACCGGGCGAGAATGAAGGCGCACGGTACTGCGCCCGGCAGCGCGACGGATATCGCGAGCGAGATGGTGCTGGCCGATGGCCCGAACGGTTCGACCGAACTGACGTGGTCGGCGGATGTGGTGGTGTTGGGCAGCATTGCCAGCCTGGCCGCGCGGTTAATGGGCAGCGTAACTAAGACACTCGTCGGCGCGTTCTTCAACTGTGCGAAAGGTAAAATCGAAGCGTAACCGTCAGCTAGCGGTTCCTACGGGCGCGCGTCCGTGCGGCCTTCTTAGCCGAGGCCGATCGAGCCGCCGCCGGGCGAGACGCTGAGGCCGTGCCGCCGCGCCGGCCGCCCTTTTTTGCCGGACCTTTATTGGTGGCTTTGCCGCGTCCCGATCCACTCTTCTTGCCGCCGCCGGTCATCTTATTGACCGTCGCCCAGGCGCGCCGCTCGGCCTCTTTCTCCGAAGTGCCGCGTTTCTTATAGCCCGCTTCGATATGTTCCGCCTGGCGCTTCTGCTTCTCGCTGTACTTCGATTTGTCTCCTCTGGGCATCGCTCCTCCTTCCTCAAGCTGTGAGGTTTTGAATAAGCTGTTGAACCTGCTGGCAGCTTATCCAAGCTGCGACGCAGTGACCATATATCCAGGTACCCAAAAGGGATATAGATAAGTCACAGCATTGAACCGGCAAGATTTGCTTGAGTGAACTGGAGTTACAACACGGGGAGTGGGAATAGTGTTACCGGCGTCAACCAGCAGCGTTTCGTCAGGGAGTGTACGAGACGCATAAACCGGACAGCAGGCCGGCGACGCACGCTGCGCCGGACGTGTGCCCCACACGCAGCGCAGCGTATGCTGCCTGTTGTACGCTAGCGGAGTCTTCACCCGCGCCGATCGCCGAGGCGAGTGTCGCGATGGCGCGCGACACACACCCTTGCGCGGCGTGCCGCAGATAAGCGCGGCTGATCGCGTTTGTGCGCCCGGCCCTGTTTGCGATTTCTGCGCCGAGCGTCACTAAGAAGGAATATCGCGGCGAATCGCGCCGGGCCGTGCTCCATAGACCGGCCAGATAGCCAACCAGGAAATCATCGCCGGAAGGGGTCAGACCGGGACCTAAACCGATCAGGCGTTCAGCCGCGACGCACGCACTCGCGCGATCGAGACGCCGGGTAGCATCGAGTAGCGCAGTCATCGCCGGTTGGGCGCTCCCGGTCTGCGCCGATGTCGGCGCGTCCAGCCATCCAAGCAGGTAGCTTTCCAGCGTCTGCCGGGCGATTGTCACCGCACGCTGCACGCGCGGCTGCGAAGGATCGATGCTCAGCGCCGACAGATCGCTGCGCCACACTTGCGCGGTTCGCAAGTCGATGCGCAGCGGTGAGTCCGCGAACCGAACCTGCCCGGCGCGGCAGAATACGCGCTGGCCTGGCGCGAGGGAGAGCGTGTCGAAGACAAAAGACGGTGCGGTGTCGAGGCGGATACCCTGCGGAACATCGTCCAGCGTGGCGGCGAGAAAGGTGATCAGCGCGCTATCGTCGAGGCGCACATTACAGGCGCGCTCAAACAGGCTGTGGATACGCCCACCAAAATTCAGCCGTGGGACGCATTGACCGATCGAGAGCGCAGTCCAGTTGTACCTGCGCCTACCCACTCTACTGCAATCGTTCGACATCCGGCAACTGGCTTCTCAGGGCGCTCATCCATTCTTTAAAGTAGAATTCGTAGCGCCGCTTGAAAATCGGATCGAGCAGCCGCGAAGTCAGAGTCTCCTCAATCACTACTTTAACTTTGATACCTCGCTCGCGCGGGTGCAGGCTGGGGTGCAGGCGAATGAGCGTTCGCTTTGGGAACAAAGCCGGGTTTATGAACCAGCCGCCGACGAAGCGCGTGATCAATTCCGAACCTTGATCGGCGACGATCTCGCCGCTACGCTCCGACACAATGCGCATCCGGCATTGGTTGAGAAACTCCGCCAGCCGGTGTTTAGCGATATTAAACGGAACATCGGTCACCCACGAACTCTTCAGCTGTGTACGCGCCACGTTGAATGCCTCACCAGGAAAGTGTATGCCAACCGCCTGGCTTTTCAGGTCGCCTCTGCCGTCAGCCGCAACTGGCGAAACATTCGCGTCAGGTCCGGCAGTTGATAGTGCGCGTTCAAACCGCTGGGATTCGGCAAGACCCATACCTTCGAGTTGCCGAGCGTCTCCGATTGCAGGCCCAAGACGGCGCTGGGGCGGCGGAGCGCGATTCGGTATGCCCCGATCCCCAGCACGGCGACAAACGCGGGCCCGTAGCGCCGCACTTTTGCGGTCAAGCGCCGGCCGCCGGCCGCCAGTTCTTCAGCCGATAATTCATTTGCCGCTGCAGTGGCCCGCCGAACGACATTCGTGATGCCGTAGCCGCTCTTCAGCAGCTCGCGCTCTTCGGGAGGCGATAACGGTCGATCGGTGAAGCCGGCCGCGTACAGCACCGGCCAGAATCGATTCCCCGGCCGCGCAAAGTGATGCCTGACCGCCGCCGAGTACAGTCCTGGATTGATGCCGCAAAACAACACCCGCAGCCCAGGGGCGATCACATCTGGCACGGTCTTTGACTCGGCCGCGAGCAGCTCGGCTTGGGTTGGTCTGCGCACAGGGATCATGTTCGCCGTTACCGGCGGCCAGTGTACCACGAACAGCCGACAGGTCAATAAGAAAAACGACCTGCTCAAGTTCACCTGCACTTCAGCCGCGCGGCAACGGTCGCTGTCGCATTTAACCTGAAACGGGAATGACTTTAGCGCGCCCCACGGCGGGCGCCTGGAGCCGGATGAAATCCCCGATCGGAGCTGGGGGGCTAAGGGCGTGGACTTTCGCAGTCAGGAGTATACGCGGAAAGTGGCGGCTTACATCCGCCCGTTGATCGGCAAGTATCCGCACGTGATCATCAACCGGCTCAAGCGGGACCAGCTCGACCCTAACCGCGACCTGGAGGAAGCGGCCGCAGTTGGCGCGGCAGTTGCACTGCCGCCGCCTCGTCTGCCGCAGTACAACTGCGGCTGCAACATGCAGATCTCAGCGCGCAGGAATTTATAGAAAACTCAGCGTCCTCGCAGTTGGCGCGGCAGTTGCACTGCCGCCGCCTCATCTGCCGCAGTACAACTGCGGCTGCAACATGC
>DATDPU010000138.1:0-163427 GCA_035292585.1 Anaerolineae bacterium | reverse complement strand
GTCAACTCGGTTTGAAAACTACTCCGCCAGATCCGAGCGGTGTTCGCTTCAACCTCCGCGATTGTTGTCATGACGCCACCTTGTCAAAATCAAGTGGCACTTACGATAACCGGATTTTGCGAAAACTGAAAGACACTAACGTGACCACGGCTTCGAGGCCATAATGAGTTCTCCGGCGATTACCATTCTGGCGGACGAGTGCGCGCGGTTTCTCAGGGCGTATAAGGCAGAGAACTACGTCCATTTTGACATGATGCCGCGTCCCGATCATGGAATGAAACCGATCCGCGTTACCGTTCAATGGGCGAATGGCATGTCGCCTGCTGAAAAGGCCGATCTGTGTCGGCGCGGCATGATGCAATGGCGCGCGATCGCTCGCAAGTGGCACTATCGCGCGAGCGATTGCCAGGCGGGGCTGGAGATGTTCGCCAGAGACGCCATGCGGAACAAAAGCGACCTGGAGCTGGCGCTTGACCATGCGTTCGATCTCAACACTGAGCTTCATGAACACATCGGGGAACTTATAGAGGTGTTCACACCGTTGACGGATAGCGAGACGGAGATGGCAGTAGAGGCGTTGCGTGCAGTGGTACGCAATGGCAGCGACCGGCTGCACGCGGCCTGGGCGCGTCGTTTGGCGCGTAGTGCGCGCGAACAGCTCTCAGGTGATGATAAAGAAAATGGCGTAAGCGGTGAAAGTTCGTCCCCAAAAGACGGGGACTTCGTCTGATTGATTAGCGTGAGCCGCGCCGTGTGCTTAGGGCGCCGGCGCGGCTCGTGGACAAGCCGGTACGGTCGGCTTGACCGGTGAAAGTTTACCCCAAAAGACGGGTATTTCATACCACAGGTCAGGCCGTCACCGGAAGGTAGGATGTTTGGAGGTGACGGAATGGATCAACGAGACGTGCTGTTGAACAAGTGGGCCAATGGCCTCATTGACGCGGCGAGAGGCGCGCTCACCGGCGACCCGGCGCGGCCCATCCATATTCGAGCTGTCGAGACCATCGCCGGGCCGCGCGCGGGGGCGCTTGAGGTCGATGCAGGCTTCGACGCCGAGAGATTGCTGAAAGTGAGCATCATCCTTCTGTCGCAGCTCATCCCGTGGAACTTCCAAGGTAAGCCGGCCGCTTACCAATCGAGCCGATACATTCGCATCGAGGCCGGCTGGCCGGATGGCATCGCCGAGAAAGACATCAAGCTCAGCGACCTGGGCGTGCACCCGAACCGGTCGGGCGCGTGCGTCCTGGGCAAGAACGAGCACGGCGCGGCGGTGACCTTCACGCTATCGGACAATGCGCCGCATGTGCTCGTTTCCGGCACGTCCGGATCTGGGAAGACCGTAGCGGTGCGCTCCGTAACCGCGCAGTGGGCGTCAAACGGAGATCACCTGGTGCTCATCGACGGCAAGTTCGGCGAAGGGTTGAAGCATCTTAACCTCTTGCCCGGCGTTCAAGGCCCTTTGGCGCGCGATGTCGAGTCCGCGCGGCGCGCGTTGGCGTGGGCTTACAGCGAAATGGTGCGGCGCTATCAGCTGAGCGACGTGGAGAAGGAGACCCGGCTGATCGTCGTCATCGACGAGATTCAGGAGCTCGTTGGCGATCCGGCAATCGCCGAAATGGTCCGCCGGCTCGTGGTGCAGGGTCGCTCCGCCAAGGTGCACGTCGTGCTCTCCACTCAGAAACCCGTGCGCGCCTCGCTGGGTGATCCGACGATCAAGGCAAATTTGATGGCGCGTATCGCGCTGCTGGTCGACAGTCCCAAGTCGAGCGAGGTAGCTCTGGGGCAATCGTCGCCGCGCGCGGACTGGTTACTGGGCGCCGGGGACGCCTATGCGCTCGTGCCCGGCAAAGTACAGCGCGTTCAAATCTCCTATATGCCGAGAACGGAAATCGACCGCTTGCTAGTCGCCACTCCCAGGCTGCCCGATTGGCCCGAATTCAACGCCGAGATCCTGGGTCAGTCTGTGTCGGACGGGATTTACTTTTCCGGTGAGGAGTTGGCCGTCAGCTTGTTAAACGCGCTCCGGGGGCGTAACGGCGGCAATGGCGGTCGCGATGCGCTGGAGTCCGACTTGCGGCAGGATGGCCTGATCCAAAACCGCGCCAGCGCAGATCGCTTGCGCAAGCTGCTCAAGGTTGGGCGCGACCAGCTCCATGCTCTGGAAGATCGGAAGGCGTCCGTCTGTCTGTCTGTTGACAACACACACACGAAAATCGAAAAAAAGGCCGGAAATCAGGCAAAGGGTGTGTATGGCGCCAACAGACAGACAGCCCGATCGTCGGCCAGGCGAGCGATCGTAGCCGGGAAAACAGAGGAGGTCGACCGTGAAGCGTAGCGAATTGAAAAACGCGGCCCTCATCGCCGTGTGCATCCTGCTTGTTTTGCTCATCTGGTTCGGTTTCTGGTATGGCCTGCTGGGAGCGGCCGACCCTGTGGCTCTGCGCTGGATGACCACGCTGATGATCGGCCTCTCGCCATTTTTGCTCTGGCTATCCTATCGCATGGGCGTCAACCGCGCGACTGATCATGTGGCCGGCATGCGTGAAGGTATCAATGAGGTGGTGAAGGTCGCTAATCAGGTTGCCGACATCAAAGGCCAGACCGCGCAGGCGATTCGACCGGGGCCACGCGCCCATCTCATACCTGGCCGTGCCCCGGACGCGCCGGCGGCGCGCTTCGATAATTTGATTCCTAGCCCCGCCGAGCGCGCGGTCATCGTGAAGCGGCAACCGGATGGCGACGGCTCAGTCGTGGAGATGTAGGCGCTGGGTTATCCGACGAAGTTTCAGCAGATAAGACAGAGACAACGCGAAGCGGTGGAAATGTGAGGAGAGAGACGTATGTGGTGCGACACCTTTGACATGGATTTACCCAAGATTATCCCGGATGCGATGCAGGCGATCGCACCGGTGAGAAACATCGTGTTGTACACGCACGGCGGTGCGCGGGACGGCGTGATCAACCATCCGGCCGTATGGAGTACCTACTCTGGCTCGGTCGCGTTCTTCGGTTTTCACCCAGAAACTATAAAGGACGAGTCGTATTACACCAACGATCCCGTCGTGCGTTGCTCCTTCGAGGAAGCCGTGCGTGATGCCTGGCCTCACACTTACATCATCGCGCTGAACTGGTTCAAGGTTGGCCGGGGCTGGCGGCAGTCGCTCGTCTGGGACAGTTTCCGCCTCAAAGATCACTTCGACATACTCATGTACGACCTGCGCCGTTGGCGCACCTCCCCAATTGAAGTCATCGAGCAGTCCAAGCGCTATGTGGTCAAGTCGCTCGAATATGCCACGCAGCAACTGCAGCTAATCTGCCGGCAGTTGCCGGTTGGCCTGGAGACAGAGCCATGAATGACCGCTATAGCATTACTGAGTCACACGGCCCAGACGGGCGACCGGTATTTTACGTGAAGCTTGCCACCGAACCCGAGCCGGTCGTCGTCGCGCTGTGTAACACAATCGAGTTCGCACGTCTGGTACACGACGCGCTGGAGTTCTATGCAGAACTGCACCATAAGGACGAGCGCATTGCAGAGTTGGAGCGCGAGCTAAACAATGTGCGCTACGCGGCGCACATGCCGGCCGATTACGAATATGGCCTGCCTTCGTGGATCAACCAGCGCCTATATGCTGCTTACCTGATCACGCTCGATAACCCGCCGCGCACTGAGGACATCGAGCGAATCATTGCCTTGGAGCGCGAGAATAAACAGCTTAAGGCGCAGTTGGAGCAGGCGCGTGCGGCGCCTGCTCCAAGGCTCGGCACGAATTAGGGGAGGTGAAGTGATTCTCTCATTCGCCTGGACAACGCCTCAGTATCAGTCGGGCAAAAAGAAGTGTACAAGGCGCATGTGGTCAGATGACTACCTGGCGCTCTGGCAAAAAGCATGGGATGAAGGCCGGCTCGTTCACGACGCCTACGATCGTTTGCCACGCATTGGCGGCCAGCGCATCGGTAAGTTTCGCTTGACCTGCCGACCATATCGCGAGCGGCTCGCCGACATGCCCGAGGAAGATATCGGGCTCGAAGGCGGTCTGTGGGCGAGCAAGGAAGAGTTCATTGAGTTGTTCGGCGGGCCGGAGCTGATGCCGGCGGTCATCCGGTTCGAACAGACGGAATAGTCCCCATTCGTTGGTGGGATTACGGAAGGCTGAAATGGCGCAAAGGCAGAAAACACGCACTCCTCGACCTCGTTCTAGAAGTCCGCGTAGCGCGTCCTTTACCCGTCCGCACGCGTCCGATACCCTGTACAGGCAGCTGCAGGCGTTAACCGGCCCAAAAGCCATCCGCGAGTGGTTAAGCCTATCACTTGCCGAGGTCGCCGAAGAGCTAAACCGGATCGTCTTCGGTGACGCAAAGGCCGGCCACTTCAACAAGCAAAAGGTCGATCGTATGGAGCGCGCCGGTCGTGTGCCTCGCCGGGTACGCCAGGCTTATGGCTTGATGATTGCCAACGAACTGCACAATATGACCGATCGCGTGATCGGGATCGCCATCAAAGCTAATTCGCCATGGCGCATCACCGCATGGCTGAAGTGCTCATGTGAAGAGTGGTTCGTCATGGAGCGCAGCAATCAAAAGCACTGCCCGAAGTGCCTTGTCAAAAAGTGAAGAAGTTTCACCGAATTCAACGAATTAAACTCAATCGCCGGGTGCGCTTCGTGTTGCCACTCCCGGCTCTTGCCGACTTGCTGTATGAATTCGACGAGAGCGCCGGCCGGCCAATGGTGGAGGAGAGACGATGATCGTCGGATGCGGCCTCGCCATCGTGATTGGCTTTCTCTTGCTTGCCGCCGGCGTATTTCAGAGCCAAGACTCGTTGGGCTATGTCATGGCGGCCGGGATGCTCATGTTGGTGCTGTCCACGTCGGCGCATCTACACGTGATGCGCCGACGCGATCCCAGCCTAGCCGAGACGCCAGAAGCGAAAGCGTCCCGGGCCGGACAGGAAGGCAGCGCAACGATATTGATCGTCGTCTTCGGCATACTCGCTGCGTCCTATATCAGTGTCCAATTGGGCAATGGGCCCGGGACGTTCGTGGAGTTATACCCTTTTGGGGCGGCGCTGTTGCTGGCGATTGGGGTCTTTGATTGGCTGAGAAAATTGGGCCGGAAGCCCAAGCGCCAATCAACGATGCTCGAATCGGCCGCGAAATTATCGGCTGAAATCGATATGCTTCCAGTGAAGCAAACATCTAAAGTTGTCAACGCATTGTTTATAATCATCGCCCTCGCGGCTGCGGCCGCGATGATCAGCCAGCTGAATCAATAACCAAGCAGTTCACGCACAAGCAAGGAGGAACCATGCGCACACTTCTTATCACTGGATTAGCCGGTGTCTCGCTCTTGTTGCTCGGCGCTACGCCGGGCATCTCGATGGGGGTGTTTCAGTCGCCCGTTGATCCAACCGCCACGCTCGAACCTCCACCACACAGGCCTACGCCGACGGGTATTGTGCCCGATCCGGATGGCAGTGGCATTGCAACCATTACCCCGTTACTGCCTTCTGCTTCAAAGACGGCCGCGCCGCCACCTGCAACGGCGACCCTGACGCCGCCCCCGTCGCCACTCGAACCGCCGGTCGCCACATCGACGATTAAGCCCACCCTATCTGCGAAATGGTTAACCATGGAGCAATTACTCCAGATCATCCAGCGCATTCTGTCTGCGCTGACATTGTTCTCACCAGGGAAATGACAACGAACCTCGCCACCGATCTACCTGACTGGTCGACGACCATCGACACGGCACGCACGGCGCTGGCTGCGCTAGACAAGGCCCGCGCCGAGATCGCCCGGCTGGGCGACGCCGCGACGGCCGAGGTCACCAAATACCTGCGCGGCAGCGGTATCGACCTTGACCTCAATGCGATCAGAGCCACGCTCACCCACCCGTATACCATCCTGCCCATCGACCAACACGAGGCTTGGCTCATCCACTGGCGTGGCGTGAGAATGCCCATCCTGGGCTGGGTGGTGAAACAGGAAGATGCGTTCATCGTCTCTCGCGTCTCGCGCTCGATGGATTTGCTCACCCCAATCCCCCAGTGGATGAAGGAGGAAATGGGATGGGAACCGCCCGAGCACAAGGCGATCATCTCCGGCGATCGCACGACCATCGCCGTGACCGAAGGTGATGAGGGTACGTTCAAGCATCGCTACGGCGCGTTCCTCGGCAGGAAAGCGAACGGCGGTTACCAGATCAAGGGCGGCGGCGCCTGGATCAAGCTCGTCGCCGCCCTTATCCGCGACGGCATTCTGCCGTACCTGCCGCAGCCGGTTGCCGAGCTAGATTGGAATCCGAAGGCGAAGTCGCCGATTCACCTCCGTGATTACCAGCACATTTATATCGACGAGTTCCTGGCCAAAGGCGCGGTATTCTGGAATCTCCCGCCAGGCGGCGGCAAGACGTATGCCGCAATTTACGCGATCAACCATTTCGCCGGCGGCGACATAGCGTTGTTCGCGCCATCGCTGGTCATCTGCGAGCAATGGCGCGAGCGATTAAATCAGTTCGCGTCCGGCGCGCCGGTGAGCATCTTCACCTACACTTCGGGGAAGAAGGCCCTCGATCGCGAGTGGGGCTTGGTCATCTTCGACGAGGTGCAGACGCTCCCGGCCAACGAGTTCTCCAAGCTCGCGTTCCTCAAAACGAAATACCGGATCGGGATGTCCGGATCGGCCTGGCGCGAGGATGGCCGGCAGTACATGATCGCCGCGTTGAGCGGGTTCCCGTGTGTCGTGCGCTGGGCTGAACTGATCGGCGCCGGTGTGTTGAAGAAGCCGCGCATCATCGTCGCGATCGTCAAAGACGATGCGTCCAAGCTTCGGTACGTTCAATCTCTGATCGCCAGACATCGCAGCGGGCATGCACTGGTATTTTGCGATTACATCCAGCAAGGCCAGGCGCTCGCCAACGTCCTAGATGTTCCCTTCATCCACGGCGGGACGAAGGGTAAGTACAAGCGCATCCAGGAAACGCCGATCTGCGTGGTCAGTCGCGTCGCCGACCGCGGCCTGGACTTGCCGGATCTGCGGCTCGTCGTCGAGGTAGCCTTCCTGGGCAAATCCCGCGAACAGGAAGCGCAGCGGGTAGGGCGGTTGCTGCATGCCCAGGAAAGCGGTGAGCATTACCTGGTCTTCACCCAGGCGGAGTATAGCCGTTACAAGCAGCGCATCTACGGCGTTGAGGCTGAAACGGCAGGCGAAATCGATATCGAGTATCGAACGATCGATGGGGCGAAGGCAGAGAGGGAGGCGCCATCGGGTGGGCGGACTCCGCGCACAACGAAGGCCGCTCGACGCGCGCGGATCCAAGTGCCGGAACGCCCGGCGGCTGCACGGGCGCTAAAGAACGACGCGGCTCAATCTGACGAACTTTCTGCAATTATTTCGCTGCCAGCCGTCGCTGCCAAGCTCGCCAAGGCCGAGCAGATTGCCAATTACCCTGCCTACGTGCGGCGCGTCTTACGTCTCTGCTATTCCGCCGCTTTCACACCGGAGGAGATGGCCGAAGGCTTGGGCCTGACAGGCAATCGCACCGTGAGCCGTCTCGCGTCCGCATGCCGTGCTCTGGTGCAAGTAGACCTGTTTACGGATGCGCAGGGCCGGTACACGGTGAGGCGAGACGAGATCAACCGCCTTCAGGCGCTGGCGCAAGCGGTGAGATAAGGAGCCAAATGCGAATCACTACTTTGTGTGACGTCCGTAGTGCAGGGCCCCCGAAATGGCCTCTGCGAGCAGGTAGTGTGTCTGAAGCATTTACTATCGAGGGCGATAAAATTTGGGTGCATTTCACAGATGGAATACAACTTCTCCTCGACGATGTACTCGCCACGCCGGAGACGTTCCATGTGGAATTGCAAAGATCTTACCTGCGCGAACGAGCCTGAAAATTAGAAAGGGTTAGAGCACGTCGGTGACCTGGGACACGTCAACGAGCTGCTGCAGGAAGTCCTGGCCGTGCCGCTGCGCCGTGTTCCATAAGTATCGCCGTCTTGCTTCCTCACCCGGTGAGGCATATAATCTCCGAAAGCCGAAATTCGGAGGCCATCTATGTCCAACCCCACTCTCACCCTCGACCGCTTCATCGAAGCCACGCCCGGCGTGTTGGGTGGCAAGCCCCGCATCGCCGGACACCGCATCAGCGTGCAGGACGTTGCCATCTGGCACGAGCGCATGGGCCTCAGCGCCGACCAGATCGCGTCGAAGTATGACCTTTCCCTGGCGGAAGTGTACGCGGCGCTGGCCTACTACTTCGACCATCGCGAAGAGATAGACCAATCCATCCGCGACGGCGAAACCCTGGCCGAAACCATGCGGGCTGCAACGCCCTCGCTCGTCCAGCAGAAGCTGCATGGCCGCTAAAATCAAATTTCTCATGGACGAGCATGTCGATGTGGACGTCACGCGTGCGCTGCGCGGGCGGGGTGTAGACGTGCTAACCGTGCAAGACGTCGGGCTGACTCACACCGACGACGACCGCATCATCACCCTGGCGCTTGAGCAAGGGCGCGTCGTCTTCACGCAAGACGCCGACTTTCTTCGCTGGCATCAACGCGCCACTCCTCATGCGGGCATCGCTTACGTGCATCGCCAAACCCCTATCGGCAGAATTGTGCGCGGCCTGCTGCTCATCTACGATGTCCTGACCGACGAGGACATACGCGGTCAGATCGAGTTTCTATAGCGCGCCTCCATCCGCTCTCTTGTCCTCGCACGGCTCTGGCGGCAACAGCGTCAGCTGCCGGTGCCGGTCGTGCAGTTCCTCGTCGAGATAAATGGCATAGAACATCGCGGTCGTCGTGATGCTCTTGTGCCCCAGATACTGTTGCACCTCTTTCAAATTCGCGCCGCGCTTCAAGGCGTTGCGCGCCCAGGCGTGCCGGATGGAATGCGGGTTATAGCGCCCTTGCACGCCGGCGCGCTTTGCAAGCCGCGCGATAAGCAGATAGACCCCCGACGTCGTCAAGGGTCCCTTGGGACCCAGAAATACCCGGCCGTCAATGAGGACCCCACGCTGTGTCAGCCGATCCATTTGGTGACGCCGCTCGTCATCCAGATACTGCCGCAACGCACGCGCCGTTCGATCTTCGAACGTCACCTCCCGTTCGTCACCGCCTTTCTCGCACACGATCGCGCGGTGTTCACGGAGATTTAGATTCGCCAATACCAGCCCCGCCACACCGCCAACACGGCACGCCGTATCGGCCAAAAAACAGATAATCGCATAATCCCGAACGCATTCTTCTCGCGCCGCCGCAAGTATGCGTTCCAAATCTTGGAGTGTCATATCTTTCGGCCTCACGTACGGCAGCTTCGGTCGCTTGATTTTCGCCGCCGGGCTGCGTAAGAGGTAGCCTTCGTCGACCAGCCACGTGAAAAAGCGCTTCCACGCGCGCACGTACTTGTGCAGAGTGGGAATGGAAAGACCGCCTTCCTGAACCGGCCGGAGCGGATGGCCGTCGAAGCGCATTTGCCGATCGCGCAGTTGCGCATAGCACAAGCGCAGATCGTCCGTCGTGACGGCGCCGACCGGCTTGAGAATGTCTCGGAGCGGACGGAGACTCTTTTCGTAATAAGCAACCGTGGCGGGCCGCACTTCCAATGCGACGGCAAACAGGAAGTGATTGATGGCGTCGTTCAACGACAGGTCGGCAAGAACAGCGGGGAGGAGCGTTGGAGTTTGATGGCTGTGTGCGGCCTGTGTTGTTTCAGACTTGGGCAAGTCCATGCTCCTGAGAATATAAGACGATCAGGCGCAAAAGAGTTCGCACGCACGTGCCATCGCAATGGAAGCGTAACAGACTGGTCGCTTTTGATTATATGCGTCGTGTCAAGTCTCACCTCTTGCCAACCACTTCTATCTGTTGTTTGACTGCGCGATTTGATGCTCGGATTATGAGCGGTATAAAGCCGAGCGCCCACTTTGGTGGGCGCTCGAAGCCACGTTTGCCTAAACGCTATCACAGGCCAGCTCAATTGGTCACGTTGACTTGTTCGAGATTGCCGGCGAGCTGCGAAATCAAGTACCGATCCGCCAACAACTGGCGGTCGAGGTTGGAGAGCGTCAGGCTGGCCGAGAGCGTGCCGTCCGCGTTGAACGTCCGGTCGATCGACAGTACGTAGAACAGGTCGTTGACGTTAATCCAGTCCACCGTGACGCCGGAGCGATCGACCACGTAGCCGGTGTACACCATCGGGATGCGGTCGCCGACTCTCACTGAAAACGGCAACCGAAGCACGTTGACCTGGTAGGCGATCTGCTCGACGCTATTCCAGCGCAGCCAGTACAGCGCGCGGTCAAAGAGCAGGCGGCTCGCCTCCCGCCACTGCTCCTCGGGCGGTTCAGGCCGGCCCAACGCATCGATTTCGGGGAAAATCATCACCCGCTCGGAGGGGTCTGCGGCATACGAAGCTGCATCGACCAGGTAGTATTGCGGGTCACCAATCACGTCCACGCCCGCGCCGGGCGGGTCGAATTCTCTTTCTGGATCGCCGGAGTTGACGACAAACATGGTGTTGGCGTCTCCGATTTCACCAACGGCCCAATTGAACTGATAGCCGGCCGTCAGGTCGCTCGCGTTGCCGACGAAGAGTTGCATCGTTGGCGTGCCCTGTTCCCGAAAGCCGGCGGTGCTTTCAACCTTAAGGGTCTGGAAGTCGGAGCCAGAAATTGTTTTCGTCGCGGCGCCGTTCAGCCCGGGCCGCACCTTGATGCGCGCCAGGCGCGTCGTGTCGGCCTGGCTGATCTGGTAGAGGTTGACCTTCGCCCGGTTCGTGTCGCCGTTATCCTCGCCGCGCCCCAGTGGCACGACCAGGTTGACTTTGCTGCTGCTGCTGCGCGTGCGCACCAACTCGCTGACGATAGCAATATTGCTGTCGTCCTGATCGCGCAGGAAATGATCGACGTTGGTCAGCCGCACATCCGGCTGGCTCGCACCGAACGTGCCAAACTCCAATGTGCGCAGCCCCAGGCCGCGCCGGAAGTGCCTGCCGGTCAAGTCGCGCATGCGTTGGATGCCTTCGAGCCGGGTCAGGTTATCCAGGTTGCCGGAATATTGACCAAGGTTGCCGTCCAGCACCGCCCAGCTCCAGCCCGTGCCCGCCAGCAAATCGGGCAGCACATTGTCGTGGATGTCGGCCATCTGATAATTCGCCCAGTAGCCGCACGTAAAGCGCACCAGCTCGTCGAGCAAGTCAAAGCCGGAGATGGTGCGCTGGGCGCTACTAGCGGTCAGGGAATCTTCGCGCACCACGCCGTGAGAGGTCATTCCGTTTGCGAAACGCGCACGGAAACGCCGCCCGTTGGTCAGCAGGCGATGCGCGCGTGTATCCTTCGCTGACACGTTCGCCGAGAGGGTCGCCACTTCGTCCAGCGACTCGGAAACGGTCAGCGAGGCAACCGATGTAATCGGCCCATCGCCGGTGGGCTGCAAATAGGGGTCGAGCGCTTCTAGCACGAATTCCATCGTTACGTGAACGTCTCCCACCAGGTCAGTTTCAATTCGTAATCCACCGCCGTGATACCCAACACGAACGTGTTGTACCCCGGCTGCAACCACATCCAGGCGATGCTGTCCGATTGATTGGCGAGCGTCAGGCTGGTACTGAACCCGCCGAAGGCGTCTACGCCGCCGTTGGTCACTGCGAAGGCAGCCGGGTCAACGACCAGCTCGTCGCCTGCCGCGACGATGCCGGCCCATTGCCACGCGCGCCCGATGTTGACATTCGTCAGGCTAACCGATTCAATCGCATCGCCGGCAGGGAACAACTCCAGCGCCACCTGCGCACCGGTCGATGAACCGGACAGGTTGCCGGTGCGATTGCCGGTCGCGCCGGCCGTTGCGCGATACTCCGTGCATAAAGTCAGCGCTGGCCCACCGTCGTTGAAGTCGAGCCGCTCAATCATGCCACCGGGCGCAGTGTGCGTTACGGCGCTCGCCGCCGCGTGCGCGACTAACAACCAGGAGTGCGCCCGCTGCGTCGTGATGCCCGTCGCGGTATAGGAGGCCGCGCTGCCGTGCGACGCCATCGAGCCGAAATTGGACAGCATCGCTGCGGCGTTCGCCCCGGAGAACGCTGCAATCGCGCCAACCCAATCCACCGCATTTCCGGTGACGGTGTACCAGCTGTAATCGCTCGGCTCGCTCGCCGTCGCGGCGCGCGTGAAAATTTTGAGCAGCACACCACTGGCCGACTGACTGATAGTGTAGCGCAATTCCCAGCCGTCGGGCGCGGCCACGTCCGCACTCGCGTCGGAGATGGCGATCATCGCCACCAGCGCGTCGTTTTCCGAGAGCGTAGGCGCGGCCAGCGTGAACACGTAGTCATCCGAAACGGCGTCGGTGCTGCTGGCATGGAAGCTGATCGAGTTCGACGCGCTGAGCGCTTTCGCCGCCGCGCGCAACAGACCCGGCTGCCGCCCGAAGTATGACAGGCTAAATGTCGGCGGGGGCGGATCGTCGCTGGTGCGCGTGAAGCTGAACTGTCGCTCGCCATACCACAATCCCTCACGCATCGAGAATTCGAGCGTGACGGGCAGGCTGGTGTAGTTCTTGCCGGCAGCTTCCGGCGGCGTCAGCTTGACGCACTTGGCCCACGCCCAGCGCCGAATCAGGTCGTCGCGGTGCAGGGCCCATAGCTTGTCTTCGCCATGGTCAATCGTCGCGGCCTTGAGGTCGTCGAGCGCGAAGCCGATCGCCTCGTAAGAGTCCGCGCTCAAATTGAACTTGACCGACACGGTGCTCGACGCGATCGGATAGTTTCTCGGGCCGTAGGCGTCAAATGCGCCGCCCGCGCCTCCGACCTGCTGCAACACAGGTGGTCGCGCGACGACGATCTCGTGCTCCATTTTGACGCGCTTGCCGAACCGATAGGCGGTTATCCAGGTTGGCCCGAAGCCTGCGAGGATCATGGGTTTCGCCTCAGCGGTTCACCGGGAGCGTGCCCTGCGCGCGCAGCGTTTGTAGGAAGGCCTGGCCCAGCTCTTGCCCAGCCTGGCGCGGCGTGTATTCAGGCGATAGGTTGCCGTAGAAGTTAATCATCACGCCGCCCTGGCCTGCGCCGAGCGCCTGGCGCAAGATGCCGACCAGGTCGTCGAGCGGAGAGACGACCTCCGGCGAGGAGGGGTTGTCGCCGACGGCGGCCAGAATCGGCGCATTGACGATGCCGCCTTGCGCCAGCGAAGTGACGCGCGGAATGTATTGAATCTGGCCGGTCAGTTGGCCCAACGTGTCGTTGAATCCCTTGATGAGTCCGTTGATAAAATCGATCACCCCGTTGATGGCGGTCACCAGGAATGACTTCACGCCATTCCACACACCTTCGACGATGCCGCGCAACGCTTCCCACGGCTTGCGCAACGCGTCGCCCAGGATATTGAGCAGCCCCCCGATGACCCCGACAGCCTTCTCGATAATACCCTTGATACCGTTCCACACACCCTCGACGACGCCCTTGATCGTGTTCCACGCCCCAGACCAGTCGCCGGACAGCACTTGCAGCACTGCACGGATGACGCCGCCGATGGTGTTGATCGCCGTCTCGATGAAGACTCGCACGCCGCCGAAGATGTTTTCGACGACGGTCTTGATCTCGTCGAAGTGGGTGCGAATAAACTCCGCAATGTTGGCGACCGCTGGACCGATGAATTCAACGATGCCCTGAACCGCCGACACCACGGTCGGCAATACGGCATTGACCAGCTCGCTGAATTTGTCGATGATGAACTGGAGAACCGGCTGGACGGCCTGCCATAGACTGTTGAACGCCGCCTGGATTTCACCCCAGTGTTGCTGGAACGACGCGGCGATCTGCTCCGCCGCGTTGAAGAGCGGATCGAAGACGTTCGTCTTGAGCCAGCCCCAGACCGCGCCGACGATCTGTTGCAACGTCTGCCAGGCCTGGCCTACGCCGGATAACAAAGCCTGGCCCAGCGTCAGCAGGCCGGGAATCAATTGGTTCTCAATGAAGTCGGCGACGGGCTGGATCGTCTGACCCAACTGGAAGGCTGCCTCGTCGGAAAGCCCGAACGACTTGGCCAGGCTGACCACGACGCCGCGCACGGAATCGATCGGCCGGCTGCCGTCCTCGAATTCCGTGAACAGGTCGCCCACGGCATTCAGCAGGCGACCCGCAAACCCCAGCCCGACGCTGAGCGCCTTCTGCAATCCATTGCCGATCAGATCGATGAACTTCTGGACACGCGGCGAGTCCATTACCTTGACGATGCGCTCCAGAATCGGCGCGAGCGCATCGCCGGCCTTTTTGGCCAGCGCATTTTTGACGGCATCCAGGCGCGATTGCAGTCGGCCCAGCTGGCGCGCGAAGGCGGGGCTGGTCGCCTTCATCGACTCGAACGCGGAACTGAAGACCTGCGCGATGCGCCGCACGCCATTGAGCGCGTGGCCGATCGAGCCGAGGCCGCCGAGCACGCCCTTGACGCCGCCGACCAGCTTGCTCATCCCGGCGCGCGCCGCGTTAAACGGGGCGGCTCCCAGCGAGCCGATCCGTTTGAGCGCGTTGAACATGCTGTTCAACGCGCTCGAGCCGGCTTTGATGCCGCCCGTGTTGGCTTTACTGGTGAGTTCGTAAACGTCAGAAATGCGCGCCATTAGATCGCCACGTTACCCCGCTCGGCTTCCACTTTGCGCCGACGCCGCCGGGCCTGTGCTATCTCTTCGTCGACAGTCAACATCTCCAACAGTTTAGGCTCGGGCACAGGCTCGCCGTATCCCAGATCGCGCCAGGTCGCCAACCCCGCCGTGAGCAGGCGCCATTCGTTCAAGGCAATCAACGCGTCGGCCTCCATCCGTACCTGAGCCGGAGATTTCAGATCGTTCGGTTCCGGCGGCGTCTCGTAGATGACGATTTTCTCGATAACATCATGCAAGACGGTCAGGTAATCTGGCTCTCCGGCTCCGCCGATTCCGGCGAGGCCGGTGATTTTGGGCGCAACGCCTCGATCTCCGCCTGCTGCTCGCGTTCCAGCGCCTCGATCTCCTCGATGAGCAGCGCCACGTGCGCGTCGGGGATGTCTTTGACTTGCTGCCGCGTCATGCCCTGTAGCCGGCCTTCCAGCCGTAGCGTGTTCATTTTGACGTTGTCGATGCGCATCTCGACTTCGCTCAAGTCTTCGATAGTTTTCATCGACTGCAAGGCCCTACCGTCGATCATGACCCTGATGACCGAATCGTTGATGCGCTGCTGTTCCTGCCAACCCAGCCGCTTGAGAAGCCGGTAGGTACAGCCGCCGATTTCGACGTTCTTCAGGCCATTCGTTGCGATGCTCATAGCGATGCCTCCGCGCTGCGAATCCATACGTTGATGTCGCGGGCGGTGATGGGGTCCTGCTGCGCCCGCGCCGTGAGCGATACCGTCTTACGCGCCTTGTCGCCGCCGATGTTCGGCAGTTTCATCGGGTCGAAAAACAGCGACGGGACGACCACGTGGCCCTCATAATTGAAGCCCGCCTCGATCTCGTCCGAGTGGCGCAGGTCGATGTCCAGCGCCATCGCCTCGCCGGCGTGCGCCGCGTCGTAGAGGTCGGTTGCATAATCCGACCAGGACACGTCCAGCGTGATCTGGATATTGCGCGCGCCCCAGACCAGCTCCAGGATGGTCGGGTCGCGCATCAGGCTGAAGGCGTCGGTGTCCAGATTGTGATTGATGACTACCTGGATGTTGTGCACCTTCGTTACGACGTCGCCGTCGGCGATGGCGATCTTGTTCGTCGCCAGGTCGAGCGACGGCGTGCCGCCGATGGTGATCTGCGCGTCGTAGAAATATAGCGGCCGACGCACGGCGGGGTAGGTGGGCGACGCAATGACCGCATCGCTGGCCGTGCCCAGGCTATCCCACAATTGCTCAGCCCGCACGATGTCCTTGGCCGGCGCGTCGAAGATCAACTTGGCCGCCTCTTTGGCGGCGAATGATAGCGTCACCTGGTTGGGAATCGCGCTCAGGATGTTGCGCGCCAGCGTGCTGGTGTAAATTTTCTGAACGCTGAGTCCCAACGGGTTCTGCTCATCGTCGTACAGGAAGCCGTGGTCGCGCGCATCGGTTGCGCCGGCAGGCGTCGTGGTCTGAAAGTCGCGCATGAACTGCCCGAACAGCGTGGCGATGTTCGCCACCCACCAGCGCGTGGTGAAGCCACCGGTGACAGGTTTGGCGCCCAATACGTGCAGATACGGCGCCCGCCCGCTACCCGTCGTTGGCTGTTCATCTACCGCCCGCTCGGAATCCCAATTCGCGTCGTCGACGGCGATGGCGCGGGTGGGAGTAACCCACGAGCCGAATTCGGTTTCAGCAGAATAAACCAGGTGCTCCATTTAACGCTCCTTTCTGCCGCGTGCCTTGGGCTTGGGCTTGCGAGGCGATTCCGATCTGGCGGGACGCAACGATTCCAGGTAGGCTGCATAGTCCTCGGCCGTCGCCCCGGAAAATTGATCAGGATACGTCGCCAGATAATCCGCTGCGGCCTCTGCCGGCATCTCGAAAACGCCGCCGGCTGGGCGGCTGCCATGACGGGGGAGATAGACCCCGGCGGGGTCGGTGACTTTCAGATAGGCCAATTGCACTGCCATCGTGCCTCCTAAGGTGACGGATTGGCCGGCGCGCGCTCGGCCTGTACGGAGAACGGGATCACACCGACGTTCTCATACGAGAGGTCGCGCTCGTTCTCGCCCGCGCCGTGCTCGATTGGACTGTCTAACAAGAATTGCGTCACGATCTCTTCCTCTTCGCTGTCGTCATCCATCGCGCGCAATCCGCCCAGCGCCTTGTGCTCCTCACGCTCCAGGATGCGCCGCGCATTGGCGAGCAGGCGAATGACGGTGTTGTACGAGGTCATTGTCAGGCGTTTACTGACCGGCGTTCGCCAGGTGTCCCTGGCCTGCTTGTCGCGCGCCGTGATGCTGATCACGCCGTTGTATGTCGGCTGCCGGTAGCCGCCAGTCAGTTCGTCGTCTAGTTCCTCTTCGAGGATGTAGACCTCGATCAATGGGTAGAAATCATCGGGAACCTGCACGGCCGGCGGCAATTGCCCGCGCACGAACAGCTTGACGTCGGCCATCAGTGGATCGCCGGCCAGCGTGTCGATGAGGTAGTCGTGCATCAGGACAATCAGCGGTTCAGTCATTTCGCCTCACCCAATCTTCGAGGCGAATCCCCAGACGGTCGTCTATCTCTTCTTTGCGCTCAACCTCAATGGATTGTCCCAGAGAGGTTTCTACCCATCGGATCGCGTTCTCGGCAACCCATTGCACAGAAGGGAGCAACCCCATACGGCTCGAATAGACAAACTGGCCGTAATATTCCAACGCGCGCTTCATGATTTGAAGCACATCGGACACACGAGGCTCGATCACAGGCCCGCTCCGCTCAATCTGGTCTGCGCCCGGCGCAGGTGCGCCTCGGCCAGCTTGCGCAACTTCGAATAGTCGAACCGGGTCAATTGCAGCACCGGGCGCGTAGGCAGGTTGATCTTGGGAGCGCCGAGTTGATGATAGACCCAATACGGCGCGCCTCCCGGGCGCTTGACCGTGTTCACGATGCGCAGCGTGCGCTTGGTTGCCTGATACTTGAAGCCGGCGCGCATCGCTCCAGTCGCCACCAGGATCGGCTTGCGCCCATACTTGCGCCGCTTGATGGCCGCGTACCGATCGCTGAGTTTCGCCCAACGCAGCGGCGCGCCTTGCTGCTTGAACCGGCGCGGGATGTTTTGCTTGACCAGGTAATCGCCGTACAGTTTCCATAGCTCTTCGAGGTTCTCGAATCGCTCGATCAGATCGCCGAGGTAATGGGTGAATTGTGTCACGTCGCCGGCCGAGACTTCGACATCCGAGCCGACCAGATGCAGCACCTTCTTCTGGCCTCGCCTCAATTGCGCCCGGCTCAAGAAACGCGCCATCGTCGTCAGTCCTGCCCGGTCAGCCAGAATCCATCGCGCGCCGGGTGGGGCGCAACGTCGAAGGCGATGTCCTCCTCGCCGGAGATATCCTCGCCGGGCAATTTCTGCGTGCCGGCCTTGATGCGCTGCAGGAAGGCGTTATAGGAGTCGCGCCAGTATTTCACCCGCTCCGGCGCTTCCATATCCGAGAAGGCACTAAACCACACCCGCGCGCCCGCGCCGAACTTGTTGTATTGCTCCAGCATGGACAGCGCGGCCTCGGCGGCGACAGGCAGAGCATATCCGGCTGCTTCCAGCACGCCGTCGATCTCGCCGGCGATGTTGGTGATCGCGTCCTCCACCTCATCAATCGGCGGCTGGCTGACCTCATCGAACGTCATGCCCATCAAATTCTGCAATCCTTCTGCGTCGCAGTAGGCCATCTCACTCCTCTCCCAGGATGAGCACGTAAGGCTCAAGATATTGGCCGCCCACCGATGCCTGAGCTTCGAGGCGATATTCGCCCCCGCGCAGCAGGCCATAGATCGTCGGTAGGATGAGGAAGCTGCCGACGATGCGCGCGTCGCCGACGAGGTTCGTGGCGCTAACGTCGACGCTGCCGAGCCACAAGGTGATGTCGCCGAACGTTTGAATGTCACCGAACTTCGAGAAATCCAGGGCGAGGGTGATGCGCTCGTCTTCGCCGATATGCTGAATACCCTCCAGAACTTCACGATGATGGCCTTGTACGCGCAGGACAATGGCGTCGAGTATCTCTGGCGCGGGTGGCTCGGGCGGGGCTGCCTCGACATCGCCGCCGCCGAAATCATCAATGAGCAGCGTTTGGTTGAGATCGCTGATCTTGAAACCGATCTGCCGCGCCTCTGCGCCGCGTGGATCGTTCTCTGTCTTGGACAGGATGAGTTGCCATTCACCGCCAGAAGGCTTGTAGTAGACCAAGACGGTATTGCCCAGCGCCTTCAACCAGACTGCATCACCATTCTGCACCACGACATCGTAAATGACGGGGTCGCTATAAGGTGACTCCAAGTCAATGAAGTACGGGCCGATCTGAGCCGTGTATGAACTCTCGGTCTCTGGATCGTCCGCATCGACGCGCACCATCAGGTATAGACTATCGCCCTCGGATAGGTTGATGCCCTGGATGGTAAGATAAGCTTCCTGATCGCGAGCAAATGGCGTTGCCCACAATGCGAATGATGTACCGCCAACCTCGTCATCACCGGCAGCCGCATCGCCGACGATCTCCGGTGAAAGATATGTACTGGGCACGTCAAAGTTGCTACCAAGCGATTCATTATCGGCGCGGTTAAAATTATCCAGAATCGCGGTGGTAGGCGCAGGCATATCACTGCTCTCCAAACAGCGTGAACCACGGCTCGACGACCTGGCCCGCGATCGTCATCAACACTTCGACGCGATAACGATGTCGATCGGTCGGGTTGATGATAAATGGCAGCACGACGCGCGTGCTGGACGGAAAGGAGAAAACCAAGCCCGAATCGACCAGGCTCGCCGTCACGTCCTCGACTGTGGCGGCGACGGATTTATCTTTGACGACGATCGACAGGTCGGTCGGGTCTGCGCCCAGCGCCGACACGTCGATCTTGTAATAGACCGCCTCATCTTGGCCCTGGTGCACCGGGCTGCCGCGCAGCTCGCGGTGGTCTTTGGTCAGGTAAAGCGTGACGCCGACCGGCTCCCACGTGCCCCCGCCGAACTCCTCGATACGCCCGTTGTCGCCATACATCGCCGCGCCCAGGTAGCCGCCGTCTGCGATGTTGGTGTCGGTCACTTCTGCGACGAGGTTCCACACGCCGTTCGAGAGCACCCAGGCCTGAATCGTGTCGCCGATGGCGCGCCCGAACAGCACGTCGCCGGGCGCGAGCATGCAGTCCTCAACTTCCTCGATGGGGCCGACCAAGCCATCGTGATAGTAGCGAATGCGCAGCACACCATTCACGCTGCCGTCGTTTTGCCACATGACGGTGTAGGCGCTCAGGTTATCCACGTCGCCTGGGTTGCTCATGCGCAAAAACAGCTCGACGTAGCCCAGGCCGGGCACGGGAACGTCTGAGTCAGGCAACTCATCCATGAGCGCCCAGACTTCACAGTCGCGGCTCGTCTGCAAGGCGGTGTACCACGCGCTGCCAATCAGCGCGTTGGCAGTCGCCGCTTGACCGCCGTCGATGACCAGGCCTGAACCGCCACCCTGCTCGGTAATGTCGTTCTGCCAGTTAGCGCCGAGCGCCCCGCTAGGGCGCTCGAAGTCGTCGAGGCGTGGAGTTGTGATCATGAAACAATCCCCATCTGTGGGTGGGATGCGTGCCTACTGCCTTGGGTGTCGAAACGGCGCTGCCTCCTGTTTCGGCGTCCAGATGTATTTGCAGGCCGGGCATTGGAAGCCGGCATACCAGGGCTTGTCCGGCTTTTTCACGGTGACGATCTGGATTGGCTCACCGCTCTGTCCGCAGTTGATGCACGAGCCGGGCAAGTTCAATTTGAGTTGCGCTATCGCATCCTCGACGGCTGACCGTATCTCTTCATCGGTCGGTGATTCGAGAACGGGCGGTAGGCTTTCGGACTTGGCCTCGGCCCCTATCTCGACAACCGGCGGGGCTTGCTCTTCCTCCGCGAAGGGATTAGGACGCTGGTCGGCCGGCAATTCTAAGAGCTCACGCTCTCTTTCACGCCGCGCCTCTTCGTCGGCTGTCGGCGCTTGTGGTTTTCTCGGCATGATTCACCTCGTGGGTGAACGGGCGCAGAGCGGGAACGTTCCGCGCCCGTTCGATTACTGTCGGTTGACGTAGCGTAGCCAAATCGTCGGCGTGTACCATTGCCCTGCCGCGCTGAAGATCAACTTGGCGCGGAAGCAACGACCGAATACCGGAAACTCGCGCCCGATCGAGCCGTCGCCGGTCTGAGCCATTGAATGAACGATGTCCGTGCTGCCCAGCGTATACGTCCAGGCGCTATCGATGGTCGTCGTGACCGGATACAGAGAGCCTTCAGTCTCAGTCACCGCGACCGTGGTTCCCACTTCCGTAGCCGATGCCGTGTCGATCACCGTGCTCGTGGCGGTGAACCATTGCGACGCCTGCGCGCAGGTCTGCGTGGTTGGCGCGAGCGAGAACTGCGGCACCAGCGTGAGAACCTGGGTGCCCGTCGTATCGATCGTCAGCTGCACATCGACCGCGCCATAGTTCGGCACGCTGACGGTGGACGTGATGTAGGTCACTGTGGTGGTGTAGCGCGTCGTTCCGGCAGCCAGCGTGGACAGGGTGTAGCCCGTCACGCCGCCATCTGCACCGGCCGTGCGGACGCTCGCTAGGCTCACACCCGCGAACACACCGAACACCATCGCGCCGGCCAGCAGTAGGCTGAGGAAGAGTCTCGTCTTCATGGTTGGTCTCCTTATAGGATAGGTGAATGACACTTGCGCGCAGGCGCAAGTGCAGGTGTGAATTCTGAACGATGAATGTTGAAGTCGATACAGCGGATGGAATTCAGCATTCTTCATTCAGAATTTCAGTTAGCCTTCTTCCGTGCCGTCGCTCATCCAGGTAAAGCGCCAGCCGCCGACGGCGTTGGTGTGATTGCCGCCGATCACGTGCAGCATCTTGTACGAGCGCGCGTCGGTGTCGAAGTCGCCCTCGATGGCCGCGCCGCCACCCAGCCGGATCTGGTTCGCCAACTTCATGTACAGCTCGGGGCTGTCGTGGCCGTTGAGATAGCCGATCTCGACCGCCCAGCCGTCGCCCGGATCGGCGAACAGATACCACGAAGTCTTGTAGGTGTCCGGATCGCGCATGCGGATGAAGGGGTTATATACGCACTTCATCTTGTTGCGCAGCTCGGCCGGGATGATGCTGGTCATCGGCAGGTTGCCCGCTTCGGCCGCGCCGGTGTAGGTCACGACGAGCGAACTGAGCACCTGGTTAACCTTCATCTCCATCTCGCGCGTGCCGACGACGATATACAGCGGGTCGTTCATGATCGGCGTGCCGGCTTCGTCGTCGCCGGGGAAGTCGCCCATATCGCTGATAGCCGCGGCGAGCGCGGGAGCACTGAAGGTCGCCGTGCCCTTGTTGCTGTATGTCGATCCATTCTCGGCCGTATGGTCAACGGCGTACAGCGTAGTGTTGACGACGAACAACCCGGTGGCGAAATGCGCATCGCGATTGATCGCCTGGCGAGCCAGATCGTCGGGCGTGCTTTGCAGCGCGTCGAGATCATCGTTGACCAGCGCCTCCCAGGCGATATTGCGCACGCGCCCGTACTTTCCGACCGTGAACTGATAGGATTGCTCGCTCACGGAATCGGCTTCATAGTGGCCCTCGATGCCGACCTCATCGGTCATGCCCGCGCCGCTCGTGCAGCGGAAGCGCTTGACCGCGCGGAAATCACGAATGGTACGCGTCACCCGCATGTATTGCTGCCAGTCCGGCGTGACCGCCTTGTATTTCGCCAGCAGCATGCGGTCGATGGTGTCCCCGAACAACAGGGGGAAATCCGACGTGGTGAGCGCCTCGCGCAAGTGCCACATCGGACGGCGGCCATCGAAGACGCTCCCGATGAACTTCGCCGCCTCAGACAATTGTTCGACGTACTTCGGCCCGCGACTGCGCACCAGGGCGCGGATGCCGATGCCGTCCCGCTCCTGGTTGAACAGGTTTTGAATGGATGCCTGCTCGGCGGTAAAACTCTCCAGCAATTCGGTGAATTCGGATCCCATGTCGATTCTCCTTAATTGATGACTGAGGATTTCTGATTGCTGACTGACAAATCAACAATCAGCAATCCCAAATCAACAATTTCTACAATGCCGCCACGCCGACCTTGATGGCGTCGCTCCCGCCGGCGTCGATGGTCTCCAGCGCGTAGCCGTAGCCCTTGCCGTTGGCGCCGTCCTTATTGATCTTGATGTCGGCGGCGGTGTCGTAATACAGTTTGTCGCCGATTGCCACGGCGCTGTCGCCGGCGTTGTTGACGGCCTCGACCGTATGCTTGGCGACGTAGGCGAACGGGAACTTCACGGTCGCCTTGCCATCCCCGTCGCGTGTCGTGAGCGCAACGCCGTGCAGGTCGACGATTTCGACCGGGTCGCCTGCCACGGTTCCGACAGGCACGGCGACTTTCATGTTGACGCTGTGTCCCTCGATCACGATGTTCGTAGCCATGTGGCCTCCCTAGATGTGCATTGCTGTCAGCGCGAGATTCCGGCGCTGTCCGTTACACGGCGCGCCCGCGCGCCGCGACCTTACCCTGCTGCTCGTCGCCGAGCAGCCCGGCGAAGGCTTCTTGCAATTTCGTCTCGGTCTGCTCGGATGCAGGCCCAGCCTCCGGGTCGTTGCTGTTGCCCAACCCGGTGACACGCCCAGCTTCGGTGACCTTTGAGAGGTACGCCTTCTCATCGGCGGCGATCTTCGCAATCGCTGCCTTGAATGACTCGGTGGTGTACGGAGCCATATCGGGCGCAGGCGCGCCGAGCGCGTCGCTGCCCTGCTGCTCCTTCTTCCACGCGCCGCCGTCGTCCTGCGTCCAGCCGGCGCTATACACGTCCGCCCAGGCGATGTGCAGGGCCTTGTCCTCGCCCTTGCCCAGGTTCGAGGTATACGACTGAATCCATAGCGCCTGCGCCTCGGCCGGCAACTCGGCCACGTCGGGCGGCAGTTCGATGGTGGGCGGATCGCCGGCGGCCAGGCCCGCCCCAATCGGCAGCGCGCCCGGCTGCTCGCCGTCGGCTTCGACGAAGCGACACACGGCGGACTCGAACAGCGTGCGGATGCGCTTCTGCGCCTCGTCCGGTAGGCTCTTCACCGCCTCAGTGACGATCTGATCGGCCTGCTGCTTGCGCGCCAGGAATCGCTCGCGCCGCTGCCGCAGACGCAGCGCCTCCTGCAAGCGCGCGATGGTGGATTTCGAGCCATCAACTTTCTGTGCCATAGCATGTGCCTCCTGTGCATTGGGTTGAGTGGGTGAAGTAGATGGATGACTGTCCGATGGCGCCTCCTTGTGCCTGGCGGCTTCCGCCAGCGGCAGGCCGCCCCGTCCGCCGGCTGCGCCGGTCGTGACGAAATCCAACGAGAAACCGTCGATGAAGGCTTCGACAAAGAAGGCGTCGCCTTCCTCGCGGCCGCGGCCGCGCGCATTGATGCTTTGATCGCCGGAGATCCCCTCGCGGATTTTGGTTGCCAGCCAATCCGCCGTCGAACTGAGTTTGCCGCTCTTGTAGTGCAACGCGTGTTTGCCGGCGTGAGGACCTTTTTTGACCTCGGCGACGTAGAAGTTTTCGGGTTCGAGCGGCAACCGGCCAACGCGATCCAGCTCGCTGCGCTCCGGCCGCTCACGCGATTCGGTGAGCGTTGGATGATCGATGAAGATGGGCTTGCCGGTGAAGTGGGAAATCGCCGTGGGTAGCGATTCGCGGGTGTAGACAAATCCGTTGGCGCTCTTGCCCTCGATGATGACGATGCCGTTGAGGATGTACGAGCCGTCCGGGTGTTTCGCTTCCAGGATCGTCGGCATGCCGTCGAATGACTCTTTCAGGTCGCGCTCGATGCGCGAGGTGCTGCCTGCCTCCGACTCCAGGAGTCGGGAGTCGCGCAGGCTGGCGACGACCGGCGCGTCGGTGGTGACGTTATCGGCGACGATGACCGTCGCCGGCGCTGGCTCGTAATACGGGTCGCGCAAGCCGCGATCGCGCAACACTGGCATCTCGGCGTCGATCGTGGCGTTGAAAGCATCCAGCGCCTGGCCGATGCAGTGCGAGAGAAAAGTGCGCTCGTCCTGGCTCAGCCGGCCATTGCCAAACAGGTCGTCGGCCTCTATCGTGAACGTGCGGTGGACACACGAGATCAGGTAATCGACGACGGTCGGGTAACCGAGCGATTCCTGGGTGTCCTGTAGGAGTTTGCTGAGGTCGTCGATCTCGCCGTACAACTCGGTCATCAACGCAATGACCTGCTTGATGATCTCGAACTCGCGCTTGGTATGGCGCGCGCCGACTTCGAGCAAGCCGCGTTGGGCCAGGGCCGCGCGGGCGGATTCGATTTGCGGGGTATACAACTCGGCGGCTACCGGCTCGACCGGGTTGGCCTGGCTGCCGTCGAGCAGCACCTCGACCACGTCCCAGGTGTCGGTATCGATGACGAGCGAGGCGACGCCGCGCAACTCCATCTCCGCGCCCAACACCTCGTCGACGTCGTTGATCTCGTCGATGGTGAGCGTGACCTTGGCCTCACGCACGCCGCGCGCCGCCTCGTACACGTCGGGCGGGTTGGGCGCGCGCTGGATGCTCCAGGTGCAGATAGCCGCGGCGGCGCGGTCGTCGTATTCCCCTTTGACCTTCTCCCAGCAATCGTGCCAGGCGGTGGAATGTTTCTTCTCGACCAGGTTACGCAGCGATTCGACCAGGTCACGCGCGCTTTCGCGGTGCTTGAAGAACTGAATTTGGCGCTCGCGTTTCCTGGCGGCTTCCTCGGAGGTAAACTCGCCAAGCTTCTTCTTGCCGTCGTGCGAGTACAAAATCCACTTGTCGCCCTCGTGGCGAATGACCTCTCGCAGTCGTTTCATGCCCGACCTTCATCATCCGGCCAGCCCCAATGGCCGGTCAGGCCGGGGCCGTACGGTATGTGCTGATTGAAAAACAACCCTGTCGGATTCACGACACATATGCCCACTGGCGCGCTGGAAGAAACCTCATCGAACGGGTTCGGTGGGTCTACCTCGGTGATCCACGCCAGGCGCGGCGCTCCGGCCGGATACTCGCCGCCGGGCGTTCCGTAGGCGTAGTAGCGAACCTGGTCTCCAACTTTTGGTTGTCGGTCTAATTGTTCCATCACCGCTCCTGCATCAGAAAATAAAAAGGCACCCGACCTCTCTGTACAGAGGTGAGTGCCAATTCCACAGTGGCGATATTCAGTTGCACAACTCAACGCTCTAGGTTGGCGACCTCGAGTTCACCATCGTCACCCGCCACACCGGCTTCGCCGGCAGGACGAGGACAGCGGGACCGTCTTTCTCGATGACGATTGTACACCGACTTCTGCCTTCAAACAATAGGTCAATTTGGTCTAACAGCTCTCGCTTCCAGGTCGGCAGATCGGTGATCAGAATTGTCTCGCTAGCGGTGTGCGGATGGTTAGCGACCGGCATGATTGCGCTCATAGCCCGAATCCCCCGAATGGCTCCAGTGCCGTCGCGAATGCCCACACGCCGTCGATGTTCACGATGCGCAGCGGGTTCCACTCCTTCGCCCGGCGCAGGCAGTCTTCGCAGTTCTCGCCAGGCTGCAACTTCCAGATGGCGTGATATTCCGTATCGCTCACGCGTTTGATCTCCCAGCGACAATGGCAATTCGCTCGACAGCGCGTGCTCCCGTCCTTGGGGTAGGCGGGCAGATCGGGTAGCTGCGCCTTCTCGCCGCGCGCGCGCATGTAAGCGCGCTGATACACCTGCTCGGCGCTCTGCGCGTACATCTGCGCTCGATACGGGCCGCCGGGTAGCGCCCGCAATTGGCGGATGTCGGCAATCCACCTGTCCAGGTAATTGCGCTGCGCGGCGAGATACTCACTGACAACTTCGCCCGGATAGTTTCCGCTTCCGCCGCCGGCGTACCAACCCAGCCCGGCCAGCTCGCGCGCCGTGTTCGCCAGCGCATTCGATACGCGCCCGCGAAAGGTGTCGATAGCCGTCTCGCCGAACTTCGAGCGCGCCAGCGTGCTGGCCGCATCGACGACGTAAGCAATGGCGACCTTGATCGCATTGTTGGCCTGATTGCGGTAGGTGACCGCCTCCAGCAGCCGGACGAACTCAAGAACGACTGCCGGCATCTCCAGCGCTGGGCCGGTCGCCGTATTCGGCGAAACTTCGCCGATTTCACGAGAGACCATTGCCATTGTTGTGGCTCCGCAGCGATTCGGCCAGCGCGTGCATGGCGTCGGCCGCCGTCGTCGCCGGCGCTTCGCCGCGACGCCACAGGCGCACCGCCTCCATCGCGGCTTGAACCTTATCGTCCATGTCGTCGGGCAGGGTAAGATCGCTTTGAATCGCCGCGCGCGCCGCCCATATCTGCTTCAGATCGGTCAACGCCTGGTCGACATCGGTCTCGCCGAAGGCTTCCAGAATGTAGCCGGCCAGGCGCTCCGGCGTGATGTACTCGATCTGCGCCATGCTCTGGGCGCTAATCAACTGCGCCACCGCATTGATGATCGTCGGCAGGTCTTTGATCACGATCGGCGGGAAGTTTACTTCGACCGTGCGGTCGACGTCGGGCGGCAGGTCGCCGTATTCGACGGCCATGTCGATGACAAACTCGAAGATATCCGAATACTCGTCCTTCCACAATTGCTGCCAGGACTCGAACATCTTCAGCATCGGCCCTTCCATCTGAGTGGCCGACGCCAGGTTAGCGACACTCGGATCGCCGGTCAGGTTCTGCTCGGTGATGCCCGTGCCGGCCGCAACCTGCTGGCGAAGCATGCGACCGTCGGTATAGGCATTGCCTGAGCGGGTATCGAAATTGAATTGCTCCAGCGAGACGTTCTCGTTCTCGATGATCGTCTGCGCGCCCTCACGTCTCTCCTTGCCGGTCGTGCTGCCCGTCTCACCGTAGCGCGTCGATATGTCGAGCCACTGCTGCCGCAGCCGCGCAACGGCGGCCTTCGAGCCTTTGATGCGTTGCTTGAAGGCATACGTCGCGGCGGCCAGCGTGAGCGTGGCCCGATCCTCCATGAAGCCCTTATAAGCTTTGATCCAGGGCAGGGCGTTGTAGTACAGCGGGTCGCCGCGCGAGCCGTGCGAGTTGATCTTGATGTGGTGCATGTAGACGAGCGTGCCCTGCCGCCTGGCCCCGGTGCTGTATTCGCCGGCGCGGTTATCCCAGTCAGGAATGAAATCCCTTCGAGTCCGCCCGCCGCTCCAGGTCTTCGTTTCCCACCTGAAGGCTTGTTTGACCCAGGTGCGCTGGTAGTACAGCGTCGTGTCCTTGTCCTCCGGATCGGTGATAATGTCGGTGATTTCCTCCGGGGGAACGACGCGCACTTTCACGTGACCGGTGAAGGTATTGACGAAGAAGATCGGGAACACTTCGCCGGCCAGTTGAATCCGCTCGGCGAGCTCCCATTGGCCGACCGCCTTGGCGATGATGCGGTTGTTTTTGTCCTTCCAGAATCGACTCAACACGGCCGACACACGCGGCTCTTTGGCCTTCCAGGTCACGCCGCGCCCGAAGGTGTAATCCTTGATCAATTGCACTGCCCGGTGCATTAGCGGGTCGCGCTTCCAGTAGTAGTACGAGGCCTCCAGCGCATCGCTGCGCTCGATCGGATCGAGATCGTTCCACAGCAGGCCGCCGCCGGCCAGCCGCACGTAGCCGTCGTCGGGCATGAGCGAGGTGTGCTCCAACAACTGGACGACCACTTCTTTCAGGTCGGACTTGGTCATCCGGTCGATGGGTCGCCGGCGAGATGAGCGCTGCGTGGATTTTTGTGAGACAGTCATGCGTCAATCCTAAGTGACCCAACCGCCGCCCTTCATTGTGATAGGGGCGGGGCAGCTGTGGTCAGTAGCCGATGTCGACGCGAGTTTCTTCATCGTAGACGATCGTTTCCTGGTCGATGTCATCGGTCAGCACGTGCATCGCGCCGCTGACCGCGTCCACCTGATCGTCGTGCTCGCCATTTGGGAAGGCGTCCATCTCGTCGAAAAACTCCTCGTTCCATTCACCCCGAACGCAGTAGATGATGCCATCCGCCAGGCGCGAACCCCAGACGCTGGCGCGCATCTCCTTAGAACCCTCCGGCCGATCGGGCAATACAATGCGCTTCGAGCGCATGCGCTCGTTGTCATGAACATCCTGGTAATATCCCAGCTGGCCGCCATTGGCCTCGATGAAGCAGGCGACCTCGACGCCGTCGCCCAGGGCTGTCTCGACGATGATGGGCCGGCTCGCCGTCCATCGCCCACGAAGACGCTTCATGTGCAGAATGTAGCGCCGACCATTTTTGGCAATCCCCACCTTCGCGCCCGTCACGTAGTCCGCACCCTTACTCTCGCTGAAGGCCAGGTCCCAGTAGCGCACTATTCGAACCAGCGGTGGGACGTCCACAGCGTCGATGCGGAGCAAGAGGTTGGAATCCAGAATGCGGCCTTCCTGCGGTCGCGGTGTTTGCTGGTGCAGCGCATACCAATCTCTAGCTCCAATGGTCGCGCGCGTGTTTCTCAGATCTTCGTCGCTGAACTTGTCGGGCCAGAGCGGATCGCCAGGAACGCGCCGATCTTCGGACATCGCCGGCTTCTCCTCAGCTCGGGCCGGGAAACGCACTACCAGCCACTGGTCAGCATCCGGGTCTTCTTTGGCCTGCTTCAACAATCGCCCGACCAAGTCGTCTTCGTGCCAGCGCGTCAGCGTGATCAGGATGGCCGCGCCTTTTTCGCGCCGGGTATAGAACGTGCTGGTGTACCATTCCCACAACGCGTCGCGATAGGTCTTGCTGTCGGCTTCCTCGCGATTCTTGATCGGGTCATCGATGATGCCATAGAGGAAGCCCAGGCCGGTGATGCTGCCCCCGACGCCGGCGCTGCGATAAAAACCCCGATGGTTCACGATCTCGAAAATGTCGGAATTGCGCAGGTAGTTCCCTTGTGCCTCGGCGCGAACGTTCTTGCCAAACAGCCGCGTATCCGGGAAGAGCGCCTGGTAACTACGATCGTCAATAATGCGCTGCACGTCGCGATTTGTCATGCCGGCCAGGTCTGCTCCATAACTACAGGCGATGATCTGTACATCCGGGCTGCGACCGAGGATATAGGCCGGCAGCCGGCGTGACACCAATTCACTCTTGCCGTGCCGGGGCGGCATCGACACGATCAGGCGCTTGATCTCACTGGCGACGAAGCGGTCGAGGTAATCACACAACACGTGATGGTGCCAGTTGACCTGGTAGTCCGGCTTGGTGTAGGTCGTGAAATGCTCCAGCGATCGGCGAGCCTGCCGGCGTCTGAGTAATTCCGCAGCCGCTTCTTCGCGTGTAATGAAGTTAACCCTCGGGGCAGTGGCTAACATCAAACTTCAATCCTCGTATTCGCCGGCCGCGATTCTTTCCAGGTCTTCGTCGCTCATTTCACTGGTTCGACTTCCGCCACCCTTGTCGGCCGTCATCCGATCGGCGCGGTCAAGAACCGAGTTGTCGGCCAGCCGGCGACGGCTATTGGCTGCGACGCCGGCTGCGCCGAGTGCATCGATGATCGCTTTGCGCAGATCAGTGGTGGGACTCTCGTCTAGCGCACTAATCAATACCGTGACAGCAACGGATGACCCTATCTGTCCCAGCGCCACTGCGGCAGCCTGGCGCTCATCGCTCTTGCGGTTCTTATCAAAGAGCACACCGGCCAAAGCGTCGATGGCATCCACGTCGCCGGTGATTTGCCGGCGCAGATCACGAGCAGCGAGCGGCGTCGCCAGTTTGAGCTCTTCGATGGCTTCGGATACCACGCTGGTCAATCGATGCGTGCGCATCTCTGCGCGGGCCAGCTCGAGCGCATCCTGAAACTCAGGCTTGTATTTCCATCCGCCACGCGCCTTATGGTAGTACGTCGAGCGCGAGCAGATTTTGCCAGGCCCTTGCAGTAATGCTTCGATGGAAATGCCGGCCAATTCGGCCTGAGCGATTCGAATCACGCCGGAGACCTGAGATGGCGTGAGCCTCCTAAACCGGGCGGCCAAATCAGGCGATGGTTGCAAATCGGTTGCATTGAGTTGCGCTCCTTCGTGCTTGCCTTTCGCCATCGCCGAACCCTCTATGCCTACGCGAACCATCACTCCGGGGCGGGGTTGTCACCAGATGCAATCGCTATAAGTTCCTCGTCGGTGAGCTCACGCGCAACTGGCAGCTCGGTCGGTTTATCGAAGGTGTTCCTCGGAATATCTATCTCGGTCGCCTTACGCATTTCGACCGCCGAAGGTGTATTGCCCTTGATCGCCCCTGAAGCCATCGCCCACGCGATGATCTCGGCGACCGGCGCGCCGTCGGCGATCATCAACGCGATGTGATCTTTGAGATTGGCCGGCATCGGCTGCGCTAAAATCGCGCGATAGGCTTCCGATAGCAGTTGCTTGCGGGAACTGCCATTCGGGTTGCCGGATTTGCCTGGCTGCCATCGGTACGGATTGCCTTTCTCAAACGGTTTACCGCGCGGCCGCCTTTTCGCGCTGCTGTCTGCGCTGCCCGCAGCCTTATTGCTTCTTCGATTTTCCCTTCGCTTTTGGGCGCTCATGATCGATGAGTTTGGGTTTGAGGCCAAAGGCATCGACCATCCGCTGGAGCGCCACGGCCACAAATTGCGGCTCGAGCTCGTTGGCATAGCAGAGCCGCTTCATGTTTTCGGCTGCAACCAATTGCGTCCCGCTGCCGCTGAACGGCTCCAGGCACACTTCGCCTGGCTGAGTGTGATTCCTTATCGGCCGAGCAAATAACTCGACGGGTTTCTGGGTTGGGTGCGCCCTGTCGGAAGCGCGCGATTTCCCTTCCCAATCGACCTCCCACACGTTGCTGTGCAATTGGTTGAACCAGCCGGGAATCATATAGGGCTTGTGGCCTTGTCTCCAACACAGGAAACAAGGCTCGTTAGACCAGGCATACAACGAATAGGTGAACGTAGGAGTGGGCTTGAACCAGATCAGCGTCTGATGCACGATCAATCCGCACTCGACGAGCAACCTCTCCAGGAGAGCGGCTCGGCGCGATGCATGCCAGACAAACCAGGCCGCATTGTCGCGCGAATGAGCAAGCGCCGTTTGTACGAACCCCCTGATAAAGCCCTCCACGTTCTTGATGTCGACTTCGCGGTAGGAGCCCGACCAATCTTTCGACTTGCGCGGACGGTCGTCGCCGGTGTAGTCGACGAGATACGGAGGATCGGTTGATACGAGCGCAGCCTGCTTGCCGTCCATCAATCGCGCGATGTCATGCTCGCTGGTGCTGTCGCCACAGAGCAGCCGGTGAGCCTGGCCCGGCAGCGATTGGCTGGGAATCTCCCAGAGTTGCCCCGCAGCGGTGCCCCACTTGCGCTGTAGTCGTGCCGCCTTGTCCAGCTGAGGCTCTGCATCTACCAGCGCCGAACCTCGACCACTCAACCTCCGTCCAAAGACTGGCAAGTGCATCGCCTGGAATCTCCGCCAAGACATCGACGTCCCACTCGCTCAATTCACCGGCCCGGTTGTCGAGCAGGGCCGCCCTGACCGCCTTCTTGCCCTTCAGATCGGGCCGGCGCACGGCGATCAATTCGTCCGGCCTAGCGTCGATGACGCGAACTTTCAGGCCCAACGCTTCCGCCTGCTCGAATACGCCGTTGCCGGCGCGAACGATGTTGTCGCCGTCGACCGCGATGGAACGGAACGCGCCGATCTCCTTGAGAGAAGCGCGGATCATCTCCTTGTTGCGCCCGGGATGCCGCCGGGCATTTTGGGGATCGGGCCTGAGTTGGAGATGTCCGTTACGCTTGCTCATCTGTATATGCTTCAACATTCAACCCGGCGCGTCCTCAGCTCGGGGAATGTCCTCGGCGGCGGCGTGTCGAGCACGTCGTAGATAATCACGCCGCACACGGCTTCCTGCGGAGTCGGGCCATAGCGCGGGCACAGGCACGTCGCGTCGCCAAACCACGGATCGTGAATGACGAGGCTCTGTTCGGCGGCGTCCGCGCCGACGACGAGCACGAAGTGCTGCTGCAAGCCGGGTTCCTTTTCTCTGCTATCGACATAGATGATGATCGGCGCGGCTCTCGACAGCGCATCGTAAATGGTGCGCATCTCCTGGACGGTCGCCGGCCGGTTCACGCCGATGTCGATCCGGCCGACGTAGCGCAGGTTGGAATAGATGGTGTGCGTGATTCCCCAGCGCAGCAGGTTGCGGTTGTAGAACCCGCCGACCGAGCGCAGCATGTTGTTCAGCACATCCAGCGGCTGAACCGGCTCGCGCTGCGCGTGCGCGCCGAGCATCGCCAGACATGCAATAGCGCAACCATAGTTGCCGATGGTTTCACCACTGTTGCCGAGCAGGACGTTCCGCCAGCGCTCGTCACGTTGGCCGACGAGCGGCACTGAGAGAGCTTCGGTCATGGCTGATCCGGTTTCATGTTGTGCTGCTCTAGGTCGAAGCACCGTGCCTGTAAGCGCTCAATTTCGTTCACCCGATCATCGAGTTGTAATTGCAGATGGATGTTTTGATTGCGCAAATCGCCATTCTCGAGTTGAAGTTTGTTCATCTCTCGGCCAACGGCATCAAAGCGACTTAGAAGCTCACCGCGCACAATCTCAAGATAGTCCACCCGGGTGCGCATGGCCTTCAGTTCGCCCGCCTGACCATTCGCGCCGCTCGTTAGCGATACGATCACAGAGTCTTGATCGGCGGAATGCTTCTTGAGTTTCTCTCGCTCATCGCTTAACGCCTTAATCTGATTGCGCAACTCATTGCGTTCATCGCTTAGGGTATTGCGCTCTGCTTCTATCTCCTCAAGCCGACTGTGGGCGCGCTCAACCTCTTTTTGCAGCAATGCCACAGCGTCTTTGCGGGCGCTGTTGCGATAGTTCAGGAATCCGATCAGCGCCGTGATGACCACGCCAATGAATGCGCCGATTGCAGGCAACTCGGCAGACATGGCCTATCGCGCCTTCGCGTCGTTTGGCGTTAGCGTGTGCAGGCTGTGCCAGATCGCTTGCTCGATTTCCTCCTCAGTGGACTGCCGCCCAACGCGCCGGGCAAAAAGCAGAATGACGTTACGCGCGACCTCGTTGGGATCGCCTGATTCCATCATGGCCTTAATCGGCGTCTCGTCTGTTACTTCCTCGTCGGGCATTGCGCACCGTTGTTAATCGTCAGTCCTGATCTGTCTCATGTAAATCACGATGCTGCTGAGCGCGGCCACTTCGGGCAATATCTCGACATCGAATTTCCAGTACCGGCCCTCATTGAAGTAGTCGCGGACGTACATCGTGAAGCCGGCTTTTTTCTGCCCGTCATCTTTGAGCGCGGCCTCCAACATTCTGTGGCGAAAAGCGATGCGCTCCGGTGGCGTAATCTCGTCGAGCGATAGTCTAATGAGTTCCCTGAGCGGCCAATGCGTCGTGTCGAGAAAGTACGTGTTGGCCCACTGGATGTTGTATGTGCGGTCAAGGAACAGAAACCCTATCGGCGCGCGATTCAGGATCGTGCGTATCCGCAGACTAAGCGCCTCAACGCGCCCCTCCGCCGCCGTGAGTTTCCCGCACTCCGCGCAAATGTCTATGGACTGAGCTATTGGTCGCAGGATGATGCGCGTGTGAGTCTTGCCGCGATCCTCTCTCGCCGCGACGAGGCCCATATTGACGTGACGCCCGTCGCGAGCCAGGAGTCCGACCAACACGGCGCTCGAATTGGCGGCCATGCTCACCAGCATCTCGCGTGTAAATTGGATGCCATTGTGAACGAGCAGATCGCCCAGGCCCGCGCCAATCAGCACGTCCGTCTCCTGATAATCCAGGGCGGTGTATGCGGCGCGGTTGGCCCAGGCAACGGAATTGTCATGGTGTGAGATGAGCAGGCAGACATCGGTCGTGATATCCAAAAAATCATTTCTATGGAGTTCGGGCAGCACTGTCGTAAGTGGCGTCGAAGGCGTCATAGATAGTTCAGTCGGGCAAGGGGGCCGGGCGAGTGGCGCAGTCGTCTGCATGGGCGTCCGCGCAACGGGGAGGAATGCGCCGCTGCCCGGCCTGCACACCCGGACCCGCCCGCTACTTCGTGACGAGCTTCTGCCCCTCGCGGAGCAGGTCAGTTCCGCCCCAGCCGATCAAAAACAAAGCGCCGAGCTGCGTCAGCGTCGGCGATTCGAGGTTGAGGAGCTCGTCCGGGATGCCCTGGAACAAGAGCGGGATGCCGATCAAGGTGATGACCACGGAGACGGCCAGCGGCACCAGGAACCGCCGATCGAACGGCGTTCCGGGATTGTCCCGAAGCATCTGAAGGAACGGGAGAACCGTGCGCGCGACCGCGCCGAAGACGATGAAGCCGATAACGATTGCCATTTCAATCCTCCTGATAGGTGATATATCCACGCACGAGCGCCAGCGCGACGGCGTGCGTGGTATTGTGTGCGCCGAGTTTGCGATGGATAGCGATGAGGTGATTGCGCACGGTGTGAATAGAAAGCCCCAATTGCTCACCGACCTCGCTGCGTAGCATCCCTTGCGCCATGCCCGCCAGGATTCGGCACTGCTGCGGGCTGAGTCCATCCGATGCGATTCTATGGTTCGGGTGCGGTAACACCGTTCACGTCCAGATCGTCCCGGTTGGCGCACAACAAAAACGCGCCGCCCATTCCGGGCGGCGCGTCTGCGGCACTCCGTGCTTTGGCCTGCCGGCAACGACTTCGAGACGGCAGGCTATTCAGTTACTTCGTGCTCAGTATAGCACTAATCCGCTGTTGTCAACACGTCAAGGCTTGGGCTTCTCCGGTGGCACACTCGCAAGTTTCGAGGCCAGTCTCTTCTCGATGAGCTTGGCCTGCTTTTGCAGCGCGCGGATCTCGGCGATCACGGTCTCAAGATAATTTTTCCAGAACTCGTAGTCGTCGAGGGCCGTGTTCGGAGGAGCCGCGTGCCCTATCATTAAGGGATGATTGTACGAGCGCAGATGTGAGGTTGTCAACACCCGCGTAGGAAATTCAGACCATTCGCAAACCGGCTGCATTATAGCTGCAAGCCGATGTGGTCGCACGGCGCGTCGGTTAAGTCTTGATCGACGCCCAGATAGGTCTCGGTAGTCTTAATACTGTCGTGCCCCAAGCTCAGTTGAATTTGGTCTAACGCAGATCCGCCCTTGTGTGCGAGCTTGGCATATGTGCGCCTAAGGTCGTGAGGCGCGACATCCTTGCTGATCATGCTGGAGTAAAACACAACCACGTTGCGTATCGCCTGGGCTGTCAGTGTTTCGCCCGCAACCTTACCGCCCTTGTCCATTGCGCGAAAGATAGCACCATCAATGATTCCAGCTGTGCGCGTCCATGCGTCAAGTGCAGACTTAGTCCAGTTTGGCATCGGCACGCTGCGCACCTTATTCCGCTTGCCAAGCAGGTCGACAATGACCCAACGTCCATCGCGCTGCTGGATGTGCGCCAGTGTCAAACCCGCCGCTTCCTCGCGTCGCAGGCCACACCCAATCAGCACAGCTAGAATCGCGCGATCGCGCAGCCCCTTGCGCCGGTTGACATTCGGCTTCCTCAGCAGCTCCTGGGCCTCGTCCTTCGTGAGCCAGTTGCCAGCGCGCTTGCCGCGACGTTGGGCGCCTTGAATGCTTATTATCCCGCTTGCGATTTCGTTAGAGAGCGCGCCGTTCTCGACAGCTTCGCGCACCATCCGGCGAATGGCGCTCAGGCGCTGGTTGATGCTTGAGGGGGGCACACCTTCGCCGCGCAGAAATGACACATAGCGTTGTACGACGGGTCTTTCCAGCTTGGGTCGTCCCTGTTTCTCGTGCCATACGAAAAACTCAGACAGCGCGCGTTCGTAGGCGCGGCGCGTGTGCTCGCTGCCGACCGAATCGAGAACGGCTTGCATGATGGCAGCGACGGGAGAGCGTGTGGCTAATGCGATATCGCTCATAGGTGTCGATAATGCCCAATATCATAAGCAATAATCCAGTATACCACGCCTTCCATTGAGCGCATCCCCCGCACCAATAAAAACGCGGCTCGTTGCAAGAGCCGCGATAAGGTCGGGGCCGGACTGAGGGCTTGTCCTATTACTCGTGTGCTACCGACGCCAGTCCGGGTGTTCGCGTATGGCGATGTTCTGCCGTGACACTGCACTCTCCTTTCAGCGAGATGTGCTCTACGCGCGTTGCGTCGTCGCGTGCAGCGCCGGTGTAATCATAGCCAGGTTTGCAATTGGTGTCAAATGGACACTTGTGAGAAGTGTCACCGGAGTGACCAATTGGTCAATGATAGAAATAGGCAACACGTGTGCTTGCGCACAGTGCAAGCAAGAAGCCCAGCTGGGCGGCGGGGCAATTCTTCCTCCACAATTCACGCTTGTAGTTCAGTGTCTCAGCGTCTCACCGTCTCAGCGTCGCCAGCGCCGGCACGCGGTCGAACATCCAGAACCCCAACGGCATGCCGATGAGAATAACGCACAGCCCATAGGCAATCTCCATCCAGATGGCGCTCGCCCACCAGCCAACGAGGACGAAGTACGCGATCCGGATCAGGAGGTTGAGCTGCGGCCGCGACGTCGTAGAGAACACGGTTACGCCACCGGCTGTCGTGATGGCTAATGCTTCGGGCTTGCTGCGCAGCGCGATAATCTTCGGCACACTGTTAATCATGGCAATGGCAAGCGGGATGCCGATGACCGTAATCGTGAAGAACCACGCGGCGAGAATCCATAGCTGGCCGGCCCAAAAGCCGACGAACACGAACCATAGCAACTGCACCAAACAGCCCGGGTTCCGACTGCGCGCATCGATAACGACGGTTGCGGACGGCGTGGACATGGAGACCTCCTGAGATGAATTGTGCTGACCGGGTAACGACTTCGACGTTGGTGCTGCTTGGTGAAAATGTGGAAGCGAGACAATCAGCGCGAGCGCGCAGTAGGATGAGGGTGTGTTGTTGCAAGCAGTGTATGAGTTGCGCGTATGAAGCGAGTAATGGCGCTGTTAGAGATTTGGGAGAATTTCTCAACACCGCCCTCCCCCATCCCGACTCTTACCCTCCGCACACTAAACGTCTACGCGACTTTGACGCACAACCCGCACACAAGTGCTATGATGGAATCCCCGTCACTTGGGGGATGTCTCTCGCAGCTTGGCGTATGATGAACCGCCGCTGGCGACGGGCACCATCATCCTTCCCCCCATTGCGTTCAGGTGTCCGCCGCCGGCGCGTACCGGGCGCACAACACAGGCTGTACCCGGCAGACCCTCTTAGGCAGACCCCTGATACCTAACAATAAAACAGGGCGGTCTAGCTAGACCGCCCTGCCCTCACGCGCATGCGTACACGAACGCGTCGCGCGATAAGTTAGAAATCCGTATTGGTACTAAGGTACAGTAGACCGATGTGTGTTTTTGTGCTACAAATTAGCACAGATTAATACATTGTACCACAGGAGCAAAGATGAAGAAACGGGCGTCAGTAATCGTATCAGTCAGGATGCCGGAATCTATGGTTAAGAACGTTCGGGAGTTGGCCGAACAAGACCAGCGCAGCTTTAACTGGATGGCTGTATCTCTGCTGCGCGTTGGCCTTGATGTACTGCCTCAAGGCCCTTCTCCAAAACGTAAACGATTTGGGAACTCAGGGAGCGGTGCTCCGCACGCGCCAACTTCGACAGTTGCGCCCTAAGTTCCTTTGGCATGCGCAGACTAACATGAACCGTGTTGTCATCTGAGTGCTTATTTTGTCTGGTCATGTATTCGATTTTAGCACAAGTGGTTAATTCTGATTAGTTCGGCCTTCCCTGCCTGGCCCTGCCAGTGGCAAGCGTGTCCTAACAACCGTTCATACATTGCGGCTATGCGCTATTCGGCCCGCGCGCTTGTCACTGAAACCTCCGCGCACTCACGGCTCCCGGCTGTGAGTTAAGACGCAGGGCCAGGCAGGGTCGGCTGAACTAAAACGAAAACGGGGCGATGCGATCACATCGCCCCTGGCGCAACAAGAATCGGCAGACCCATGTTGCGCCCCTAGTGTACCACGCACGTCAAGAGCTAACGTGAAACGACCACTATCCGACCAGCAAATATTGATTCTCAAGCTCACCTCTATCGGGTTTTGCGACCTGGAAATAGCTAAGGGCTTGGAGATTTCGACATTCAAGCTCAGGCACATCAAGCGCTCCGCATACAGGAAGCTAGGAACCAACTCAGCTAAAGACGCCCTGGATACAGCCGCCTCTCTCGGATGGATAGAGGACTACACAAAGACCAAGAAGAAAGCAACAAGAAGCCGAAAAGAGGCAGCCAGGGAAGTCTACGCCCAGAATAAAAGGCGCGCCACAGCCAGGCAGCTAAAGCAGTCGGGGATGTCCTACTCCGAGATTGGTAGGGAGATGGGCATTTCTCGACTGGGTATGTAGTGCATGCGGCAAGGAACACAAAAACCTGAATGGTCATCACGAAAGCTACGATAAACCACCCGCCGAGCTTCTCTGTCCGTCGTGCCACGTAAAACATACATGGTCTGAAATCAAGCGAGTCGGCAGAAAGTTCAAGAGAGCCAGAGCCTAGCGCGAACGATGACCACTAGCTGAAGGAGCGCCATGTTATCCGCACAACCTGCCACGCGGCCGGCGCATGCCGGCACGTCCCTCCTGCTCCCTCGCAGAGTCACCCACAATAGACCTCGCGTCTTATGCCTCTGCACCGGCGGCTACTGTCGATCGCCCCTGGCTGCCGGTCTATTGAGCTTCCATTCCGGCAAGCTCGAAGTCTCCTGCGCCGGCACGACAGCCGATCACGCCGGGCAAGAACCCGCGTTGCCGACGATCGTCGCTGTCTTCGAGCGCACCGGCGGACCCTTCACGTATACCCCCCACCTCGTTACGCGTGACGAGATTCTGAAAGCCGACCTGATTCTGTGCATGGCGCGCGAGCACAGAGATTGGATCGGGAAGCACTACCCTGACGCACGGGCTCGGACGCTGCTTTTCGCTTCTATGGCCGGCGAGGGTTGGGACGTGCCCGACCCGGAAGTTCAGTCCCTCGACCGCATTCGACCCATTGCCTATCTCATCAACCAGGTCTTGAGGCATGGGGTCGGGACGATCGAAACGTTGGCGTTGATCAACCACCTCAAGCGCGCGAGGTAGCCATGTCTACGCAAATCGACGAACCGACCACCTTACAGGCATGCACCGCCAACTGGCAGCAAGCCCAGGCAGAGTGGATTGCAGCACACCCCGGCGCTTCCGAGCCATCGTCATTATTCAACACCACGTGCGACCTTGAAGACGCTGTAGCAGAGTTCACTCCGCCGCAGACGCAGACTTGCAAATTCTGCGGATTGAACCCTTGCCTTTGCGCGACACCTGAAGAGATTGCGCGCGAGGGATTACTTGATTTGGAGGCATAGGAGCAAGCCATGAAACTGACCACGGAACAACAGGTTGAAGCGTTGCAAAAACTATTCACTCCCAATTGGGCAGTAAAGCGCAAGTCGGGTGTTGCCGGCGGGAAACCATTCACGGAGCATGAATATGCGACCGGCATGCTCGACGCCATCTTCGAGCCGTCCGGGTGGTCGCTCGAACTGACGGGTGAATACCGGGTTGAAGAATTGCCAAACACCGAGCGCCTCATAAGCGTTCCAGGAAAGCTCACCGTAACGTTTTCCGATGGAACGCAAGTTTCCCGGCCGCAGATCGGCGTCGCCATCGTGCGCCGCACGAAGGACGAGAAAACGAAAACGCCGAATCCCATCGGCGCGACTCCCAGCGATAACTACAAAACCGCGTACAAGGCCAGCGTCACGTCGTTACTCAAAGGATGCTTGCGCGACCTGGGGCGTTGCTTTGTTCCCATGCAAAGCGCGGACATTGAAGGCGCGCTCCGCAGGAACGCCTTCGAAGCCGAGATTGTCCAGGCCTTGCACCTGAGGCCCATCACCGACCCTGAGGAGACCCTGTTGAAGAATAAGGCCGCGTTGGGTCGCAGCGATGGCGACCTGGTCAAAGATGCAGACCGGGCCACAAAGCCCGACGCGACGGACCGGAAAGCGCCGGAGCCGGTCGCACGGCCGGCAAATGGCGCACGGCCCTACTCGCCCGAAACGCTCAAGGCGAAGCTGGCCGAGCACGCCGGGTCCGAGCGCGGAAATGTCACACCGGCCCAGCGCGGCCTGCTGGCGCACCTGATCGAATTGTGTGTCGGGAAAAGCGAGCGCTACGTGCTCACCGAATATTTGACCAGCTGCAGAAGCACAGCGGACATCCCCGGCGGCCTGGTGATCGCTATGCTGCGCAAGTGGATCAACGCCACACAGGACAGCGCGGGCAAGTATGTTATCGCCGACGTGGTCAAGCAGGAAGCACAGCTAATCGTCGAGCGCGCTAACGAGAAGACGTAAAAGGGCAGCTTCCTCGCACAGGGAGGTATGACGTGGCCGCAAAACCAAAATATCAACTCCAACTGGACACAGGCTATCAATTCGACGCGCTGCAGCTCTGGTACATCAAAGAAGTTGACGAAAAAGGGCGTATCGTTCGCGGCCTGATCGCCACGGAGCATGAGAGCTATGCTCGATTGTGGGCCGCCGCGCCAGAGCTGTTGGCCGCGTGCGAGGCCGTGCTTGAAGATATGCTCAAGCCTCAGCACGAGCGCAGCTTCACCATCGTGCCACAACTACACGCCGCCATCAGAAAAGCTTGCGGGGAGGATACCCAACATGGCAAAGAGTAAATCGACCACCCCTGCCGCGTCGCCCAGCTTCGTCGGCGGCTACGTCACCGACTTGCGTGACGTGCTCGTGGCGTCGGCGCTCAGCGGCCAGCACGCCGTCGTACTCGGCGCGCCAGGCTGGGGCAAGACCGCCATCGCGCGCAGCCTGGCGAAGAGCATTGCCGGCGATGGCGCGTGGACGTTCAACCGGCTCGACCCCAGCACGCCGCCCGAAGCCGTGCGCGGCGCATACGACCCGGCCGCATTGCTCAACGGGCAGTTAAGCCGCGTCGTTACAGGCACGCCCTACGACGTTTCCGCGCGTGTCTCAATCCTCGACGAAGTGTTCCGGGCCAACGACGTCGTGTTCGACGCCTGCCTGGATGTGCTCGACCGCATGGACGCTAACCCCGACCAGGCAGCCGTCGTCTGGAGCACCGCGAACTTCGTCGCTCGGGGTGAGCGCGTCGAAGCGCTGATCGACCGATTCGGCTTGTGGCTATGGCTGCAACCCGATACGCTCGACGTCGCCGCGCTGGTCGGCGCGCAGCTCTCCAGCGTGAACGGTCTGAACGTTTCCGGCGGGCTGCCCGACTGGAAAGACGTCGAGAGCGTGCGGCAGGCCCGGCCCGGCGACAAGGCAAAGCACGCAGTCGCCGAGCTGCTCGAAACGCTGGCGCTGGAAGCGACTGCGCAAGGCCGGCGGCCGCACCCGCGCCGCGTCACGCAATGGTCGAAGCTAGTTTACCGCCTCGGCGTGTACGACACCGGCCAGGCGGACTTCTCGGCCGTGCCTGACGTCGCGAGTCGCGCGCTGCGTTGGGCCTGGCCGATGCCGGCTTCGGAAGAGGCAGAGAGCTGGGCGCAGATCGCGGCTGGCGTCGTGGACGCGGTTGGATCGGCCATCGAGGGCGCGCTTGCGCAAGCGGTGGTGAAGTTTCGCGAGGTCGCCGGCATCTCTGACCAGGCGCAGCGTATGGGCCGCATGGGCGAGCTGGGCGCGTTGCTGGCCAACGCGCAGGCGACGCTCAAGCAAGTGGGCGACGACGACCCGCGCGTCGCCGAGGCGAGCGCGAGACTTACCGAGTGGTTCGCCGCGGCAGCGCGTGGTGAAATGCCGAATGGCAACGGACACTAACGTGAACGAAGTCAGCGGACTGCCACAAATCTCCACCCTTCGACTCTCGCCCGCCGAGCGCGCCCTCGGCCGCATGACGAAGCTGTCGGTCAGCCGAGACCCCGATGGCCCTGCACAGTCGGATCTCGCCGGCGACATCTTCCATAGCCTCTACCAGGCCGACCCTCGCCGCGCAGATCAGACACCGCCAGAGCGCGGGGTGAATAAGACCGTGCTCGACTGGGCGCGCTCGATGCAGAGCTGGGAATCCACGCGCGCTAACACCGTAGCGAACCTGCCCGTTGCGGCGACGACGGCGGGCCTGATGTGGGAGATGCTCAGCCAGGAAGAGGCGCTCAAGGAAGCGCTCAAAAAGCAGGAGGAGGCCGACGAGAAAGCGCGCCAGGCAGCAGCAGCAGAGGCGGCCGCGCAGGGCTTCGAAGCGGCCGGCATGACGGACGAAGCCGATCGGGCAGCGGCGCAGGCGGAAGCGCTCCGAGAGGAAGCCGGGCAGATCGCCGACCAGGCGGCTGCCGCCATCGACGACGCGCAGGGCGACGCGATGACGAACGCGGCCGTCGCGTCTGCCGTGCGCAAAGCCGGCCAGGCCGGTAAACGCCTGGCCAAGGAGATGGCGGGCTGGGGCTTCGGGCCGGGCAGCGACGTGCGGACGGACCCTAAAGCGGCGCTGGAGTTCGCGCGCCGCAATTCGGCGAAAGTTCGGCAAATTGCGCTGCTAGCCGGACGACTGCGCGGCATCGCCCTGCAATCTCGGCGCGAGCGGGTGACGCACGGCCCCATTACCGCCGAGGCCGGACTGACGCGCGACCTGATGCACGTCTTCCCTTCCGAGCTCGCGCTGCTGCGACCCGACGTGCCCCCCGCCCTGCGCGCGCAGAAGGTCGCGCAGTTCGCTGAAGGTGGGCTTGTCGGCTGGCGGCTGCGCGGCAATGCCGAGAAGCGCGGGCCGTTCGTCGCGGCGGTCGACGTGAGCGGCAGCATGATCGGCCATCGCGAAATCATCGCCAAGGCGATCGCGCTGGGCGTGGCGCAGGCCGCGAAGGCGGAAGGACGTAGCTACGTTCTTTTCACCTTCGGCGCTGACAACGATCCGGTGAGCGTCGTCGAATCGGCGCAGGGCTGGCAGCAGCACGTCGAATGGGCCGAGCACTCGCGCGGCGGCGGCACATCGTTCAATCGCGCGCTCGACGAGACGATGAGCCGGTTGGCGCGACTGGGCAAGCATTGCAAAGGCGCCGATGCGCTGTTCATCTCGGACGGCGAAGCGGTGGTAGCGCAGGACGTCGCCGCAAAGTGGCGGCGCTTCAAGCAGCTCACCAGCACGCGGCTGCTGTACGTGCCCGTTGCGCGGGGATACGGCAGCATCGAGGCGCTGGCCGATCAGGTGATTCCGGTCGCCGAGCTCGACCCGAAAGCGGGCGAGGGCCTGGCGCGCGACGTGGCCGGGTGGATGAGGTAACTATGACCAAGGTTGGCAACTCTCACTTTTACCTGGGTCTGTTTGACACACCAGAAGATGCGGCCAAGGCCTACAACTCCGCCGCGATCAGGTATCACGGCAGAGCAGCGCGTCTAAACGAAATCGAGGGCAAGGCCTGAACGATGGCTTACGTTGTGCTCTTAGAGTGGGACGGCGTCAAGCCGCCAAGCACGTACTACCGTAGGCTGCACAGCTTAGCGATGCGCGTGCGCGGCGACAAGGCCGTCTCACCTATCAAGCGCCGTAGCGATGGCCCGGGAGTAATCGTGCAGGAGGGCTGCATCATCACGCCCTCCGAGAGCCTGGCGCGCACGATCGGGCTGATCGCCTGCGACGCGGCGCGCGAGGAAGGCATCCCGCTCACGGTGCAGATTGCCGAGGCCAGTTTCGAGCCGATCCGGATGACGCGCGAAGACCGGATCGCGATGAATCGTATCGAGGAGACGCTCGGCAAGCGCGGTCGGCCCGAAGCCGAAATCGATTGGACGGTCGTGTGTATGGAGTGCATGACGACGAGCGCCGTTCACGCGGCGCACGCTGTGAACTGCCCCAAGTGCGGCGCGATGCGCATCCGCATCCGCGCCGGCGCGCCGGTGAAGTTTCACGACGCCGGCAGCGGAGATGCGCTCGACGCCTGGCTGCGCACGCGCTTCTCGCCCTATTCCGGCGGCCGCTGGGAAATTCCGTTGCTCGATAAGCGCAGCGCCGACAGGCCACCGACACCTGCGCCGACCGACGAGCGCGAGAAGGCCGTTGTCGACGCGCTGCGCGGCTCGCCGCTGCTGGGTCAGATTGCGAAGCTCGACCGCGCTGACGCGCTGTGCATCCTGGACGCCGTATTTGTAGCGCGCGGATACTGGTCGGCCGAACGCAGGCAGGAAGAGCGCATCAAGGCCGCAGCTCTGTATTTCCAGAGAGGCGGAAGCCCGGCCAACATCTCGCTCGCCGAGCTGCCATCACCCGACCTGCTCGACGCCGCCGGGCCGCTGGGGGCAGAGACAGTCGCGACACATCTCATCCTCGCAGAGAGGAAACCACGAGACCCAAACCCAACTCGTTAAGGAGAAATAACGTGAACGACCCATCTTACTACCTCAACCTCAAGCTACAGTTCGGCGCAGAGCGCGCGCTGGACGTCGCCATCGAAGACCTTCTCAAAGCCGGCCGGGAACGCGAGGCGACGCAACAAGTGTTCGCGGGATACAGCGCGATCGCGCGCCTGCCCAGGCCGCCCGCCGAAATAGGCGACGGGCCAGACGAGCGCGTCGGCTGGGCGCTGACTCTCCTGGAAGACCTGTGCGACGCCGTCAACAGCTTCAGGACGGCAAGCATACCTCCTTGGAGGAAACGTCACGGCGGCGAATCATCCGGCGCCGCCGATCCGCTCAGCGTCAAGGACACGCTCGAAGAGCTGTTCCGGATCGCCGGCGAGTGCGCGGAAGCGATCGCCAACTCCCGTGCCGCGCTGTCGCATCGCGTTCCGATCGTCGAGCTTCGGCCTGGGAAAACCATCAACGTCGGCGAGCACGTGATTCGCAACAACGGCGACCAGCTCGAAACGTCACTGCCGACGGCGGATTTGGTGAGCGACCAGCCGATACGCTTCCCGGCGCAACCAGGCGCGAAGTGACCCATGGCCGTCCGCGTGAACTCGCTGCCGCGCGCAGCGTGCAAGCAAACGACGTATCTATCCGTTATCCGCCTGCCCCTCGTCGGCAACCCCGCTTGGACAGGCGAGACGCGGCGCAAGTACGGGCGCAAGACGGACTATCAGTGTTTGATCAAGAATGCCGGAGGATGATCTATGACGACCAAACCATCGAACGTGCCCAGCCTCGAAGTCCGCACCGATCACATCTCGCCGAATCCCTTCCAGTCGCGCAAAACGTTCAACGAAGAATCGTTGCGCGAGCTGGCCGAATCCATCCGCGAGCACGGCATCATACAGCCGTTGATCGTCTGCCCGAATGGCGCGCCCGGCACGTACCTCCTCATCGCGGGTGAGCGCCGCTGGCGCGCGGCGCAGAGTGTGGGATTGGAGACGGTGCCGGTCGTCGTCAAGCCGCACCCAGGCGACGACGCACTGGAAGAGCTGGCGATCGTCGAAAACATCCAACGCGAGGATTTGAACGCCGTCGACGAGGCGCTGTCGTACCAACGCCTACTTGACCGGCTCGGCAACGTGAAGGCTGTCGCGCAGAAGCTTAAAAAACACCCCACACACATCTACAACCGCCTGACCTGGCTCAAGCTCGAGCCGGAGATCCAGAACCTGGTCGTTCAGGGCGCCCTGCAGGGCGACGTCCGGGTCGCCAATGCGCTGCTGTCGATCGACGACAGCCAAAAGCGTGTCGCGTTGGCGCAACGCCTGGCCGGCTTGAACGCAACAATCAAGGCGATTGAGCTCGCCTGCAGACGGTTGTCGGAAAAGATCGCCGACGCCAACGAGCCGATGCTCACGCGTGCGCGCCGGAGCGCGGGCAAGGCCAAGCCCGACGCGGCATTCATTCCCCTCGCCGCGTTGCGCGAAGCCGCGCGAAACATGTGCGCGCAATGCGACGTCAAGAGTGAGACGTTGGCCAACCGGGTCGGCGAGCCTGCGTGGACGTTGATCGTCCATTCGGCCAACGAGACCTGCGGCCAGTGCTCGGTGCGCGACGTGGCCGGCGCGTGCGACGGCTGCCCAGGGGTGGAAATGTTGCGGCGCATCATCGAGGTTCAAAAGATAAAGCAAGAGCTGAGCAAGAAGGTGAAACGTGCTTAGCCTCGACGCGTTGATCGACTCCGTCGTCATCCAGGCGCAGGTCGAGAGCGGCGGCCTGTCTCAGGCGCTCGCCGCCAAACGCGCGACGACGCCCGCGGGCCGGCGCGCAGCTCTCGTCGCCTCGAGGCCAGACGATAAGTTGGGACGGCGCAACCCGACCTGGTCGCCGCAAGAGGACGCCTTTCTCAAGGCAAATTTGTTTACGATGAGCGACGAGGAAATTGGACGCCAGCTCGGTCGGAGCAAAGAAGGCGTTCACATCCGGCGCGAGCGCGAGCTGGGTCTGCCCACGAGGAGCAACAATCCGGCCGAGATGACGGCCGAGCAAATCGCCGAAGGGCTGGGCGTCGATGGCAAATCCATACATCGCCTAATCGATAGAGGCATTCTGCCTGGCCGGCGGCTACCGCTGCAAACGGTGTGCCGCGTCGTGGAACGGGCTACACTGCTGCGCTGGCTCGTCAACCCGATGCACTGGATTTACTTCGACCCCGATCGCGTTGGTAGGCGCGGCCCGCGACGCACCAAGCGCAAATACGACGCCGCCTTCTGGCAGAAGGCACGCCGCCTGGTGCAGCTGCGCCGGGCGCGTTGGGACGACGCATGGTGGACGCCCGGCCAGGTTGCGCGCCACCACGAGCTCGCAGACTCTGCGGCCGTCAATAACTACATCCACGACGGCAAGCTGCCTGCGACGAAGTGGGGTAACTGGCGAATCCTCCGCAGCGATGCGCTCCGGGTTCGGTTCTTCACCGGCAAAGGCAAAGGTCTCAAGCGCGGCGTGCAATTCAGCGAAGGTGGCGACGCATTCGTCGTGCTCGCCCGCGCGGTCGGGTTATCGTGGACGGCCATCGGCGCGCTGATGAAATTGCCCGACGATGGCGATCAAGCAGTCAACCGGCTCAGCCGGCTTCACCGAGAGCACGCGATTACGGAGTTGATTCACCGACACGACTTGAAGGTCAACTACGATCGCAGGTCTGGCTTCCTGTTCGCCGACTGGAAGCGCTATCGGCGGCGCTTCCCCGGCATCGACAGAGCGATGCGCAAGCTGCGTACCGGCGAGACGCTGACGTATCGAGACCGGCTATACGTCTGTGGCGTGCTGCGCGTGTGGGCCGAACGCTTCTATCGCGGCCGCGATCGCAAGCCACTACTTCAATCTCTCCGCTTCCCACACACGCGCGGCGAGCGCTCGATCCGGCAAATGCTTGCCCGGCTGCGCGCACAGGGAGTCGATCCATTCGAGAGAGCGTGAGCGCGAACAATGGTTAACGAAGACCTTCTCTACACCAGACGGGGTGACAGCTATCTCTTCGATTTGACGCCGCGCGAGCGCGAGGTCGCGCAGCTGATCGTGCGCGGATATTCCAACCCACAGATTGCAGACGCGCTGACGATCAGCCGCGAGACAGTCAAGACGCACGTCAGCAATATCTTATCCAAGCTGGGGCTCGTCAGCCGTCACGAGGTTCGGCAAGCGATTATCAGCCCTGCGACGCACGAAATGCGCGAGCAACGTGAGGCATACCAACGATGAGCGCGACCGGGCGAACCAATGGCAAGCGCAACAAGAGCGACTTCTATGAGACGCCTAGAGCGCTGGCCGGCGCAGTGCTGGACTACATCCGCGCGCACTATGGCATCTCTTCTCCCGCGCTCGTCCTTGACCCCGGGGCCGGGACTGGCGTATGGGGGAAAGCGGCGCGCGAGCGCTGGCCGAAAGCACTCATCATGGGCGTGGACCTCTATCGCGCCCGTCCGGACACGATATACGACGATTGGTTCCGGTGCAGCTACACCACCTTCGAGCGTCGATATTTCCGGGACGATCGTCCCGACCTGATTATAGGGAATCCACCCTATAGTCTGGCGCAAAGCTTCATCGAAGCCAGCTTACGCTTGCTGGCGCCGGGCGGTCTGCTGTCATTCCTGCTGCGGATCAACCTTCTGGCGGGGCAGTGCCGCGAAGATTTCTGGAAACAGCGCCCGCTCAGCCGGCTTGTCACTTGCATTGAGCGTCCATCGTTCAATGGCGGCGGTTCGGATGCAACGGAGTACGCCCTGTTTGTATGGTCTGATCGTCTGCTAGATGGCCCGAAGATCGAATGGCTTTCGTGGAGGTGAGACAACATGGGAGCAAATAGCAAAATCGAATGGACCGACCACACCTTCAATCCGTGGTGGGGTTGCGTCAAGGTCTCGCCGGGATGCCAGCACTGTTACGCTGAAACGCTGTCGAACCGCTTCGGCAAGGGCGTCTGGGGTCCGAATAAGCCTCGCCGCTTTTTCGGCGACAAACACTGGCGCGAGCCGTATCGGTGGAACGAACAAGCCAAAGCTGAAGGCGCTCACAAGCGGGTGTTCTGCGCCAGCATGGCCGACGTCTTCGAAGATCGGCGGGATCTCGACCCCCAGCGCGAGCGGCTCTATCGCGTGATCGAGGAGACGGACTGGTTGATCTGGTTGCTGCTGACCAAGCGCGTCGAGAGCATCGAGAAACTGCTGCCAGAGCGCTGGGGCGCGTGGCATAGCGGTATGCCGAAGAATGTCTGGCTCGGCTTTTCCGCCGAAAACCAGGCGAGCTTTGACAGCCGCTGGCCGGTAGTGGAATCGCTCGCGCATCGTTGGCATCCGGCGAAGATCTTCGTCTCGGCTGAACCGCTGCTTTGCCCAGTCGACCTGAGCACGGCGCTCAGGGAAGAGAACGTCGGCGACGAGGACGCCAGCTACTGGACGGTGGCCGTCGATTGGGTCATCGTCGGCGGGGAGTCTGGAGGCAAGGCGCGTCCGATGCACCCGAGCTGGGCGCGCTCGATCCGCGATCAATGCGCCGAAGCCGGTGTCGCATTTCACTTCAAGCAGTGGGGTGAATGGGCGCCGGCGGGCGAGTGGTACGACACTACGCACTGCGTCTTGTTCAACCGAAAGACCGGCGCGCAGTCACCCGTCGTGGGGGGATGGGGGAAATGGAGCGATAGCGACGACTGGGCGTGCATGCGACGCTTTGGGAAGTTGAAGTCTGGACGCGAGCTCGACGGATGCACGCATGACGAGATGCCACAGCTGTCGGCGTCGTAACGACGGTAAGTAATCGGCGAAAGTTCGTCGAAATCGGATAGGAGCGAGACGTGCAAAACACACCCCAATTCGACCGCACCTGGCTGGAGAGGAAGTACAGCGATGAGCAACTCTCCGATCGAGAAATTGCAGAGCTGGCCGGTTGTAAGCCGCACCATGTGTACTTCGCTCGCAGGCGACTGGGTATTGCGAGTCGGCCGCGTGGGCACAACCTGCGCGCCGATAGTCCGGCACGGCCCGCCCCCGCCGCCTCGTTTAAGGGTCGCCGCCATACTTTGGAGACGCGACAGAAGATCGCGCAGTCGGTCTCCAAGCCGTGCCCGGCCAGGCGTGGTTCCGGCAACGGTATGTATGGTCGCAAAGGCGCGGCCAACCCGAACTGGAAAGGCGGCATCAGCCCGGAGCGCCAGCGTATCCAGTCGAGCGCGGAGTACCAGGCGTTCGTGCGCCAGGTCTGCGAGCGCGACGGCCACCGCTGCCGACGTTGCGGCGAGCACAGCACGCAGAAGCGCGGCATGCACGTCCATCACGTCAAGCCGTGGGACGAGTACCCGGAACTGCGCATGGAGATGAGTAATGCGGCGCTCCTGTGTCGCGCCTGCCACGAGTGGGTGCATAGCAGTGAGAACACGGCGCGGCTGTGGTTGGAAGATAAGGGGGGCCCGTAAATGACAACACAAATTCAATTAACAAAAGGCATGATCGCCTTTGTCGATGATGAGGATTCTGACCTCGCCGACCTAAAATGGCACGTCATTAAAACATACGCTGTACGCGGGTCGCCACACAACAGGGTGTTTATGCATCGAGTAATTCTTGAGAGGAAGCTGAAGCGCAGGCTCCGATCTGGGGAGCACTCTGATCACATTAACGGGAATGGTTTTGACAACAGAAGATCCAATCTGCGAGCAGCCACCGCTGTTGAGAATGGACAAAACAGGAAAGTGTCGTCAAATAATCGATCGGGGTTTAAGGGTGTCTACTGGAACCGATGTGCGCAGAAATGGCACGCAAAAATCAAGCATGGCGGCAGGAACATTCACCTGGGATACTTCAACACTCCGGCAGAAGCGGCAAGGGCATACGACACAGCTGCCGTTGATCTATATGGAGAATTTGCAAGACCCAATTTCCGGCAAGGGTTGAATTAAATGTTGACAATTGCGACAACGGCTCCTATACTGCGTCCTAGTTGTCATGCCCGGGGGGTCGTAGTGAACAAAGAAAGATTCCTGGATGTCCGCGAGGCTGCTGAAAGAATTGGTCGATCAACGAGAACCGTTCTAAGACTACTCGCTGCCGGCGAGTTGCCCAATGCGTGGAAGGGTTCAAACACATCAAAGTGGTCTATCCCAGAAAGCGACCTGGACAACTATATCAACAGGCATCGGGCCGTGCAGTCCACTAAGACCAATAGGAAATAAGGAACGCGACCGAGACTGAGTCCCGGTCGCGTTGCGTGCGCATCTTCGGCATAACCCTAACCAGCCCCCTCCACCAAGAGCCGGGCATAGCTAAGGCACCTTACTAACCGAATCAGCGCGTGGAACACCATCCCTGTAGGGTGGTGGAGTTCCCGTTTTATAGTCCTTTAGGCTCTAACCTTCTCCATCGCTCTGGCGGTAGAAAAGGGGCTTATGAGTCCCCTGCTCTGCCACTGAGCTACGCCGCCGATCTCAATACGCCACGGCGCGGGATTATACCACAACAATTCTTGGCCGGGTAGGGTTTTGAGCCAAATAAGGGCGGAGGCGCGATGTCCCCCGAACATCGCGCCTCCGCGCCTCACGAGAAGATTGTCGGGTGTAGCATATCACAGCCAGCCCTATCCGCAATGGGGGTTTACCCCGGCGGGGTACGGGTTTTCCCCCATTAAAAATACGGATATTCCCGGCTTCCTCACTGTAAGTCGGGCCATCGCGCTCATCCGCTGAAACTTGTTGGAACTTGCACAATGTGACGCGCTCAAGATCGCCGCGGCGCTTCCGCGCCCGGCGCGCGACAACTCGGCGCCCTTCTCGTCAAACTAAAGTCCTGCGCTTCTGCTCTACCCGGCGCACGCTCCTGAAACAAGTACGCCCATTTTCTTTGACAACTCGCTGTCCGTCAGGTACAATCCGCCGCACGTCACCGCAGATCACCCTGGAGCCAGACCTACATGCGAATCGTAGTCGACGCGATGGGCGGCGACCACGCGCCGGGCGTAGTGGTCGCCGGCGCGGTTCGGGCCGCACGGGACTTTGGCGTGGACATTATCCTGGTAGGAAAGGAAGATATCGTCAAGGCTGAACTCGCCAAGCACCCCACGACAGGACTGCCGATTCGCGTGCTGCATGCTTCGCAAATCATCGAGATGCATGAACACACCCTGGCGGTCAAGGAAAAGAAAGACAACTCGATGAGCGTCGGCATGCGCTTGCTCAAGCAGGGTGAAGCCGACGCTTTTGTCACCGCCGGCAATACCGGCGGCGCGCTGGCGGCGGCGCTGTTCACCCTGGGCCGCATCCGCGGCATCCACCGGCCGGCGCTGTGCTCGATCTTTCCCGCTTCGGCATCCCCCGCTGTGCTCATCGACCTTGGGGCCAACACCGACCCCAAGCCTGAGCAGCTGGCCCAGAACGCGCTGATGGGCAGCCTGTACGCCGAGCATGTGCTCGGTATCCATCGCCCACGCGTCGGCATCGTGTCGAACGGCGAAGAAGAAGATAAAGGGTCTATGCTGGTGCGCGACGCGTTCAAGTTGCTCAAGGACGGCACGCTCAACTTCGTGGGCAACCTGGAGGGCCGCGATATTCCCGGGGGCAAGGCCGATGTGATCGTGACCGATGGCTTCACCGGCAACGTGATCATCAAGTACACTGAAGGCATCGTGTCGTTTCTGGTCAAATTCTTACGCCGACAGGTGACGGCCGGCCCTCTGGCGAAAATCGCGCTGGTGGTGATGATCCCCGGCCTGATCCTGTTGCTGCCCGGCTTGATCCTGTTGTTGCCCAATCTGCGGCGGTTGCGCCGGCGCGTCGATCACCGCGAGCTGGGCGCGGCGCTGCTGGCTGGCGTCGAGGGCAATGTGCTGGTGGGGCACGGCAGCGCCGACGCCCTGGCCGTGCGCAACGCCGTCCGGACGGCCATCCGCGTCGTCGAAGGCCGGATCGTCGAGCGCATTAAGGCGGGCTTGAAGACGGTACCGTCAAGCCCGCCGGCCCCGGTTGCAACACCGCTGAACTAAATGTCGAGATAACTGAAACGAGGCTGCGCACACTTGGAACTTCGACCACACTCTCAACGCGTTGTCATCACCGGCATGGGAGCCTTATCGCCGCTCGGCCACTCCGTCGCCGAATTATGGGATGGCCTGACGAACGGCCGCTCCGGCATCGCAGCGATCACACAGTTCGATGCCAGCGCCATGCCCACCCGCTTTGCCGGCGAAGTCAAGGGCTTCGATCCAACCCAATGGATCAATTTTAAAGAAGCGCGCCGGATGGGGCGCGCTTCTCAGCTGGCTACCGCCACCGCCTACGAGGCGCTGGCCGACGCCGGTCTAGCGTTGCCGTTGCCCGAAGCGCTGCAGGAACAGGCCGGCGTGCTGATCGGCACGGCGATGGGCAACTTCGACAAAGCCGACGACGAGCTGCAAGTTTTCCGCGCGCGCGGGATGCGCGCCTCCAGCCCATTCGCCGTGACCGCCTCGTTAGCCAATATGCCCACCCACCATGTCAGCTACCTGGCGCAGGCCAAGGGGCCGCTGAGCGCGGTCGTGGCAGCCTGCGCCACCGGCACGCAGGCCATCGGCGAAGCGGCCGAGTACATTCGGCGCGGCGCGGCGACGATCATGATCGCCGGCGGCGTCGAGGGTTTGATCCGCGACTTCGCCATCGCCGGCTTCAGCATCATGCGCGCCTTGTCCACGCGCAACGATTCGCCGGAAACCGCCTCGCGCCCGTTCGATCGGACGCGCGATGGTTTCGTGTACAGCGAAGGCTGCGGCCTGGTCGTGTTGGAACAACTCGAACACGCTCGCGCGCGCGGGGCGCGTATTTACGCCGAAGTGCTGGGGCAGGCCACGTCGTCCGATGCTTACCATGTAGCCGCGCCCGACCCCGACGGCGCAGGCGCGGGGCGCGCGATGAAGTGGGCCTTACGCGATGCCCGCGTCGACGTGAGCGAAGTCAACTACATCAATGCGCACGGCACCTCCACCCCCATCAACGACGCCATTGAAACATTCGCGATCAAGCGCCTGTTCGGCGAACAGGCCTACAACATTCCGATCTCCTCTACGAAGTCGATGATCGGTCACGCCATGGGGAGCGCCGGGGCTTTGGAAGCGATCGCGATGACCATGAGTCTGGTCACCCAGCACCTGCACCCGACGATTAACTATAGCGACCCCGACCCGGAGTGCGATCTGGATTACGTGCCCAATCAGGCCCGCGAGGCGCGCGTGCGCGTGGCGATTTCGAATTCCTTTGGCCTGGGCGGGCACAATGCCTGTTTGGTGTTGGGGCAGTATCGGAACGGCAAATCCTAGACGAAGGACGAAAGACAAAGGACGGGTGACAACCCGCGTTCGTTGTCTTCAGGAGCCAGTGTGCGCGTTATCCAAAACGACAACTACATCAAGTCGCGTAGCCGAATCGGCCGATATGCTTTCTTCGGAGGGTTCGGCATTTTGCTGTTAGGGCTGTTGATCTCGCTCACTTCCGGGAATGGCCCCCAGGCAGTGGCGTTGTTTCCCGTTTCACTCGCGTGCCTGGCGATTGGCCTGATTCTCTCTCAGGTCGGGGGATATTACGTGCGCCGGTTCGATCGGGGCGACCTGCCGCATTTGACCTTGACCAAAGCGCTCAAGGGTTTCGACGACCGCTATACGCTCGTGCACTACGGCGCGCCTGCCGCACACGTGCTGCTCGCGCCCGACGCCGTTTACACGCTCATCCCCAAGTCGCAAGCCGGCCGCATCTCATACGAGAACGGTCGTTGGCGCAATCCGACCGGCTTGCGGCGGGTGCTCACCTGGATGAGCGAAGAAGGTCTCGGCAACCCGACGCGCGAAGCGGCCGCCGAGGTGGCGCGCCTCCAACGTCACCTGGCCCGCCACCTGCCCGATACGCCGGTCGAGGTCCAACCGCTCATCGTCTTCACGCACCCTAACGTGAACGTCGACTTCGCCGCCTTACCCATACCGGCTATCCACGTGAAGAAAGCCAAAGACTGGCTGCGCGCTCGGCCTAAGGGCAATCTCACGCGTGAGGCGCGCGCCGCGCTCGAACAACTCTTCAAGTAAGCCCGTAAAGCCTCGCAGGTCTTATACGGCGCTTCCGAAGCGGAGTGCGAGAACAGAGACCTGCGAGGTTTAGATCGATCATGAAGCCCGAAGAATACGAAGTGATGTATCGCGTCGAAGACGCGCACTGGTGGTATCGCGGCATGGAAGCGATCACCCGCGCGGTACTCGATCGCGTGATCGGGCGCGGACACAACCTGCGCATCCTAGACGCCGGCTGCGGCACCGGCGCAGCGATGGGCTACCTGTCCGATTACGGCGCAGTCACCGGCTTCGATTTTGCGGCCGAGGCGTTGCACTTCTGCCAGGTACGCCGGCGCGAGCGCTTGAGCCGCGCCTCGGTGATGGCGCTGCCCTACGCCGATGCCGCGTTCAATCTGATCACATCGTTCGACGTACTCTGCGAACGCGCCGTCATCGACGATGGCGTGGCCTTACGCGAGTTTGCCCGCGTGCTGCGACCCGGCGGGCGTGTCCTCCTGCGGCTGCCCGCTTACAATTGGCTGCGCGGCCAACACGACGAAGCGGTATACATCCGGCATCGCTACACCACCCGCGAGCTGCGCGCCAAGCTCCGCCGGGCCGGCTTTGCGCCGGAAGTGATCTCTTACGCTAATATGCTGTTGTTCCCGGTCGCCGCGCTGAAGCGCGTGTCTGAGCGCTTTTTACCCAATCGCCAAAACGGCTCAGACCTCACCCTCGGCGCCGGCAGCCTGAACACGCCGCTCGGCTGGATTCTCAGCCGGGAAGCGCCGTTCGTCGCCCGGACGGGCTTGCCCTTTGGCCTGACCGTCGTCGCACTGGGCCGAAAGGCAACGGATGGAAACGAACAAACGGCTGTAGGAATCATCTCCAGATGATGACACCCCAACTCACCAGTATCACCGCTTTTTTTCCGTGTTACAACGACGCGGGCACGATTCCGGCGATGATTCTGCGCGCCGTCCAAACGCTGCGCGCCATCACCGACGATTATGAAATCCTGGTGATCAACGACGGTTCAAGCGACGATTCGGCCCGCGTGCTGGACGAGCTGGCGCTGCATTATGATTGCCTGCGCGTCATCCATCGCACACGCCCCAGCGGCTACGGCGGCGTGCTGCGCGCGGGTTTCGCCGCCGCGACCAAAGACTGGATCTTCTACACGGACGGGGATGCCCAGTACGATGCGCGCGAGCTGGCCGTGCTGGTCGCGGCGCTTGACGAGGGCGTAGACGTGGTCAATGGCTACAAGATCAAGCGGCGCGATCCGTTTCACCGCGTCGTCATTGGCCTGGCCTACCAGTACTTCGTCAAGCTGGCGTTCGGCCTGGTCATTCGCGACGTCGACTGCGACTTCCGCCTGATGCGCCGGGCGATTTTCGAGAACGTAACCCTTGAATCGACGACTGGCACGATTACGTTTGAGATGGTAAAAAAGATACAGGCGGCGGGTTACCGGATCGTCGAGGTGCCGGTTCATCATTGGTATCGGCAGTACGGCCAGTCGCAATTCTTCAACTTCCCGCGCGTCGCGCGCACATTGATCGCCATGGTCGGTTGGTGGTGGCGGCTCGTCGTCAAACGTGAACATCTGCGGAATACTCGTTTACAAACCGCCGCCCCACCCGACTCCCGCGAACCGACTCCATGACTATCGGGAACTTCTACGCCGGAAAGCGCGTTCTGATTACGGGGGGACTGGGCTTCATCGGGAGCACGTTGGGCCGGCGCCTGGCCGACCTCGGCGCGCAAGTCATCCTCGTCGATTCGCTGATCCCGGAGTACGGCGGCAACCTGTTCAACATCGCGGGTTATGAGGATCGGTTGCGCGTCAACATCGCCGACGTGCGCGACGAGTTCAGCATGGATTACCTGGTGCGCGGTCAGGATATCTTGTTCAACCTGGCTGGCCAGAACAGCCATCTCGACTCGATGATCGATCCGTACACCGATCTGGAGATCAATGTTCGCAGCCAGCTCTCGATCCTGGAAGCCTGCCGTAAGCACAACCCAACGCTCATCATCGTGTATGCCAGCACCCGCCAGATCTACGGCAAGCCGGATTATTTACCGGTGGACGAGCGGCATCCTCTGCGCCCGACCGATGTCAACGGCGTCAACAAGATGGCCGGCGAGTGGTATCACATCCTGTATCACCACGTCTATGGCTTGCGGGTGACCAGCTTGCGCTTGACCAACACCTATGGGCCGCGCATGCGCGTCAAGGATGCACGGCAAACTTTCCTGGGGGTCTGGCTGCGCTGCGTGATCGACGGCGAGCCGATCGAGGTCTGGGGCGACGGCGCGCAGTTGCGCGATTTCAACTACGTGGACGACGTGGTCGAGGCCATGCTGCTGTGCGCGGCCGATGCGCGCGCCGCCGGCCGCATCTACAACCTGGGCGGCGCCGAGACGATCTCCCTAACCGATCTGGCCCGGCAGCTGATCGCGATCAATGGGGGCAGCACCTATCGCTTGATCCCCTTCCCGCCCGATCGCAAACGCATCGACATCGGCGACTACCTCGCCGATTACACCCTGATCCATAACGAGTTGGGCTGGCAGCCGCGCGTGTCGTTGCGCGAAGGCTTGACCTGCTCAGTGGAGTACTTTCGCACCTACCGGCAGCATTACTGGTGAGACCATTCCACCTCGCCAGAGGCATAAACCCAACGTGATTCAAGTCCATCACGCCTGGCGTGGGGTGAGCCGCTCCTGCCCGGCTCAGTCGATCGGTCACGCCTCAACTCAATCTTAGTAAGGAGAGAGCACTATGCCACGAAAAAACAATCGAGGGCGCATCGCCGCGGTCACGCTCATCTGCACGGGATTTCTCATCGTGCTGGCTCTATTCCAGAACGCTGCAGCTGTCGGGCAGCGCCAGGAGCCGATCACACTGAAACCGCCGTTCACGCTTGAAGTTGACGACCGGGTATCGGCCAACGACTTTAGCCCGGTGCTGCCTTCCGCCTCGCGTCTGTTGACCGAGACGTTCGGCGGCGGCTTCGATCCAACCGTCGGGGTAACCGGCACGACCACCGCCTGGCGCGTGTTCATCGACAGCGCTAGCGACCCGGCGCACTATTGGGAACGGGTGATCCCCGCCTTGTCCAGCACTTACGCCGACACCGCCTGGGCGCCCTGTGGTCTGTGTGATGGAAGCGACCTGGACCCCGATACGGATAACTACCCCGCCAACGTGGGCGCCTGGCTGATCTACGGCCCGGTGAACCTGAGTAACTACTACGCCGCCGAAGTTGTCTTCAACTATCAACTCGCTCTCGATCCGTCGGTCGACGGCAGCGGTTTCAATGACTTCTTCTTCTTCGGCGCGTCGGATGATGGAACCCGATTCACCGGTTCCAAAGGCGCCGTCACCGGCAGCAGCTGGCAAACTCGCACGCTCTACCTGGGCGATCACGTCGGCAAGTCGAGCGTCTATCTCGGCTTCTACTTCCATAGCGATGGCGCGGCGAACAACGGCAAAGGCGCGTTTATCGATAACGTGAGTTTGCGCGCGATGCCCTATCTCAACACCTTCCTGCCGTCGGTCGCTAGCAACTTTGCCGCCGCCACCCCGGCTCCGAGTTCCTTGTATCTCCACACGTTCTCGGTGGGCGGTGACAACGATCCCGATTTCGTCGCCTGGGGACAGAAATACACCAGCTTATCCGGCGGCTCAATCATCTATGAACAGAATATACAGAGCAGCGGCAATCCAGGGTCGAGCATGTACCTGTTCAATACGCAGATCGATCAGGTGACGCTGGCCGGGCCGAACCTCAGCGTGTCGGGCAACTACGAGATCAGCGCCGATTTCAACGTGACTAAAGGTAAAGATAACGCCCGCTACGGACTCATCTTCGGCGCCGAAGGCGGCGCCTTCGGTCGCAGCGGGAGCACGCCGACCTTCAACATCGACACGCACTACTACAAGTTCTCGCTGCAATTCGATCCGGGCGACGACGACCCGGACGACTTCCAGCTGGAGCGCTGCGAAACCAACGGCAAGGACTGCGTCGATCTGATTCCGCGTACAACGATACCGTCGGGCGCGGCGGCTGACGGCGCTTGGGACACGGTCGCCGTGCGTCGCTCAGGCGCCTCGATTGTCCTGCTGATCAACGGCGTCCAGATCGGCTCCGCAAGCGATGGCAGCTACACCGGAGCGCGCAAGTTCGGTCTGTTCATCCAATCCGGCCTGTTCAACAACGGGACCAACCCGCTTAGAGTGAGCTTCGATAACTATCGCGTCGGCCAGCTGCCGTAAACGATTGACCCTCTCCCCTGCACCCCTCTCCCTTTTAGGGAGAGGGGCCGGGGGAGAGGGTCGCCATTATTCCGGCATGCCTATCACTATCCCCGTTGCCAATCCTCACGCGCAGTACGCTGCGCATCGCGCTGAGCTCGACGCCGCCATCAAGCACGTGCTTGAGGCCGGCCGCTACATCTTGGGCGATGAGACGCGCGCGTTCGAGCGCGAGTTCGCCGAGTACCTGGGAGTCGAGCACGGCATCGGCGTCGGGTCGGGAACGGAAGCGCTGCACCTGGCGTTGAAAGCGTGCGCGATCGGCCCCGGCGACGAAGTCATCACCGTGTCGCACACCGCTGTCGCCACGGTCGCTGCAATCGAGCTGGCCGGTGCAGCGCCCGTTCTCGTCGATATCGATCCGCAGCGATACACACTCGATCCACGCTGTCTGGAACGCGCGATTACGCCGCGCACTAAAGCTATCATCCCGGTTCACCTCTACGGCGCTCCGGCTGACCTCGACCCGATCCTCGCCATGGCCAAGCGGCGCAACCTGAAGGTCATCGAAGATTGCGCGCAGGCGCACGGCGCAACGTATCGGGGCAAGCGCGTCGGCGCGTGGGGAGACATGGCGGCCTTCTCGTTTTACCCGACGAAGAACCTGGGGGCGATCGGCGACGGCGGCTTCATCGCCACACATGCTGCGCCGCTGGCGGAGCGCGCGCGCCTGCTGCGCGAGTACGGCTGGGCCGAGCGCTACGTCAGCGCGATCAGCGGTTGGAACTCGCGGCTCGATGAGTTGCAGGCGGCCATCCTGCGCGTCAAGTTGCGCTACCTCGACACTGACAACGCCCGCCGCCAAGCGCTCGCCGCGCTCTACGCTGAAGTGCTGCCGGTCCGTATCCAAAAACCGATCGCGCCGGCAAGCGGCGAACACGTGTATCATCTGTACGTAATCCGCCATCCCGAACGGGATCGGCTGGCTGCCTATCTGCGCGAAAAAGGGATCGGCACAGGTATTCACTACCCTGTGCCGATCCACTTACAGCCGGCATATCGAGGTCGTCTCGGCGACGCCGGTTCGCTCCCTGAAACTGAACGCGCCGCGCGTGAAATTCTCTCGCTGCCAATGTACCCTGAACTGAGCGAAGAGCAGGTGCGGCAGGTGGCCGAGGCCATCCGCACGTTCCCTACGTAAACGAAACCTCCCGTCGGTCCGAGACTCGCGGGAGGTTTTTTTCTCAGCTCACGCCGGGTCTACGACCCGACGCCATTGCTCGGCCACCGCGTCCTCGCGATGGTGTCCGCGGGGACGCGGACTTGGAGCATTTTCAAGCCAGACACGGAGAGCGCGGAGAATAACTTCAAAACCTCGGTGTTCTCCGGGGTGTAATTTCACGCAGCCAGGAAATCGTCCAGCGTCTTCTTGGCGATGCGATACGCCTTGCCCACCTTCTTCGCCTTGATCTCGCCGGCTTCGATCATCTGGTTGATCTCTTCCTCGGTGACCTTCAAATAAGCCGCCGCTTCGGCCGGGGTCATCACGTCGGGCGCGGGGCCGCCGCCCGCTTGCTGCGGGGCCGCTTGCGGCTGCTGCTGGAACGACTGCGCCATCGCACCGGCCATCACCTGGCCCAAACCCAAGCCAGCGCCCAAGCCGACGCCTGTGCCGGCTGCGCCGCCGCTAGGATTTTGCGCCGCGTCACGGATACCGCGCGCGGCCTGGAACTGCATGTACTTCGCCATATCGCCGATCGCGCCCATCTGCGCCCGCTCGTCGATCGCCTTGGCCGTTTCCTCGGTTGGGGAGATCGAGCGGACGTACAACGCCTTCAGCCGGATGCCGCGCGCCGTAAAGTCGTCCTGCACCTTGGCCCGCGTCGCCGCGCCGATCTCATCGAACATCGCCGGCAGATCGAGGATCGATTTCTTGAGCTCGCCCAATAAATCGGTCAGCTTGCTGATGATGATCCCGCGTAAGAAGTTCTCGATCTGCGGCGTTTCGTAGATGCCTTGCGTGCCGACGATCTTGTTGACAAACAGCGACGGATCGGAAATCTCTAAGTTGTACGTGCCGAAGGCGCGCAGGCGCACCATCCCCAGGTCGCTATCGCGCAGCGTGATCGGCTCCGGGGTGCCCCAGCCCAGGTCGAGGAACTCGCGCATGCTGACAAAGTACACCTCGGCAGTGAAGGGCGTTTTGCCGCTGGTCGCCAGCTTCAGCAGGTCGATCAGCAGCGGAAGATTGGCCGTGCTGATCACGTGCTTGCCCGGATCGAACACGTCCAGCGCTTTACCGTCGCGGAAGAAGACCGCCGTCTGGCTTTCGCGCACGATCACGTTTGAACCGAAGCGGAAGTCCCCCGAGCCGCGCTCCGGGATGCGGTGGATCATCTCCTTGCCGGTTTCGTCTACGAATTCGATGACGTCGATAATTCGAGGCATGCCGTTTCTCCTTAAACTGTTTTCATTCCAAGGCGTTGCCCCGATCAAGCAACGCCGACAAGTACGTGTTCACGCTGAGAATACAACTCATTGATCGCGGTGGCGGCGCCGATCAACTCGCGCACGGCCGCGCCGGTATCGCCGCTCGATCCGATCGCGGCCGCCAGCGCGTCGATCGCCAGGGCAATCTTTTCGGCTTCGTTCAGCAATTGCTCATCCCAATGATACAGCTGCTCCAGCTCATCTTCTTTCACCTTGATCGCATCGAAGAAGCCGGCGTAGCCGCGCGTCGTGGTCTTCACCCGATCGACGAAGGTTTGCAGCTTCACCACCGCGCGCTCCACGTCGTCAACGTATTCCAATCGGCCGGCGTTGATCAGCTCCATTTGCAGGTCAGGCAGCCGGCGCACCTGCGCCTCGAACCGCGCCGCGATCGCATCCCGTAGCAGCTTGTCGGCGTCGCGCCGCTTTTCCTTATCGAGGTAACCCCGAAACCCCGGGATCTTGTCGGCGATGCGTTCGAGCAACCCGCGTTCGCCCTCGACCTTGCCGATAATGTCGCCCATGCAGTTTCTCCTGATGTTGGCAGAGCCGTAAACAAGTAAACAGGTAAATGGGCCACCTGTGTACCTGCTACCTGTCTACTTGCTACCAGTTTACCCTTCTCTCAACCCGCCAAGAAAATCTCGGCGCCGCAGTAAGGGCAGGTGACCACACCTTTGCCCCCCAATCGCACTTCACCGCCGCAGTTAGGGCAGCGGTTGGTCTTCAACTCTGAAGCCTGGCGAGAGTATAGCACACCTTCATCCCATTTCACATAGCCGCTGAATAATCCCTTGCCGACCAGATCGTACAGCCAGGCCTTAACCTCGTCCCGCGCCGCGTTCATTTCCAGCGCCACATCGGCGATGCGCACCTGGCCCTGCGTCAGCACGATATTCAGCAGCTTGCGCTGCTTGGCCACGCGCGCCAGTTCCGCGTCTTCGCGCCCGGCCCGCGCCACTAAGAAGAGTCCCGCGCCCAACAGGGGCAACGCAATGACGGCGACCAACGCCAGCGCCAGGATCGCCCCGCCTGATTGAAGTTGGCCGCCCGACTGGTTCGACAGCGTCCACGCGCCACCCAACGCGCCGCACGCCAGCGCCCCCACGATCAACAGCACGCCGATCAACTTGCCCGATGTTTGCACTGTGCCTCCGTCACGTGATGCGTGACAAGTGAAACGTGATTACGCTGTCACCCATCACGAGTTCACGTTTCACGCTTCACGTTCTACCTGAACCCGCGCGATCCGCCGCCGCCGCCGCCGCCGCCACGGAAGCCGCCGCCGCTGAAGCCGCCGCCGCGATAGCCGCCGCTGAAGCCGCCGCTCGATCCGCTCGGCGCACTGCGGAATACCTGACCGGCCTGGTTGAACAACGAAGTCAGCCCAGTGTTGATCGATTGCAGCGACCCCGCCAATCCCTCGCCAAGTGACCCGCCGGCCTGCCCGCCGCCAGTGCTCACGGTCATCGGGCGACCATAGATATGGCCCGGCCCATACCACGGGCGGTACCAAATCGGCGGCGGCGTATTCGCTTGCGAAAAGAGGTTGATCCAGCGCCGCTCAAAACCGAACGCGATCGCATACGGCAAATATTGATCGAACAAGCTGGTCGCCTCTTCGACCTTCTGAAAGCGGGGGAGGTCTTGCAGGTACGATTGGAAGGCGCGCCACTTGGCCGCTTCTTCCGCGCCTTTGCGCGTCTTGGCCGGCATCACGCCCGCCACGATCAACGTCAGCACACCGACCAGGCCCAGCGCGCCGACAGGGAAGAGGATACCGACCGAGTAATCGATGAACATGGGGGTCAAGACCACGGCACCCAGGAAAGCCAGGAACAGCAGAACGCCGCCTAACGCGCCATAGCGCCTGCGCACGCCTTGTGGGCTGGCTGAAAAGTAGCCTTCTTTCACCGCCGCATCGTACAACTGTTTTTCGAGCGTGGGGATAGACGTATAGAACTTCTCTTTGAGCGCCGATAACTTTTGTTCACCTGAGCCGACCACTTTCGACAACAGCGTGCGCTCGTAGGGACGCAGGGTATTGGCATCGACTTGTGGATTGGCGCGGAAGAGGAAGTCGCGCGAGAAACCGATGCCGAACAAACCTTGTGTCTGCACTTCCTCCATCGTCACCGCGCCGCGCCGCGCCAGATCGATCAGCGTGGCGATGATGTCTTTCATGTCGGCGCGCTCGTCGACCAGCACACCTACCACGCCGGGCGGCGCAGCCGACGGCGGCTCGGCTAGATACTCGGCGGCCAACCCGACCTCTGGATCGCGCCCCTTGGTGTACCACAGCAAGAACAACCCCAGCGGCCCCAGCACCAGAATCGCAATCGCCGACAACAGCGACAGGAAAGCGATCATCGGGCCAGTCTGATCCACCTTGTCGAAGTCGGCCTGCCAACTGGATGGCCTGCCCGCAATGGCGCCATGTTCGAATGTCACGCCGACTTCGAGCGACTCATTGGGCTGCAGCGGTCGCGTCGTGGTGAAGGTCGCAATGCCGCGCTCCACATCGACTTGCGTGGTCGCGCCGCCGCCCAGCGCATCGGCGGCAAAGCCCCAGGGCAAATTCCGATCCGGCAAGATATCCACGCCGTCCGGCAGGCGCACCGTCACGCGCGAGTGATTGATCGGCGCGCCGCGATCGGGCGCGATAGCAATCCACTGGAGAATATCGTGGGGGCCGAAAGGCTGCCCGGCGTCGGGGTAATAGCGCAGCCCGCCCGATACCGTGTAAGCGAGGGTGAATGTGCGCTGCGCGTTCGAAGTATAAGGGAAGTACCACTCGATGTTCAGGTTATCCTCTTCCTGCCACGTCTGGAAGCCGCCCTCGACTTCGCTCGACACGCGCCGGTAGGGCTGCCCGCCCTCTGAAACCTGAATATCGTAAATGCTCTCCGTACGATCGGTTGGGATCGTGGCAAAGCCGACGTGGAACGATCCATCGACAAACACGATCGTCTGCGTTTCCGTCACGCGAAACGTGCCGTCCGGGTTGACGGCGATCTCGACATCATATTGATCCCAGTGCAGGTTGCCCTGGGCATTGGCGCTACCGGCGATCCCGGCCAGCAGGGTCACGATCAGCAAAAGCGCAAGGCCCATGTTCCGAACAAGTGCGTGGACGGTAGCATAGCCCCTCGTGGGCGTGCAACGGGCACGAGGCCCTATGCTACGGCGCAGGTATTCGACGTATGAGCGAAGCACCATCCCGATTCGACGTTTCATGCCTGACCTCGTTGCAAGGTGCAGCTATTATAAGACGGTAGCCTAGCCCCTCGTGGGCGTGCAACGGGCGCGAGGCCCTATGCTACGGCGCATGTACTCGACGTATGAGCGAAGCACCATCCCGATTCGACGTTTCATGCCTGACCTCGTTGCAAGGCGCAGCTATTATAAGACGGTAGCATAGCCCCTCGTGGGCGTGCAACGGGCGCGAGGCCCTATGCTACGGCGCAGGTATTCGACGTATGAGCGAAGCACCATCCTGATTCGACGTTTCATGCCTGACCTCGTTGCAAGGTGCAGCTATTATAAGCGAAAGAGAGGGAGATGTGAAATGGGTTAGCGTTGGGAGTTAGGTCTCACTTGACACACCTCTTTAGCGCATGTATAGTCGCGCACATGCCAACGCTCTTCAAACGATTCCGACGCCAATCGGATTCCGATGAGCCTAAACCGTCCGCGCCCAGGCCGCCGATCCTGCTCTCGCGCAGGCAGTTGGGTCTTTTGTTGGCGTTCAGCGCGACAAACCTGATCCTGCTGATCATCCTCGCCGCGCTGGCTTTGCAGGCGCCGCCCGTTGTCACCGTCCTCATTACCCCGACGCCGCTGGCGCTCCCGCCGCGCCCGACGCCGACGCCATCGCCCACGCCACTCATCCCCACGCCGACCGTCGATCCCTTCGGGGGGGGCGGCGCGATCGCTTTCGTGTTGCGACGCAACGGCAACTCCGACATCTACGCGCTCAACGTCGATCACGATGGTCTGGTCCGGCTCACCAGCCATCCCGCCGACGACCGCGATCCCGCTTTCTCGCCTGACGGCGCGCAACTGGCCTTTGCTTCGCATCGCGATGGCAATTGGGATATCTATCGCATGCAAGTCGATTCGGGTCTTACGGTGCGGCTGACCTTCAGCAACACTTACGAAGCCGCGCCCGCCTGGTCGCCCGACGGCGAATGGATCGTGTTCGAATCATATCGGGATAATAATCTCGACCTGTACATGCTGCGCGCGAAGGACGGCAGTCAACTCACACATCTCACCACCGATCCGGCGCCCGAGGTCAGCCCGGCCTGGTCACCCGATGGCAAGAGCATCGCCTTCGCTTCCTATCGCGATGGCAACAAAGACATCTATCTTCTCCCGCTCGACTCTGAGCAGGGTGAAGACGATCTGGCAAATCTCACCAACAGCCCCGACCGCGATGAAGACAACCCGGCCTGGTCGGCCGATGGGCAGCAGCTGGCGTACACCTCGGGCCGGCCCGGCGACCAGCTCATCTACGTCAACACCTTTGACCCGGCGTTCCGCAGCTTGCAAGAATCGGAGGTGGGGTTGTTCGGACAGGGCAGTGCGCCGGTTTGGTCACCCGATACCACGGCGCTCGCCTTCACCTACCATCGTGGATCGAGCGACGTTTTGATCGCGGCGAACATCGGCGGCTGGGGTCTGGCGCGCGAAGCGTTCGGCGGGCGCGAGTTCATCAATCACCCGACCTGGGCCTCCCGACCGATCGCGGATGCGGCGATTGCACGCACCATCGCCGCCGCGCCGCTGGCCGCGCCGCCGCTGTACACCGAAGTCGTCAGCCCAACCACATCCGATCAACCCGAATACGTCTTCGTCCGGCTGGACGAGGTCGCGCCGGGCGGTCACGTGCTTAGCGACGCCGTCGACGACTCGTTCCGCGCACTGCGTGCGCGCGTCGCGCAGGAAACCGGCGCCGATTATATGAACCTGCTCGGCTCGTCGTGGCGACCGATGAACCATGTCCCGCGTGAAGGCCAGAGCCGCCGCTCGTACCACGTCGCCGGCCGCGCCATGGATATCGATCAGACACCTTACAATCAAGGCGGCAACCAGATCGTCTTTGTGCGCGAGGATATCGGCTACCGCACCTTCTGGCGGGTGTACATCAAAGCCAAGCAGCAAGACGGCGCGCGGGGCGAGCCGCTGCGCGAAGCGCCATGGGATTTGGCGATCGACGGCACGACAGGCGGCGAGCCAATGAGCCAAATTCCAACCGGCTACTACGTCGATTTCACGACGCTGGCGGCTGATTACGGCTGGGAGCGGGTGCAGGCCATTTACCGCTGGCGCTCGTTTTACCCCGATGTGGAATGGTGGCATTTCCAGAAGACCGAGGGCCTGCCGTGGTGGGATGCGATGAAGCAGGTTTACGATGAAAAAGATATCACCGCCTCGTACGGCCCCTACCCCGGCCGCGACGATTGAGCTCTTGAGAAACCTGGAAACGGTTCAGTAGACCCTTTACAAATAGGACTTACGCAAGCAGCGTGCTCACTGCCGGCGACCGCAATTGCTGGCGGAGGTAGTCGGAGAGCAGATCGTGCTTGACTTGGTAGATCGTGCGCTGGGTGGACAGCACCACCCGGAACAGTTTCACCTTGTAAGTTTTGGGGAAGTCCTTGATTTTGACGGTCTGGCCGTGTGCCCGTTCATCCGCCGTCCACGCCAGGCGGTCCACCCGCCGGTAGGGGCGCGTGCCCGCCGAGTCATCCACTGGGCGGTTATCCTTGAGGGGGCAATAGAACACCTTGCCGACCCGGCCGATGGACAGCCTCACGTCTTTGATAGCGTACCAGGTATCCATCAGCACGCCACGACGCCAATGCCTTTGATGACCCCCTGCGCGCTGCCGCTGTATTGCCGCCGCACCAGTTCGATCTGGCGCGAGAAGTTCTTGTCCACGATCGTGTCATCGAACACCAGATAACCGTCGTCCACCTGAACGACCTAAGCCTGAACGTTTTTCCAGACCAGCCGGGGCGAAATCTGGTCACCGGCCAAATAGCGATCGATGGCGTCGTGGCTAAACTGCGGGCTGTGAGCGGCACAGTTGGTCACGGTGTAGTTGATCTGACTGCTCAACAAGTACTGACAGTAGTCCAAACGCGTGACGGGCAGTGTCGAGGTATTCATGCCCCACACGATACCTGGCTCCGACCCGTTCTGTCAACCTGTCACTGATGCATGCGTAAGTCCTATTCAACCTCACTTCGGTAAGCCCCTGCTCCTCACTTTCGTCAGAGCTTAAATCTCTCCGAAGCCAGCTGTATTTCGGCCACGCCTGTGCCAGACTATGCTGACTCTGGCATCCCCTTTTACCAGACCCAAACTCGATCAACAGACAGACGCACCGTACAGGCAGCTCGGGCCATACTGGACTTCATTCGAAATATACCTGATCCACGAAGCCACACGAAGTTTTCAGCTATTTTCGTGCCACTTCGTGTTATACCTGCCCGTTTGGGGGTCGTGGATAAATCCTTATTCCGAATCACGTCTACTGTCTCGTTTTACGAAAGGAGGTCAGCTCCGGCTGTATCAGCGAGAGACACCTTCCCGCACTACTGGAATGGAGCCGTTAGGAGCGATTCGTTGAGGTCGATTGCACACAGGAGATTCAGATGACACCGTTGCAGAACTTGCGCTACCGCCATATCGGCGCGGCGCTCATCGGCCTGGCCCTGCTGATTGGCGCCTCTGGCGTGTTGGCGCAAGGCGAGAACCCGTCCCGGCCGCTGAACCTCGCCAACTTCGATAGTCCCACCACCTCCAGCCCGATCACGCTGGATGTCTCGAAGAACTTGATCTGGATCGTCAACCCCGACGACGACAGCGTCTCGGTCATTGGCAACCTCAATACTACGCCCAGCGTCATTGCCAAGTTCATCGTCGGCAACGAGCCGCAAAGTATTGCGCTGGATACCAACAACAGCAATCCCAGCCAGTATCACGCCTACGTCGCCAATGCGGCGGATAACACGGTCACGGTGATCAACGTCACCAACAGCACGGCTTCGAGCGTGACCGCCGCCGTCCAGGCCACCTTGACGACCGGCGCCGAGCCGTGGAATGTCGTCGCCTCGCCTGACGGCCGGCGCGTGTTCGTCGCCAACAGCGCCCAGGACACGCTCACCGTCATCAACACGCAGACCGCCCCGCCCAGCATCCTCGGCAACGTAAGGCTGGATAACAGCGCCTGCAACGCCGCCGATTCCGCTCGCCACTTCCAGCCGCGCGGCCTGGCCGTCACGCTGGACAATACCAAGTTGTACGTCACGCGCTTCCTCTCGTTCGTCAAAGCGGGCGGCGTGCAAGGCGACGACAGCGGCAAAGAGGGGTTGGTGTGCCGCCTGGACATCAACACCGGCGCGGGCACGATCGGCGGCAGCGTGACCGGCTTCACGCCGATCGCGCTGGCCGCGCGCGACACCGATTTCAAGATCGACAAGAACGGCGACAGCGTGCCCGATGCGACCTTCGCCTATCCGAACCAGTTGCAGAGCATCGTCATCCGAGGCGACCGCGCCTACCTGCCCAACATCGCCTCCTCGCCGTCCGCCCCGCTCAGATTCAACGTCGATACGCAGGCTTTCGTCAACGTGATCGGCGGCGCGACCGGCAGTACGCAGACCGATCTCGGCGCGCTGAACCTGCACCTGGGCGCGCGCGACCCCGAGCCGGGCAAGACCAAGCTGTTCTTCGCCAACCCCTGGGCGATTGCGTTCACCACGCCAAACGGACCGGGCAACGCCTACGTTGTGTCGGCGGGAAGCGATCTGCTGGTCAAGCTCAACGTGGATACTTCGGGGACGATCACCTTCACCGGCGATATCAGCACCACGCGCTACATCGACCTGCACGATCCCAACAACGCCGCCACCAGCGGTCTCAACGCCGGCAAGAACCCGTTGGGCCTCGTCATCCGCAACATCGCGCCCGGCAACAACAAAGCCTACGTCCTGAACTACCTCTCGCGCAACGTGTCGGTCGTGAACCTGGACACCGACAGCGTGACGCAAGTAATCCAGACGGTGGCGCTGCCGCCGGCCGGCACGCAGGAAGAGCAGTTGTTGGTAGGCAAGGAAATGTTTTTCGCCTCGCGCGGCGTGTTCAACGGGGGCAAGGTCAACCGGCTGTCGAGCGAGGGCTGGCAGAATTGCGCCAGCTGCCACTTCAACGGGTTGACCGACGGCACGGTCTGGGCCTTCGGCGCCGGGCCGCGCAAGTCGGCGCCGCTGGCCGGCACCTGGAGTCCGCACAACCCCGACGACCAGCGCATCCTCAACTACTCGGCCATCTTCGACGAGGTCGAAGATTTCGAGCTCAACATCCGCAACGTGTCCGGCCCCGGCCCGTTGAGCGCCGGCCCGCCGCCGGTGCTCGACCCCAACCACGGCCTGATCATCAGCGACACCGGCGACATCAATACCGCGCCGGCCGTGATCAACGCTTTCGCCAAGGCCAACGCCGGGCGGCCACAGCTCAGCGTCACGCTGCCCGGCAGCGCAACGGCCTGGCCCGCGCTGGAGGCGCTGCGCGAGTGGGTGCGCTTCGGCATCCGCACGCCAAATGGCAAGCTGACCACCAGCGAACTCACGGCGGGTGGTGGGAACAGCACCGGCGGCCTGAACCCCGCCGACGTGACTGCGGGACGCCGGCTGTTCTTCCAGGCCGGCTGCCAGGTTTGCCACGGCGGCGCCAAGTGGACGATTAGCAACAAGGACTTCGTCTCGCCGCCCGCAGCGGCGGAGATCTTCACCGAGAATCCGCCCGTCGCCACCACGGTCAATGCCCAATACCTCAATCGTTTCCTGAGGAACATCAATTCCTTCAACCTGGGCGTAGTCGGCGCAGTCCCACCGAACCCGATCGGCAACAACATCGGCGCGATCGAGAAAGCGACCGATGGCAAAGATGGGTTGGGCAAGGACTACAACGGCGACGGCGCCGGCGTGGGTTTCAACGTGCCCGCGCTGCTCGGCATCTGGAATGTGCCGCCGTACTACCACAACGGCGCGTGTGAGACGCTCGGCTGCGTGTTGAGCAACGTGGCTCACCGTACCAAGGGGCTGCGGCCCGGCCAGTCCGATCCGTTCACCGTGGCGGCCAACCGGGACAGGGTGAACGCTTTCCTGCAAAGCCTCGACGCCGAAACCGCCTTCCCCACCAACCTGCGCATCGAGGCGCACGATATCTTCCTCGATCCGCCGGTCGTGTTCTCAGGCGCCCAGGTGATCGTCGGCGCGAACGTGTCGCTCTTCGGAACCCGGGTCGATCTGACGGACACACTGCAGGTGCGCTTCACCGCGCCCGGCCTGAATGTTCAAGCGCCGCTGCCCGTCTCGGCGTTCAACCAGGACTTCGGCCAGGCGATCATCACCACCACCTGGGCTGCGCCCAATACGCCCGGCCTGGCGACAATCAGCGTACAGGTCGACAGCACCAACACGCAGATTGAAGCAAACGAGAATGACAACACGGCCAACCGGCGCATCATCGTGCGTCCCCCTCCGCCGGATAGGACACCGCCCGTTGTGGAGAGCGCCCGTATCAGCGACGACAACCCGTTCAACGAGAACGATCCGATCGCCAATACGACCAACGTCCAGGTCAAAATCCGGGCGAACGATCCCGATCCGGATGGCGGCGGCCCGGCCGTGCCCAGCGGTCTGAAGAAGTTCTGCATCGTGCGTTACTACTACAGCTCGGTAGATCGGCGTTGGATTCCACAGACGTGCGCGTTCCAGCTATTGCCCGCCCCGCAGGGCGATGGCAGCTTCCTGGTCAACACGACTTTGACGCCTCGGGCCGGCACGGCCTACGCCTTCGTCTGGGTGCAGGACGGCGCGGGCAATATCTCGCGCACGCCCGGCTTCGATGTGATCAGCTTCATCCCGAGCGCCGCCACCAACATCAATCTGAACCGCAACGAGGTCCGGCTGTTCCGCGTTCTGTTGACGCCGGGCCAGCAGCTCACGTTCAACTTCTCGATCGTGTTTGGCGATGTCGATGTGTCGGTATTCGACGGCATCTCGCCAACCGCCAATCGCATCGCGGTGAGCGCCCAGAACGGCGCGCAGCCCGAAACGGTTACGATCAACGTGCCTCCCGCCGGCGCGGCGACGACTTTCCAGATCGAGGTCCGGGCGGCCGTCAACAGCCGCTTCCGCATCAGCACCGAGCAAAGCCTGGCCGCCCAAACGGCTCCGGCCTGGTCGGACAGTGTGGCGGCTACCAATAAGGTCCTGCCAACCGAGCCATTTATTGGCGGGCCGCCGGCGTTGCAGACCGCCATCGAAGAGCTGGCCGTTTACTTGCCGCTCATCCTGCGTACGCCGTAGACGCATCAATCGCAACAGGTGAAAAGTGGCCGGCGCTTGGGCAGTGCCGGCCGCTTTAGCATTGCTCCCAAAGTTCGTCAGCAGTTGTACTGCTGACGCCGGTCGATCGCATTGCTGGGCATCTTACACTTGGAAGCGGTTACACCCACGCTCACTGCTCCGAGAGAGTGTGATATAGTTAAAGATGAAATTGCGATAAGTCTTCACCCTCACCCCAGCCCGCTCCCTCCAGGGAGCGGGAGCACATTCCCTCTCCCCAGTGGGGAGAGGCCGGGTGAGGGGCAGCCCATGGGTTGGGAGACAGCGTATGGACACGTTCGAGTTTGGCGGCGAGATCGTCTGGCGCCCCACGCCTGAACACATCCGCAACAGCAATCTCAAACGGTTTATGGATCGACACGGCCTCGCTTCGTTCGACGAGTTGTTGCAGCGCTCGACAAGCGACATCGCCTGGTTTTGGGAAGCCGTGCTGGCCGAACTCGATATCCAGTTCTACGCACCCTATTCCAGCATTGTCGATCTCTCGCGCGGCATCGCCTGGCCCGAATGGTGTGTCGGCGGCCAGCTGAACATCGTCCACAACTGTCTCGACAAATACGCCGACACTCCGGTTGACAACCGCATCGCGCTGCGCTGGGAAGGCGAAGAAGGAACCACCCGCACGCTGACCTACGCCGAGCTGCGCCGAGCAGTGAATCAGGCGGCCAATGCGCTGCGCAGGCTCGGGTTGGGCAAAGGCGATGCCATCGGCGTGTTCATGCCGATGGCGCCCGAAATCGTCGTCGCGTTGTTGGCGATCGTCAAAATCGGCGGCATCTTCCTGCCGTTGTTCTCCGGCTTCGGCGCGCAGGCCATCGCCTCACGCCTGGCCGATGCGGACGCCCAAGCGCTGTTCACCGCCGACGGCATGTTGCGGCGCGGTCAGATCGCGCCGATGAAACCGGTTGCCGACGAGGCGGCTATGCAAGTGGCCACGCTCAAACACCTGATCGTGCTCAAGCGCGCCGGTATCGATGTCCCCTGGGACGCCGGCCGCGATTGGTGGTGGGGCGAGTTAATCGATCGGCAACCCGATACCGCCGAGACCGAGCGCACCAGCGCCGAAGATCCGCTGATGATCATTTACACTTCGGGCACCACCGGTCGGCCCAAGGGTGCGCTGCACACGCACTGCGGTTTCCCGATCAAAGCCGCACAGGATATGCTCCACGGCCTCGACCTGCACCCCGACGAGACGTTGTACTGGATGACCGACATGGGCTGGATGATGGGGCCGTGGCTCGTCTTCGGCGCGCTGCTGATCGGCGCGACGATGATGCTGTACGACGGCGCGCCCGATTATCCCGGACCCGATCGGGTCTGGGCGCTGGTCGAGCGGCACGGCGTGACGGCGCTGGGCATCTCGCCGACCCTCGTGCGCGCATTGATCAAGTATGGCGACGAGCCGGTGAAAAAACATGATCTGTCGTCGCTGCGCAAATTCGGATCGACCGGCGAACCGTGGAACCCCGACCCGTGGCTATGGCTGTTCAACGTCGCCGGCGGCGGCCGGCTGCCGATTATCAACTATTCGGGCGGCACCGAGATTTCGGGCGGCATCGTGATGGGCAATGTGTTGCTGCCGCTCAAGCCGTGCGCGTTCTCCGCGCCGCTGCCGGGCATGGCCGCCGACGTGGTCGACGAAGCAGGACGATCGGTGCGCGGGCAGGTCGGCGAGCTGGTGATCCGCCAACCGTGGATCGGCATGACGCGCGGTTTCTGGAAAGACCCGCAGCGCTATATCGAGACTTATTGGTCGCGTTTTCCAGACGTGTGGGTGCACGGCGATTGGGCCGCCGTCGACGACGACGGGCTGTGGTACATCCTGGGTCGCTCGGACGACACGATCAAGGTGGCCGGCAAGCGCTTGGGACCGGCCGAAGTCGAATCGATTCTGGTGGCGCACCCGGCGGTGAGCGAAGCGGCGGCGATCGGCGTGCCCGACCCGATCAAAGGCCAGGCGGTGATCTGCTTCGCCGTGCTCAAGCCCGGCCAAGCACCTCATCGCGCGCTCCGCGAAGAACTGATCGGCCGTGTGGCGCGTGAGTTGGGTAAGCCGCTCGCGCCGCGCGACGTGAAGTTTGTGCGCGACCTGCCTAAGACGCGCAACGCGAAAGTCATGCGCCGGATTATCCGCGCGGCGTATCTAGAACAAGACCCCGGCGATGTGTCGTCGCTGGAGAATCCCGGCGCGGTCGAAGAGATTCGGCGCGCGGTATAAACGTATGACGCTCTTTTGCCCCAATTGCGGCGCGGCACAGCCCCAGGGCGCCACGCGCTGCGCGAACTGCGGCCAAGCCATGCCCCTGCCGGCCATGGAGAATGCCGAATACGCCAGACACATGTTTCAGTACACGATCCTGCCGCTCCTCGTCGTCGTCGCCGTCATGTGTATCGGCGGGCTGCTGTGTACCAGCTTCCTCCGCTGATCGCTCCAGCCTGGCCACAGGAGTCTGCCCGACATGGATTTTGAGCTGACTGAAGAACAGAGACTATTCCAACGCACCGTGCGCGCCTTCGCCGAGGCGGAACTCAAGCCGCGCGCCCGGCACGTCGACGAGCAGGCCGAGTTCAATGCAGCCGCCGTGAAGAAGATGGGGCCGCTGGGGTTGCTCGGGTTGACGACGCCGGAGGAATACGGCGGCGCGGGCGTCGATGCGATCAGCGCGGCGATCGCCATCGAAGAAATCGGGCGCGGCTGCGGCAGCACCGGCCTGAGCATCGCCGCGCACAATGGACTGGCCTGCGCGCCGTTAGTCCTGTTTGGCACGGAGGATCAGAAACAGAAGTGGCTTCCACCGCTCGCCACCGGGTCGGGCCGGCTGGGCGCGCTGGCGTTGACCGAGCCGGGCGCGGGCAGCGACCTGGCCGGCGGGGTGAAGACAAACGCGCGGCGCGTCGGGGAGGAGTGGGTGATCAACGGATCGAAGATGTGGTGTACCAACGCCAGCGTCGCCGACATCATCATCACATTGTGCCGCACCGACCCGGAAGGCGGCAGCCGCTCGCTATCGCTGATCATCGTTCCCACCAACACGCCGGGGCTGCATCTCGGGCCGCCGGAAAAGAAAATGGGGCTGAAGGGATCGCCGACGCACGCGGTGACCTACGAGAACGTGCGCGTGCCGGTTGAGAACCTGCTGGTTCAAGCGGGACGCGGGTTACGCCAAACGCTGGAAGTGCTGGACGGCGGGCGCATCGGGATCGGGGCGTTGGCGATCGGGTTAGCGCAGGCCGCGTTCGAGGAAGCTGTCAAGTATGCGCAAGAGCGGCACACCTTCGGCGTGCCCATCGCGCAGCATCAGGCGATCCAGTGGATGATCGCCGATGCGGCCATGCAACTGGATGCGGCGCGCATGTTAGTGTATCGCGCGGCCTGGCTGAAGCAAAACGGCCAGCCGTTTGCCGTCGAAGCGTCCAAAGCGAAGCTGTTTGCTACGGAGATGTCGGAGACAGTGTGCTTTAACGCGATCCAGATTCACGGCGGCTACGGTTACTCCGCCGAGTTCCCGGTCGAGCGCCTCTACCGCGATCAGCGCCTGATGTCGATCGGCGAAGGCACCAGCGAAGTCCAGCGCATGGTGATCGCCCGAAAGGTGTTAGGGTTGAGGTAGTCGATCAAGAAACCGGGTCTCTGCGAGACAGCGGCTCGACTTCCTTCAAGAGCGCAGACATAGTTGAGGTAGTCGATCAAGAAACCGGGTCTCTGCGAGAGACCCGGTTTCTATAAATGCAGACGGCGGTGAAGCTGGGCGCTTCGCCGCCATCGTGCGTCAAACTGAGCCGCGCTCAGGCCTTGACGACCATTGATTTGTAGACCACGTAGATGATGATGGAAACAATGGCTGCCCCGACACCCCAAATCGCACCCTGCAATACGGCGCCGCCCAGATCGGTGCCCAGCGACCCAACGGCCCACAGGCCGGTAGCGATCGCGAAAGCCAACACCGGCAGCAAGGTTAATCCAAAACGAAGGATACGGAGTCGACGATCGGCAGGACTGCTGCTAGTCGTTTGCGACATTTTAGAGGCCTCCTGGTAAGAACTGTCTTGGTCACTTGTCCGAGTGCGAAACCTCGTTGATTCTAGCACAGCCCATAGCCTGTTGGCAACGGCCCAACCCATGCCAAATCGTTTCAAGTTCATCACAATTGGCTTATGTCGTACGCGATTAGGGCCATAAATCGCCCAGAGCGACATCAACGTAGTCACCGACCGGATTCCCACCGGAATCCAACACAGGCACGTTGACAATTTCGGGGTAGGTATACATCCCGATTCGAACGTGATAGCGACCGGACGGCGCGTCGAGCGGCAGCGTGAACGGACCAAAGCGTAGGGCGATCACATCGCCGGGACGCCAGGCCTGCGCCGGATAGCCCGACCCATCCACCTGGCCCCAGCGCTGCCCATCCGGCCCGATCAAATGTGTGAACCAGTGATAATCCGCTTGCCGCTGCTCCGAACCGGCGCGATAGCACAGCTCGATCCAACCGCCTGACCCTTGCCACTCCCCCGACGATCGTACGTCTAACAGCGCAACGCCGTTTTGCCACTGCCCCAGTGGAGCAGAGTCACTGCACGGCGGTGACGCGGCCGCTTGCCCCGACCACTCCAGCACTTGCGAGCTGGCCTCGCCGGCGCGCAGTGGGATCAGGCCCTCGCGTCGATAGGGGCTGGCGCGTTGAGCCACGCCCGGAGGCAGTGTCAACCCTTGCGGCGAATGCAATACGATCACACTCGCGTCACGCGGGTATACGATCACGGCCTGCGCCAGATCGACAAAGCGGCGCCGCACAGCCGGCGGCAAGAGCACGTCCAGCACAGCCGGCGCTTCATCGCTGAGGGGCCGGTCGCCCTCGGTGTAGATCAGCGCCGCTGCGCCGTTCAGGTCTTGACTCGCCTGCGCGATCGCATCGGCTAATCGGATGGAGGCTTCGAGCGGCGCGCCGTATCCACCCGGTGTGGCGCGCGTGGCGACAAACTGTTGCAGCGCGATCGATTGCGCAGACTGAAGCACGGCAATGGCAACAACCCCCAGCGCCAACAGCCAACGCAGCGCTCCCCCCGCTATTCCGCGATATCCAGCCAACCATCCAACCAGCCAACCAACTAGCAAGAACGGCGCCGGATACAAGATGATGAAGTAGTGCGTAAAGACCGGCAGGCTGTGTCGGGATTGCAGCAGCACCGGCAGCGCCAGCCACGTCAGCAGCATGAACGCGAGGGCCGCGCGCTCGTCAAACGAGCGCCGCCGCGCCGCGCGGAACACATCGATCAAGGCGACGACGCCACCGGCCAGCACTAGCACGCCGATGATGGTCGTGAACGCGAAGCCCGCTTCGCCGCCCGGCGCTTGGGCCAGGAAATTCTGAAACTCCTGCGGCCCGGCGAGCGAGTGAATCTCCTGCCCCGTGATCATCAACCAGGCCAGGTGCAACGCCTGATCATCCATGACAGCCGGCTGCCGCGCGATCTCTAAAAAGCGATTGAGATTCTGTCCGCCGCGCAATGCATCGGCGATCACAAAGGGCGCGAATGGCGCGACGAAGATGGCGACAGCGGCCAACGCGGGTTTCCATCGAATACGGCGCGCAAAGGCGATGGCCCACGCCAGCGATACCGGGAGCAGCCATAGCCCGGAGTAATGCAGCTGGATACACACCGCCAGCGCCAACGCATGCCCCAGCAAAGCGCGCGACCGACTTTTGACGAATCCCAGCCAACCCGTCCACGCCCAGGCGATGACGAACGGCGGCAGCAAGTCCTGCGCCCAGATTTTGCGCGAATGGATGATGGCCCACGGCGCGACGGCGAAGAGGAGGGCGGAGAGGTAGACAGGTATCAGGTAGGAGGCATCTCCTGATGCCGATTGTCGGCGACGGGAGTCGCCTCCTACAAATGCCGACTCGCCTGATGCCGACTGTCGGCGACGAGAGTCGCCTCCTACAAATGCCGACTCGCCTGATGCCGACTGTCGGCGACGAGAGTCGCCTCCTACAAATGCCGGCTCGCCTGATGCCGACTGTCGGCGACGGGAGTCGCCTCCTACAAATGCCGACTCGCCTGATGCCGATTGTCGGCGACGAGAGTCGCCTCCTACAAATGCCGGCTCGCCTGATGCCGATTGTCGGCGACGAGAGTCGCCTCCTACAAATGCCGACCCGCCCGATGCCGAAAACCACCGCCGCGCCAGCGCATAACAACCCGCCACTGCGGCCACATTCAACAGCGCAACAAATGCGGTGGCAACGACCGGGTTGGATGAGACGGCATAGGGGAGCGCCAGCAGCCACGCCGCCAGCGGCAGGTTGACGATGCCTGTCGACGAGCCGATCCCCGTCAGTGGAAACTCGACGCCGCGCACCAGGTTGAGCGCCAACCGCGACAGGTTCGCCTCGTCGAGTTTGAACTCGGTCCAGCCGAGATGGTTCAGCCGGAGGTACGCGGCCAGCAACAGGATGGCGAGGAGGGCCAGGCGTTCAAGCCATTGGGCGCGTAGGATAGTTGCCTCCCCAGGAACCGCCGATGACCAGCCGCCGAAGAACGGACCGGCGCAGACCCCATGTGTCACCATGCCGCACGTGCGCGATCCAGGCCTGAATAGACGCCCGATACAACTGCGGCGACAAGGCGCCGGCCAGCACCCGATCGCGTTTCGTCTTGAGACGACGCCGGGCATACACGGCCTTGCGGCGCTTATCGCGCAGCTTGGTGGCGCGCGCGATCAGGTCGTAAAACGCGAAGGCGCTGTCCTCCACGCGCTTCGCCATACGGAAGCGCTCGCTTTTGGGAAACTTGGCCGTATGCTGCAGCAGCCACACCAGCAGATCGTGCGACCTGGCGAAGATGGGTGATTGAGTTTGAGCGGGCATTGGGCCTGATTATACACGATGCACAGAGATTCTTCGGGCGTGGCGCGCCCTGCCCAGAAATAGCTCTCGGCGGGTCTCCGACCCGCCGCTGGCCGGTCAGGAGACCGGCCAGGAGCTGGGCAGGCATTTCAACACAGAAGATCAGAATTACAGAAACCAGAAGATCAGGCTATAGAGAACGGAGGACGCAGCGAAAGCCCGTAGCGTAGTACCGATCGACTGGCGTGTTCCAGCCGCGGAACGCGCACCGCGCGAGCGAGGCTCCACTGCCCCACGAACCGCCGCGCACGACGCGGTAGTCGTCCGCGTCGGGCCGCTCGCGCTCGTCGAGGTTTTCGCTATAAGGATAGCGGAACGTTGGCGTTTGCGGATCGTCGCCCCAGCGGCTGCGCGTCCATTCCCACACGTTGCCGCTCATGTCGAATGCGCCGCACGGGCCGGCATTGTCGTACACGCCGACCGGCGTCGTCGTCAAGACACGCCCGTCGAGCGTGTTGGCGCGGTCGGGGGAGAAGTCGTCGCCCCAGGGATAGACCCTCGCCCCCGACCCCTCTCCCGGCGAGGGAGAGGAAGGGGCGCGGGCGGCCTTTTCCCACTCCGGCTCGTTGGGCAATGCCACCTCCTGGTTTTCTTGAATGCGACCGGCGGCGCGCAGGACTTGGGTCAACCATTTGCAGTAGGCCTGCGCTTCGTGCCAACACACGCCGACGACGGGTTGATTCGCGCCGTTGAGGTCGCGGTCGGTATGCCAGGGGTTGCGCGAGCGGCCCATGTTTATCTCGCGCCTGCGCCAATCGGCGATCAATTGCTCGTCAGTCTTCTTGGCCTCGGCTTCATAATACTTCACGTCGGCTGGTGATCGACGACCTTGCTCCGGCCACTGGCGAATCCACTCAAGATTCTGCCTGGCCCAATCGCGCCACCAGAAGACCCAACCGGGCGGTTGCGCAGTGGCGATATCTTGCTGCCGCCAGGCCCAACCCTGTAGCGTCCAGTACGGCTCGGTCTCGTAGCCGCGCGCCTGGACGAAGCACTCGTACTCGGCGTTGGTGACGGGGAACTTGCCGATGGCGTAATTGGTTTTGATCACGTCGCAGGTGTGTTCAGGGCGTTCATCTTCGTACTCGCTAGTATCGCTGCCCATGACGAACGGCCCGGCCTGCACCGGGCGCCAGATCGGCTCGATGCAGGCAATCGCTTCGTCATCGATCGTCACACGGCCCTGCCCGGCCAGGATGCGCGGGTCGCCCAATTTACCCAGCGCGTGTCCGGCGGCGATGCGCAGCGCCAGTCGCGCCGGGGCTTCCTCCGGCCAACCTGGCGCAGGTTCTGGAACCTGCGCCAGGTTTCCCAGCAGGCGATCCACAATCTCTTGTTTCAAGCCGGTCTGCGATTCGCCGCCGGACTCCAATAGGCAGCGCGCAGCCAGCGGCGGGTTCTCGGCCAGCACGGCGCGGACAAATCGGTCAAACGCGCCGGGATCGGTCTGAAGCGGCTGCAGTTGCGCGGCGGCGAAGACGGTCGCTTCTTCCCAGCGCGTGGTCGGCGGCCCGGACAGCCGCTGCCACTCGGACTGCACGAACGACCAGTTCGACCACGGGATGCGCCAGCGCTCGGCCTGCGGCACATCCCGACGGAAGCGCCGCGCCAGCTCGCGCCCGGCGAAATATTCCAGGATGAGCTGGTGGTAGAACTTGACGCTGCGCTCAACGCCGAGCCGCTCGCACACCAGCAGGCTGGCAAGCTCGCCCCGGAGCAGCGTATCGCCTTTGGCGCGGCTGCCCCACGCGCCGCACCGGGCTTCGGCTTCCTCCCAGGCGACCGGCGCATTGTCGCTCTGCTCCAGCAACCCGTAGGCCAGCGGTTCGAGCGACTGCTTGAGCGCCTCCCGGTCTGCGTCGGATAGCACCGGAATGTCGGCGCGCTGGCCTTGCCCGTACGCCAGCCAATGATCGACGAACCAGTCGATCAACTCCGTCCGGCCGGCGGGAAGCGCGCCGCGCCGACCGGCATAATCGGCCAGCATTTTCAGCCAGAACGGATTGCTGACCACTTCCATCAAATCGTCGTCGTCTTCCAGGCGGCGTTGCAGGTCATCGAGATTGGCCCGGCCCAACCGTTCCTTCAGCCGCTTTTCGAGGAAGTCGCGGATGCGATCGGGGTCGAGCGGCTTGATCTCCAGCGTCGGTAGATCGAGCCAGTCGCCGTAGTCGGCCTTGCGGCAGGCGATCACCGCCCGGTTGGCTGGGTCGAAACGCCCGCTGTCGCGATCGAAGAATTTGATCCAGTCGGGAACACGCGCCACGCGGTCGGGGATTTCGTTCAGGCCGTCGAGGATCAGCCATAACCGGCCGGCATCCAGCGCGCGCTCGAACCGGTCGTCGCCGAACCAGCGCTGCCAGTGCGCGCGCAGGAAGTTGAGCGGCGTCAACGGCAGGTCCGGCTCGTTCAACGCGCCGCGCAACCTGGACAGCGCCGCGTCCTGGTACTCGCCCAGGCTGACGAACAGCGGCAGGTGTTGCGCGGGATCATTCAGCAGCGCATTGAGGCGATCGAGCGCCAGGTGGCGCAGCCCGGTCGATTTACCGCCGCCGGGGGCGCCCAGCAATACGAGCGCCGGGAACGGCTCGGAGCGGGAAGCCGGCGGTGGGGCCTGTACGGCCTCGACAATGTCGTTGAAGTCCAGATCATGTTCAAAGGGCGCGCGCGGGGAAGCACGAGTGTGGCGTGAATACTTCAGCGGCAGCGGCACGTAGACCGGCTCTTCGCGCTCGGCCTGTTCGAGCGGCTCGCCCCGCTTGTGCTGTGCGCGCAGCCGGCGGGCCAGCGCCGCATAATCGTCGAGCGCCAGATCGGGATCGCTCGCCCGGAGCGCGGCGTAAACCGGCCGCTGCAGCGAGGGGTGGTCTCCGATCAGCTGGATGACCTGGATGATCTGGTCGCGGCCTATGACATCGCGGCCCACCTCGACCTGCTGCGCGTCGAGATTCACACCGCCGCTCACTTCGCTCAACGGCTGCGCCGAAGCATCGACCCACCGTAACAGCGTTTCGAGTTCGGCGAGCGAAAGACCGGTCGCTTGCAGGCGGGCCGCGAGCCGGGCCTGCTCATTTTCTGGCAGGTCGCGGAAAGCTTTCAGGGCGTTGCCTTCGCTCATGCTTGACCTTCTCTATCATTCCGCTCTAATATTACAACGCAAAGTTGCCGCATTCTGGCCCACATCTGGTGCTCTCGCGTTGCCGGACACGCCAGATATGGTGGCAATTAGCCCGACTTTGCGCTGTAATACTAAGGAGCCATCCGAAAATAACTTCCGCTTTTAGGGGAGTGAACCCCGCAGGCGGACATCCCTACCTGCACTTGCGCTGCCCCCGACGCCTGTGGACTCAATCCACCTGACGGCGGCTGGGGGCAAGCGCGCCGTGCAGTGCAAGTGTGCCCGCCAAACGCAGCGCATCGGGATGCACTGCTGCGGAAATCGGGAAGTTGTTTTTGGACAAGTCCTAAGGCGGCGCCGGCAAGGAAATCGGGATGAGCGCCGTATCACCCTGGCCAACCTGCAACGCGATCTCCGAGGCCGAGGCTGAACCTGGATTTCGTCGCCCCGTGCCGTCAGCGATCCCCCGCACGACAGGCACTCGAACGTCCTGGCTGGCAGCATGACCGGATGCTCCCTGGCTGGTAATAAGATTGATCCACGAAGACACACGAAGATATGAGCAGTTGGCTCATGTTCAGAACAAGTGCAGTGACAGTAGCTTAGCCCCCTGCTTGCGCCCCCTTGTGGGGTTGTGGGCGTGCTACGGCGCACTTGTTCAATACATGAGCGAAGCAGTTTTCGTGTCCTTTCGTGTTATTTCGTGGATGAATTCGTATTTCGGATAACGTTTAGTGCCCGGCCTCCGCGCCGGGGTCTTCGCGCAACAATTGCAGCGCGTGCGGCAGCGCCGGCGCGATGGTCGCCAGGTTTTCGAGGCACGCTTTGGGCGAGCCGGGCAGGTTGACGATCAGCGTGCGGCCGCGCATGCCGCACACGGCCCGCGACAGCATGGCGTGCGGCGTGACCCTCAAGCTGGCCGCGCGCATCGCTTCGGCCAGGCCCGGCGCTTCACGATCGAGAATGGCGCGGGTCGCTTCGGGCGTCACGTCGCGCGGCGCGAAGCCGGTGCCGCCCGTTGTGAAGATCAAGTTGACCTGCGCCACGTCGCACCATTCGACCAGCGTCGAGCCAATCGCCGAAGCATCGTCGGGAATGATCGCCGTCTGCGCGATCGGCCAGCCCCATGTCTCGCGCACAAACTGCTCGATGACCGGGCCGCCGGCATCGGGTCGCTCCCCGCGCGCCGATCGATCGCTGACGGTCAGAATCGCGACTTGAATCATATCCCTTATTGAAGAAGAGATTAGAGATTCAGGCACACCCAATCTCTAATCTCCAATCTCCAATCTCCAATCTCCAATCTCCAATCACAGAACCGTATACGGCTTGGGCAGGTAGGGTGTGGGATCGATCACGTTGGGGTACACGTAGCCCTTCAACCCGTTCGCCGGGTCGATCAGCATGAAGTGCAAATGCGCGCCCTCGCTGTTGCCCGTGTTGTCGGCTCGCCCGAGCTGCTCGCCCATCTGCACCACCTGGTCTTTGGAGACGTTGAAGGACTGCAAGTGGCAATATATGGAGAATAAGCCCAGCGCAGGATGGAACAACTTGACGTGATTGCCGTAAGCGTGATCGCCCGATCGGGTCACCCCATCCCACGTGAAGGTCATCACGACTCGACCATCGGCCCAGGCGACCACCGGCGTACCGTTAGGCGCGCGCAGATCGATGCCTTCGTGCGCTTTGATCGGCGCGCGGAAGGAGGGTCGGGGTTGGTTGAAAGGCGCGGTGACGACGTGTTGGGGAAAAACCGACGGCCACACGCCGACGAACGGGCCGCCCGGCTGCGTGGTCAGTATGGGGCTTGTGGACGCGGCGGCGACAAAATCGCTCAGACAGTAGCCGCGCTGCGCGCCAAACTGAACGAGATACCACAGCGCCGCGTTCGGCGCAAAACCTTCGCGCGCCGCGCCGATGACCTGCAGCGGCGCATTGGCCGGCATGGTTACCAGCCGATTCGCCGTGCGATCGGGCGACGCCCGCATATTGAGACCCACGCCACCCGTTCGCTGCGCATCCACGCTGCCCGTCGTCGGCAACGGGACGATCGGTTCGGGGTCAAGCGCAATAAAGTCCGCTGAACAGAAACCCATAAACTGCAAGGTGCGGACCTGATACCATAACACCTTGGAGTTCGGATCGAAGTTTTCACGCGCCGCGCCGACCACGGCGACGCGCGTGTTATCGCGCATCGTGGCGAGTCGCGCGCCGCTGCGCGCCGGGCCGGCGCGCAGGTTCAAGCCCATGCCGCCGGTCTTGCGCGGGTCGATCACTGCCGACGTGGGAAGGGTGTAGGGCATGCGCACCTCTCGAACGGATGCCGAACGACGGAAGACCAAAGACGAATAGACAGGACTTACGCAGTTGCATGTTGCTGCCGCAGTTGTACTGCGGCAGATGGGGCGGCGGCAGTGCAACTGCCGCACCAACTGCGTAAGTCCTAATAGACTCTCGTTCGTCATTCGTCTTTCGTCCTTCATCTGCCGACTCATTCCTCCAGCCCGACCAGCTTGCGCCACGGGCCGTGAATGCCGTCTTCGGTCACACCATAGTACACACGGATCGCGCCGTCGGGTTGACGCTGCGCCAGATCGTAACGGTGCTTACCGGCATGTTGCGACTTGTTCAGCAGCGCCAGGTCACCGACCCAGTTCAGCTGCGTCGAATCGATCGGGTGCTTCTCATGCTGGCTGATGGCGTAATGCCACAGCTTGCGCGCCGACTTCTGGGTGACGTTTTTGACTACGTTGCCATTGCGCAGATCACGCATCGTGTGATACCAGCGGCCCTCGCGCTCCCCGCTCTCGACAATCTCCACGCCGGTGCGCGGCGGCCCGGCCACACCGTTGGTCGGCGTCGCCGCCGATTCGAGCGCCGACGCCGGCTCGCCGGCTGCCGCTCGCGCCCCGCCCTCTTTGCGTTTGACCAGCTGCACGATCTCGTCGCGCACTGCCAGCGTCGTCTCGGCCTCGACGCGCAGGTAAATCTTGTTGTCATCGATCGCGTAGGGGAGATCATCGCCGCGCGGCACGATGATGCGAATCACGTTCACGCCGCCGGACTTGTGCACGTCCACCGTCGCCTCGAGCGGCGGCGTGATCGATTGGATCGCCTTCTTGATCGTTTGCATCGCCTCCTTAGGGTTATTCACCCCTGAGGCGCGTTTACGCGCTTCGCCCGACACACCCACGTAGACCGTCCCGCCATTGGTGTTGGCGAAAGCGCACACGTCGGCGATGATGCCTTTGAGCTTGCCGCCGCGCTGCGAGTAACTTTCGTGGAAGGATTGGATGATGCTCGGTCCGGCTTCGCGGGCCGCTTGAATGAAATCGACCGGCGCCTGGCTGGGGCGATAGGGCCGGCTGCGCGCAAAATCGGTTCCCTTGAACAGGTCGCACAGCGCGCCGAAGCTCACCTCGTCCAGCAGCAATTCCGTCACGCGATCGCCCACGCCCAGGTTCTTGATGTTCTTCGGGTCGCGCGTGAGCCGGTGCGCGTCCGAGCCTTGAATGCAGTGCATCCGGCGCGGATATTCCGGCTTGGTTCCGCTGAAAAAGGCGGCCATCGTGCGTCGGCCCTTCTGCTCCAGATCGGTCACCTCCAGCGCCAGTAAGTGCGGGTCTTGCGTATACGCGATCTTGGTCTGCCCACCGAAGCCCAGCCCGCGCATCGCGACGCCGTGGCTGGAATTGACGTGCGCGGCGATGGCGATGCCGCCCGCCTCGTCGATCGTTCGATAAGCGGTCAGCACGTCCGCCGTCGCGCCCACTTCGCACGGGCCTTCGTCCAACTTGTCGGCGGGGATGTTGAGGTGGAGCAGGAGATATTCGATCTCGCGGAGCGGTTTGGTTTCCGGGAAGATGCCCAGGATGTGGAAGCCAAAGGTCGCGGTGAATTCGAAGCCGGGCAGCGCCAGGATGCGCGTGCGCAAGCGGCGGTATTCTTCCAACTGCTGGCGTTCATTCGCGTGCAGCCGGTTGAGCCGCTCCAACAGCTCCAGCTGCGCGATCTCCTGCTGCATCCCGGCGTAGCCGGCCACCGAGTTGTGATCGGTGAAGGCGATGAGGTCGAGACCGCGCGCTTCTGCGCTGCGCAGAATGTCCAGGTACTTCACATCGGAGGTTTGGTAATCTGACGACGCCGGCGTGTGGATGTGCAAATCGACTCGCCGCCACTGTCGCTGGCTATCGCGTTTTCGTCTGGGTGGCACGGGACCTTATTACTTTCAAGATGGAATATGATGGTTGAGGACGGTCATCAGGTCGGCCGGCTTGAAGGGCTTGAGCACGAATGCCGCCGCGCCGGCCGCCAGAAACTCAGCGCTGCGATCCATCCCCGACACCATGACGACCGGGATCGCGCGCATCTTGGGATCGGCCTTGATCTCACGGAGGATGTGCAGGCTATCGACTTCGGCCAGATGGGCGTCCATCAAGAGCGCGTCGGGGTGCTCGGCCCGCACATCCGAGAGCACCCGGTCGGCGCGCGAGCAGACCACGCCTTCCAGGCCCTCGATCTCAAACAGGGTGCGCAGCAGCGTCGCCGTGGCCTTATCGTCGTCGATAATCAGAATTTTGGTCATAGCTGTTATCGTCTCGCCGCGCCCCGGCGCGATTTGCGGTTGTTGCCATTCCGGCGCACCTTATGCCCGCCGTTCTCAGCCGCCGGCTTGCCCAACGCCGCTTCGAAGACCTGATCCACTCGATCGGCCAGGGTAAACTTGAGATCGCGGCGGGTTTCTTCTGGAATATCGTCCAGGTCGTTCTCGTTGCGCTTGGGCAAAATCACCGTCTTCAGCCCGGCTCGATGCGCCGCCAGCACTTTCTCCTTGATCCCGCCGACCGGCAGCACCTGCCCGCGCAACGTGATCTCGCCGGTCATCGCCACGTCATCGTGCGCCGGCCGCCCGGTGATCAGCGAGGCGATCGCCGTCGCCATCGTCACCCCGGCTGAAGGCCCGTCTTTGGGCTGCGCGCCGGCCGGCACATGGATGTGAATATCGTTCTTGGTGAAGATATCGTCCGAGACGCCCAGCGCTTTGGCGTTGGCGCGCACATACGAGAGCGCGGCCTGCGCGCTTTCGCGCATCACATCCCCCAATTGGCCGGTGAGCGTGAACCCCTTACCGCCGGGATAGTACGTGGCCTCGACAAACACAATGTCGCCGCCGCCGGTCGGCGTGACGACCAGACCCGTCGCCACACCCGGCACTTGCGTGCGCTCGGCCACTTCGCTGTAGAACCGCCGCTTGCCTAACAGCTCGGGCAGATCTTCCGCATCGATGTGCACGACAGCCGTCTTGCCTTCGGCGATGCGCGTCACCACTTTGCGGCAGGTGCGCCCGATCTCGCGCTCGAGATTGCGCACGCCGGCCTCGCGGGTGTACTCGTCGATGATGCGCGCGATGGCGGCATCGGTGAACGTCACTTCGCCGGGGCGCAGTCCATTCTCTTTGAGCTGTCGGGGCGCCAGATAATTCTGCGCGATCTGGACTTTCTCGGCGTCCGTGTAACTGGAAAGCCGGATAATCTCCATGCGATCGCGCAACGGCCCTGGGATTGGCTCGATCTGGTTAGCAGTGCAGATGAACATCACCTGCGACAGATCGAAGGGGACCTCCAGGTAATGATCGCGGAACTCGCGGTTCTGCTCCGGATCGAGCACTTCCAGCAGCGCCGAGGCGGGATCGCCGCGAAAGTCCATGCCCAGCTTGTCGATCTCATCCAGCATGAAGACCGGGTTGCGCGACTCGGCGCGGCGAATCGCTTGAATGATCCGGCCGGGCAGCGCGCCGATGTACGTGCGGCGGAAGCCGCGAATCTCCGCTTCATCGCGAATGCCGCCCAGCGATTGGCGAATGAACTTGCGCCCGGTCGCGCGGGCGATCGATTGGCCGAGCGAGGTTTTGCCCACGCCGGGCGGCCCGACGAAGCACAGGATCACGCCTTCCCGTTCGCGACGAATCTGGTCGGTCGGGGTTTCGTCGATAGCGCCCGCCTCTGCGCGCTCGCGGCGCAACTTGCGCACCGCCAGGTATTCCAGGATGCGTTCCTTGACATCTTCGAGATCGTAATGATCCTCATCGAGAATCTTGCGGGCGTGCGCGATATCCAGGTTGTCGGGTGTGGACTTGCTCCACGGCAGGTTGACCAGCCAATCCAGATACGTGCGGATCACGCCGTACTCGGCGGCGGCGGTGGGCAGCTTGGACAGGCGGTCGAGTTCACGACGGGCTTCGTGCAGCGGCTCCTCGGGCATGCCCGCCTCGTCGATCTTTTTACGGAACTCCTCGACCTCCAGCTGCTGCTCGTCCGCCTCACCCAGCTCACGCTGAATGGCTTTGAGCTGTTCGCGCAGGAAGTATTCCCGCTGGACCTTGCCCATTTCGGATTGGGCTTCGGTCTGAATTTTGTGCCCGAGTTCCAACACCTCCAGCTCTTTGGAGAGCAGCGAGACGATCCGGCGCAGCTTCTCGGAGACCTGGTCGAGTTCGAGAATCGCTTGCGCATCCTCCAAATCGATGTGGATGTAGGTGGCGATGGCATACGCCAGCTGGCGCGGGTCCTCAATCGACGAAGCCATTTGCCCGACTTCGCCGGGGATGCCCGGAATCAGTTCGATCAGGCGTGTGAACAGCTCGATCACTTTGCGGCGCAGGGCTTCGAGCTCGACGCTCCGATCGACCGCTTCCGGCGCACGCACGACGCGCGCCTTGAGATAAGGTTGGGTCGTGGTATATTCTTCAATACGGATGCGTTCGAGGCCCATCACCAGCAGGCGGATCGTGCCATCGGGCATACGCGCCAGGCGCTGCACCGTGGCGATCGTGCCGATGCGGTAGCAATCGTCCGCCGTAGGCTCCTCGATGGCAGGGTCTTTGCTGGCAACTAGACCGACGAGTTTTTTCTCGACCACCGCTTCATCGATCAGTCGGACCGATCGCGGCTGGCCGACAGTGAGGGGAACCGCCGTGACCGGGTAGACGACCATGCCACGCAGCGGCAGGATGGGGAGTTCATCCGGTATTTCTAGGCGATCTTCATCTAGTTCAAACTTGGCGTTAGCCTCTTCCTGTTGCGCCAGCATCGCGCCGACGGCGTCGGCGCGGAACAACTGGCTTCCGTCCAAGGGAAACTCCATTTCACTCATTGCAAACTCGACGTCTCTGATGATTCAGCCGAAGGCCGGCGCAGGTCCGGCGCAACGCACACTGTTCAACTTCCGACTTCAGCGATGGGGATCTGCCGTTTGCGCGCTTTGGGCAGGATCACCTGTAGAAAACCGTTGTCGTACACGGCCTGGATACCCGCTTCGCCGATGGCCCAGTGCAGAAACACCTCGACGCGAAACTCGCCGTAACGAACTTCCATCTGATGATAGGCGACTTTGGGCGAAGGGTCTTGGCGAAAACCTGTCACGACAAGCAACTGATCGGACAGCACGACGTTGAAGTCGGTCTCCCGCATTCCGGCCACCTCGATCCGGATGATGACCGCTTCATCGGTCTCAAATACGTCCGTAGGCGGTCGCCAGGCATGCGTATGCTGCATGACTACCCAACGCGCCGGCCCGACCAGGTCCTGATACATCAGGTCGATCCGCGCCCGCATGCGGTCAAACGGGTCCTCTCGGTCGCTTTGTCCCATAGCTATTCTCCAAACATCGAGCGCGATAGTGACAGATACGGAAGTCCGCAGCCACTCGGCTGTTAAACGTTGAAAGGATTGTACCACATATCGGTTTGGCGCGGCAAACGCATGGTACAATAGCTTCCGCAGGGCCACAGTCTGCACTGAAGGAGAGGAAACTTGGACAATTCGCGGCATCCCGAACTGATTGCGCCCGATGTTTTTATCGCGCCAAGCGCGGACATCGTCGGCCAGGTCAGCATCGGGGCTGAATCCAGTGTTTGGTTCGGCTCGATCTTGCGCGGCGACACCGACCGGATCGTCATTGGCCGGCGCTCGAACCTGCAGGATGGCTGCATCGTGCACGTCGACGCGGGATCGCCCACCCTGATCGGCGACGGCGTCACGGTGGCTCATCGCGCCGTGGTTCACGGTTGCGTGGTGGAAGACGATGTCTTGATCGGGATGGGAGCTCTGGTCTTGACGGGTGCGCGCATCGGGCGCGAGAGCATTATTGGGGCCGGGGCGCTGGTGACCGGCGGGACGGTCGTCCCGCCGCGATCGTTGGTGTTGGGGCTACCGGGACGGGTCGTGCGCGAAGTGACCGATGAGGAGCTTGAATCGGTGCGCCGGACGGCGCAGCGTTACCTGGAGTACGCCCGGCAGTATCGAGGCCGGTGAACCGAGAAACCGGGTTTCTAAATCATGTACTCCGCCATATCCTGCGCCACTTCCACCGGCCGGCCAAACGCCGCCTGGGCCTCGGCCGCCAGCGCATCCGGATCGGCGGTAACCTGGTAGTGAACCAGCACGAGTTTCTTGACGTCCGCCTCGCGCGCAACTTCACCGGCCATCGCAGCGCTCGAATGGCCGGGCGTGGCGCCCGCTGCTTCGTGGATCAATAAGTCTGCGCCGCGCGCCAGTTCGACCACCGCCGCACACGGCGCGGTGTCGCTCGAATAGGCCACCACGTAACCATTGGCCTTGTTCTCGATGCGCAAGGCGAGCGTCGGCACCATGTGCTCGTTGCGCGCAGCGGTGATGCGGAAGTCGCCATTGTCCAACACGGGCGCGCCAACTCGATCCTCGATTGGCTCAAACTGGACCGGATAAAAGCGCGGCCATTCGCGCCACTCGTAAGCATCCATCACCGCCCGCAGCCGGGCCGCGACGTTGTCGAGCGCATGCACCTGCAGCCGAGCAGTGCGCCCCAGCAACCACAACCCCATCAGCAACAGCGGAAATCCATACGCGTGATCCGGGTGAATGTGGGTGATAATCACCGAGCGCAGGCTCAGATGCGGCACCCCCGCCTGCTCCAGCCGGCCGATCGGCCCACCGCCGCAATCGATCATGATCGACCCGCTGGGGCCTTCCAACACAATGTAGGTGTTCTCGTGAGACGCATCCGGGACGGCGGCCGCTGTCCCCAATAAAACGAGTCGCGCCATGCTCGCTCAGCCCTTCTCCCTCAACGGTTCAGTATTGCGGTCAGCAAGTCGGGTGTAATATTCGCTTCAATCAGCGCCGCGACAACCAGGAGCGGCACAACGACAAAGATCAGCACTTTCACGTAATCGGCCAGCGCCAGGAGCCAACTTTCGCCCAACGTCAGGCGCGGCTGGCGCGCGATCAACGCCGCACCCAGGCGCAGCGCCAAGATCGACGCCAGCCACACCCCGGTGAGTTCGAAAATGCCGTGCGGCAAAATGCCCGCGGCAAACAGCGCCAGCGGATGCTGTCCACCGGCGGTTGCGGCGCGGATCACCACAAACACCACCAGCGCGCTGTTGACGAGCGGCACAACCGTCGGGATCACGCCGAAGGTGAAAACTCCGACCAACCCCGACAACACAACCGTGCGCAGGTTGTTGAGCAAAATATACTGGAAGGGCACTCTCGAGATGGAGGAACCACTGATTTCAGGGCCAACCGTGACCGGGTGCGCTTGCGCGAAGAGCCAGCCGGCAGCGATACCGATCACGGTCGCAGCCAGCACCGTCCAGGTCGCATAGCTCGCCCGACCGACAATCCTAGGCACATCCTGGCGATACACGCGCCACACGCTGAAGCGCCCCGCCTGAGTTCTGGGATCGCCCTGCTTGAAAAAGCGTGCGAAGGTGCGCCAGCGCGCTTTGATGTTGATCGTATCGAACTCGCGGCCCAGCAGCTCCTCACGATCGAACAACTTCACGCCCATGCGAATCAGCAGCAAATCGACGACGAGCAGCGCGAGGACGAACATCCATAAGATGTCATAGCGCCCCCAAAACATGATCAGGCTCTCCGCCTGCACCAGGAGCGCCATCGGCACGATGATGAACGACGCCAGCAGATTGGCCGCGCGCGTGCTGGTCGTCTGGCTGGAGATCACGACTGCGCCCGATACCATCACGATCGCCTCGCAGGTCGTGAGCAGGACGATCTGGAGCAGCAATTGCGGCGGCGCGTACCACTGGCGAAAGACCGCCAGGCCGGCCAGGTATACGGCAATGCCGAGGTAGGCGGCGGCTAACGGCGGGATCATCGCCGCCAGCATCTTGCCCAGGTACAATTGGCCGTTCGACAGCGGCGTGCATAGCAACGCCTCGATGCTCTTGCGCTCGCGCTCGCCGACGAACGTTTCGAGCGCAACGACGAGCGAGAACGAGATGGGGAAGAAGCCCACGATCATGAGCAAGAACGGGATGAGCCGCTCGCCGACGAGCTGTGCGCCGTACTGTTGCACAAAGTCCTGCGCCGCGCCCGCGGTGAAGTTCATGATCACCGGGAACACGAGCGTGAGCAAGATGATGGGCAAGACGATGCGCCAATCGCGCAGCGTATCGCGCAGTTCGCGGCGCGTCACCGTCAGCACACCGGCCAGCCATGAGCGTTGCGGCTCGAACGAAATCGACGCAGTCGCCATCACTTCACCACATTCAGGTACACGTCTTCGAGGCGCCGGGGCACTTCGCTGAGGCTCAGCACGTCCACCTGCCGCTGGGCCAGCCAGCGCAACAGGCGCGGGTTTTCCAGTTCCGGTTCCGTGGTGCGGAATCGAATCCACGTCTCGCCCACGGCTTCCACGTCCAAGTGTGTTTGCAGCTCCGTGAACAACCCGTTCGCCGGTTGCACCAGGCGCAGCTCCATGAGCGGCGGGCCGAGTAAGCGTTGCTTCAATTCGACCGGCGCGCCCAACGCGATGATGCGCCCGCGCCGAATGATCGCGATCTGATCGGCAATTTCTTCCGCTTCGGTCAGGTTATGCGTGCACAAGATGATGGCGCGCGCATCGGTCTTCAATTCCAGCAACGCATCGCGGACGATGCGCGCGCTTTGCGGGTCCATGGCCGAGGTGGGTTCGTCTAACAGCAGCACGGGGGGATCGTGCAGCATGCATCGAATTAAAGCCAGCTTCTGCTGCATACCTTTGGAGAACTGGCTCAACCGGCGATCGGCATCGCCCGCCATACCGAAGCGGGATAACAACAGGGCCGCGCGCCGGCCGCGCCGCGCGGCCGGCATGCCATACGCCGATCCGAAGAAGTCGAGATACTCGCGCGCGGTCGAGCGCAGATACAGGCCGGGCGCTTCGGTGAGCACGCCGACACGGCGGCGCACCTCGATCGGATGCCGGACCACGTCGAAGCCGGCGACCCTGGCCCGACCTGAAGTTGGCGACAACAGCGCCGCCAGCACGCGCACCGTCGTCGTCTTGCCGGCGCCGTTCGGCCCCAGCAGCGCCACGACCTGACCCGGTTCAACCTGAAGTGAAACTCCGTCGACGGCGACGAAATCGCTGAAGGCTTTGCTCAGGTTCTCGGCTTCGATCATGGTCGATATCACTGTATAACTCAGTGCAGGAGATTATATCAGCGCCACCGAGGGCACACAATACCCCCCCGGTACGGGAGACGTTTGCGCAAGGTTTATTCGCGCGACCGAACCTGCACCGAGCGCGTTGCGCGCCACACGTGTATGATACGCTGAATTGCGGTGAGATGTGTGAGGATGGACAGGATCAGTAACCCAACCGTAACTTGCTGTAAGATCAACATGCCCGCCATAAGGAAAAACCGTTCGAACCGGGTGAGCAATCCGATCTTGCAGTCAAGCCCTAAGCCTTCGGCTCGAGCGCGCGTGTAGCTGATGAGCAGCGAGCCGACGAGCGTGGCGTACACCAGGCGCTCTTCCAACACCAGGCCGCGATCGCCGCTATAAATGAACACACCGAACAACACGAACGCTTCGGAGTATCGATCGAGCGTCGAATCGAGGAACGCGCCGAACTTGCTGGTCACGCCGATGCGCCGGGCCAGCGCCCCATCCAGGCCATCGAACAGGCCGGACACGAAGAAGACGAGGCCCGCTACAATCAAATTCCCGGTCGCGGCGAGCAAACCAACGCCTACATTTGCCAGGAAGCCCAGGCACGTGAGCGTGTTCGGCGTCAAGCCCAGATGCATCAGCGCGTCGGCCATCGGATTGATGAACCAGGCGAAGAAGCGGCGCGCGCGATCGGTGACGGTGGGACGCGCCGAGGAACGTGAACTCGAATTCATGGAACTGCTCCACTCATTTGAAACGTAAGACGTGAAGAGCGCTTCACGGATCACGCCTCACTTGCCTGCGATGAAATCTTCCACCAGCTGGTGCGCCTTGTCGTCGGTATACTGCTTGGGCGGCGACTTCATGAAGTAGGATGACGGCGCAATCAGCGCGCCCTTCAACCCGCGCTCCAGCGCCAGCTTGGCGCAGCGCACGGCGTCGATCACCACGCCCGCCGAGTTGGGGCTATCCCACACTTCCAGCTTCAGCTCCAGGTTGAGCGGTACGTCGCCGAACGTCGTGCCCTCCATGCGAATATAGCACCATTTGCGATCGCTCAACCACGGCACGTAATCGCTGGGACCGACGTGCACATCCATTTCCGGCAACTCGCGCGACAACTGGCTGGTGACGGCGTTCGTCTTGCTGATCTTCTTGGACTCCAGCCGCTCGCGTTCCAGCATATTGAGGAAGTCGGTGTTGCCGCCGAAGTTCAACTGATAAGTCCGATCGAGGCGCACGCCGCGATCTTCAAACAGGCGCGTCAACACCCGATGCGTGATCGTCGCCCCGACCTGGCTCTTGATATCGTCGCCGATGACGGGCAGGCCGGCGTCTTCGAAGCGCTTCTGCCAATATTTCTCGCGCGCGATGAACACCGGGATACAGTTGACGAACGCGCAGCCGGCATCGAGGATTTGCTCGACGTACCACTTGGTCGCTTCCTCGCTGCCCACCGGCAGGTACGAGACGACCACGTCGGTCTTGGTCTCTTTTAGAATCTGCACGATGTCAGCGGTGGGGCCAGGCGCCTTCGTGATGATCTTCGAGAGGTACTTGCCCAGGCCATCGTGCGTCATGCCCCGGTACACGGGCGCGTTGAGAGTCGGCACATCCGCAAATTTGTACGTGTTGTTCGGCGCGGTGAAGATCGCCTCGCACAGGTCTTTGCCCACTTTGTTCACGTCGATGTCGATGCCACAGGTGAATTCGATATCGCGGATATGGTAGCCGCCCAATCGCACGTGCATCAAGCCAGGAATCTGCATATCGTCCTGCGCCTGCTTGTAGTATTCCACCCCCTGCACGAGCGACGAGGCACAGTTGCCTACACCGATGATCGCGACGCGCACTTTTTTACTGGAAGACTTCTTCGCCATGAATCGACTCCTTGAGTGAGTTAGAGTTGGGAGTTAAAGTTGAGAGTTTGAGTTTTGCGCCTGGAACCAGATGTCCTTCGAGAAACGCGCCGACAGGCTCACGAGGGTCCGAGCAGGTCGAGGAAGGCTTGCTGAGATCGAACGAGCGCGTCCCGATCGAGTGAGCAGTAGACCTCGCGCCCGGCGCGCCGAATGCGAACCACCCCGGCAGTTTTCAACCGCCGCAAATGCCACGACACCAGCGGCTGGCTCTTCTTCAAGGCCGCCGCCATCTCGTTCACGGTACATTCGCGACGATCGGCCAACAACGCGATCATTTCAAGCCGCAACACGTCCTTGAGCGCGTAAAAGTGTTGCGCCAGATCGCGCAGGGTCTTGGCCTGGTTAGGTGTGGCCGATCGCCCGCTCATCACAACCCTCGGATGCATAAATAAACGCTTATATGTTACTGCGGTCGACCGGATCTGTCAACCGCCGAAAGCGATCAGCAAAACCCCCGTCACAACAAACAGCGAGGCAAGCACCCGCAGCGCCCCGCCCGACTCGTCCATAAACCTGATCCCGATCCACGCGCCGATCACGACGCTGATCTCGCGCACCGAGCTAACGTAGCTGACCGCGCTCAGCTGCAGCGCAGTCAGCACCAGCACATAAGCGGAGAGTCCAAACAGTGCGCCCGCGCCGATTACCGCCCCTGGGTGCGTCTTGAACCACCAGCCGAGATGGATGCCGTCGAGCGGCATCGGCAGCGTATCCGAAGCAGGCTGGACTTCAGCAAACAGCGCCGCACGCCGCTCGGCGATCAGCCATTGCGGCGTCAGCGCGAGCCAGCCGACGAACAGGATCAAATAGAGATAGGTGAACGGATCGAAATAGCGCATGCCGACCTTATCGACAGTCGAGTAGGCCGAGATGAGCACGCCGGTCAACACAGCCCAACGTGTCGCCGGACTTTTGAAGCCAAGCAGAGGTTGATTCCAATCGGCCAGTGAGCGCAGGTTGATCACATACAACCCGATCACCACCGACAGAATTCCAAGAAAGCCCGTGGTCGACGGGCGCTCGCTCAAGAACGCTATGGCCCACAGGGTGGTGAACAGAGGCGCTGAGCCACGCGCGATTGGATAGACCTGCGAGAGGTCGCCGTGCGAGTAGGCGCGGGTCAGCGCGATGAAATAGACGGCTTCGAGCACACCGCTGAACAGCACAACCGGCCAGCCGTCAGGGTTAACATCCCTCAGCGATAACCAGATCGGCAGGCCGAGGATACTCGACACGCCCAACGTCCACCAGGTGAAAGCCAACTTGTCGCGAGCTTGTTTGATCAGGGCGTTTGCAATTGCGTGCAGCACGGCAGCGAAGAGGAGCAGTATGAGGCTGGTGGTGGACATGACGCTATTATGATTGAGCGTCGAGTCGGACGCAAGTACACGGATGCGGCAATCCGCAAAAGTGCCTTGCGTAGTTGATCGGGATCGAGTATAATCCGCCTCGGTCGCCGGTTCACCCGAAGAGGCAGTGAAAGCCGCGACGTAATCGGGGTGTAGCGCAGTCCGGTAGCGCGCACGGTTCGGGTCCGTGAGGCCCCGGGTTCAAGTCCCGGCACCCCGACTTTTCTCAACCGGAGACCGCAAGGCTACCCGATTCCACGAGCCGTGCGGCCTCCGGTAATACAACCAACCGCTGGCGCCCCCTACCGCAGCACACAAGGCTTGTTTCTCTGGTGGTTCAAAAAAAGCGCTGTTTCGATTATCTGACCTGAAGTCAGATTATCGGTTCAGCTGCTCAACTACCGGAGGACGCCATGAAGAAAACCGCCTGACCCGGTGGCGGCTTCTCTCGACCGTTCGGCAGTGCATAATGGCACACCCTCAACACCATCGGTTTCGCACGGATGACAACTTCAGCCCCCAAACCCCCGACCCGCTTCGACCTGCGCCCGGCAACCCCTGCCGCCTGCCCTCGCGCCTTCGGCGCAGGGTCGGCGGGGCAGGTGGCAGGCCACCGACCGCGCGGCGTTTGGAAAGGTCTGGCGCTTGTGTCGTAGCGGTGGGTAGAGTACACTTCCCATAGCCTTGGTGAGCAATCAGGATGAACGCCTCTCTCGCGCAAGCACACGGCCGCGTCCCTATCGCAGTTTTGCACCTGGCCGGTCAGATCAGCCTGGATACGGCGTCGGAATTGAAGCAGATGGCCCAAAACGCTTTCGACGGCGGCGCGCGCTATCTGCTCATCGACCTGACCGCCGTCGAGTCCATCACCAGCGCCGGACTCAGCGCCCTGCATTCGATCTACGCCTCCTTCACGGATCGCTCCTCCCGAGAAATCGGCGCGACGCGCGCCAACCCGCCGGCGGACCACCCGTTCAAGTCCTTGCATGTCAAGTTGTTGAACCCGGCTGCTCAGGTGCGCCGCGTGTTGGTGATGACCGGTTTCGATATCTTCTTGGAGATTCACGATGACCTCCAGGCGGCGATCGCTTCTTTTTGAGTAAGGCAGCGGCAGGAGAGTCGCAAGCCGCACGGTCGTGCTCGACGCTGTACCTCGAGCACGCGCAGTCACCTACCGTGCCGATAGGCCGTTCGGCGCCATCAACCACAGCACGCGACTACAATGAACTACCCGCGCGGTAGGTCGCGGGGTATCCGACCCGAAAAGAGATGAAGGGCGGCGGCTGACACCCCTGCGGGGTGCGGGCCTGCGGCGAAAACACGAGGCGCGCTTTATGTTTGCCCCCGATCTGAAACGCACCCCAAGTATCCTGGCGCTTGTGTCGCGTCTGTAGGTGAAGTACACTTGCCGGTAGTCGCACCCGGCCTGCTGTTGTTTGGGCTTTCCAGCGCACCTTGCCTATGAAGAGGCAAAGCGCCCAAGCGCTTACAAGAGGAACAACATGAAGGTCTTCTTGACAGGTGGCACCGGCTTTATCGGCTCCTATGTCGCCCTGGAATTGGTCAAACACGGACACCAGGTCACCCTCTTAGCGCGCAATCCGAACAAAGTCCCTGCGCTCACGAACATCTCCCAACTCGACATCGTCGCAGGCGACCTCACCGACACCTTGTTACTCAAGGACATCGTGGCGGGGCATGAGGCCTGTATCCTTGTCGCCTTGAATTACACCCAGGCCACTGGCTGGGAAGTCCTGAACGCCGATACCGGCCCCACCGTCTTCCTGGCCGATGTCGCCGCCAAGGCCAATGTCAAACAACTGATCTATACCTCCTCGACCGCCGTCCACGATAGTCTGTACTTGGCCGCTGAACACCACGCCGATCCACTGAGCAAACAGGTTACGCTCCAGACCCCACAGCAACCCGCCACCTTTTATGGCGCGACCAAAGCCGCCAGCGAGAACTATCTCCTGGCGCAATCGTATCGGGCCTCCATGCGTATCAATATCATTCGGCCCGGTTACACGTTTGGCAATCCCGTGGCGGCGGGCGCCAGCATGCAAAGCGATCGCCGGTTGTATGACCTCGTCAGGGCTGCCTTGCATGACCAACCGCTTTCCGTGATCAAGCATGACGGCACGCAATTCATCTGGGCCGGCGATTTGGCCCGGCTCTACCTGGCCGTCTTACACAGTGCGGTCAACCGGAAGACTTACTTTGGCCTTTCTAAGCAGTGGGTTTCCTGGCAGGCGCTAGCACAAGCCGCGATAGAGAAATGCCGCTCGCGGAGCCCGATCCAGGTTGAAGACAAAGGCTGGGAGGCGGAGGGATTAGTCTGGGATGTCTCGGACATGAAGCGGGATTTTGGGCTTGAGTTTGAACCGTGGAACCGGCTGTTAGAACATCTGGCTTATCTGATTGACCGGGAACGGCAGATTGAGACCGCTCACGGAGCAAGCCCAGAGCCAAGCGTGTAGGCTACGATCAAGTCGCCGAGGAGTACGCCCAGAAGTTCTTCCACGAACTTCAGCACAAACCCTTCGACCGGCAACTCCTTGATCGTTTCGCAGACAAGGCGCCTACCCGTGCTTGAAAAACCTGATCTCCCAGACGAAAGAATTATCGCGGGTCTACAGCAGGAATATGGATTGCGGGTCGTCCACCTTGCCTTTCTTCCTCTCGGAGCCGATCGGAATACGGCTGTCTATCGCGCCGTCGCAGACGATGACAAGCCGTACTTTGTCAAGTTGAGACGAGGCATCTTTGACGAAACATCCGTGACGTTACCCAAATGCCTCAGCGACCAGGGCATCATGCAAATCATCGCTCCGCGGGCGACCCTGACAGGGCAACTCTGGGCAAGCCTGGACGCCTTCAGGTTGATGCTTTACCCTTTTGTTGAAGGTCGCAATGGTTATGAGGTTGACTTGTCGGAGCGTCACTGGCGCGATTTTGGCGCTGCCCTCAAACGCATTCACACGGCGGTCGTGCCGCCCATGCTCGCGAGAGGCCTACCGCAAGAGGCGTATTCTCCACAATGGCGCGAAAGCGTAAAAACGTTCCTGGAGAATGTGGAGGATGACGCTTTAGATGATCCCCTTGCAGTCAAGCTGGCTATGTTCTTGAAGGCCAGACGCGACGAGATTCTCAATCTTGCCGGGCGCGCGGAACGGCTCGCTCAGGCGTTTCAGGCGCGCTCTCCGGAATTCGTTTTGTGTCATTCTGATGTTCACGCCGGCAACATCCTGATTGATGCTAACGACGCGCTCTACATTGTCGATTGGGATAATCCCATGCTGGCGCCCAAAGAGCGCGATTTGATGTTCATCGGCGGTGGTCAGGGGTTTGCCGGGCATACCGCACAAGAAGAAGAGACCCTATTCTACCGGGGTTATGGTCAAACACAGCTCGACCCCAGCGCATTGGCGTATTATCGCTACGAGCGAATCATTCAGGACATTAGGGTCTGGCGCTTGTGTTGCAACTCTGGGTGGAGTATACTCGCCGGCAATCCAGTCCGGCTAACAATGTAACGCGAGGGCTGTTATCGTTTGGCGGCAAAGGTTCGTGGCGCAAAACGGCGTCGGCTGATGCGCCTGCCGTTGGCCCGCTTCAGGCGGTCGGTAATATCATCTAACAGGAGGAGCGTCATGACTACTCGGAAACACAAAAGCATCTCACGCATGGACCATTCCCAGAAGAACACGCACGGCTGGTATGTCCGCGTCGCGTTCAAGGGGAAAATCCACTCGCACTTCTTCAGCGATGCCAGCCATCGCGGCAAACGGCTAGCCTTGAAAGCCGCACTAGCCTGGCGCGATGACACGGAACGCGCGCTAGGCAAACCCCGTACCGAGCGCAGTGTGGTGGCGGCCAGTCCGCGCAATCGTACCGGCGTCATCGGAGTGCGGCGCACGACCAAAGCCAGGACGCGCGATGGCCGCAAGGTCAGTCCCGTGTATGAAGTGACGTGGCGTCCCGCCTCCGGGCTGCTGCACCGCACGACCTTTTCCATTAGAAAATACGGAAAAGAAGAAGCCTTTCGGCGGGCGTGCGCGTTTCGAAAGGAGAAGGAACGAGAAATGTATGGCGCCGAACTCCCGCCCCTCAAAACGCAACGCCGAAAGAAGAATGGAAAAACAACGAATGCCCCAACGGGCGCGCGGACGCGGGCTGGGCGCAGCAAAAACGCAGCCTATGACCGCGCAGTATAATAGACTCTATCGGAAATAACAGCGTAGCATAGCGCCTCGTGCGCGTTCTCGCACGATTTCGACGCCCACAACCCCACAAGGGGGCGCAAGCAGGGGGCTATGCTCCTATTTCCGATAAAGCCTAATATGGCTCTAATACAAGTCTAATAACGATCTAACGCCAGGTCACTAAAATACAGGCAGCCTTCAAAACGCGAAGGCTGCCTGTATTTTGTCCAGAGGTTTATTGAGCGAAAGGGGATAAGGAGATGGCGAAAATTGTAGGAATCGACTTGGGCACCACGAACTCCGTGGCAGCTGTGCTGGAGGGTGGTGAGCCGGTCGTCGTGACAACGGCTGAAGGCAGCCGGCTGCTCCCATCAGTTGTGGCGTTTGCCAAGAACGGCGAACGACTGGTCGGCCAGACGGCCAAACGCCAGGCGGTGATCAACCCGGAAAACACGATCTATAGCATCAAGCGCTTTATGGGCCAGCGCTATGAAGACGTCCAGCATGAAAAAGTCTCGTATAAAATCGTGGCCGGGTCGAACGGCGATGCGCGCGTGCACATTCCTCAGACGGGCAAAGACTACACACCGCAGGAAATCTCGGCGATGATCTTGCAGAAGCTCAAGCGGGATACGGAAGCTTATCTAGGCGAGCCGGTCAACCCGGCCGTGATTACAGTGCCGGCCTACTTCAATGACGCGCAACGCCAGGCGACGAAGGACGCCGGCAAGATCGCCGGGCTGGAAGTGCTGCGGATCATCAACGAGCCGACGGCCGCAGCGCTGGCCTATGGCCTGGATAAGAAAAAGGACGAGACCATCCTGGTGTTCGACCTGGGCGGCGGTACGTTCGATGTATCACTGCTGGACGTTGGCGAAGGCGTCGTCGAAGTCCGGTCGACCAGCGGCGATACCCATCTGGGCGGCGACGATTGGGATCAAGTGATCCTGGATTACGTCGCCGACGAGTTCAAGCGCGAGCAGGGCATCGACCTGCGCCAGGATCGGCAAGCATTGCAGCGTCTGCGCGAGGCCGCCGAGAAGGCGAAGATCGAGCTGTCGAGCGCGCTGGAGACCGAGATCAGCTTGCCGTTTATCACGGCCGATGCCTCCGGTCCGAAGCACTTGCAAGTCAAACTCACTCGTGCGAAGTTCGAGCAGATCAGCCAGCATCTCGTCAAGCGGCTGCGCACGCCGTTCGAGCAAGCGCTGAACGATGCCAAGCTCGCGCCGAACGCCGTCGACGAAGTGGTGCTGGTCGGCGGCGCGACGCGCATGCCGATGGTTCAGCAGTTGGTGCGCGAACTGACCGGCGGGAAGGAACCGAACAAGAGCGTCAATCCCGATGAAGTGGTCGCCGTGGGTGCGGCGATCCAGGCCGGCGTGCTGGCCGGCGAAGTGAAGGACATGCTGCTGCTCGACGTCACACCGCTCTCACTGGGTGTGGAGACGTTGGGCGGGGTGATGACCCCGCTGATTCCGCGCAACACGACCGTGCCCTACAAGAAGAGCGAGGTGTTCAGCACGGCGGACGACAGTCAGACCGCGGTCGACATCCACGTGCTGCAAGGCGAGCGGCCGATGGCCGCCGACAATATGACACTTGGCCGCTTCCGGCTGGAGGGCATCCCGCCCGCGCCGCGTGGCGCACCGCAGATCGACGTGACGTTCGACATCGACGCCAACGGCATTCTGAACGTATCGGCGCGAGATAAAGCCAGTGGTAAGGAGCAGAAGATCGTCATCACGGCTTCCACCAACCTCGACAAGTCCGATGTCGAACGTATGGTGCAGGATGCGCAGCGGAACGCGTCGGAAGACCGGCGACGGGCCGAGCTGGTCCAGGCGCGCAACGAAGCCGATACCGTGATCTACCAGGCCGAAAAGAGCCTGCGCGACCTCGGCGATCGGGTATCCGAAACCGATCGGCAGCGCGTCGAGGCTAAGATTGTGGAGCTGCGCGCGGCGATGGCTGGCAACGATACCGGCCAGATCCGCCGGCTGATCGGCGAGGTGCAGCAGGCGGCGCTGGCGATCGGCCCGGGCGCGTATCAGGCTCAACCCGATGGCCCCAGTCAGCCAGGCAACGGCCACGGGGAAGGCGAAGACGTAGTCGAGGGCGAATTCCGTCAGGTATAAGGCAGCCAACCCGGCCAATCGCTGATATAATCTGCTCAACTTTCGAGCGAGCCGGAGTTACACACTCGACCCTCAAGACCGACGAAGGACGAATTGACCCAAGAAGTAGGATTCGTCCTTCGTCGCTGATCACTCGCTGGTTTGATCTCAGCAGGAGGTTATCGCCATGTTCTTCGATCCGATGTATTTTGTCTTCGTCCTGCCAGCCCTCTTGCTGGCGTTCTACGCGCAAATGAAAGTGCGCGGCGCGTACAGCAAATGGCTGAAGGTTGCCAACGCGCGCGGACTGAGCGGCCTGGATGCGGCCCGGTACCTGCTTAGCTCGAACCAGCTGGGAGACGTCGCTATCGAGGGGGCGCCGGGCGAGTTGACCGACCACTACGATCCGCGCACCCGGACCCTGCGCCTCTCGCAAGGCGTGGCGAACTCGCGCTCGGTCGCCTCGCTGGCGATCGTCGCCCACGAGGTGGGGCACGCCGTGCAGGATGCGGTCGCTTACGCCCCGCTCAAGTTTCGCGGGGCAATCGTGCCGGCGATTCAGCTCAGCTCGTGGGTTGGCCCGCTGCTGTTTTTCATCGGCCTGCTGATCCGCAGCACCGAGCTGGCCTGGCTGGGCGTATTCTTCTTCGGCGGCACAGCGTTGTTTGCCTTGGTCACACTGCCCGTCGAACTGAACGCTTCCTCCCGCGCGATAGCCATGCTGCGCAACGACGGCCTGGTGACGAACACTGAAGAGGAAAGCGGCGCACGCAGTGTGTTGAACGCGGCCGCGCTCACCTACATTGCTGCGTTGGCGCAAACGTTGATGACCCTGCTCTATTACGTTTCGATCCTAGCAGGCGACCGGCGCCGTTGAAAAGGCGCAAGATAGAAACCGGGTTTCTCGATCGAGGAGAAACCCGGTTTCTTATTTTGTTCCAATACTCCATTAGCGTTTATCTAACACGCCCGGTTTATACTATGGCCGTCGACAAAGTAAGCAACAAGCAGGAGGTGAACTATGGCTAATGGTATCGTACGGTGGGATCCGGTTCGCGACATGGTCAGCTTGCGTGACGCGATGAATCACCTGTTCGAGGAGTCGTTTGTTCGACCGGCAGGCTGGCCGCTGCTGGGCGAGACGGCAACGTTGGCCGTCGACGTGATGGAGACTAAGGACGACGTCATCGTCAAAGCGGCTGTGCCGGGTATCAAGCCTGAGGATATCGACATCAGCCTTACCGGTGACAGACTGACGCTCCAGGGCGAGTTCAAGTCCGAGCAAAAGTCGGAAAACGCGAACTACCTGCGGCAGGAACGGCGCTACGGCGCGTTTGAGCGCACCTTGACGCTGCCAACGCAGGTTGTGGCCGACAAGGCCAAGGCCGAATTTGAGAACGGCCTTCTGACCCTAACCCTACCCAAGGCCGAGGAAGTCAAACCCAAGTCCATCAAGGTGAAAACCAAGTAAATAACGTTTGAGCCAGGATGAAGGCCAGCTGCGCTAGTGCGCGGCTGGCCTTCTTTGTTTCATGGAGATATATCAGACAAAAGGCGTCGCATTTGTCACTTGCTGTCCCGGCCACAACCTGCCAGAATGCGTAACATGGACTGCCATACGAACTCCGGCCCCCTACTCACCACCGCGTCCCCGATTATCCTGATCGGCAACCCCAACGTCGGCAAATCGGTCATCTTCGGCAAGCTGACCGGCCATTACGTGACCGTCGCCAATTATCCCGGCACCACCGTCGAGCTGACGCGTGGGTCGCTGCCCGATGGCACGCCTGTCATCGACACGCCTGGGCTTAACACGTTAAACGGCAGCAGCGATGACGAACGGGTTGCGCGCCAGGTGCTCCTGGACGAGAGCCGCCAAGCTCAGGCCGTGGTTCAGGTAGCCGACGCTAAGAACTTGCGCCGCGCACTGCTGCTCACACTACAACTGGCCGAGCTGGGTTTGCCGCTGGTACTCGATCTCAATATGGCCGACGAAGCAGAGGCCAACGGTTTACAGATCGATCTCGAACGGCTCTCAAAGCGGTTGGGGATTGAAGTTGTTCAGACTGTCGCCACTCGCGGTGATGGGCTAGGCGCTTTATCCGATGCGATTGCGCGCGCACGACCGGCAACGCTCCCAGCGCCCTACGACCCTGCGCTTGAGGCGGCCATCGCGCAGGTCGAAACGCAACTTCCCGCCGACCTGCGATATCGGCGGGCCGTGGCCCTTTGGTTGCTCGGCGGCGATGCCCAGCTGGGGATGCAGTTCAGCTTGAACGGAATGTTGACCGGCCTTCAGAACGAGCTCGCCGCCCAATACGATTTGCCGTTCAGCGTCGTCATCACCCGACAACGGCTGCGGGCAGTCGAAGCGTTACTCGATGGCGTGATGAGCCAGGCGGGCCGGCGGCGTCGGGACTGGGCGCACACGCTGGCGCATTGGGCAACCCACCCCATCATCGGCTGGCCGATCTTGCTGGCGGTCCTCTTCACCGTGTATAAGTTCGTTGGCGAGCTCGGCGCGGGCAGCCTGGTCGATTTCATGGAAAGCACCGTGTTCGGCGAGTGGATCAACCCGCTTGCGACGCGCCTGGTCGATGGGCTGCTGCCGGCGCCGCTCATCCACGATCTGCTCGTCGGGCAATACGGCCTGATCACCATGGCGCTGTCATACGGGCTGGCGATTGTGCTGCCGATCGTCACGACCTTCTTCCTGGCATTTGCTATCCTGGAAGATTCCGGTTACCTGCCGCGCCTGGCCGTGATGCTCAACCGCGCCTTCAAGACGATGGGGCTGAACGGCAAAGCGGTGCTGCCGATGGTGCTGGGCCTGGGTTGCGATACGATGGCGACGCTGACGACGCGCATCCTCGAAACGCGCAAGGAACGTCTCCTCGTCACCTTGCTGCTGGCGCTGGGCGTGCCGTGCTCTGCGCAGCTCGGCGTCATTCTCGGCATGCTGGGGGTGATGAGTACGACCGGCGTGCTGATCTGGGTCGGCGTCATCGCCGCGACGATGCTGGTCGTGGGCTTCCTCGCCGCGCGCATGTTGCCGGGCGAACGCAGCGATTTTATCCTCGAACTGCCGCCGTTACGCCGGCCCCAGCTCGGCAATATCGCGATCAAGACGCTGGCCCGGCTGGAGTGGTATTTAAAAGAGGTGCTGCCGCTGTTCATCCTCGGCACGTTGATTTTGTTCACGCTCGATAAGACGGGCGCGCTGGGCGTGATCGAACAACTGGCTGCGCCGATCGTCGTCGGCTTATTAGGATTGCCGATGCAGGCGACCGGCGCGTTTCTCATCGGCTTCTTGCGCCGCGATTACGGCGCGGCCGGGCTGTTCGCGCTGGCGCTGTCGGGGCAGCTGGACTCAACTCAGATCGTCGTCAGCCTGATCGTCATCACGCTCTTCATCCCGTGCATCGCGAACGTGATGATGATCATCAAGGAGTATGGCGGGCGCGTCGCGGCAGGTGTGGCGGCCGTCGTCTTCCCGCTGGCTTTTGCCGTCGGCGGCGTTGTAAACGCCGTGCTACGGGGCTTGAACATCGTGGTGTAGTTGAAACCTCGCAGGTTTTGGAAACCTGCGAGGTCTTCGGGGAGAGTTGGAATGCGCTGTCAATTGTGCAGTTACGAATTCGATGAAACACAGCTCGGATGTCACACGTCGTGCGCCTTTAACAAGCGTTGCGCCATTATCTGTTGCCCGAATTGCGGCTATCAAGTCGTTGATGAATCGAAATCGGGGCTGGCCGCGACTCTACGCCGGACGCTCGAACGCATCGGGCAGCGGCGCCCGGCTGGAGCACGTCGCTTATGACCCGCCGCTTGAGCGAGTTGCGACCCGGTCAATCGGGCACGGTTGTTTCGATCAAGACACGCAACGCCGCGCGTCTCAATCGCCTGAGCCTGTTGGGCATCGCGCCCGGCGCCCAGATCACGCTCGAACAACGCCAGCCCGCCTACGTGCTGCGGGTCGGCTTCACCGAGTTGTCGATCGAGCGCGACGTGGCGGACGAAATCATCGTCGAGTGAATGAGTCATTCACCTTACGCAGCCACCGGTCAAATCCTGCTCTAAGCCCGCGTCCACGCGGGCGTTGGTGGTTGCCGAACCGACCGCGACGGGAGCACTGCACCGCCTATGGGACGCGGTCGGGGAGCAAACTGCGTAAGGTGAGTGAGTAATCGAGACGGGGGCTGACCAGAATGACCTCACTCGTTGAACTGCTCCAGGCATCGGCGGCGCTGCACGCCAACCGCTTGTGCCCCAAGCAAGTGCTTGGCGTGCGGATGGGTCTGCGCGCGGCGCGCGAACTCGACCTGATGTTGCCTCAAACCGATAAACGTCTCCTCACGCTGGTCGAGACGGATGGCTGCTTTGCCGATGGCGTGTCGGTTGCCACCGGTTGCCGGATCGGGCGGCGCACGCTCCGCATCGTGGACTTCGGCAAGATCGCCGCCGCATTCGTCGATACACACATCGGCCGCGCCGTGCGGATCGCGCCACGGCTGGAAGCGCGCGACGAGGCGCGCCGCTACGCGCCGGAAGCGCGCAGCCTGTGGGAAGCCCAGTTGCTGGGTTATCAGCGCATACCCGATGAAGCATTGTTGAGCGTTCAGGCGATCGCGCTTGCGCCGCCGATCGAGCAGCTGCTCAGCCGGCCGGGTATGAAGGCGTTATGCGAGGCGTGTGGCGAAGAGATTATCAACGAACGCCAAGTGATCCGCGACGGCGCCGTGCTGTGCCGGAGCTGCGCCGGGGAAGCTTATTACTGCGGCGTGGAGCGGACACGCACTTGCCCGGAAGCAGCGTCAATGCTGGAAAGATCGTGAATACACGGAGGTAATCGATGTTAGTCAAAGAACGCATGTCTCGTCACCCGGTACTCAGCGCACCGGACCTCTCGATCAGCGACGCGCTGAACCTGATGAAGCAAGAACACATCCGCCGGCTGCCGGTGGTTGACAAACACGGCCGGTTGGTCGGCATCGTCTCCGACAAAGACTTGTTGCACGCTGCACCCTCGCCGGCCACCAGCCTGAGCGTGTGGGAAATCACGTATCTGCTCGGCAAGATCAAGGTGGAAGATGTGATGACAAAGAAAGTCATCACGGTAACGGAGGATACGCCGCTGGAAGATGCGGCGCGCATCATGGTCGATAACAAGATCGGCGGTCTGCCCGTCGTGCACACGGGTGCGGTCGTCGGTATTATCACCGAGACCGATTTGTTCAAAACCTTCATGGAGCTGCTCGGTGGACGCGAAAAGGGCGTGCGGATAACCTCGCTGGTGCCCGAAGTACCGGGCGAGCTGGCAAAGATCACTCAGGCCGTGGCGACCGCTGGCGGCAACATTATCGCGCTGGTGCAGTTCCAGGGCACTGATTCGACGAATCGCCAGGTCATGATCAAAGTCGCCGGCATAAATAAAGAGAGACTGCTGGAAACGCTCAAGCCGGTGGTGCTGGAGATTGAAGACGCACGCGAAGCGTAGGGCAGTTTCCGTTTGAGGCGCCTGAACCGTTAACAATTGCCGCCCTTTCTTGGCAGGCAGGTAGGGCGACCGCCGACACTCCTGCAGGGTGCAGGTCTGCGGCGGAACAGATAGCATCGGGGGAAAAACCGCCGGCGCGTCGATACTTGCTTGACAAACCCGCATAGGCATAATAGAATCACGCCACTAATTCGCCTCCCAACAGCCGGGAGGCAATTCCCAGAGTTTCAAAACAGGATAATAGCCAAAGCCGTGCTCCGTCACCCGTTGAGCGAGGGCCACTGTTAAGGAGGTGGTTGACTCCGCACGATATCGCGCACCAACGAGCCGGCGAGAGGTCGGGCTGGAAACCCGCACGCCTAGTACTTCGACAACTTGAAGTTGCATAGTTCCTGCCGCAGTTGCAGTGCGAAGCCGCCCCGTGGGCCTGCGGCGGACGGCAGTGCAACTGCCGTCCCAACCCCGCAGAATTAGGCGGTCGGGGTACTAGCGCGTTATCGCCGCCGTGATCCGCTTCGCTAAACTTTTTCGAGGAGGAGAAAGTCAATGAAGCACCCATACGCAAAGATGCTGATCTTGCTGGTGGTGGGCGCGCTGCTGGTAGCAGCCTGCCAGCCGGCAGCCGCCCCAACGACCGCGCCAGGGGGAGGGACACCGGCTGGCGGCGCTCAAGGCGCCAAGGGCACCGTCAAGGTCGCTACCCAAAGCCCGCTCTCCGGCGGCCAATCGGTGTTGGGCGTCGACATCAAGAACGGTGCGCAGCTGGCGCTCGAACAGATGGGTGGCCCGCTAACCGCGCTGGGCTTCACCGTGGAGCTGGCTCCGTATGACGATCAAGCCAACCCGGATACCGGCGTCGCCAACGCCAAGAACATCGTCGCCGATCCCGATATTCTGTGCGGCGTAGGCCATCTGAACTCAGGTGTGATGATCCCGTCTTCAGAAGAGTATCACACGGCAGGTCTGGCCTTCGTTTCCCCGGCCAACACCAACCCGGTCGTCACCACGCGCGGCTATCCCGAATTGAACCGCGTGGTTGGCCGCGATGACGTGCAGGCGCCGGTCGCCGAAGAATACGCCTTAGAGGAATTGGGCGCCGAGTCGGTTTGGATCATTCACGATAAGACGGCTTACGGCCAGGGCGTCGCCGAGTTCTTCCGCGAGGCGGCTGATGAAGACGGCCTGGAAGTGCTGGGCTTCGAGGGCACCGAGGAAACCGCCAACTTCGAACCTTTCATCACGCCGATGCTGGCAGCCAGCCCGGACGTCCTGTTCTTCAGCGGTATCTACAACCAGGCGGGCGTGTTCTTCAAGCAGGCGCGCGACGCCGGTTACACCGGCACCTTCCTGGGCACCGACGGCATGGACACCAACGAGCTGGCGAACATCGCCGGCGACGCGCTGATCCGCGACGGCGGCATGGCCTATACGACGGTCGCCGGCCCGGCCAGCGCCTATCCCAAGGCGGCCAAGTTCGCTGAGGACTTCACGGCCAGGTTTGGCGCAGGGCCGCAACCGTTCGCCGCGCAAGGGTACGACTCGGCGGGCGTCTGCCTGAAGGCGATCGAGAACGCCGCCAATGCCAACGGCGGTAATAAGCCGACCCGCCAGCAGGTAGCTGAAGCGATCCGCGCGTTGACGTATGAGGGCCTGACGGGCACGATTACCTTTGACGACATTGGCGATTTGCCGGTTGCCAAGTACTTTATCATCAAAGTAAATGCGGCCACGGCAGCGGATTGGGGCACCAACGAGATCGTAGGCGAGTTCGATTTCCCCTCACCGGGAAAGACCCAGTAGCTCTCGGGTTCGAATCAGTAGTGGACCCCCTCTCCCTCGCGGCGAGAGGGGGTTCTGTTAATCGGCTGGGCCGGGGAGACGCGCGCGCGAATGTCCACCAATCCTGTCTACCGATACATTCTACTGCCACTCGGCCAGATCGTGGCGTTCATCGTTGGCGCGGGCGGCGTGTTGTCTATCTTCATCGTCGTCGCTGCGGTAATTTTTCGCGGCAACGTGACGGGGTTCGACCTGCTGCAGCGAACCCTCGAAACCTTACCGAAAGTCTTGCTGGACGGCGTCACGTTTGGATTTGTGTACGCCTCGATCGCGCTGGGCTACACGATGGTCTACGGCGTCCTCGAGTTCATCAACTTCGCGCACAGCGAGATTTTTATGGTCGGCGGCGTCGTCGGCATTCAATTACTGGCGCTGCTGGAGAGCCAGGGAGATGTGGCGAACCTCACCGGTCTGATGCCATACCTGGTGATCAGCCTGGCGATTATGGCCGGCATGATCGTCGCGGGCGGGCTGGCAGTGTCAGTCGAGCGGGTCGCCTATCGACCCCTGCGCGGCGCGCCACGCCTGGTGCCGCTCATCTCGGCCATTGGCGTATCCTTCTTCTTGCAGGACGCGGTCCGGTTCATTCTCAGCATCACGACGGGCCAATTTGACGTGATCATCCCGTCGATCCGGGCGCTTGAAACGCCGATCGTGTTCAGCGCACCCGGCACCAACGTGCCCATTCAAATTCAGGTGAAATCGATCGTCGTCATCGTCGTGGCCATCGTGATGCTGGTCGGGTTGAATTACCTGGTCAATGCCACCAAAGTCGGCCGAGCCATCCGGGCCGTGGCCCAGGACCGATCGGCGGCCAGCCTGATGGGCGTCAACGTCAATTCGATCATCGTGATTACGTTTCTGATCGGCGGGGCGCTGGGCGGTGCGGCGGGCATGCTCTTTGCGCTGAAGGCTACCCGCATCAATGCCTTCACCGGCTTCTTGCCGGGTCTGCGCGCGTTCACGGCGGCCGTGCTGGGCGGCATCGGCAGCCTGACCGGCGCGCTGTTGGGCGGTTTGGTGTTGGGCATTCTCGAATCGTTTGCCGGCTCGTACCTGTCGATGTTCACCAATGGCGCGTTTGGCGGCGAGTACAAGGACATTATTACTTTCGCCATTCTCATCATCATCTTGATCTTCCGGCCATCCGGCCTGCTGGGCCAGACCGTGGCCCAGAAAGCATAAAGGCAGCGCGAGGCGCACGATGAAGATTGGAGAACGCATTCGACGAGGGTTCGGGTGGCTGGATCAAGGCCGCCGCGCGTACAGCGTCACCGTCGCGTGGCTCGTCCTCAGCACACTCCTGGTGTACCTGGAGCCGCGCGCCTTGATCGTCTTCCTGATGCTGGCGGTGACGCCGCTATTGCTCTACGCCACGCACACCGATCGGCGCTTCAAGATCATCATCGCGGCGCTGTTCCTGTTGATCAGCGTCCCGGTCGCGGGCGCGCGCAACCTGTCGTATATCGATATCGCCTTTCAGGTCTGCGCGTTTGGCGCGCTGGCGGTCGGCCTCAACATTGTCGTCGGGTTTGCCGGGCTGCTCGATCTCGGTTACATCGCGTTTTACGCGGTCGGCGCTTACTTGTGGGCCGTCTTCGGCTCGCAGCAATTATGGAAGCTGGATTACGCGCCGGGGGTTGCCCCGCCGTTTCAGGGTTTCCCGCTCGATCCCAATTTATTCTGGCTGTTCTTGTTCCTCGGCGTGGGACTGGCGGCGCTGGCCGGCATCCTGCTCGGCACGCCGGTGCTGCGGTTGCGCGGCGATTATCTGGCGATCGTGACGCTCGGATTCGGCGAAGTGATCCGCGTGCTCGCGCTCAACCTGGATAAGCCGATCAACCTGACGAACGGCCCACAAGGCATCACCCCGATCCAGCGCCCGCCCCTGCCGCCCGATTTCATCACCAACCTGATCAAGGGCCTTCTCAAAGCAGTAGCCGGGCCGACGATCACCGATGCGCAGTTGACCGGCTTGATTTACAACCTGATCTTCTACCTGCTGGCGCTGATCCTCATCGGTATCTTTGTGGTCATCGTCACCCGTATGGATAATTCACGCCTGGGGCGATCCTGGATCGCCATCCGTGAAGACGAGACGGCCGCCATCGCGATGGGCATCCCGCTGGTCAGGACGAAGCTGCTCGCCTTCGCGATGGGCGCATCGTTTTCAGGCGCGATGGGCGTGCTGGTCGCCTCCTTCCGCACGTTCGTCAGCCCGGATAGCTTCCAGTTGCAGCAATCGATCAACATTTTGGTGATGGTGATTCTGGGCGGCATCGGCAGCATACCGGGCGTCATTTTGGGCGCCGGGCTGGTCACCATTCTGAACTTGAAGATTTTGCCCGATCTGGCGCTGACGCTCAATCAATTGCGCCAGCAGGGCGGCATCTGGGCGCAGCTCTCGACGCAGCTCGACCCGGCCAAATACCAGCGCTTCGTCTTCGGCATCATCCTGGTGGTGATGATGATCAAGCGGCCAGCCGGTCTCCTGCCGGCCAAGCGTCGTCAGATGGAGTTGGAGGAGCACGAACAGGAGAACATCGAGAGCGATAGCGGCGCCGCCCCGGTAGCGCCGATCGTCCAGGGAGCTGCCAAATGACGGCTTTGCTTGAGACGCAGAAAGTGACGAAGCGTTTCGGCGGGTTGGTCGCCGTCTCCAGGGTCGATTTCGCGATCGAGCAGGGATCGATCACCAGCCTGATCGGGCCGAACGGCGCCGGCAAGACGACGCTGTTCAACGTCATCACCGGCATTTACAAGCCGGAAGAGGGGCACGTCCTGTTTGACGGGCACGAGCTGATCGGTCTGCGCTCGGACCAGATCGCCGCGCTGGGAATTTCGCGCACGTTCCAGAACATTCGGCTGTTCGCCGAGATGACCGTGCGCGAAAACGTGCTGGTGGGCATGCATACGCGCCTGAAGCAGAACACGGCCGATGCCATCTTCAACACCCGGCGTTTCCAGGAAGAAGAACGAGCCGCGGTGGCTCGCTCCCGCGAGTTGTTGCGCTTCGTCGACCTGATCGGCCAGGGCGATACGATTGCCCGCAACCTGCCGTACGGCGCGCAACGCCGCGTGGAAATCGCGCGCGCGCTGGCAAGCATCCCCAAGTTGATTCTGCTCGACGAACCGACGGCCGGGATGAACCCGCATGAGACCGAAGAGGCGATGCAGCTGTTTCGGCGGCTGCGCGACGAGCTGGGCATCACGGTGCTGCTCATCGAACACGACATGCGCGTGGTGATGGGCATCTCGGAACAGATCACGGTGCTGGATTACGGCGAGAAGATCGCCGAAGGCACGCCGGTCGAAGTTCGCAGTGACCCGCGGGTCATTGAAGCGTATCTGGGGCGCAGCACAACCCTCACGTCGATTGGCGTGCAAGGCGGCCTGCGGGGGCAAGCCTGATGGCGCTACTTGAACTCCACGACGTCCACACGTATTACGGCCACATTCATGCGCTGCGCGGCGTCTCGCTCACCGTCGAAGAAGGCGAGATCGTCACGCTGATCGGATCGAACGGCGCGGGCAAGACGACTACGTTGCGCACGATTTCAAGTTTGTTGGCGCCACGCCAGGGCAACATCTTGTTGCGCGGCCAGTCGATCGTCGGCCTGCCGCCGCACAAAATCGTCGAGCGGGGCATCAGCCATGTGCCCGAAGGCCGTGGCATCTTCCCCAAGCTCACGGTGGTCGAAAACCTGGAGATGGGCGCTTATACCAGCACGAAGCGGAGCGAGATCGCCGAACGGATGGAATTTGTGTTCAGCCTGTTTCCACGCCTGAAAGAGCGCGTGCAACAGTATGGCGGCACGCTGTCCGGCGGCGAGCAACAGATGCTGGCAACCGGTCGGGGCTTGATGCTCAAGCCGAAAATCCTGTTGATGGATGAACCGTCGATGGGCCTGGCGCCGGTGCTGGTCGAATCGATTTTCGACATCATCCGGCAGCTGCACGCATCGGGCACGACGATTCTTCTGGTCGAGCAAAACGCCCACATGGCGCTGCAGGTAGCCAATCGCGGTTACGTGCTTCAGACCGGAGCGATCGTTCTGAACGATACCGCCGCAAACCTGCGCGCGAATGAAATGGTGCGCAAGGCTTATCTTGGCGAGAACTAAAACACCCACACCGTAGCATAGCCCCTCGTGGGCGTCCACAAGCCCCTCGTGGGCGTCCACAAGCCCCTCGTGGGCATCCCACAAGCCCCTCGTGGGCATCCCACAAGCCCCCTCGTGGGCGTCCCACAAGCCCCTCGTGGGCGTCCACAAGCGGGCACAAGGCCCTATGCTACGGCTGAACAACCTGATCGTAGTGGGCGACAAAAAAGACCTGCCAGGTCTGTGAGACCTGGCAGGTCTTTTTTGTTAGCGCGCTGGCTGGGCACGGCCGGCGCCATCAATCAGGTCGTCATCGCCGCCCGTAGATCGGCGCGATCAAACTGGTACAGAAACAGCCAGGATAATCCAATGGCCAACAAGCTGGCTACCACAAACAGCACATCGACGCCGCCCCCGTCAGCCGGGGGATTCAAAGCATGCGGGAACAGCATCATGACGCGGATGATGACATTGAAGCCTTGCAGGAAAAGGCTCAGATTCAGCGCCCAGGCCTGCGCGCGCCAGACCATGAATCCCAGTCCCACCAACGCGACGATGACAATTCCGACAATCGGCAGCCCGGCCCCCAATAGTGCAGGTGGATAGATCAACAACGGGACAAACTGGAGAAACAAAAACGGTGCAGCTCGTTTCAAGGCCGGCATGCAGCGCCTCCGGGTCGAAGATGAGGAATATTGTGCTCGTGCGCTTAATGCGTACAACCAACAAAACCGTTGCTGACGATCGGGTAACACACCGCAGCGCAGCATGTGAAGAACAGCATAAGGTTATGATGACATCCTACACTCGTCTGCACCGCTCGATCAAGTGAAGATCAACGCACTGTCGCCGTGACATCTTACACTCACCAGTTTTGATCCACCGAATTCGTTCGAACATCCAATCCAAGTCGTGGTGAAGGCATCTCCGCAATCTGCCTCCACGGGCCCTGCGCGTGACAGGATCGACGCAACTGCTTCACGTATGCGGCTGCTTACTCCCGGGTAGACATGTTTGATAGTCAATCGGCTCTAACCAGAGAGGCCATCAACCGAGACTCTCGGGGGCCCGTTTTCAAAGAGAAAACGGGTTTTTTATATCCTGCTCCTTCATAATTCCGTTTGTACTTGAGCCTACCCCGTAAAAAGGAGGAACCCGGTTAAACGTTCGAGCCGAACTGGCCTGACCAGCCACAAGGTAATGCCGTCCTCATCGCGCCTTCAGGGCGCGACCCAATTTGATTCAGAAAAGGAGAAGCCATGAGGTCGCGATATCTATTGAGTCTGCTGCTCGTCGTGTCGTTTGTGCTGACCGCCTGCCAGCCGGCGGCTGCGCCTACCGCCTCCACCGGCCCGATCAAGATCGCCGTGCTGGCCCCCTTGAGCGGCCCGGTGCCCACCTTCGGGGTGTCCACGCGCGACGGCGCGCTCCTCGCCATCGAGGAGTGGAACGCCAAGGGCGGTGTGTTAGGTCAGCCGATCGAGGCCGTCGTCGAAGACAGCCAGTGCACGGCCGATCCGGCGGTGAATGCCGCGAACAAAGTCATCGACCAGGATAAGGTGCATTACATCATCGGCGAGGTGTGCTCGAAGGCGTCGATCCCGATCTCGGAAATCGCCGAGGAGAAGGGCGTCGTGCAAATCAGCCCCACCTCCACCAATCCGCAGGTCACCAAAAACGCCGATGGCAGCACCAAGCAGTACGTGTTCCGCGCCTGCTTCACCGATGACTTCCAGGGCGCAATCGAAGCCAAGCTGGCGCTGGAGACGTTGAAGGCCCAGAATGCGTTCATCCTGTTCGACCAGGGCAATGACTACGTGCGCGGCCTGGCCGAATACTTCGAGAAGTCCTTCGTCGAAGGCGGCGGCACGATTTTGGGCAAGGAAACGTACACCGCGCAGGACACCGACTTCTCGGCTATCCTGGCCAAAGTCGCCGAGGCGCAACCTGACGTCCTCCTCGTGCCCGACTATTACAACATCGTCAACCTGGTCGGCGCGCAGGCCAAGGAGAAGGGCATCAGCTCCACGATGCTGGGCGGCGACGGTTGGGATTCGCCCGATCTGGATGCCCAGGCCGCAGACGGCGGCTACTTCACCAACCACTACGCGCCCGATGAGCCTCGGCCGACCGTGCAGGACTTCGTCAAGAACTACCAGGCGAAGTACGGCGTCGTTCCCGACGCGCTCGCCGCGCTGGCCTACGATGCGACCAACATGATGCTCAAGTCCATCGAGAAAGCCGGCGTTGACGATCCGGCCAAGGTGAAGGACGTCCTGGCCAGCGAGACGTTCGAGGCCGTCTCCGGCACGATTAAGCTGGACGAGAACCACAACCCGATCAAGACCGTCACCATCCTCCAGGTGAAGGACGGCAAAGTCCAATTTTTGACCCAGGTGAAATAACGCGTCGCTGCAAGGGGGCGGTGTGAGCCGCCCCCTTCTCGCACTACTGGAGCAATCCGCATGGCCCCATCGGCGCCCGCAGCTCTCCTCCCTACCCTGGTGCAGCGCGCCATTCAACGCCGCTGGATCGGCAAGTCGCTGCTGATCGTGATCGCGGCGCTGGCGCTGTGGCGTCTGGCGCAAGGCTTCGCCGAATCCCCGACGCTCTTCCTGCAACAGGTCGTCAACGGCATCCAGCTCGGCTTCGTGTACGCGCTGATCGCGCTGGGCTACACGATGGTGTACGGCATCGTGCGGCTGATCAACTTTGCGCACGGCGACGTGTTCATGGTCGGATCGTTCATCAGCTTCTACGCCGTCAGCCGTTTTCGGCTGCACCTGTGGCTGGCCGCCATCGCGCCGGGCCTCCCACCAGCCATCTCCCAGATCGTCGGGGCCGTCTCGGTAATCCTGGTGTCGATGGCCGTGTGCGCGCTGCTGGCGGTGACGATCGAACGGGTGGCCTACAAGCCCTTGCGCGATGCGCCGCGCATCTCCGCGCTGATCACGGCGATCGGCGTCTCGTTCTTCCTGGAATACTTCGGCGCGCTGCCCTTCGTCTTCACGCCGAACTTCGTCGCGTACGAGCGCCCCTTCGAGGTTGTCACCTGGTACGTCAAGGATGGCGTCCACCTGCTGGAGCGGGGAGCCAGCGTGCCGGAGGGGAGCGTCACCTTTTCCAGCATCCTGGTGATCATCGTCCTGGCCTCGCTGCTGTTGTTGGGGCTGCTACAGTTCGTCGTGCGCCGCACCAAGCTCGGCAAGGCCATGCGCGCGGTCGCCTACGACAAGCCGACGGCCCGGTTGATGGGCATCAACGTCGATGGCATCATCTCCGCCACCTTCGCCATCGGCGCGGCGCTGGCCGGGGCCGCCGGCGTGCTGTATGCCATCGCCTTCTCGCAGGTCTACTTCGTGATGGGCATCATCCCCGGCTTGAAGGCGTTCGTCGCCGCCGTGCTGGGTGGGATCGGCAGCATCCCCGGCGCGCTGGTCGGCGCGTTGATTATGGGCCAGGCCGAAGTGTTGAGCGCGGGTTACATCTCAACCCCGATGCGCGATGCCGTGGCGTTCACGATTCTGATCCTGGTGCTCCTGATCCGGCCGACCGGCATCTTCGGCGAGCCGGAGCGCGAGAAGGCATAGCAAGAATACACCGCCGAGACGCCGAGCGCGCAGAGGGGCTTTCGGAAACTCCGCGTTCGCCGCGCCTCGGCGTTGAAGAGGCCGTTGTTGGGATAAGCTTATGAACTTAAAAATGCAACGCAGCACCTGGATGTTTATCGCCGCCGCCGTGCTCATTTTCGCCGTCGTGCAAGTGCTGATCGGCGCGCGTGTCTTGAGCGACTTCTGGAACACGATCATCCGCATCGGCGCGGTCATGGCCATCGTCAGCCTGGGCCTGAACCTGATCTACGGCTTCAACGGCCAGTTCTCGCTGGGCCAGTGGGGGTTCTACGCCATCGGCGCTTACGCCGCCGCCGACGTGACTTACCGCTGGCAGCAGTTGCACAGCGCGAGCGGGCTGGTCATTCTTACGTTGGTCGTCGCGCTGGCCGGCGTCGCCTTTTTGCTGATCGGGCGGCTGTTGTCGCGCGTGCGCGGGCTTGATCCGCTCTCGGCCTTCGCGCTGTATCTGGTCGGCGTGTTGATCGCAGGCGCTTTGGCCGTCGCGATCGGCCAGGCGTTGATCGAGCCGGTGACGGCGCTGCTTATCCAGCTGCCGAAAGAGATCGCGCTCCAGATCGTCTTCATCCTGGCAGTGCTGCTGGCGGGTGCGCTGGCCGCCGAAGTCAGTTTCCTGTTTGGATTGCCTGTGCTCGCGCTCGGCTCCGATTATTTCGGCATCGCCACGTTGGGCTTCACCATCATCGTCAAGGTGCTGCTAGACAACTCCGATACGCTGCTCGGCTTCGAGGAGATGAAGGGCGCGCGCGGCATGGTCGGCATCCCCAAGATCACCACCTGGTTCTGGGTCGCCCTGTTTCTCCTAATCGTGGTGATGATCACCCGCAACCTGCTCCACTCCAGCACGGGCCGCGCGATCGTTTCGGTGCGCGAGGACGAGACCGCCGGCAAGACGATGGGCATCGACGTGGCGCGCTACAAGACCCTGACGTTCGTCCTGGGCAGCCTGTTTGCCGGACTGGCCGGCGGGCTGTACGCGCACGTCAACGGCTTCCTGCACCCCGACACTTTCAACTTCATCAAGTCCTTTGACCCGATGATCATCGTGGTGTTCGGCGGCCTGGGCAGCGTGACCGGCACGGTGATCGCATCGTTCACCTGGGCCTTGGTGCTCGAAGGTTTCCTGCGCCTGGTGCTGCCCGAAGGCTTCGAGACGTGGCGCTTCGTGGTATACCCGCTATTGCTGCTGATCATGATGTTGCTGCGGCCCAAGGGCTTATTCGGCGGTTTCGAAGTGCCGTTCCTGAAACCGGTGTTGCCGCCGCTGCGCAAGGCGCGACCCGCTGAGGCGCAAGCCGAGCTGCAGCCGACAGCGCATGGTCTGCCCAGCGCGGCAAGCGGCGAGACCGCACGGCTTCAAACGAACCCCAATGGCAACACACGACCTGTCGTCTTGGAAGTCCATCGGCTGACCAAGCTGTTCGGCGGGTTGAAAGCGGTCTTGAATTTCGACTTGACCATTCAGCGAGGTGAGCTGGTCGGGCTGATCGGGCCGAACGGCGCAGGCAAGACAACCGTATTCAACATGATCACCGGCGTGTATGTCCCTAGCGATGGCGCGATTTGTTTCAAGGGCGCCGACCTGATCGGGCTGCCGCCGCACCAGATCACGCAGTTAGGCATTGGCCGCACCTTCCAGAACATCCGCCTGTTCCCCAATCTCACCGTCCTCGACAACGTGCGCATCGCCTACCATCCGCATGCGGGTTACAACCTGGCCGATGCCGTGTTGCGGACCAACCGCTTCGAGCAACGTGAGCGCGAGCTGACGGAGAAAGCTCAGGACTTCCTGGCGGTGTTCAACTTGCAGGATCGGCAGGACGAGATCGCCAAGAACCTGCCCTACGGCGAGCAGCGCCGGCTGGAGATCGCGCGCGCGTTGGCGACCGAGCCGCAGCTGCTCCTGCTCGACGAGCCGGCGGCCGGCATGAACCCGAAGGAAGCCGTCGTCCTGATGGACTTGATCCACTTCATCCGAGATCGATTCGATTTGACGATCTTGTTGATCGAGCACCAGATGCGGGTGGTGATGGGTGTGTGCGAGCGGATCACGGTGATGGACTTCGGCGAGGTGATCGCGCGCGGGAAACCCGAAGAGATTCAGGCGAACCCGCAAGTGATCGAAGCGTACCTGGGTCGCGGCGCAGCGGCCCTGGCTCAAAAACTCAGCGAGAAACGTGCCCATGTTGCTTGAAGTCAAAGACCTCAACGTATTCTATGGCGCGATCCACGCGCTGCAAGGCATCACGTTTCACGTCAACGAGGGCGAGATCGTCACCTTGATCGGCGCGAACGGCGCGGGCAAATCGACCACGCTCAACACCGTCTCCGGCATCTTGCGCGCGCGCGCTGGCGACATCCGTTTCCGGGACGAAGATATCACGCTCGTGCCCGCGCAAGACATCGTCCGGCGCGGCATCGTCCAGGTGCCGGAGGGTCGCAAGATTTTCGCGACGCTGACGGTACTGGAAAACCTGGAGATGGGCGCGTATACCCGTTCCAATAAGGCCGAGATTCGGGCCAACCTGGAGCGCGTCTTCCACAGCCTGCCGCGCTTGAAAGAGCGCCTGGGGCAGTTGGGCGGGACGCTCTCCGGCGGCGAGCAACAGATGCTGGCGATCGCGCGCGGGCTGATGGCGCGCCCGTCACTCCTCCTGCTGGACGAGCCGTCGATGGGGTTGTCGCCGGTGCTCGTCGAATTGGTCTTTAGCATCATTCAGGATATCAACACGCAGGGAACCAGCATCCTGCTGGTCGAGCAGAATGCGCAGATGGCGTTGTCGATCGCGCATCGCGGCTACGTGCTGGAAACCGGGTTGGTCACCTTGCAAGGCGATGCGCGCGAGCTGCTGCATGACCCACAAGTCATGGAGGCTTACCTGGGCGGGCACTGAACCGGTTGGCCACGGGTCTATCACGTAATCAGAGAACGGGCGCTGGCCCGTTCTTTTCGTTTGCCGAGCCACTTCCGCGCGGCTATAATCGAACATAGGTCGTATCCACGTTACCTGTGTACCTGTATACTTACGACGAGTATGTGGGGTATACAGGTAAGGCTTTGTATCTAGCAGTCATGAGGCTAACGTGAAGCGCATCGTCGAGTGTGTTCCGAACTTCAGCGAAGGCCGCCGGCCGGAAGTGATCGCAGCGATCAAGAACGCGCTGACCCGGCCGGGCGTCACGCTTCTCGATCAACATTCCGACGCCGATCACAACCGCACCGTGATCACGCTGGTCGGCGAGCCGCAGGCGATCGAGCAGGCGGCGTTCGCCGGCATCGCCCAGGCCGCCGAGCTGATCGATTTGAACGTGCAGCGCGGCGAACACCCGCGCATCGGCGCGACCGACGTGGTGCCGTTCGTGCCGGTGGCGGGTGTGACGATGGACGAGTGCGTAGTGATCGCGCGTCGCCTGGGTGAGCGCGTCGGGCGCGAGTTGAACATCCCCGTGTATCTGTACGAAGCGGCAGCGACGCGCCCCGACCGCGTGAACCTGGAAAACATCCGCCGGGGCGAATACGAGCAACTCAAAAAGGAGATCGGCACGCACCCCGATCGCGCGCCGGACTTCGGCCCCGCGCGAGTCGGCCCGGCGGGCGCGACGGTGATCGGCGCGCGCCCCTTCCTGATCGCCTTTAACGCCTACCTGAACACACCCGATGTGAACGTCGCCAAACAGATCGCTAAGGCGATCCGCTATTCGAGCGGCGGGCTGCGTTACGTGAAAGCGCTCGGCCTGGAAGTGGATGGCAAAGCGCAAGTCTCGATGAATCTCACCGATTTCCACAAGACGCCGATCGCCCGCGTGGTCGAAATGGTGCGGCGCGAGGCCGAACGGTATGGTTGCACGATTGTTAAAACTGAACTCGTCGGACTCATTCCGCAAGCGGCGCTGATTGACGCCGCGCAATGGTATCTTCAAATCGACGGCCTTCAACCCGATCAGATTTTAGAGAATCGGCTATCCGAATCCCTGGCGCAGGCTTCAGAGCCTGCGCCAGGGTTAACCCCATCCGCCTTTCTCGACGCGACGGCGGCCGGAACGGCCACGCCGGGCGGCGGCGCAGTCGCTGCGCTGGCGGGCGCGCTGGCGGCAGCCTTAACCGCGATGGTCGCGCGCCTCACGCTCGGCAAGAAGAAATACGCCGAGTACGAAGCTGAGATGACGCACATCGTTTCGCGCGCCGAGGAGTTGCGCGCCAGGCTGACCAGCGCGATCGAGGCCGACTCAGCCGCATTCGACGCGGTGATGGCGGCGCTGAAACTGCCGAAGGGCACGCCCGCCGAGCAAGATGCGCGCCAGCGGGAGCTGCAGGTCGCCACGCAGCACGCGATCGAGGTACCGCTGTCCGTCGCGCACGCCTGCGCGGAAGCGCTGCAACTGCTTCAGCAGGTGGCCGCGCATGGCAACGTCAATGCCATGAGCGATGCGGCCAGCGGCGCGTATCTAGCGCGCGCCGCGCTCGAAGCGGCCGGGATGAACGTGCGCGTCAACGCCGCCGGGCTGGACGATGCAGATCGCGCGCGGCGGCAGGTAGAGGAGTTCAACGCTTTACGCGCGCACGCGGCCGAGCTGGCCGAGCGTATTCTGGCGGATGTCGAACGGCGCGCCGGACTGAAGTGAGAAATTGTCTACCGCAGAGACGCGGAGGACACAGAGATATTTGAGAATTCTCCGCGTCCTCTGCGCCTCTGCGGTGATCATTCACCCGATGATGCTAACCACTCAAAATACCCTGGAACGCTATCGCCCCCTACTTGACCCGACGGAGTTTGCCGAACTCCAGGCCGCTGTCCAACGCCCGCTGCTGCCCGCCATCCGTATCAACACGCTCAAGATCGGCGTGGACGAGGCGCGTCGAATGTGGCCGGAGTGGTACGGTTGGCAAGTCCAGCCGATTCCCTTCTGCCCGACGGGGTGGCAGATCGCGTCAGGCGGCGATAACCTCAGCCGGACACTGGAATACCGGATGGGGTTTTACTACATTCAGGATGCGGCCTCGATGCTGCCGGCGGAGATGTTTCGCTTCGACGAGCCGCGCCCGTTGATCTTGGACATGGCCGCATCGCCCGGCGGCAAGACCACACACCTCGCCTGCCGCATCGACGATACCGGGCTGATCATCGCTAACGATACCAGCGGCGGGCGGATCGGCGCGCTGCGATCGAATCTCCAGGATTGGGGCATGATCGGCATGGCAATCACCAACTATCCCGGTGAGCGCCTGGGCAACTGGTTTCCCGACACGTTCGATGCCGTCTTGCTCGACGCGCCGTGCAGCGGTGAAAGCCTGCGGACAGCAGAACGGCGGAAGACGCGGCCGGTATCCGCCAAAGAACGACAGCAGTTGCAGCGGCGACAAATACAACTGCTGACCAGCGCCTTTCACGCGGTGAAACCCAGCGGTCAGGTGGTGTACGCCACCTGCACGCTCGCGCCTGAAGAGGACGAGGCGGTGCTGGATGCCCTGTTGCGTCTGTATCCACGGCAAGCCGTGATCGAGCCGGTCGATCAGGTATTGCCAACCCCTGCGCCGGGCCTGATATCCGATGGCGAACACGAGTTCGACGCACGGCTTCATCACGCGGCGCGTTTGTGGCCGCACCGGTACGACACGTCCGGCTTTTTTGCCGCGTTGATCCGCAAACGCGAAGCGGTTCCGGTCGAAGCGCAGACGCCGCCCGCGCGCACGCTGGCGCAGGCCGGCCTCGAACGATTGTCGCAACGTGAGGAATCGGAGATAATCGAGCAGATGCGGCAGGCGTATGGGTTCGACCTACACAATTTGATCGAGCGACAGGCGCTGACGCTGTGGGCGCGACAGAAATCGATGTATGCGATCCCGGAGCAATTCCTGGCGCGCTTCGCCGATTTGCCGTGCGCGGCCATTGGCATGCTGATCGGAGAACGCTCGGAAGGTTTCACGCCCTCGCACGAGTTCATTGCGCGTTTCAGCCGGCGGTTTACGAGCAGCCGGTTAAGATTGTCCGCCGATCAAATCGAGAAGTGGCTGGCCGGGTATGATTTGCGCGGCGCGGAGAACGCGTCCTACCCCGCTGGTACAGTCGTGCTGATGGAAGATGATCGGGGCCGGTTTCTAGGTCGGGGCAAAGTGTTGCGCGAGCGAATCCGAAACATGCTGCCGAAGAGGTGAAGCGTGATGCGTGAAACGTGATACGTGACGAGTGCTAACTAAACAGCGAGCAGTCAGCAGTGAGTAGTTGTTCTTCATTCTTCATTCTTCATTCTTCATTCCTCATTCTTCATTCCTCATCCACTCCTCCACGATCCGTTCCAGCGCCCCGTCGGCTTGCATCGCTTCCAGCGCGCGATCGAGCGCGGCGCGCAGCTCGACGCTTTCACCCCACACAGCGATGACATACGGCTCGTGAGTCAGCTGCGCAGCGCTGTGTAGATCGCCGAACTGTTGCGCCAACATCTGCCGCGCGGTGACGGCGTCAAGGACCGCCGCATCCACCTGCTCCTCGACCACGGCTTGCAATGCGGCGAGCGCCGAGTCGAAGCGAGCAGCTTCGATGCCTGACGTGCGCCGTTGCTGTTCGCGCAGCCACGCATCGCCATCCGACCCGAATACCACGGCCACCCGGCTCCCCGGCAGACCTCCAATCTCTAATCTCCTATCCTCTTGAGTGATCAACACCAGCCCCGCCTCAAAATAGGACCTGGAATACGCCCACCTTCCCAGCCGCGCCGGATCGAGGGGCAGCGCCGAGATCGAAGCGTCGGCCAGGCCGACCCGCAGCACATCGTACAACCCATCGATACCGATGTTGACGAACTCCGCGCCCAGCCCGATCCGTCGCGCCGCTTCGCGCGCCACATCAATGTCCAACCCGTAGAACACGCCATCACTTCCCACCCCTTCGAACGGGTGATAGCTCGCGTCGGTGGCGAAGCGAATCACGCCGCTGGCCTGCACACGCGCCCACGCTGCGTCAGGCTCGCGCTCCAGGTACGCCGCCACATCGGGCAGCAGCCATAACACAGCGAAAACAATGAACAGTGCGACGGTATGGGTGTATGGGAGTGAGCGTTCTTCATCCTTCATCCCTCGTCCCCCATCCTTCCCCCTTCCCTTTCTGCATTCTTCATTCCACATTCCTCATTCCCCCACCGCGTACTTCTTCACCTCTGCGTAGATCGGCTTCGGCTCGAAGTCTTCGTTCACCCAGGTCCAGTTATCTTGATACGTGCGCGCCGGCTGCGGATAGCGAAAGGCCCACATCGCTGCCATCTCCACCCACGCCTGCGCCTGCGCCCACTTATAAGCGGCGATGCTATACGCGATTCGTTGAGCCGGGCTGACGGCGTTGTTCCAGCGCGGGCTATCGTTCCAGCCGGCCTCGGTGATGTACACCGGCGTTGCTTCGTCGCCGTTGGCGATCATGATCGCGCGCAGCAACTCAACGCGGCGGAAGTTGATGCGGGTCGGGTCGGGTGCTTCGTCGGGCGGCGAGGTGAGGCCGTAGGCGTGAGCCGCCAGCGCATCGAAAAAATCTGCCGCGCCCGCAGCGTACATCTGTTGCAGATAGATCAGGTCGTTCAGCCCCGCCGGGGAGCCTTCCGGCTCGAGCGTCGGGGCCAACGCGCCGGCCAGCACGATCACATTCGGATCGGCCTGTTTCGCGCGGGCGTAGGCGACGCGCAGCAAATCGACGTACTCGCGCGCCGAGACCGGCCTCAACCCCCACTCGAAACTCAAGTTCGGCTCGTTCCACACGATGATGTGCCGTACGCGGCCCCGGTAGCGCGCGACGAAGGCATAAACGAAATTGCCGAAGTCGGCGTAGCGATCGACGTCGAGGTAGTTGAGCGTGGTTTCGCGCTCGCGCGGATCGGGCCTGGCCCAGGCCGGCGCCAAACCCAGGCGGGCGATCACCGTCAGGCCCTGGTTCGTTGCATGATCGATCACTAGATCGGTGTGCGACCAATCGAACCGGCCTTGGGCGGGTTCGAGGTAGGCCCAGGGGAAGAACTCGACGATCCACGGCGCGCCCAGCTCGCGCGCCATCTGCAAAGTACGCTGGATGTTCCAGGCCGCGCCTTCGTCGGTCAGGCGGGTGTGAACGCCGATTTTGGGGTTGCGCGTGATGACCGTTTGAGGTGGATCGAGGACGGCAACCGGCTCGCCGGATGGTTCAACGGCCCACAACCCTAAGATCAGTATCAGGATACGCAACGCCCATGCGAATCGAACCGGTCGATGCATGGGCGTTATTATAATCCAGCGACGGACGTAACGGCGCGCGAATGGCGCGCGAGTCGTATTCGTTTATTCGTTGTAGAGTCGTTGCAGCGACCCCCTTGAACCATCTATTGAGTCAAAGTTTTACATCGCGCTTCTAAGCATCGCTATAATCTGCTGGGCCTGTTTCGAATTATACTCAAAGGCGAGCTTCTTGTAATTAATCGCATCCACGATCGTCCCAACAGCGCACAGACCGCCGGTGAGCAAATACACCACACCCATCCCAATTTGATCGATCAAGAAGCGCTGAATCCCGGCGATACCAATCAGTCCGACCAACGTCGTCAACAGGATAATCTGCGGATCTCTTCGGCGCGCTCGATACGATAGTGCGAACTGCTGGGCTTTAGCATCGTCCAAATCTTTAAGAATGCCCTGTACAAACAATTGCTCGTCGCCTTCTAATTCCGGTAAGACCTGCATAACGTTAGCCATGCCGCCCTCCGTGTAGTGGGTTTTGAGATCGAATGCTATTCCGGCGCTCGTCTCAGCAAATACGCGACTCGGCTGATTATAGTGGCAACGGCCAAAATGCCAAGCGGATGCGCCTGCACCGATTCTCGCACGTGCCCGTGGAACAAGTACGAGATGGCATGGCCTAAGCCACAGCCGGGACAACGTCGAAAGCCCATCCGCTTGAACACGCATAACGTGTAATGATCGGTCGCAGTTGGCCGCGTCACCGCCAGCCCGATCAGACCGACGATCCAGAAGATCAGCTCCAAATCGATCCGCCAGACCGGCTTCCGGCGCGTCATCTCCATAAATACCTACTCGCGCTCCGCCAGATGGGAAATCTGTCGCAACACGCCCAACACCCCGATCGCGATCGGGACGATGGCCGTCAACGGCACGCCTTTTCGCGTGGGGGGATGGGTCTGCGCTTTTTCCCGCGCTTCTTCCTCGGCGCGGACATACATCAGCGCCGCGCCGACGCCGATCAACGTCCCCAGCAGGCCGCCCATCACCATCGTGCGGTTCTTCCAGGATTCATCGCCCATCTTCATCTCTCCTATTTTCGACCCCGCACCGCGCGCCACATCGCGCGCAACCGGGTCGATTGAGTTTCTGCAAAAAAGATCGGCCGGGTGATCACCCGCGCGAGACCGTCGACGCCGTCGCGGGCGCGGCGAATGCCGACGCGCGCTCGGCGGATGCGCGGCGGTATTGCCCGGTGCGTGCGGCGCGCGATCCACCACGACCCGACGACGAGCGCGCCCGGCACGAGGGCGCACAGGAACACCTCGACAACCAGAATCATGAGCGCGATATCGCGCGCCGCTCCAAGCGTCATCGAACCTCTCCACTGTTTGCCATGATCAGCGCAAGCCGGGTATCTCGTACTCGACCACACTGATTTGATAGGTGTAGTGTAGGGCCTCGCGCCCGTCTTTGGCCGCAAATACGCCCACGAGGGGCTAAGCTACGCATGACCTGTTTTGCGGCGAAGCGCCAGCGCTCAAGTGTAGGGCCTCGCGCCCGTCTTTGGCCGCAAATACGCCCACGAGGGGCTAAGCTACGCATGACCTGTTTTGCGGCGAAGCGCCAACGCTCAAGTGTAGGGCCTCGCGCCCGTCTTTGGCCGCAAATACGCCCACGAGGGGCTAAGCTACGCATGACCTGTTTTGCGGCGAAGCGCCAACGCTCAGGTGTAGGGCCTCGCGCCCGTCTTTGGCCGCAAATACGCCCACGAGGGGCTAAGCTACGCATGACCTGTTTTGCGGCGAAGCGCCAGCGCTCAAGCGCTCTGAACGTTCGAACGCGCGCAGTCCTCGTAAGCGCTCATCTCGATGCGCACCGCCGGCCGCCAGGTGATCAACCACACGCGCATAGACCGGCAGGCCTGTCCGGTCGCCGAGGTGAAAGCGCTGGCCTGCGAAACGCCGATGCCATTCGTGCCGCGCTCACGCAGCTGCCAGATGCGCCAGTCCGACCCCAGCGCCGGCGCTTCCAACTCATCCCGCGCGGTGAGGACGAGCGCGAACAACATGAAACAGCCGCTGCACACCACGAAGGCGGCCAGCGCAACCGGAGCAGCCCAACCCAGCCGCTCGCGCCATTTGGAAGGCGGTTTTACCGGCGCGCTCGATTCGGACCCGGATAAAATCATCATCGCTACGGAATGATCTCGATCGCGTAGTCCACCAGCTGCACATTGAAGCGGCCGTCTTCAATCCAGCGCACCGCGCGTTGCAGCACCTCGTCGGCGTGCGCGCGCGCGTTTCCGATCGTGGCAATGCCGATCTGCGCAAACTCCCAATTGTCCTGCTGTCCCACCTCTGCGGCGGCAACGTTGAACTCTCTGTGCAGCCGGGCCAACAGCGGTTTCAGCGCCGAACGCTTGCCCTTCAGCGAATGGTTGCCCTCCAAGCGTAGTTGAACCGTGCAGATGCCAACGATCATAGAGAATGTTCAATGAGCAATGTTCAATGAACAATCAGCAATCAACAATCATCTATCAACAATCAAATGCGTCGGGTCCAGGCATCCGAGGCGTACTTTTCTCGACGCAGCTTCTCGGCCCAGTCGCGCTCCTGCGCGGTCAGGTCACCCGGTTCGAGTTTCAAATTCAGCGCCGCCTTGAATCCTTCCGCCAGCTGCTGCGCCGCCTCAGGGTACGGTACGACACACCCAACGGCCCGCGCAATAGTGATCGCGCGGGCCCGAACACGCTCCGGATCGGGTCTTGACTGCAAGACCGAACAGATCCGCGCGATATCGCCCACCAGCGGCAGCGAACCATGCTGCAACATGACGCCGTTCTTACGCATCTGCGCGCTGCCGACCAGCTTGTGCCCGTCGAAAACGATCTCGTAATTCGACGGCGCTTCAAAACACACCGGCCCCTGATCGCGATCGTGGCTCTCCGGCCGCTCGACCTGCTGCACCGGGATGCCGATCCGCAACAGGCCGGCCAACAACCCCTCGCTCAAGCGCCGATAAGATTCGACAATCCCACCCTGGACGCGCGCCTCAGTTTCGGGCGCGGTCACGCTGTAAGTGAGTTCATCGACGTGTAGGATCGCCCGCCCGCCGGTCGGGCGGCGCACCACCTCCACGCCCAGGGCGCGGCACGCCTCGACGTCGACATCGGCAAACGGTTGCGCCTGCCCCAACGATAGGCACGCCGGCTGCCAGGCGAAGAAGCGCAGCGTCGGCGGCGCAGACCCATCGGCCACGCCGCGCAAGATCGCTTCATCGATCGCCATATTCGTCGCGCCAGCGCAACGACCCGTATCGAGCAGACGCCAGGTGGCAAGGGAATACATAGCGAGGGTGTGGGCTGATTTGTTGATCGCATAGCATTATAGCACGATCCGGTTGCGAGCCGGTACAGGCTGTGGTAAACTACAGGCCGTAAGCCCCCGTAGCTCAGTGGATAGAGCGCCGGCCTCCGGAGCCGGGCGCGTGAGTTCGATTCTCACCGGGGGTATCCAGCACCACACGCGCGGCGTCAAACGATGCGCCGTGCGTTTTTGTTTCGGCGGAAGTCCAGTTCAGCCACAGCCGGCGCACGTAGGCGCGTAGCGCCCAACGATATTGCCACAACGACAACCCCACCACGTAGGTCAGCGCACTCAGGTAAGTTGAGGAGTACAGGATGATCCCAAAATTCTGTGTGCGCCAGGCCAATGCGAAGGTGTTGAAACTGAACAGACACAACGCCATCTCGCCTAATACGATCCGGTCTAGCGGCGGGATGTAGCCTTTCGCCGGGGCGGCCGATCGGCGACCAACCTGGCCGGACTTCGGCGTGCGTGTAAAGACGCCCACCTGCCCGCGTAAACCTCTGATAATGCCCGAGGTCGTGCCCACCATCAAACCGGATGTCATAAATGCGCTGACGACCAGGTACGCTACCCGGCGCCAGGCGATGCGGCGATGGCGATGGATGATCAGCTGACCATAGACGTAGTATAGAATTGGCACCAACGTGATCGGCGTGAAAATCCAGCCGGCGGTGTACAGGCTTTGGAACAGCGGGAACCGATCGGCGGCGCTGAGCAGCAAGGGATACACCAGCCACATGATCAGCATCAATAGCTGAATGAAATTCCCGGTGAGGTGAAACAGCGATTGGATCTTCACGCGCAGCGGGAACGGACTGCGCCACACCCGCGGCAGCATGCGCCGGGCGCACTGCACCGAACCGTGCGCCCAACGCGATTGTTGCTGGCGATAGGAACTCATCTGCCCCACCAGTTCGCCCGGCACCACCAGGTCACGTAACAGGCGCGGTTTCCAACCGCGCAGCGCCGCGCGATAGCTCAAGTCCAGGTCTTCGTTGAGCGCCAGCGGATCCCAGCCGCCGGCATCCTCGATCGTGGATCGGCGCCAGATACCACCGGCGCCGTTGAAGTGCATCACATAGCCGCTGCGCTCGCGCGCAAACTGTTCGACGACAAAGTGGCTGTCGATGATGGTGGACTGGCACGCCGTCAACAGCGAAGAGTTTTGATTGAGGTGTCCCCAACGCGCCTGAACCCACCCGATGCGCTCGTCGGCGAGGAAGTGGGGCACCGTGCACTGGAGAAAATTGGGAGGCGGCACAAAGTCTGCATCGAAGATGGCGGTATAGTCGCCCTTGGCCACAGCCAGACCTTCGCTCAGCGCGCCCGCTTTGTAGCCGGTCCGCGTCGTCCGGTGCAGGTGGACAATATCCACCCCCGCGGCCCGCCAGCGCGCAACCGCCTGCGCGACGATTTCGAACGTCGCGTCGGTGGAGTCGTCGAGAACCTGAATCTCCAACCGCTCGCGCGGCCAGTCCAGGTGGCACGCGGCCTCGATCGCGCGCTCGACGACGAAACGTTCGTTGTAGATCGGGATCTGCACGGTGACCAGCGGGGATTCACGCAACGACGGTACCTCGAAGCGATCATCGCGGTGCCGCCAGGATAGGATCAGCAGATAGAGAAAGTTTAGCCCATACAGCGTCAGCCCAAGCAGCGCTAACCCGTAAACGAGCGCTGCGCCAGAGTACAAGATCACTCCCGCGATCTCGGGTCCACTAAACATGAATCTCCTTCTCCTCTTGTATTCGATCAAAGCCGGAAAAGTAGCAGACGCAACCTAAATACCAACTCACCAGCCAGTTATGGAGCAGAGGGCGGGATCAGCCAGTGGTGTAGCGGCTGCGTCTGGCGGCCCAGCGTGGTTCCAGTGGCGCCACAGATACACCGGCCCAACCGCGCCGGCCGGTGGTCCATAGCCTTCCAGAGCAACCTCGCATGACAGTAGCGCACTTCTTTATCAGCCAGTGCGCCGGATCCCATTCGGGGTGCGCCCGGATATAGCCAGGGCTACAACACGCCGCGTCGGGCGAGCCGTGATGCGGGGCAAGTGCCTCAACGTGCTCGTCCAACAGAGAGCTTAGCGACAGCAATTACAATAGCAAAAGAGTTCAACACTGACTATGTATCTGGATACAGAAAACAGATACACTTGCGGCACAAGTCAACCGGGCGAATTTGACGAAAGCGCAGGCAATGCCTAACTGGCGGGGTTTTCGCTGCTTCCCGATGTGAGGATGTATAATTCCTGGCACAGTAACCACTCAACCTCTAGTAGTCAGTCTATTTGTTTTTGATGGGTAGCCTAGGGCCTCACCTGCACCGCACCTGCGGTGCGCCGCAGGTGCAGGTGTGTGCCCGCCGAAGGCGCCTACAACCCCACACGGGGGCGCAAGCAGGGGGCTAGTGCTTCAACAATCTGAAGTTGCGTAGTTCCCGCCGCAGTTGCACTGCGGCGGACGGCACGCTTCGCGCAACTGCCGTCCGAACCCCGCAAAATTAAGTGGTCGGGGTACTAGGCTACGGGCCATCACTTTCAGCTGGACTGACCACCAGGTGAGTTTTCGGACAGACGCTAAATGAAAAATCCGGGCGCGCCGACTCGCGCGTAATTGGATACATGCACAGGAGTCAGAAAGAATTGCAGGATGATACGCTCCCCGTCGAAAAACCTAACTGGACGTACCCGGCGGATCCGGATCGCCGCTCCCTCGGCCGCCGCCTGAGATTCAACGCAAGCAGCAAGCTCCTGGCCGAAGTGATCGGGCGGGCGCTTCAGTTTCTGCTGCTGTATCAAGCTCAACTGGCGCTGGGGCCGGCGTTATATGGGCAGTTTACTTATGCGATGGCGCTGGGCTTTGTGCTCGCGCAACCGGCGGACCTCGGCCTGCAGCTCATCGTTACCCGCGAGATTGCGCGGGATGAGCTGCGCGCAGCGCACATCGTCGGCACAGGCCTGACGCTCAAACTAATCATTACCATCGGGATCGGCGTCCTGTTGCTCAACGCCAGCCTCACCCGACCCACGGCAGCTCAATTGGCGACGTTGGTGTTGGGGCTGGCGCTGGTCGTCAACTCGTTCGTCGAGTTCCTGGGATATACGTTCCGGGGTCTGCAGCGGGTCGAATATGAAGCGGCGCTCGTCCTATCGGCGCGAGTGCTGATCACAATTCTCGGTAGTGTGGCGCTATGGAGTGGACTCGGCCTGGCGGGGTTATCCGGCGCTTATCTACTCGGCGGAGGACTGGCGCTAGGCTTGGGCTATCTGGTCTTGCGCAAGCGCTTCTTCACGCCCGCGCTGATTTTCGATCGCGTGCAGTGGCGGGAGCTCTTGCGCGAGGCATTGCCCTTAGGTGGAGCCGTCATCCTCTCGATCGCCTACACCCGCACGTCGGTGTTTCTGCTCGACGCGCTGCACGGCGCGACGGCCACCGGGCTGTACGGCGTCGCGCAGAAGCTCACCGAGCCGCTGGCCCTGATCCCCGCCGCGTTAATGGCAGCCGTCTTCCCGGCATTCATCCAGGCCGCCAGACGCGAAGCGAATGCGTCAAGCGGGGGAGAGGCCGCCTGGTTACGCTCGCGTTCGATCGGGTGGCTGGCCGGCGCAGGCATCGCGCTGGCGGGGATCGGCGCCCTGGGCGGGCCGTGGCTGATCGAGCACTTGTATCCCGGCCAGTATGCCGGTTCGGCCGTAGCGTTGCAGTTGCTTGCGCTCGCGCTGCTGCCGGCCTTCGTCAACTATGCGCTGACACACTTTCTCATTGCGCACGGCCGGCAAAAACTCAACCTGTTGTTTAACGCGGTGATCTTCGTGCTGAACCTGGCGCTGTGCTTCGCGCTGATTCCGCGCTTTGGGCCGGCCGGCGCGGCGGCCGCCGTCGTGATCAGCGAGTGCGTCTTGTTCGCGCTGTGCGGGTATGCTTTGGCAAGATCGCGAAACGCGCTTGGGTCGAGCGCCTAATGATCGCGCGCAAGCAGTGGACCCGGCCAGGGATCGCGGGCCTGAGTGAAACACTGGCGTTCATCGCGCTCACGACGCTGGCCGGCTGGTTGCCATTCGAACTCCAACGGCCACTCGCGGCGCTCGGCCCGTTAGCGATCACCAACCTCGAAGCGCTGCTCTACACCACCGCGCTGATCTGGATCGCGAGCCGGGCGCTCAACCGCCAATGGCGCTGGACAGCTGTACACAAGGCTGTGTTGGCCTGGGCGATGGTGTTATTGCTGGCGGCGCTCTTCGCGCCGACCCACCGCGATCAGGCGCTCAAGTTCACGCTCCGCAGTTGGGGCGGGTGCGCGCTGTTTTTCGTCGCCGCCGATCTGGCGACGACGCCCCGGCGCGTCGCAACGGTAATGCTCGCGCTTTCGCTAGGCGCTGTCGTCTCGGGCCTGGCCGCGCTGATCGAGGTTGGCTTGCCCGGCGCGGCCAACGCCTTACTGGCCTTCAAAACTCAAACCAGTGTCATCGGCAGTTTTGTGCGCGCCAGCGGCACCTTTCAGTACGCCAATACCGGCGCGATGTACTGGGAAGCCGCGCTGCCACTGCTCCTGGCGCTGGGGGTGTGGCGTGCAAAGCTGCATCGGGACGAGCAGGCAAGTCGGTGGCTGACGTTAGCGGCGGCGCTGGTCTTGTTGGCCGCGCTCGTGTTGAGCGCGAGTCGCGCCGCATTGATCGTGGTCACGTTAGTGCTCGCGCTGTTGATCGGGATCGCCGGGCGCATTTCTCCACTCCTGCGGACGCTGGCAGCGGCGAGTCTGGCCGCGCTGTTCGTGTTGACGCTGATCAACCTCATCACCAGCCCGCTGCTGGCGCTGCGCTTGCGCACCGAGAGCGACGAAGCCTGGTATCGGGCCGACTACCGGTTCCCCACCGCCTCAACGCTCAGTGTCGAGGCCGGGCAGCTGATCACTGTCGACGTCGCCCTGCAGAACCGGGGCGAGTTGACATGGTCGGCCTTCGGCGAGTATCCGGTGTTCTTGAGCTATCATTGGTACGATCCCAGCCGCGCCCAGACGATCGTCTTCAACGGCGTTCGCACGCCTTTGCTCCAAGACGTTTCGCCGGGCGGGCAGGCGCTGCTAGCCGCGCGCGTGCTTGCGCCCGGCCAGCCGGGGCGGTATATTTTGCGGTGGGACATGGTGCACGAAGAGGTGATCTGGTTCAGCGCGAAGAATGCGGTCACCGGCGATCTGCCCGCCGAAGTGACGCCGGCCCGCTCTGGAAGTCTGCCGCCTTCGCTGCTCGAACCTTTCGACCTTGTCCGCCAGGCATCGCCGGCGCGTCTGAGTCTGTGGCAGGCGGGCTTGCAGATGTGGTTGAGGTCGCCGCTGTTGGGTATCGGCCCGGACAACTTCCGGCATCTGTATGGCCCGTACCTCAACCTCAAGCCGTTCGACAATCGCATCCACACCAACAACCTGTACGTCGAGACGCTGGTGAATACCGGCTTGACGGGCTTGGTGGCGTTCAGCGCTTTGCTCGTCGCCCTGGCGCGCGCGGCCAGGCGCGGCTGGCAAGCCGGTAGAAGCATTGATGCACGCATCTTGCGGCTTGGCTTGATCCTAGCGTTGCTCGCTTTTTTCATCCACGGTCTGTTTGATTACTTCTTCGAGTTCACATCGACTTACGGCCTGTTCTGGTTGTTGGCTGGCATACTGACCGGGCTAGGGAATGAGGAGCTGTCTGTGTGAAGACTTTCCATCCGGGGTTAATTGGATTTGATACGACACCGCTTGAAGGGCGCCACCACTCCGGCGTCGGTCAATATACCCGACAACTCTTGGCAGCGCTGGTCGCACGCGGCGATCGTTGGCGCTACGCGCTGCTCGCCGGCCGCCCGTTGAACGGCCGCCTCCCGCCCGGCACGCTGGGTCAAATCGGGACGCGCTTACCGAATCGGACGCTGTGGATGCAGCTGGCGCTGCCGCGCACGCTGGCGCAGCTGCAACCCGAACTGTGTCACTTCACCAACTCGATCGCGCCGCTGGTCTTGCCGTGCCCGTTTGTCGTCACGTTGCATGACATGTCGCTGTTCCTGTGCACCGACACGCAACCGGCCAAGAGCCTGCTGGCCGTGCGCACCATCCTGCCTCGGATTGCGCGCCAGGCGTCCGCGATTATCACCGTCTCCCACAGCGCGCGGCAGGATATCCTTCAAGTGCTGCATGCGCCGCCGGAGAAAGTGCACGTGGTATACGAGGCCGCCGCGCCTGAGTTTCACGTCATTCAGGATACGCCGGAGCTCGACCGCGTGCAGCGTAAGTACGGTCTGCACGATCCGTTCATCTTGTGCGTGGGCACCATCCAGCCGCGCAAGAATCTCGGCCGCCTGGTAGAGGCGTTTGCGCAAGTGCGCCGACAGGGCCGCCGCGAGCAACTCGTGCTCGCCGGACAGTTCGGCTGGAAGTACGCCGGGCTGTTGCAGCAGATCGAAGAGTTGGGCGTGTCGGATGCGGTGCGGCTGACGGGCTACGTGCCCGATGCCGACTTGCCTGCCCTGTACAACCTGGCGCGGGTCGTCGCCTTCCCCTCGTTGTACGAAGGCTTCGGGCTGCCGGTGATCGAGGGGATGGCGTGCGGCGTGCCGGTGATCACCTCGAATCGCTCGTCGATGGCCGAGCTGGGTTCGGGCGCGGCGCTGCTGGTCGATAGCATGCAGCCGGAGGCGCTGGCCGATGGGTTGAGCCGGTTGTTATCCGATGCGACGTTGCGGGCCGAACTTCGCGAAGCGGGGCTGGCGCGCGCGGCAGAGTTCTCCTGGGCGCGCGCCGCCGAGGAGACCGCGAAAGTCTACGAGCGCGTTGCGGCTGATCGCTCAGCCACGCTCATCGCCCGCCAGCCACAGACCCGTTAGCAGCGCCCACAGCAGCGTGCCCTGCGGGGCCGTCCACGGATAGTGATCGAACAGCATCACCGTCAACACCGCGACCAAGCCGCCGCCGGTCAACGCTTGCCACAAGCTGATCGAGCGTGAACGCCAGCGTTGCCAGCCAAGCCGCGCGAGCGTTCCAACCATCACCAGGAACAAGGCCAGACCCGGCAACCCCAGTTCACTGCCGATGAGCAGCGGCACGTTGTGCGCCCAGCTTAACTCCTCACCCAGCGCATGGCTGGCGACGCTGAAATTGGCCGCGCCAACGCCCAGCAGCGGGTAGGCAGCGATGAGCTGGGTCGATACGCGGATCATCGCTTCGCGTTCGGTGATCGACAGCGTCTCATACGGCTCGGTCGAAGCCTGGAAGCGGCCAATCAGGAAGGGGCGGAAGGTGAGCACAAAGACGACGATAAAGACGAGGCCCAGAGCGGCCAGCTGAAGGATCGGGACAAGCGTGCGCCGGTTCAACCAGCGTCCGCGCGTCAACCACAGGCCCGCCACCAACCCGCCGGTGAGTGTCGCGATCCAGGCCGAGCGCGAAAATGTGAGCAACAACAGTCCCCAGGCCATGATCCAGGCGATCATGATCAACGCGCGCCACACGCGCGGCCAAACGATCGTCAAGCCGTAAGTCCAGAGCAGCCCGACGGCAAGATGCCCACCCAGCACATTCGGGTGTCCGCTCAAGCCGTACACGCGCAGAATGTGTATCGGGCCGGCAAAGACCACGCTCACCCACGGATCGTACGGGCGCACTGGCAACTCTCCAAACCGTGGCCCCAGTCCGACAAAATGCTGAAGCGCCATCTGCAGGTAACCGACTGCGCAGTGAATGATCAGCCCGCCTAAAAAGAAAGCCGCCAGGCGGGGCGGCGACCAATCGCCGCAGATGATCATGAGCGTGAAAGACACCCAGATCGCCATGTGCGCCACCTGCACAGCCGCCAGCCCACGATGCGCCGCCCACACTATCGACAGCGCGGAAAGCAGCAATAATCCCAACAGCGCCAGGGTGAAGCTGCGGCGCAGACCATGCCGGAGTCGATCGCGGTTGGGCCAGCCGGCCAGCGCATACGCGCTCACCGAGGCCAGCGCCGCCACTTCCACATGACGCACCGTCGGCAGCATGTGCGTGAACGGTGCGCCCACCGTATCGAAGCCAGGGAGGTCAATCGACCAGTTCTGCTGCCAATCCAACACGATGATCGTCCACAACACCGCCGCCTGGCTCAACGCCAACATCACCGCGCGGAAGGATAAGCCCTGTATCACACGCGCCCATTCGATTGAGATGCGCAGACTCAGGCTCTCACGCACGATACAACCTCTCGAACCGATCCGCTGCCGCGCTCAGGCTATAGACTTCCTCAACGCGCGCCCGCGCCGCCGCGCGCAGCGCCTCACACCGCGCCGGATCGTGGGTGACCGAGAGGATGGCCTGCGCCAGGCGAATCGGATCGTCCGGCGGCGAGACGACCGCCGCGTCCGGAGCCAGGTCGGCCAGCGCGCCGACGGCCGTTCCCACGATCGGCAAGCCGCTCGCGGCCGCCTCCAGCACGGCCATGCCCTGCGCTTCGTGCAGTGATGCCTGCACGAACAGCGCCGCCGCGCGATGCAGACCGGGCAACTGCTCGTGCGGCACATCGCCCGCCAACGTCACCCGCTCGTCCAGGTTCAACTCGTGCGCCAGCGCTTCCAGCTCCTGGCGCAGCGGCCCCGCGCCGAGGATCAGCAAGCGCGCCTGAGGCTCGCGATCGACGACGAACCGGAACGCCCGGATCAAAGTCGCCTGGCCCTTCACCGGTTGCAGCGAGCCGACATTCAGAATCGTCCGAGCGCCCGTGCGCGGCACAGGGTTGCCCGGCGAAAACAGGTCGAGGTCAACTCCTAACGGCGCGAAAGCCCAGCGTTCGTCCGGCAGCTTGAACCGCTTGCGCGCGTGGTCGAGCAGCAGGCGCGATCCAGCGGTGACGACATCGATCTGCGGCAACGCCCAACGCATGACCCGCATCAACCAGCGCCGCCCGCCGTAGCCGTAGGCGATCGCCGGCAAATGGATCACCTCACCGCCGGCGAAGCTGATCACGGTGCGCACGCCGAGTTGCCGCTTGAGCCAGGTGGCGAGGAGGCCCGGTTCGTACACCCAGAAGGCGTGCAACGCATCGAAGGGTGCGCGGCGCTGCTCCCGTGCAACGGCGCGCAGCATCGCCTGCCAGATACCCGGCAGCGTCCACCGGCCGCGATGCGCGCCGCCGATGGCATGCACCGTCGCGCCGAACACCGAATAGCGATCGCGCCGATAGGGATAGCGCAACGCGAACACGTGCAGATCGTGCCGCGTCGCCATCACCCGCGCTAGATCGAGCAGCGCGGGGATACACCAATCGCGCTCGTCGCTGCTGAAACCCGGCACGAGCCACGCGATCTTCACGCGCAGTCTCCTCTCACCTTGAACAGAGTGAAGCCTTGGAACTGATCGATCATTTCAAGCCCCGGCCCTTCGCGCAGCCAACGATAATTCGCCTCCGGCGCAAGCCCGGTCCACTGGCCTTCGATATTCGCCACGTCGAGGTACAAGTAAGCGGTGTCCGATCCGCAGACGCGCGCCTCAAGCGAGGCGGGTGTCTCGTGATAGATTTCGATCGCGTCGAGATCGGTGTAATGCTGCAACGTCAGCGTCACGCCAAACGTGATCACCTGAGCGCCGCCGGGCAACTGCGCGGCGACGTGTTGCGCCCGCGCCAGATCGGCGTTCTTGTTGCGCTCGACGAAATCGCCGGCGGTGCGCAGCGACCAAAGCAGCGCACCCGCCAGCGCAACCAGCGTGAAGAGACTCAAGCCTCGCCGCCAGTGTGGGCGAGTCTCCCACACCCGATTGAAGCCCAGGCCGACCCAGACCGCCAACGGCGGAAAGAGCGTCAGCAAAAACCGATCGCTCTGCCACGCGATCCCGGCCAGGAACACGTACACGATCCACGGCCAACCGATCAACAATACGCGCGCCGCGCTATCAACCCGATTCGACGAGCCTGATTCCTGTCGGAAAAACCGTAGAACGGCATCCCTATGCCGTTCGGATGGGCGGGCATCGGGATGCCCGCCTGCGGGTTTCGACAATAACGAGCCTAACCCAACCAACCACAGCGGGGCCAGCAGCGGAAAAATAAAACTGGGATGAAATAGCGGCCGGATCAGGTAAAACACGCCGATCGGCAGGCTATACCGAAATGTCCCGTCCGAGTTGACCACCTCGCTGCGCAAGGCGTTCGCGGGGTTCCAACTGACCACTTGCAAATCGCCGGTATGCGAATCGCCCGACAGCAACTGCGCGCCGACGACCGCCCCGCCGACGATCACGGCGATCGACGCCAGCGCCAGCGCCCGGCCGAATCCGATCGAGCGCGGCGCGCGCCGCCAGGCAAGCAATACGCAACCGGCCCACGGCAGCGCCAGCAGGCCAAACACCCAGCGCGTGATCACGGCGATCGCCAGCGTGAACGCGGCCAGGGCCAGCAGGGCGGGTCGGAGCGTGCGCGCATACCGCAGCGTCAGCCAGCCCGAGGTCGTGGCCCAGGCCAGGCCCGTCGCATCCGACATGATCGACAGGCTGGAAATCAACAGCTGGCCCGCCGTGGCGACGATCAGCCCGGCGACGATGCCCACTCGTCGCGCCTGCGCGGGATCGGGCTTCCACAAGACTTCACGCGCCAACGCAAACGTCAACGGCGCGATCAACGCGCCCGCGACTGCGCTGACCAGTTGCGCAGCCTGCGAGTTCATCCCCATGATCCACGACGCCGCGACGACGTGCAGCGGATAGCCCAACGGCCAGAAGAACGGCGGGGGCGCTTGCCCGTTCAGCAACGCCGGGCGCAGCGCGGCCGCGTAATCGTAATACGCATACGGGTCCTGGCCGTACAACCCATCGAAGGGATGAGCGAGCAGCGTGAACGCGCGCACGGCGAGCGCGAAGGCGAATAGTCCAAAAGCGATCCAGAGGTCAATCGATCGGCGCATATGTCTCGACGGATTTATCCACGAAGGTACACGACGCCGGGCGCGCCGCCGGCTCCCACCGGAGAGCCGGGAACGGCGAGACACACCAAGTCCGAATCGGTGTGCTCCTTCGTATTCCTTCGTGTCCCTTCGTGTGTCTTCGTGTCCCTTCGTGTCCCTTCGTGTCCCTTCGTGTGTCTTCGTGTGGCTTCGTGGATCAGGTTGAATCCGAATGAAGTTTTTGTTTGAGCGTAATCAGCGCGCCGAACACTACCCATCCACCATACAAGCGCGGATAGTGCAACAGCGCATTCCAACCCGTCGCCGCTGCCGGGTCCTTGTAAGCCAGCGGCCAGGCGATCAAGAATGTCGCAGCCATCGCGCCGAACAACAAGCCAATCGAGCGCCGCAGCCACACCGCATGCCACAACACGGCCAGGGGCAGCAGCAACAACACGTAATGGTATTGCTCGGCGGCCGGGCTGAGCAATTCGGTCAGCGCGACGGCGGCGGCAAACGACGCGCTCGCCGAATCGCGCCACTTCAGCACGGCCCACACCGCTGCAACCGTCGTCAGGAGCGTAAGCGCGATGGCAACGGGAAGTATATCAGCGATCGGGCCGGGGTTGGTAAGCGGGTCGTAGCGGAATAGGTGCTGCCAGAATCCGGTTGTGGTTTGATAGGCCGGCACGGGCGCGTAAGCGCTGCGGACGACCGCCGGTACTTCGACGAAGAGGCATTCGCGCCACGCTTCCCAGCCGACGAACGGCAGCGTGAAGAGCACGACGGCGAAAACGGTTACAGCTGCCCAGCCCGCCGCCCGCCAACGGCGGTAGGCCAGCAGCACCAGCCCGATCGGCCAACCGGAAAACTTCAGCGCCAACGCCAGGCCCAGCATAATGCCGGCAACGCGATCACGTTCGTGAATGAACGCGCGCCAGCCGATGGTGTGCAGCCACAACAGCAACACGTACATCTGGCCGAGCTGAAATTGCTCGCGAACCGGCGCGGCCAGCGTGAACAGCGCCGCCAAACCGACAAATCCAATCGACTGCCACCCGACCCGCAACTCGTGCGCGATCAGCCCCAGCGCCAGGGCCAGTAACGCCACGTTCAACCACGTCCAGACAATGCGCGCCGCTTCGATCGGTAAAAGCGCCAGCGGCAACCACAGCACGGCCGAAGCCGGAGGGGTCGCCAGAAAGATATCCCGCGCCTGGCCGCCGCTCAACTCCGTCACCCGATCGGCAAACCAGGCTTCATCGTAAAGGCGCGCGCCGGGTTCACCCGCCAAGACGACACGTCCCGCTGTATAGTAAGCCGAGAAGCCGTGCGTGAGTTGACCCGCCGCAGGGACGACCGTCTGCGCTAGAAACAGCCAGCCGACGACGAGGAGAGCCGCGGGCAACCCCACTTGGCTAAACACGGACTTGATGTGTGGAGAGCCCAGCCTACGCATGGCGAGCATCTTGGGCATATACTTTGATCAGCCAGGCGAAGAGAATGAGATTGACCGCGGCAACCAACACGGACAATGCTTTGAGCATCAGCACACCGGGCGAATCGATCGGCGCTGCAATCAGGTTCGTCCCCAATAACGGAGTGAAGGGCGCAACCGTGACCAGGTTGAACAGAAAAGTTAGCGACAACAGGCCATAAGCCCGCCACAAACTTCGTCTTTCCAAGAGCGCATTCAAATCGGGCTGCCGCGCAACAGTCAGCAAGAGAAGAGCCAGCGCCGGAAACAGGTGGCGTTCGTGCACTTCGGTGAGCAGCATGAACAGGCTTATACACAGCAGCGCCGCCGGCAGCGCCAGCGACCGCGCCCGCTGCCGCCAAGTCAACAGAGCAATGAAGGCAACACACACGCCAAACAATATCAGACTTAACGTTTGATACGAAAATGGCAGGCTGGCCGGATGGTGTGTCGAGCTGAAGTTGTGGACGCGCCCCAGGCGCACCAGATACCACAAGTTATAACCGCTCACATCGAGCCGAGGCGCTGTGTTCGGCGTGGTGAGCGAAGATTGGACGACCTCGCCGATGCGACCGCTCAGCAGCCACGGCCCGGCGATAATTGCTCCGGTTATGGCGGCGATGGCGAACCCGCGCGCAAGCGCGTACACTCCGCTCCGCGCCCCGGTCGCGCTGATGAGCAGCGGCGCGAGCGCGACGCTCTGAATTTTCGTTCCCAACGCCAGCACATACAGCGCCCACGCTGAGAGGATGGCGCGCCGTGATAAGGCGATCACACACGCGACGAGGAATAAAGTATAGACCGAATCGGTCTGCCCCCAGTAAGTCGAGACATACCAGATAGCGGGATTGAAGGTGTATAGGCCACAGATGAATAATCGACGACCGGGCCGCCCGCCCCTTACCATCGATGCGATGAGCGCGGCTGTAAGCACATCCGCCAACATCGAAGGCAGCTTGATCAGCGCCGTCAACACTTTATCGCCTGACTCAGGAGCGATGTGCGCCTCGATCGCTGCCGCGCCGCTGAACCAGTAAAGCAGCAACGGCGGATAATTGGCGCTCGTGCGCTCGTAGAGGGTCAGCAAGCCCGTCGCGTGCGCCGTCCGTCCCCAATGTTTGTAAACGTCGAGGTCGTTCGAGGCGCGAAAATCGATCGGGGCGAAGGGCAGCCGGATGAGCAAGCCCAGCACGAGGATCGCGGCCATGCGCGCTCGTTCACGGCGGCCTAAGCAGTCGAGGAGGACGACCCGCCACGACACAATCGCCTACCTCTTCCCGACACTCTGGTGCGCCAGCCACAGGACAGGCAACGGCGCGACGTGCGCCACCAGCCGATCGACCGAGCTGGCGACGTGCTGCTGATAGGGCGCATAGGCCGAGAAGATGTAACTCAAGCTCATCAGACCCAGATAACAGGCTGCTATCAGCAGATATAGATTCGCAGTTGAGTCGAGCGCCGGTTGAGTATTCTCGCGCTTTAAACGCCCGATGAGCAGACTTCCCCCGATCAATCCGCAGATGGGCCAGACATAGTTCCAGTTCACGCTGATCAAACTACCGAACATCATCCAGGCAATCGTTGGCAGGCGGCCCAAGTTAGCTTGAAATGTCGTCCAGGTGATAGGCGCGAAGTCGGTGTTGGCAACTCCGTTTAGAACTAGAAGCAACCACCACGGCCCGACAAATAGCAGGGCGGCGAAGAGCAGCGCGCCGATACCCACCCACGTGCGCCGGATGTCCCGGCCGACCAGAAGAATCGACAAGCACAGCGCGGCAAGCAGCACGACACCCTCGCGCTTCGTCCATACCATCAGCCCGGCAGCTATCGCAGCGATGATGAGCGTGCCCCAGGAGCGATCCTTCAGCCATCGGATCAAATACACTGCCGCGAGCGTAGCAAAAGCCGCCAGCGGCACATCGGCGAAGACCAAACCGGCCCCCAGCGCCAGGGACGCCATTGTTGCCATCGTCGTCGTGACGACCAGCGCGAAGAGCGCCGACGCGCCTCGCCGGCGCGCCGCCGAATAGCACAAGCCCAACAGCGCCAGGTAGAACCAGATCGATACGACGCCGGCGAATCGATCGTCGGGCGCGCCGAGCCAGGCGTAAATCCAGGCCTCAAGCATCGGCATCAGCAGCGGGTAATCCAGGTGGGTGACGGCGCGCGACGGCTCGGCATACACCGCAGGCGAAATCCCGTCGTTAAGGAAAATCGTGCGCGCCTTCATGCCCCACGTCACCCAGCTGTCCCAGATATCGAGCGGGCGGCCGCTCGCGAGCACCGCGACATAAGCGATGTGAACGATTAACAAAAGCACAAGGAGCAACACCAACGCTGAACGCCTTGAGGGACGAACGAGCGATAGACCTCCGAGGTCTTTCCCTTGGCGGAACTGAAACCGGGGAATACTCTGGTGGTAGACCTCGGAGGTCTGACGGCGTAACTTTTTCAGATAGCCTCGCAATGCCACCCCGCCAAGAGCCAACAGTGTCAACCCCAGGCGCTGCCCCTGCAACGACACGCCCAGCACGTTCAACCAGAACATCCCGATCGACGTAAGCCCGGCTCCCAGCAGCCAGGCCATGGATACCGCTTCGACGCCTTTCGATCGATAGCCTGCCCGGCCGATGAGCGCCAACGCGGCATGGCCCAGCAAGCCCATGACGCCAACAGCCAAAGCCAACTGAACGGGCCACAAGGTTCCAGCATACTCCAATCGAGCAGCGGGAATGGTGGCGCTTCCTGCATTGTCCAGTTTAAGCAGGAAGCCGTCATCTCGTTCAAGCACCTTCTGGCCAATCGACAGCGGTTGCGCTAAACCATAAGCCAGCACGTAAGATGCGCCTTTTTCCACGGCCAGGGCTTGCACGGACTCGGCTGTTGCCGGAGCCGAGACCCACCAGCGCGATTCCCAGGCGCCATCGGGCGGCGCGGGTGATAGCCACCAGATCGGGCGCGGCGTCAGGAAGTACAAGGCCCGATGGAATGCCGTGTACTCTTGATGCCGCACATCGCGGCCTGGCGTGACGAGCAGCACGGTTGCAGCGCGCGGCAAGACCGCATCGGCAGCGCGGAGCAGATCGTAGGGAATCCCGTGCAGCTGTGCTCGATATTGCGCGTCGGCGTCGGGCCACAGGCGCACGATCGGAACGATCGACTCGGCCACCCATTGCGCCTGACGCAGAAAGATCACCGTCGCAACCAGCAACGCGAGTGCGAATCCAGCATAGATCGCTCTTCTAAACTTATCGACTGGCACAGTTCGCGAGGCCGACATGAGGTTCTGCTACTCGACTTTCCGCTCGGCGGCTGGCACTGCCGCTGGCCGGATGCCGTAATTTGGCTACTCAACTCGGAAGATCTCGATCACCCCATAGGTGGGGTCCTCGATACGATCGACCCGTTCGGCCCGATGCCGAGCCAACCAGCGATCGAAAAGCGCCTCGTTCGCGCCGCCGTTTTGGGTATCTCCGGCAAAGTATTCACGCAAGCGCGAGTCGATCAGCACGATGTCCGGCGCGATCTGGTCTAACCCCTCGTCCAGTGACAGCGGACGAGGCTCGTTGTGAGCCTCGCTCCACCAGAGCGGCGCCGCAAACGATCGATAATCGAAGTCTTCCAGGCCGAACCAGTAGTTGTGTAATCCTAGCACCCGCGCGCCATTGGGTATCTCGCGCCGCACCCGATCGATAAAGGCGTAGTAGGGTGTCGTCGTCGCGGCCGCCGACTCCAGTGCGGCAACCCGAAACACCCCCTCGGTCACGACGGCCAATAGGATCACAACCAACCCAAGTCGAAGCCCACGCGAGCGCCCAGCCCACAACATGATACTGCCCCACCCCGCTGCCAACGCAAAAAACGGCGCGAAGGCAAGTGTGTAGTTGACCAGCTTCAGGCGGATCAGAAAAGCGAACAGCGTCGGCAGCAGCACGGCGGGGACGACGACCGCCTGCGCGGAGCGATCGCGCTGCCGCCACGCACGCCGCGCCAGCGCGATGAGCGACAGCGGCAAGACGATCAGCGTGCTCCACAAGCCGATCCGCAGCAGCCAGCCCGGCCCGATCGGCCCTAAGCCTGGGCCATAACGGTGCGGCTCTCGAAGGAGATTCTGCAAATACCAGCCCGGGTTCAGCAGATCGAATCGATCGCCGTAGCCGCGTGTTTGGCCTTGCCAGTCGTAGATGTCGCCGAGCACATACACCAGGTAAGGCAGCCACGTTAGGCTGAAGCCGAGCAACGCCGCAGCGATGGCTAGAGCGCGAGGCGTTTCGCCGCCGAGACGCGGAGGGCGCTGAGTCGTTTCGGAAGACCCGCTCTCAACGTCTATAATGTGTGTTCGGCTTTGATCACTCTTATTCCAAGTGATCAGCGCCAGCAACACAGGCAGGTAGAACACGCCGTACAGGTGCGACAGGCCGGCCAGGCCCGCCAGCATGCCTGTGAGCACATACCAACGGGCGCGGCCGCGCTCGCGTGCGGTCAGGTAAACGTGTAACGCCGCCAGGCCGAACACCGGCACGAGCATGTCATAGCGCGAGATGCGCGCCATATCGAGGAACAGGATACCGGTCAATTGGCTCGGCGTCAGGCCGGTCAATCGGACCGAGATGAGAAACAGCACGGCCAACACGCCGACACGTGCATCTTTGAATAGACGCTGCGCAAGACGATAGGTTAATGCGAGCGTAAGCAGCCCCAGCGCGACCGTCGCAAAGCGGGCCTGAAATAGCCCCACACCGGTGAATCGAAACAATACCGCGAGCACGAACGGATGAAGCGGCAGGTAGCCATAGTAACGCTGATCCATCCCATAGAACCCGGCAAACAGGTCGCTGCCGAATAGGCCGTCGGTCGCCAGCTTCCAGCCGGTCGAGGCTTGCCAGGGTTCATCCTCGTATACGCGCGGCACAATCGTTAAGTTGTGCAGTGAAATCGTCCAGTACAGGAGCAGCAGGCAGCAAAGGAGTACACGGTGAAGGAACCTGCGATCGGGATTCGCCATGGGAGTCGGGTGAGCAGAGTGAGCTAGGTGCGCATGGAATAAGTGAGGCGGCCGGCGCCGGTCATTCCCCAATCAGTAGCCATTGTAGATCGTGAAATCGCGCGTCGGGCCATTGTCCACCTGAATAAAGCCGACCGAATCGCCCGGCGCCGGATAGGCGTCCAGCGGCAGCGGTGGATCGCTGCGCAGCGTCGGCAGCCAGTGGTATTTGAGCACCACGCCGTCAGGACTAGCCGCGTGTACGCGGATCGAGTTGTAGGTAGCCGTGGCCTGTCCACTCCCGACTAAGAAGCTATCCGCCGTCCATGACGTACGATAGATCCGAAAGCCCGCAACTTCATCCACGGGCTGCAACAGGTCCGGCCAGCGCCGCGCCACGTTATCCAGCGTATAAAATGACCGATCGAAATCGAGGTAAGTAACTACCCACTGCACATTATAGGTTTGAAGCGCCTGGCGCAGCTCAGCCTCAGTGTAATCCTCCAGATCGCGTCCAAACGCATCCCAGATGCCGGCGTTGGCGTGGCCGTGTTGAATCCACGTCCACAGGAACGGCCCGCCGATCACCTCGCGCCCGGTGTAGTAGGGGACGACTGTGCCTGCGCGCCAATCGTTAATCAGTAGCCGCCCGTTGTGAGTCGTGTGAGTCTCGATCCAGCTCAGCAGCGTTTTATGCGAAGCGGGCAGCCCGCCCAATCGATCATCATCCGGCAGGATCGGTTGTCCCAAGCGGGAGAGATGCGGCCGAAAATACCACGCGCCCTCGACTGTGCGAGCAAGCAGAAAGATGACGACTACGGCGACACCGAGTGTCATTCCGCGCAGTCGCGGTGGAGCTGTCGCCGCTCGAACAGCGGCATCGGCTGCCGACAAAACAGCCAGCAGGCTGGCCGGGATCACAAAGCGGTAGGGTTGAAGATCGGCGAGCGGCTGCCAGTAACTGCCGAGATAGGCAAGAGCGAGTGCGGCTATCGCGCCAGCAAAGAAGATCGGCGCGTGGCTGGCACGACTCTGCAAGGGCGACCCGGCTGGTATCCCTCGAAAGGGGTGAGAATCCCCCTCGCGGCGCCGCCAGAGCCACGCGGCGAACCCGAGCGTCAGCCAGCGCAAGCCGCAGCGGCACGGCGGCCCTCCATCGATCCGGCCGGCGCCGATCACGTCTCCGAACAAGTTCGAGAAGCCGGCTTGCAGGAACTGATCGGAACTCGTTTTGATGTCGGCGAAGCGCAGGAACGGCTCGATCCAGAAAGCGTTGACCAGCGCGACGATTCCGGCGACGGCGAGCAGCCCCAGGATTGGTCGCGCCGAGATGCGCCGCACAACCTTAAGCAGCGCGACGAGCACTGGCGCGATCAGCACGACGACGATCTGCGGCGCGACTAAGATGGTCAGCGGAGCTGTCAGCGCCAGAACAACCCAGTTGCGCCGGATCGGCGAATCGAGATAGCGGACAAAGGCCGCCAGTGTTAAAAGTGCAAAGACGCTGGCGACGGCGAAGGCGAATGTGCCGCCCGACCAGGCCAGGCGCAACGCCGGATCGGTGTACCACAGCCCGAGCGCCAACAAGACGGCCAGCGAGCGCGCTCCGCGCGACAGGCCAACGAGCCATCCGGCCGCACACACGACCAAGGGTATCGCAGCGAAGAGCGCCAGGATCACCAGGTTATAGGCCATCGGAACCTCGACCACAAACGAGAGTAACCATGTTCCGGCGGCCAGGCCGGCATTGTTTAGTTCAAATACGCTGCCCAGCGGGTACCCGGCCAACAGGTAGGGATCGTACCCCCAGGCATGCCCGGTTTCGCGCAAGAAGCGCGTGACAGTTGCGGCCTGGTAAAAGTGCGTGGCGTAATCAGTGCGGGCGATGGGTGGGTTGCCGAAGACTTCATCGGGTGGAAAGTAATAGAGGATGCCGGCCGCGTGAAGCGCCAGCAGCAGCAGCAAAAAGTGGTGGGGGCCGGCCCATCTCATTCGGGTTTTCGCGCGAGGAACAGACAACTCTCCAAGTGGTCAAACAGGGCCGCATACCGGCGCGTCAGCGTTTTGAAGCGCAAAGCATGATAGATCATCGGCGGCCGGGACAGATATTTTTTCCAGCGCACGATGCGCTGTCGCTGGCCCGGCGCGGAACGCTGAACCGGCAACAAGGTGTCCACCGCAAATGCCTGCACATCCACCAGCCCCGCCTGGTGCAAAAGCCTTAACCAGTCGTCGCGATCAAGCGGCCGGCGCGTCGCAGCCGGGATGCCGAATATCCGTTGCGACCTTCGATTCACTTCATCGACGATCGACTGCGTGACGCCCGGCTTCCAGATCCGCTCGGTCAGCGCCAGCCGCCCGCCGGGTCGAAGAATCCGCGCGCCTTCGCCGACAACAGACTCCACCTCAGTCAGCGCAACGACCGACTCGGCGTACACGGCGCCGAACGTCGCCGCGCGAAATGGCAGTGCGCCGTTCGCGTCCGACTGCATCACGTGAACCCGACCGGACAACGCCGCCCCGCGCAGCCGCGCCTGCGCCGCAGCCAGCATTGCCGGCGAACGGTCCAGCGCGATCACCCGGCCTATGGTCCTGCCCGCGGCCAGCACTGCCGTCCCGCCTGTGCCACACCCCAGGTCGAGAGCCAACTCGCCAGGCTGTAGGGCCAGCCAGTGCAACAACACCTCGGTCGTCTCGTACGCGCCGGGATGGATGAACTCGCTGCCCAGATAAGCTTCCAGGTCAAGGTAGCCGATCATGCGTGCCACGGATCACCGGCGCCGATCAGAAACCGCTCGTATCGGGGCGTTGATATTGCATCAACCGCTGTAGCATGCGCAGCTCGAAGGGGAAACCGTAGACGCGCCCATGATAGCGCCAGGCGCTCATCCCACGCAATAGCGCGCGCCACGCGCCGGTCAACCGCACATCGGTCGAGGTAGGGTAGTAGGCATTCAGGACGCGCTCGAAGTCGCGAATGTTCTGGCGCAGGCGCTCGCGCAACCAGGGCATGTGTGAGCTGTGGCGCTGCGAAAATTCCAGCCAGTCTTTGCTCACCCACTCGTCGAGCGTTGCGGGGAAGCGGAAGCCGTCGGCCTGAGCCGCATCGTACAAATCGCCGCTGAGCGGGACGGGCGTGTAGTTGTACATGATGATCTCGCTGCGCGGATTCACGCGTTTCACCTGCCGGATGAACTCGATCGTCTGGCGCACGTCACTTTCGGGATCGGGCGGGTTGCCCATCACGAATGAGAACTCGGGGACGATGTCGTACGCTTTCATCTTGGCGGCCATCGCCAGCGTCTTGTCCGGCGACATCGTGCCGCCTTTGTCCATGCGCTTGAGCGTTTCCAGCGAGCCGGACTCGGCGCCCATGAACACCATCTTGAGGCCGCTGTCGCGCATCAAGCGCCAGGTGCGCTCGGAATACTTCAGCAGCGTGTCGATGCGGGACTCGCCCCACCAGGCCAGCTGGAGCGGCAGCAGGCGCTCGGCGACCTCGGCGGTGCGCGCCTCGTGCGTGAAGAAATTGTTGTCGTAGAACTCGATCGCGTTGACGCCCCAGCGTTCCACGTACAGCCGCGCCACTTCCTCGACGCGCGCCGCCGATTGCGGCAGCCAGCGCCCGTTCACCATGTTCACGACCGCGCAGAAATTGCAGAAGAACGGGCAGCCGTAGCTGGAATGATGCGGCAGCGTGCGCGAACCCATGAAGGTGCGGCGCAGGTATTGCGTCATCTCGATGCGCCGATAGGGAAACACCGGCAACTGCTCGGGATGGGGCAGCGGGGCAGTCGGGTTGAGGATTGGGCGGCCAGCAGCGTCGCGATACGCCAGACCCTGAATGGCGCGATAATCTTCGTCACGCGCCAGCGCATCGAGCAACTCCAGAAAAACCAGCTCGCCATGCCCGCGCACGACGAAATCGACGAACGGCGATTTCAGGATCACGTCCGCGTGTTGCGTGGGGAAGTAGCCGCCCCACACGAGGCTGAGCTGCGGGAACTCGTGCTTGAGCGCGCGGCACAACGGCACGGCCTGCGCGAGCTGCGGCCCCGGCATCACCGTGAGGGCGAGCACGTTCGCGCCCGCTTGCACACGCTCGCGCAGAGCGTTCAGCGGATCGCGTTCGCAATTCCCATCGACGATGGCGTAGGCGTGCTTGCCTTCCAACACCGCGCCCAGCGCCAACAGCGACATCGGCAAGATGCGCTTGCCCGAGGCGTTGCTTTTGGGGTTATACAGGATGATACTTGGCTTCATTGCTTTACCACTTTCGCTCAGATTGCCTTTAGGTTGAAAGCGGGATTTCACCGCAAGTGGATGAATTTACCGCGTCACTTCGCGCTCGATCCGATAAAGGGTAAACACCTCGTTGATCAAATCCCGTGAAGCGCTGACGCTGACGTGCCAGCCCTGCCGCGAGACGGCCTCTAACGCCGGCAATAAATCGCCGTCGCTCGATAGCACGACCAGGGCATAACCCTGCGGCGCAAGCATGTCGTCGAGACCCGCTAGAAACCGCTCGAACACGCCTTCGCCGCGCCACGCCTGATCGAGCGAACCGCGCGGCGCGCCGTGAAAATACGGCGGGTTGAACAAGATGCTGTCGAACTGCTCGTCGCGAACCGGCGCGAATAGATCGCCCTGCTGCGCCTGAACGCGATCCTCAACGCGGTTCAACAACACGTTGATTTGGGTGCAGCGGACAGCGTCGGGATTGATGTCTACGGCGACGACGTGCGCGCCGAGCTGAGCCGCGCGGATCGCATTCAGCCCGGAACCCGACCCGACCTCCAGCACCCGGCTGTTGCGCGGGATCAGCCGCTCGTCCAGCGTCTGCGCCAGGAACTTCCCGCTGCGCAACAGCACGCCGTTGAAAACGTTCGGCAGCACGATCAGCGTCATCCCAGCCAGCCGCTCGACGACGAGCGCGTTGTAACGTCCGGGACGAAACAAGCGAATGTACCAGGGCATCAACGCGCGCCACACCGTTCGGAACGGGTGGCGAAGGGTGTATCGCGTATGGCGGAGGACGTGCGGCATATCGCTCATGGCGAAGCGCGCTCAAATTCAAGGAGGATGTGATCGGCAATGCGGCTGAATGGAAATATTTTACTCAGCGCGTGTTCAAGTCGGGCGAGCAGCTGGAACAGGCGCGGGCGTTGGGCGACGACCGGCTCCAGATACGACGGCGGCAGAAAGACGCCGAGACCGATCGCGCGCCGCAGATCGAAGGCAGGCGCGAACGTGCGCTGTACCGATGCGATCGATGGATACCAGGTATGAACCACGCCTTCCCCTAGCCTCGCATCGACGCCTTCACGCCGCAATCGGCGGAACGCGACGCGCGGCTGAAAGTGGAGCAGGTGCCATAGCAGCTCCCAGGCGCACCAGCGATTGATCAACACCAACACGAGCTGGCCGCCGGGCTGCACCCACTCGGCCAGCGCATCGGCAATCGGTTGCAAATCGCGCACGCAATTCAGCGCGCCAAAGTTGGAGAAGGCCGCGTCAACCCTCCCCCTCTCCCTTTCTGCAAGAAAGGGAGAGGGGGAGGGGGTGAGGTCCGGTGACGCAGCATCCAACACGAAAGTCTCAACTCGATCCGTCACACCTGCGCGCTGGGCTTTCGCGCAGGTCACTTCCAGCATAGCAGGCGAAACGTCCGTCGCGAGCACGTGCACGCCGCGCTGCGCCAGCCAAGCCGCATCTTCTCCCGTGCCGCAGCCGATCTCCAGTACGCGCATCCCCGGTCGGAAGTGCTCTGCCAGCCGCGACCAGACGATCTCACGCAACACACGCGCCAGTCGGGTATCGGTGAACGCCCGATCGTAATCGGCGGCGACGCGATCGAAAGGCAGATCGCGTATCGCGTATCGCGTATCGCTTAGGGCAGAGGGCTTATCACGCATCACGCTTCACGTTCACTCGCCGTCAACATCATCCCCAACCGGCCAAGCGCGACGTTCGCCGCCGCCTTCGCCAGTCGGGCGACATTCGCGCCGTTGTTGCGCTCGCGGTGCAGCGCCACCGAGTTGACCATCCAGCGCGTGGCGTACGAGTAGAAACGCATCGAATGGCGGCCTGTCACCGTCAGCTGCCGATCCGTGCGCCGATCCCAGTCGGCGTGGGCCAACACGCGCTCTTCGACTTTTTGATAGTAAGCGGTGCCTTTAATCGGATAGGCCACGGTGGTGAGGAACAGGTCGGGCGTGGACTTCTTGAGATGATCGACCGTGGCCGCCAGATCGATCACTTCCTCGCCCTCGTAACCCAGCATGATGAACATGCCGGTCTGGATGCCGCGCCGTTTGAGCGCGTGCGTCATCGCCTGTACCTGCTCGACTTTGACCTCGCGCCGCATCTCGTCGAGCACGTTTTGCGATCCCGACTCGGAACCGATCCACAGCCGATAACAACCCAGCTCGGCCAGCCGATCGATCACCTGTTCATTCAGCCGATCCGCGCGCGAGATGCATTCGAACGGGATGCGAATGCCGCGCCGCTTCAACTCATCGGCATACGCGAAGAACCACGAGTGCTTGATGGTGAACACGTCGTCGGCGTACCACAGCTGGTCGGGCTTGTAACGCGCCAACAGGAACTCGACCTCATCCGCCGCGCGCTGCGGCGAACGGCGGCGATGCGTGTGCCCGTACACCGCGTGGCTGCACCACTCGCAGTGATACGGGCAGCCGCGCGCGCAAATCAGCGAAGCCGATCCCAGGCCGTGATGCGTGCGCCAGGTTTGGACGTAGCGATCGATGTCGATCGCCTCGCGATCGGGATCGGGCAGGGAATCGAGATTAGCGATTTGTGGTCGAGGCAGCGCCCGGTCAATCGATCCATCCTCGCGACGATAGACAATGCCCAGGATGCCATCCAGTTTGTGCGGGCCATCTTTCGCCAGGCGCGGCAACAGCTCTTCGAGCGTCGCTTCGCCCTCGCCGACAACGATGACATCCGCGCCCCGCTCAAGATACTCTGCCGCATAGTTGGCCGGTTCAGGCCCGCCGAGGATCACGCTCGCGCCGCTGCGTTTGCACGCCCCGATCATCTTCAGCACGTTGAACTTGGTCATCAGGTTGGTGTAAATGCCGACGACCGGCGGTCGCTCGCGTTCAAGATAAGCCTCGAACTCAGTCATGCGGCTGAAGGTCGTGTCGAATACGCCCACGTGATAACCCGCGCGTTTGAGATACGCGGAGTTGTAGAGAATACCCAATGGCGGGTAAGGCTTCATCACTTTCAATTCGTGCGGGTCTTCGTACAAGAAGTACCCGTGCGTGAGCAGAATATCCATATCGATTCAACCGTTTCACACTGCGCTTGGGATGTGCTAGAATTCAGTAAGAATCAAAGCCGCTACTGAAAGGCACGCCGATGAGCGAAATCATATTGAGCGAACCGCTGGCTTCGCAAATCCGCCAGGAAGCAGAAGCCCAGGGAGTCGAAGTTGAAAAACTGATCGAAGCTGCTCTGCGACAATATCGCTTTCAATCCCAGCGAGAAAAGATTAGCACTGAGTCCGAATGGTGGCGAAGCGTTCCATCTGAAACCCGCGCGCGCTATACCGGCGAGTATGTCGCAGTCCACAACCAACAAGTCGTCGATCATGACCGCGATGAAGAAACGCTGCGCAAGCGAATCAGGGCCAGTTACGGCAAGGTTGCTGTGTTGATCGCACCGGCCGAGGGTCGCCGAACACTGCGCATCGTCAGCACGCGCCTGCCACGCTCATGAGTACCCCTTACGACTCCAGCTACACGCCTCCCGCCCCGGTTCTGAACGTCCGCTTGGCTGTTGCGGGTGAGCCATCTCAGGTCGGGCCTCTCCCGGCTATCGTGGATACCGGCTCGGATGGGACGCTCATTCCCATCCGCCACCTCGAAAGCATCGAAGCGATTGGTCTGGGCGATGCGATCCTTCACGGCGTCCTGGGAGAAACCCGTGAAGTCCATCTCTATGAAGTCGATATTCAGGTCGATTCAACATTGCTCCCTGGCATGATTGTCGTAGGCGACGACCACGGCGACGAAATCATACTGGGCCGTAATGTACTCAATCGACTCATTCTCAGTACATCACGAAATCCGTAGTTTAGCCCCCTGCTTGCGCCCCCTGGTGGGGTTGTGGGCGGCAAAAACGGGCACAAGGCCCTAGGCTACGGGACGTTTCGTGAACTACTGATTCTCCTGTTAGACGGCCAGCACACCGAAACTAATCTTCTTGAGCATCGTCCCACCCGCCTGTAACTCTAGCTCAGCCTTTGCGCCGGGCGCAACCGCTCCACAATCGTCTTCTCGACCGGAAACGAGTAAAAGTGCCGATCGACGCGCCAGCGACTAAGCCAGTGCAACGGCCAGCGCAACATGTGCCGATTGTGGCCGAAGGCGTAGCGCTGGTAGAACTTGAAACGCTCGATGCGCTGCCACTGCGCGCGTGTGACCCACTCCTCGCGTCCGCCGATGTAGTCGAAGTCGGCCCAGGCTTCCAGCGTCGACGGGAACTGGTAGCCGTCACGCAACAGTTCCTCGGCGATCGGATTGCCGGGATACGGCCGGAAGTAAAAGATGGCCGCCTCGAAATCGGGACTCAATGCGCGCAAGCGTGCGGCAACATTCAGCGTCTCTTGCACGCTCTCATCCGATTCGCCGGGAAAACCGACGATGAAATTCAGAATCGCGCCGATGCCGTGTCGCGCGATCTTCGCCGCGCTGTCGAACACCTGTGAAAGCGTGATGTCCTTCTTGATGCGCTTGAGCATGTCCGGCGAGCCTGACTCGACGCCGATCATCACCCGCTTCAAGCCCGATCGTTTGCACTGCGCCAACAGCGCATCGTCCAGGCGTTCGCCTTGATCCGCGCGCATCGTCGCAGTCCAGGCCACGTTCAGTCCGGCGACGAGAAAGGCATCGGCCACGGCGGCGACGCGGGCGCGGCTGGTGAAGAACGTCTCGTCCTGGAAAGCAATTTCCTCGAAGCGATACGCGCGGCGATGTTCGGCCAGTTCGCGCGCCATGCGCGCCGGCTCCAGGCCATACCAGCCCCGCTTGAACACGGTCGGGTCGGCGCAGAAGGTGCAGCGAAAGCGACAGCCTTGCGACGAGATGTAATCGAATTGCCGCTTGCGCTTGGAAGCAAAGTAATGCTCGACGTTCACCAGCGTGTAGTCGTGTGCGGGGAGCGTAGTGACATCGCGGAAGGGACGTGGGGGATTACCAATGGCTGATGGCTGATGGCTGATGGCTGAATCTGGTCGGTAGGCGCAACCGGGGACGCTTTCGAGCGATTGGCGCTCGGCCAGGCGATCGACAATTGCGGCAAACGTCTCTTCGCCTTGACCGATGACGACCGCATCGACGCTCGGCTCGGTCAGGCATTGGTCGGGGAACAACGACGGGTGCCAACCGCCCCACACGATTGGCAGGTCAGGCCGCGCCTGTTTGACGGCCCGCGAGACTTTGAGCGCATCGCGGATCGGCGCGCCGGTCAACACCGTGACGCCGAGGCAGACCGCGCGATCGTCGAGGTGTTGGAGGAGTAAACGGATCGGGTCGGGTTCGAGCCGCCCGTCGACGATCACCACCTCGTACTTCGATCCATCGAGCGCCGAGCCAACGGCGATCAGCGCCAGCGGCATCGTCCAGAATACGGCGCGCGGGTTATACAAGACCACCTTGCGGCGCATGAGCACTTCTCCAAAAAGACTATCTGCGAATAACGCGAATGAGAGCGAATCTCATTCGTGCAGATTCGTGAGATTCGTGGATCACTTCCTACCGACTCTCTAAAGCCGACGCAGGTGAAGCGGCGCTCCGCTCGATTCGGTTCAGGCGCAGGCGGTTGATTTTCCAACTGAGCCAATGGTAGGGTAGCGACGCGAGCAGGCGCAGGTGGCGCATCCGCCAGCGCAACGGGCGCAGCAGATCGCGCTTGAGCGCCAGCCCGGCGCGGCGCATGCGGAACTCGCCGTGGACGACGCGATGCAGCATGCGATAGAACGGCTGCGGGAACGGACCCTGGTACAACATCGCCAGGTCATCGCTATCGACCCAATTCTGCTTCTGGCCCAGCTGCGATTTCACTCGCTCGTAGAACTTGGTGCCGGGCAGCGGATACGAGACCGAGATGCCGATGTCGTCGGGCATTGTTTCACGTACCAGCTGCAACGTGCGCTCGACGTCGCGGCGCGTCTCGCCGGGGTAGCCAAACTGCAAGAAGAAGGCAACCCGGATACCCGCGTCGCCCAACAGCCGGCGCGCTTCATAGATTTGCGGCACGTTCGTGCCTTTGTCCATCGCGTCAAGAATTTTCTGCGACCCCGACTCGGCGCCCATCCACACGATCTGGCAACCGGCTGCCTTCAACCCCTCGACCACCGAGGGTTTGATCAGGTCAGCCCGCGATAAGCACTTGAATGGAATCGCGGCGTCCTGCGCCTTCACCAATTTGCCGAAGCGCTCGATCCAGCCCGGCTTGAGGCCGAAGATGTCGTCGGCAAACCAGATGTGATCGGGTCGATAGGTTTCCTTGAGCCACTTCATCTCGGCGGCGACATTTTCCGGTGAACGCGAGTTGTAGCGCTGGCCCCAGATCGGCTTGGCGCACCAGTTGCAGTGATACGGGCAGCCGCGCGTGGTGACCATGTTCATCGAATAGTAGCCGTGGCGCTCGCGCCAGACTTTTCGGTAGCGCGGGATATCGACCAGGTCCCAGGCCGGGAAAGGCAACTCGTCGAGTTGGGTGATATCGGGACGGCGGGGATTAATCCGGATTGCAGATTGCGGATTGCGGATTGCGGAATCCGCATTCCCAAATCCGACATCCGAAATGGGATAGGCGAGTCCCAGAATATTTTCAAGCGGTGTGTCAGTTCGCCCCGACAACCGATCCAGCAGCTCGCCCAGCGTTTCCTCGCCCTCGCCGAGCAGCGCAAAATCGGCGCCGTGCTCGAAATACTTGGGCGAGTGATCGGTCACGTCCGCGCCGCACAGAATCACGGTGCAGCTGCGCGTTTTCGCCATGTCGATCATCGTGAAGGCCGCTGCGCGCATGCGCAGCAAACACATCTTGCTCAGGTAGTTGAAGTTGTCCTCGAACAAGACGGCGTAGCGCGGCGTATACCGATCGAGCACAGCGGCCCATTCCTGTTCCGATTCCGCCAGCATCGCATCGAACAGCGCCACGTCCCAGCCGCGCGCCCGCAGGTACGAGGCGGCATACAACGCGCCGAGCGGCGGATAGGGCTGCATCGCCGCGTACAGCTTGGGATCGAAGCGCAGGTAATACGATTGGCCGAAGAGGATGTCAGCCATGAAGACTGCTCCGATAAAACCTGTTTACCTGCTACTTGCTACCTGTATACGGGTAAACAGGTAGCAGGTATACAGGTAATCACGTACGCGCCAACTCCCGCACACCCCTATACGCATAACACACGCACCGCGCGCACTCTTCGCGTTTGCCGAGCCGCTGCTGCCGGCGCAGGTCGAGCGCTTCGCGAAGATTCAGCGCCTGGGCCAGCGGCTGCCCGTCGAGCCGGGTCCAGGCCGGCAGGAAGTAACACGGTCGGAGCGAACCATCGGTCTCGATCACAGTGGAGAAGCGCGGCGCATTACAACGTACATACGGAAATTCGGCCAGACCCAGCAACGCGGCGAAGTATTGCCGCAGCCGGCGCAATTTCTCCGGCGACTCGGCCAGGTAGCCCAACGCGAACTCGGCGGCGAATTCTTTCTCCACCTCGTCCAGCACCCGATCGAATTCGTCCAGGTCTTCACGGGTAAGCGCCAGCGACGTATCGAACTCTTCGCGGCGCGCAAACGCGGCATGCGTCGTCACATCGACTGCCAGGAAGGAATGGTGCGTCGCTCCCCAGGCGCGCGTCAGCCGGATCAGATCGGGGATTTCACGAAAATTGCCGCGCTGCACAGTGGTGCGGAACGTGATCGGCAAACGGCCGATCAGCGCGCGCGTCCCTCGCTCGATCAACGCCAGACCATCCACGCCGCGAATCGCCTTATACGATTCGGGCGTCGCGCCATCCAGCGAGATGTACAGCTCGTCGATACTATCCGCCGCCACCGGCGCGAACTTCGGCAGCATGATGCCGCTGGTCACCATCCCCACCCGCAGGCCGCGCTGCCGGAATGTCGCGGCGATCACCGCCCACTGGGGATGCATCAACGGCTCGCCGCCGGACAGCAGCACGTAGCGTGTCCCGTTGCGCGGCAGCTCGTCGGATAGGCGGCTCACCAAATCCATCGACATGTGCGTCTGCCCAAAGCGCCAGTAGTCGCACGAGACGCAGCGCGAGTTGCACTTGTCGGTGATGTACAGAATCGCCAGCGGCAGGGCATACACGTGGTCGCCCAGAAGATTAGCGGCGGATCGCAAGTTCATGTTCTGGCTCAAGATCAGCGAGCTTGAATTGGGCTAAACGTTCGGCGTACAACTGCAATACGGGCATCCCGTAGTCGGTGAAGTGCCCTTTGACGTGATCGCGATCGAGGATGGCGTTGGAGGCGCGCGTAATCTGCCGCGCGAACTTCCGCTGCTTGCGCCGCATCTCCCAGTTTTCCAGCGCATCACCTAACCTGCCGCGCAGCACCCATTCAACGCTGCGCTTGAAGGCGCTTCCCAACCGGCCGGGGCGCACCTCCCGTTCCTGGCGCAACGGCGCGTACGCGTTGGGCAGGTACTTGTACACCCACAAGTTCGCGCGCCGCAGTTGCTCGTAGGTCGACCAACCATATAAGGGCGCCATTTGCGCGAACTCATGCGCCATAAACAAATCGCGCGGCTTTACGTCCAACGCATCTTCAGAGATCACGTAGTTGGGGCAGAGCGTATCGCCGAACAACTTACCCGCCACAACCAGCGCCACCGCCAATAAGCGCGCCGTCCACACCCGTCCCCGCGCTGTGACGATCATCACGTCGATATCGTCGCCGGGCGCCGAATTATCCATCGCCAGCGCGCCGGTCACGGCCACCATGCGGACGAACGGCAGCACGGCCAGGACGCGCACCAAGCGTCGGGCGCGAATCCACAATCGGGCCGAGGCCGAGCGCCGCACGCCGCGGCGCTCGATCAACGCTTCACGCTCGCGCGCGATGACATAGTCATCCATCCGCCGCAAGTAACCGTTCAGGTAGCGCGGGGCTTGAAGGCAAGCACGCACCACCTCGCCCTCGGCTTTCACGCGAATGAGGTAATGGGCGATTTCAGTATCAGTTAGCGGGTAATCGAAGAGATCGGAGTAGAGGACGGTTTCGAGAATAGCGGCCTCGACCTCACGACTGCCAACCACGTGCTCCAGCGTCAATGGCGTCTCCCCTTGCGGCTGACGCATGGTACATTGAATGCACTTGCCTGTCAATCTCGCTTTCGACAGCACCGCCCAGAAGTTCGGACAGCAGTTGTACTGCTGTTCCGCACAACCGCCGCCCGTCCTTTGCCTCCCACTGCAGGGCGGCGGCTGGCGCTGCCGTCCGTGTTCCGCAGTGCAACTGCGGAACGAACTGGTTCGATCGCGCAAAGCTACGCGCTCACCGCCCGCAGGGATTGCGGCTTGGCGAGAGCGCAAGCGCATGCTAAGATCGAGGCATGTGGGCCACCCTTTCGACTCGCCAGCGGCGCATCCTCATCGGGTTAGGTGTTGCCAACGTGGTGTTGCTGCTGGCAGTGGGCACGCTGGCGCTGGCGCCTGCGCCCGAACCGGTCTCGACCGCTCCCTCGGCGCTACCCGATACGAGTGCAGCGTGTCGTTCGACGGCCGCCGGCGCACTCTCTGCCCACGCCGTCGCCGGGACCGTGGCCATCCATGCCGATGGCGGGATCGACTTCAGCTTGAGCGGCGCCGATCCGGCCGATGCCTGGGATGCCTTGGCCGTGTCGGCCGAGCTGCCCGAACTCGGTTGCGGCCCTTACGATCCGATTCGGATCGACGTGCCCGATCCCTCGCTCACACCTCGGCTGCGACTTGTCGTCGAAGCGCGCTGGAGCGACGTTCAAGCCTGGTCGTTGGGTCGCCTCGACGATACGGCATTCAGCGAGCGCACGCACCGTTCGACTTACCTGCAACCCGACTCAACCGCCCGACCCTGACACACTCAGAAACGCCGCCAGCGAAGCGCGCTTCACCGTGCGCTGCTCGCCGCCGACGCGCTCGAAGGCCGTGGCTCGACGCAAGAACAAAGCCGCCACCGCCACGGTCGTCACTCCGGCAGCCAGCCACGCGAGCGCTTGCCGGTCGATCATGGGTCACTGCAATCTCGCATAAAACCGCAGTTGCGGCACACGATCTTACACTGCCGATTATCGGTCGGCCCGCCGCACACCCAACACACTTCGTCGTCGTCCGGCTGCGTGGCAATCTCAGACGGTTGTACGCTTGCCCCATCCACGCCGCACATAGTAGCATACATTTCGGATGTCGAGCAAGTATCCTTCCGTTGGGGAAGGCTTTATTTGCCCGATTTTATCCAGGAAAGTGTTATACTCTGTGCCCAAACGCCTTTAATTCAGCTTTCTGCATTCTGCATTCATCATTCTGCATTTATCCCTGTTTATGCGCCCAATCGGCATCGAAGAAGAGCTGTACCTGGTCGATTCAGCCAGCGGCGAGCTGCATCCCTCAGCCGATACGGTGCTGCGCGCGGTCACCGTCGATCTGGGTGAGCGCATCCGGCCGGAATTCCTGCAATGCCAGATCGAATCGCGCACGCCGATCAGTCACTCCATCGGCGAAGCGCGTGAGGCGCTCGTGCGCCAGCGCGCGGTATTACGCCGGGCCGCCGCGCGGCACGGGCTGAACCTCGTCGCCTCGGCCACGCACCCGTGGGCGCATTGGGTGAATCAAGCGCCGACCGAGCTGCCGCGCTACCGGCAACTCGATAGCGAGCTGCGGATTGTGGGTCGGCGGCTGTTGACGTGCGGGCTGCACATCCACGTCGGCATCGACGATCTCGATCTCCGGGTAGCGGTGATGACGGCCGCGCGCCCCTATTTGCCGCTACTGCTCGCGCTCTCGGCCAGCTCGCCGTTTTGGGTCGGGCGCGACACCGGCATGGCGTCGTATCGCAGCGCCGTATTCTCCGAGCTGCCGCGCACCGGCATTCCCGATGCCTTTGCTTCCGGCGCCAATTATCTCGCCGCGCTCCAGGCGCTGGTTGACAGCGGCGCGATCGATGACCCGACCAAAGTCTGGTGGGACATCCGCGCGCATCCGCGCTTGCCCACGCTCGAATATCGCATCGCCGATATGACCCCCCGCGCCGATCATGTCCTGGCACTGGCCGCGTTGTGCCAGGCGTTAACCGAATACCTGATAGCGCGCATTCGGCAAGGCGAAGCGCCGGCCCTCCCGCCGCGCTATCTCATCGCCGAGAACAAGTGGCGTGCGGCCTGCGACGGCTTAACCGGCAGCCTGATCGATCTCAACACGAATCGCTTGCGCCGCGTACCGGAGCTCATCGCCGAACTGATTGAACGGCTCACGCCAGCCGCCGCCGCGCTGGGCAGCCTTGAGGCGCTGCACGGCATCGAAGACCTTCTGCTACACGGTTCGAGCGCCGAGCGGCAGCGCGAGGTCTACCGGCGCGAAGCGTCATGGGTTGCGGTCGCGCAACATTTAGTCCAAGAGACAACGGGCGTGACGCACGGCTAGACGAGTGCTCCTCAAGGGCCGGGAGATGCGCTTGCTGGGTCAAAATCCCGAACCCATCCTTTCGACGCTGCCGTTCAATGGTTACGCCGCGCAGGTGGCGCACTTGTACGCGGGGATGGACCTGAAGGTGAACTTCTAATCCAAAGGAGGGCCAATGGTGCGTCCAGCGAAAGAGGTTAAGCTGCTTCTGATCAGTCTTGTATTGATCGGGCTGTGCGGTTGCACTGCGACTAGTGGTCAGTCCAGTTGATTTTGATGGGTAGCCTAGGGCCTTGTGCCCGCCGAAGGCGCCCACGACCCCGCAAGGGGCGCAAGCAGGGGGCTATGCTACGGCCCCATCGCTTTCAAGTGGACTGACCACTAGTACCCCGACCACTTAATTAGACCTTATCGGAAATAATCGAGCAGGGCGGGCTGACCGGCTGAGGGTTGACGAAAACTGACGCGCCAATTGTGCAAGGCGCAAGCGACGCCCATGACCAAATCGGAGAAGCCCGTCTG
>DATDPU010000137.1:0-25680 GCA_035292585.1 Anaerolineae bacterium | reverse complement strand
GTGCGGCATGTCCTCGACCGGCACGATCCTGGAGATCACGCCCTTGTTGCCGTGGCGGCCCGCCATCTTGTCGCCGGGCTGCAGGCGCCGCTTCACCGCGACGTAGACCTTGACCATCTTCAGCACGCCCGGCGGCAGCTCGTCGCCCTGGGTGAGCTTCTTCCTCTTCGCCTCGAACATGGCGTCGAACTCCTTGCGCTTCTGCGCGAGCGAGTCCTTGAGGCCCTCCAGCTGCGCCGCGGCTTCCTCGTTCGCGAGCCGGATGTCGAACCAGTCGTAGCGCTCGATCGTCTCGAGGTAGCCCTTGGTGATCTTGGTGCCCTTGGCAAGGCGCTTGGGGCCGCCGTTGGCGGTCTTGCCGGTGAGCAGGCGCTCGAGGCGCTCGAAGGTGTCGGCTTCGACGATGCGCATCTGGTCGGCGAGGTCGGTCTTGTAGCGCTTCAGCTCCTCCTCGATGATCGACGCGCTGCGCTTGTCGCGGTCGATGCCCTCGCGGGTGAACACCTGGACGTCGATCACCGTGCCCGAAATGCCGGACGGCACCCGCAACGACGTGTCCTTCACGTCCGAGGCTTTTTCGCCGAAGATCGCGCGCAACAGCTTCTCTTCCGGCGACAGCTCTTTCTCGCCTTTGGGGGTGATCTTGCCGACCAAAATATCGTTCGGGCCAACCTCCGCGCCGATGCGGATGATGCCGTTCTCGTCCAGGTCCTTCAGCGCATCCTCGCCCACGTTCGGAATGTCGTGCGTGATCTCTTCCGGGCCGAGTTTGGTGTCGCGCGCCTCGACCTCGTGCTTTTCGATGTGGATCGAAGTGAACTTATCTTCGCGCACCAATCGCTCGCTGATCAAGATCGCATCTTCGTAGTTGCCGCCCTCCCACGAAATGAAGGCGCACAGCACGTTATGCCCCAGCGCCAGCTCGCCGCTGCTGGTGCTCGACGAATCGGCAATCACCTGACCCCGCGTGACTTTTTGTCCTTTGCTCACGATCGGGCGCTGGTCGATGCACGTGCTCTGGTTGCTGCGGTTAAACTTGCGCAGCGTGTACGTCTTGCGGCCTTTCTTCGTCTGCACGATGATCTCGCGGCCCGTCACGCTGATCACGTCGCCGTCCTCTTCGGCCACGATCACCTGACCGGAGTCGAGCGCCGCCTGCTGTTCCATGCCTGTCGCCACGATCGGCACGTCGGGCTTGAGCAACGGCACCGCCTGGCGCTGCATGTTCGAACCCATCAGCGCGCGGTTGGCATCGTCGTGCTCCAGGAACGGGATCAGCGCGGCGCTGATGCCCACGATCTGGCGCGGCGCGACATCCATCAGGTCGATGCGCTCCGGCGGCTCGGAGGCGAAGCCCTGAAAGTGGCGCGTCGATACGCGGAGGGCCGTGAACTCATTCCGCTCGTTCAACGGCGCATTCGCCTGCGCGATGATGAAGCGATCTTCCGTATCCGCCGACATATAGACGATCTCATCAGACACGTAAGGCACCACCGAGACCGCTTCCTCAAGCCGCAACTTGGCAATGTGCTTGAACTGCTCTGGGGTGAGCTGCGAGCCTTTCGGGGCCAGCACTTCGCCGGTCGATGGATCGGTAATGTCAGCGCGCGCCGTCCGGCCCACCAGCCGCTCGTCCGTGTGCAGCAGATTGCGGATCACCTTGCGATAGGGCGTCTCGATGAAGCCAAACTGGTTGACCTTGCCGTATGTCGCCAGGCGACCGATCAAACCGATGTTGGGGCCTTCCGGCGTCTCGATTGGGCAGATGCGACCATAGTGCGAGTGGTGCACGTCACGCACATCGAAACCGGCGCGCTCGCGACGCAGGCCGCCGGGGCCCAGCGCCGACAGCGTCCGCTTGTGCGTCAGTTCGGCCAGTGGGTTGGTCTGATCCATGAACTGCGAGAGCTGCGACGAGCCGAAGAACTCGCGGATCGCTGCGACGACCGGCCGGATATTCACCAACGTAACGGGCGTCATCTGCTCGGCATCACGGATGCTCATGCGCTCTTTGACCACGCGCTCCATGCGGCGCAGGCCGATGCGCAGCTTATTCTGGATCAGCTCGCCCACCGTCTTCACCCGGCGGTTGCCCAGGTGGTCGATGTCGTCCGCCGTCTCCAGGCCGTTGTTGATCCGGATCATGTGCTCCACCAGCTTGATCAGGTCTTGCTTGGTCACGGTGCGAATCGCCTGCGGGATCTGCAAGACCAGTCGCTGGTTCAACTTGTAGCGGCCCACGCGCTCCAGATCGTAGCGCCGCCGATCGAACAGTTGATCCTTCAGGTAGGATCGCGCGTTATCCAGCGTCGGCGGATCGCCGGGGCGCATTCGGCGGTAGAACTCGAGGAGCGCTTCTTCGGCAATCGAGCGTCGATCGCGCGGCTGAAGCGTGCCCTCCTGGCGCAATGTGGTCAGAATGTAGGGATGATCGGGGTTGGTATCGACATCCTTGAACAGGGCCAGGATTTCATCGTCGTTGCCCGTCTTCAGCACATCTGCGCCGGTCTCGTCAGCGATCGCGGCAAGCGCCCGGAGCAAAATCGTCACGGGCACCGTGCGCTTGCGGTTGAACTTGAGCGTGATGTAGTCGCTCTTGCGCGTTTCGAATTCCATCCACGCGCCGCGATCAGGAATGAGCTTCGCCTGCGCCAGCACGCGGCCCGAAGCCGGATCGCTCTCGATGTCGAAGTACACACCCGGCGAGCGGATCAGCTGCGACACCACCACCCGCTCCGTCCCGTTATAGATGAAGGTGCCGTTCTCGGTCATCCACGGGAACTCGCCGAGGAAGATGTCGTTGACGACGTGCTCGTTCGTACGCTTGTTGACCAGTGCGACGTTGATATACAGCCCGCGACCGTACGTCAGATCGCGCTCCATACACTCCTGCTGGTTGAAGGCGGGTTCCTCGAACCAGTAATTCAGGTTGAACTGCTTTGCCTCTTCACTATGGCCTGGAAAGTACAACTTGAGCGATCCATCGAAGCTCTCGATCGGCGAGACCTCGTCGAATAGATCGCGCAAACCATCGGTGACAAACCAGTTGAACGAATCCAGTTGGATTTCAATAAGGTTGGGCAGAGTAAGAACGTCGGGAATACGTGCGTAAGACTTTGCGCCAATCATCTGGCTCATTCGACAATCCTCCAAGAAGTGAAACAAAACAAAGGGGATTGGACTCCCCCATGTCAAACTTATGTACTCTTGTGTAACTGCGAAGCGAGATTATACCCACTTTAAAGCAAACTGTCAAAGTCGCATTTTGCCAATTCGCCGAGGCGACATAACCACCAAGAAAACAAGCCAGGAACGATTCCCCTGGCCCGCCTTATCCTGCCTCCAAACCACGTCTAGCGGCGCATGACCCGGGTATATAACGGCAAGAGCAACGCACCAGCGCCCAGCGACACGGCCCCCATCGCTGCGCGCGCCCGTAGCCTGGCCCGGCCCGGTCACCGCCGCAGCCCAGGTCAGCCCGGCTCCGAAACCGACCATCACGATCGTCGAATGCTCTGTTACTCGGCCTTGCTCGATCGCTTCGACCAGCGCGACCGGGATCGATGCCGCCGATTTGCCTGGTGTGGGATCAATTGGGCAACACCCTTTCCGGCACATACTTGCCCCAACCCGCGATGCGCCCGTACTTCTTGCTTCCCCTCAGTGCTTTATCCACGAATCAACGCGAGTCCTCAATGAGGACTCGCGTTGATTCGTGGGATTCGTGGATTGCTTCAGGCAGCCCGCGAACGCTGGCGCATGATCAACGCAACCACACCCACCACCGACGCAATCGATCCGAACACGGCTGCGCCGATCAGGATCGCCGTGCGATAGCGTTGGATCAACGACTGGCGACTGCGAAGCGCCATCGTAGTCAGGCTACGCCCCAACTCGCTGACAAACTGCTGTGAAGGTTCGACGGGGATCAAGACATCGCGCACACGCCGCTCCACGCCCGATCGGGCGCGTGTCGGCGGCGCACGGCGCACACCGCTCAACTCGCGCGCCAGCGCATCTTCCCATGACGCCCTATCTGAATCTGACTTCCGCTTACGAGTTGTCATTTCAACTCACCCGATTGATCCTCAGATTCAGGTTCGCCCACATCATCGGTCGGCCTCACCGACCCGTCGCCATTGTCCAGCAGCAGCTCATCGCGGAGTGACAAGAGCGTACGGTGATACAACGACTTAATCGCGCCTTCGCTGCGTCCCATGATCGCGCCAATTTCGGCATTGGAGAGATGCTCGACGAACTTCAGGATCAGCAGCTCTTGCCGTTCGATGGGCAGCTCCCGGATCGCTTCGAGCAGCTGCCCGCGCGCTTCGTTCGCCTCGGTCGTCGCTTCGGGCGTCTCGCGCAACGGGCTGGTCAGCGTCATATCTTCCAGCGAGAGTTCCTGCCGCCGGGAATGATCGCGATGCCAGTTCGCCACCAAATTGTGCGCGATGCGGTACAGCCACGCCGAAAACGGTACGCCGCGATCGACAAAGCGATCGATGTGCATGAGGGCGCGGTAGAACACCCGCCCCGTGAGATCTTCGGCATCGTGATGATTGCCGGTGCGGTAATAGACGTAGTTGTAAATCTTGGTCACGTAGCGCTCGTACAACTGCCCGAACGCCCCCGGGTCTTCACCCACCCGCGCGACCAAATCCAGATCGTCCAGCGGCTCACTCACCCGCCACTCCGTTTACAGCCGCCATACAGTAAACCCCTAGAGGCACCGATGGTTGCGTGAACTGAATGGGCGTGAGTATAACAGGCTCGCCCGGTCTGTCAACGACTGTAGGAGCCGTCTCCAGACGGCGAATCAATCTCCAGACGGCGAATCAATCATCAATCGGCATCTGGAGATGCCTCCTACTGGAGATGCCTCCTACTGGAGATGCCCCCCACAGTCGTGTTACAATCCCCTGCATGAGAAAACCATCACACCTCTGCCCGACCTGCCAGGCGCCCATCCGACTAGGCGCCGATCAATGCGCGGCGTGTGGACAAGACCTGTGCACGGAATGCGGCGCGGCTGTTGGGCCAACCGATACCACGTGCCTGCGCTGCGGCGCGACCTGGTCACTCGTTTGTCCGGCGTGCGGCGGCGATGTTCTAGCGGCCGATGTGCACTGTCCTCACTGCCAGGCGATTTTGTTGGAGGAAGAACCTTGTCCGCATTGCGGCGAGTTGATGCCGGACGAGCTCACCGTGTGCCCGGCCTGCGGGGGCGAGCGCTGCCCGGCCTGTGGTGCGGCGCTCCAACCCGACGCGCTGGCTTGCGCCGCGTGCGGCGCACTCTTCACCCTGGCCTGCCCGAACTGTGGAGAAGACGTTCCCTCCGCTGCTACGCGCTGCCCGGCTTGCGGTACGGTTTTCATCGATGAGGTCGAGCGCGAAGACGGCGCGGAACGCTGTCCGCACTGCGGCGCGGGCGTCTCGCGCAGCGACGGTGTGTGCAGCGCGTGCGGTCGCACCTTCTGTCCGCGCTGTGGGGCGGCAACAGGTGAATCGGACGCGCACTGCCCCGCGTGCCAGCTTGCGTTGATTTTCAACTGCCCGGATTGCGGTCAAGAACTCCTCGCCGCCACGCCCCAATGCCCCAACTGCGATCGGCTCTTCGCGCGTGAGTGCCCTTTCTGCGGCAAGCCGATCTTCGGCGCACCGCTGACGTGCCCAGCCTGCCATAATGCATTGCCAGCTGAGAAAGCTTTTACGGCGCGCAACTTATTCGCTCGAACCGAACTGCTCGAAGCCGTCCATACGATCAACTGCCCGCGCTGCGCCGAGCGCTTCGATCCTGCGGCAGGCCCCTGCCCGGCTTGCGGCGTATCGCTCTGCCCGAACTGCCTGGCGATTGTGCTGGAAGATGAAGATGTCTGCACGCGCTGTGGCGCTGCGCTACCCTGGCTCGAGTTTGCCTGCCCGCGTTGCAAATCGACGGTACCGGCCTCGGCAGAAATATGCCCGACCTGCCGGCTCGACCTATCGGGCCGCTGTCCGAACTGCCGCGCCGATTTACCCGACGGCGTTGACACTTGCCCGGAATGCGGTCAACTGGTTTGCCCCGAATGCGGTTCGGCGATTCAACCCGATACGCTCATCTGCCCAACCTGCAACGCATCGCTTGCGCTCCACTGCCCGAGCTGCAACGCCGAAGTCAAACTGAGCGATACCATCTGCCCTAACTGCCAGGTTCAACTCGCATGATGAACCAGACCTTGTATGTCTATCGATAAGGTTGATGCCCAACACACCTTCCGCGATCTCAGCGATTACGCCCGCCCGCTCGCGCGCGTCGTCACGCGCCTGCTCGCGCCTACGTCGATCAGCCCGATCCACATCACGCTAACCTACACGGCGCTCGGTTTTGCCGCAGGCGCGCTTTACGCCACGGGCGATCCGACCAATATCGCCATCGCCGGCGCATTGCTGATCATCAAGAGTTTCCTGGACGCCATCGACGGCTCGCTGGCCCGTGCGCGCAAGCGACCCTCGCGCGTGGGCCGGTTTCTCGATTCGGTGTGCGACTATTTTGTGAACGCGGCGATATTACTGGGAATTGGATCGGCGATGAGCGCGCGGATCGGATCGAGTTGGCCGATCGGTCTGGCGCTGCTCACACTCGAAGTGCTCACGTGGCACGGCACCACGTTCAACTATTACTATGTGGTTTATCGGCACATGACTGGCGGCGATATCACCAGCCAGGTGGCGGAGCGCAGCGACGAACGTTATCCCTGGGATAATCCTGCTGCGCTAAGGATTCTGTATACGCTGTATCGCCTGATCTACGGCTGGCAGGATCGCTGGCTGGCCGCCGTCGATCGACGCGTGACGCGCGATCCCAACAGTTCCATCTACCGCGACAAGCGCTTGCTCACACTGACGACGGCGATGGGACTAGGGTTTCAACTCTTGTTGTTTGCTGTGTTATCGTGGCTTGGGCAACCCGAATGGATCTTCGGGCTGATTCTAGGCCCGTACAATATCTACTGGTTCGGCCTGATGATCTATCGGAGGCACAAGAGCCAGCGCATTATTCATTGATCCCGCCGCCCACCGTGATCACTTCGCCGGTGATATACGTATTCCAGCCTGATCCCAGGAACAGCACCACCCGCGCCACGTCTTCCGGCGTCGCAATCCGGCCCAGCGGAATCTGCCGCGCAATACGATCGAGTTCTTCGGGGGATCGGCGCTCGCGCTCTTTAGGAGTGAGAATGCGCGTGGGCGCGACGGCGTTGACGAGAATGCCATCCGGCCCCAGCTCTTTAGCCAGGGCGCGCGTAAAGCCGATCAGCCCGGCTTTCGCCGCCGTATAATGCGCGCGATTCGCGCTGCCCACCAGCCCGGCGCGCGAGGCGAGGTTGACGATGCGACCCCACTTGCGCCGGCGCATGTACGGCGCGCACAGGCCGGTCGTATGATAAGCCCCGGTCAACACCGTATCCAGCATACGATACCACTGCTCCGGCGCGATCGACTCAATGGGCACGCCGCTCTCGAACGAGACCGCTCCATTCACCAAGATATCGACGCCGCCCCATTCGACGACGATTTCACCGATCATGGCCTGCACCGCTGCCCGATCGGTCAAATCGGCTTGCACGGTCAAAGCTTCACCGCCAACCGCTTCGACCGATTGCGCCACAACGTCGGCCGCGTCGGCATTCTGATGGAAGTGAACCGCCACCCGAGCATCGTGCCGCCCGAATTCGATCGCCAGTTCGCGCCCTAACCCGCCCGACGCGCCCGTGATCAGCACAACTTTATCGGCAAGTTCCAGGTCCATCTTCTGCTCCTCTTCTGCGCGTTTGCCAGGCCCGATGCCGGTGTGCAGCGCCCTTGCCTACATCGCCCAGGTGTACTGGAATAATCGATCAATGCCTGAACCCGTTGACAGACACTTGATTCATGTTACAATTCGCAAACCAAGTCGAGTCAGCAGCGTGAGGCGAACATGAGCGAGTCGGCGCGCGATCGATTGCGTAAAATACTCGACCACAGCAACAAGCCCAAAAAGGTGTCTGCTTCACCCGATTCAACACCGCCCACGCCGCTGACCTCCACACCCCTTCGTCAGGAATCACCTCGCGCGGCCTCGCCCGGCCTGATCACGTCAAATCCGCCTCAACCTATCCAATCAGCTGCGCCGGTTGTTCAATTGGCCGAGCCTCCCGCAGCTTTGCCCGTGTCCCAAGCTCCCTTTACCGAAGCGTCCCTGGCTCAACCCACCTTTTCGGCTGTTCAGAAGCCGCCCGCGACGCCTTCCGATTTACGCCTTTTCCTTCAAGAGCTCCGTAGCAAGATGGCCCAATTGGCGGAAGACTTCGCGCAAGGTAAACTCAATCGTATGCAGTTCCAGGAAATCTACGCCCACTACCAGAAGCAGCGCCAGGCAGTGGAGGAAGCCCTGATCAACGCCTCGGGTCCTGAGATGTGGCAGTCCAGTGTACGCCTCGGCATGACCGGCCTGCTGCGCGAGCGTCACGCTGCGAAGATTCTATCGTACGCGATTTACGATAACGTCACGAGTCTGCCACTCGGCAGTGTCGGCACCTTCCGGATCGACACCAGCCTGTTGGTCCCCATGCTGTCGTCGTTTCGCTCCGCGGCCACCGAAATGTTCGGCGCGGGACTACGCAGCACCGAAATCGAAGGGGGCCACTGGTTATGCTTTGTCCCCGGTAACTTCTCTACCTTGATTGTGCTATTCTCTGTGGAGCCGGCGCGCGTGCAGCTCACTTTAATCGAAGACCTGCACCGCGATTTTGAAATTGCTAATCAGAATACGCTGGAGAGCGGGCGCGGGCGCGAAGCGGCTGAACTGTTCACGCGGATCTGGGCGTTGGACAAGGCCCAAATGTATTAGCCGGCAACGCCAGGCCGCCTACTCACTTCAACCCGATCGCACCTTCCACGTTAGCACCTTTCAAGATCACGCCACTCAGGCTGGCCCCTTCCAGATTTGCGTCGCGCAGGTCTGCTTTCCACAGGTTTGCATCGAGCAACGTTGCATCCCGCAGGTCGGCCCCGGCCAGCTGTGCGCCGACGAGATACGCACCGGTCAGGTTCGCCGTTGCCAGCTTGGCGCGGGTCAGATCGGCCAACCACATCGTCGCATCGGTCAAATTTGCGCCGGTGAGGTCGGCTTCGCTCAAGATCGCCCCAATGAAGTTCGCCATCACCAAAGTCGTTCCACTCAGATCGACGCCGCGTAAGTTGGCCGAACTGAGATTGGCGTGCGCCAGGTCAAGCACGCGCAAGTCGATCGCGCTCAAGTCGGCGCCGGCAAACACGCCGATATCCTTCGACTTGATCAAAGCAGCCGCCTGCTCCAGGGTTAGAACCTTGCCCGCCATGCTTACGCCCTCGCTCAAGGCAAATTATCGTTTATGTGGGCCAGCAGTGCAAGCAAAGGTCCATTAAATCGGGAAACGAAAAGCGCTCCGTTTTCAAAGGAGCGCTTCAGTGCCCGAGGGGAGACTTGAACTCCCACAGCCTTGCGGCCATTAGGCCCTCAACCTAACGCGTCTGCCAGTTCCGCCACCCGGGCCTCCGCCGGGTATTATAACGAAAGCGGGCCGCTTGTCAACGCTACACCTCGCCAATCGCAGCAAGTCACAGGGGTCCGTATCAGTCGATCACGAAGGGGCGAGGGAGCGTCTGTGCGCGCGTGTCGGCGCAGCTGGCGCCCACCAGAGGCTGCGCTACCAGTAGCGTAATCGACCGAGTAGAGTCGTTCCGAGCGCGCAGGCGACGTGCACCGTCTTGGAGCCAGCGAGCTAGAAAGTGGTTAACTGATCGAGGTGATCAACCAACGTAGCCGGTTTGATCGGTTTGACCTCGAACGCATCCGCGCCCGCGGCCAGGGCACGGATGCGTGTGTCGGGGTCGTTCAACGCGGTCAATACGAGAATGGGGATAATGGGGAGGTTGGGATTAGCGCGCAGATCGTGACACAGTTTTATCCCATCGCGATCGGGCAACATCACATCCAGGACAATCGCATCGGGATAAACACTTTGGAGCAACGCCTGCGCCTGTTCACCCGTGGCCGCTTCAAGCGTCTTCCAACCGCGACGCCGTAAGATTAGGGAATAGAGCGCCCGCTGATCCGCGTCGTCTTCTATCAGCAATGCAACTTTTGAAGCCGTCAACTTTGGATCGGCCCACTGCCGAACAGTGAATTGACGCCACGTCGCTGAATCGCCATGCGCACCCGCCGGCTGAGATCGCGCGGATCGAGGGGCTTGTACAAATAATCCTCGGCGCCGAGCCGAAAGACCTGACTGCGCATCCGTTGGTCGCTATGACCGGAGATGAAAATCACCGGCACGGCGTCGGTACGCCGATCGCTCTTGAGCCGGCGGCACGTATCAAACCCATCGATGCCGGGCATCAACATGTCTAAGAGGATCAGCGAGGGGGCCGAATCGATGGCGCGGGCCACCGCCTGATCGCCATCGGCTGCCTCGATCACCTCATAACCATCCCGCTGCAGGGTCAGTCGAATGATCTCCCGCAGATCAGGATCGTCATCGGCAACGAGGATACGCGGATTCATGGCGTTAGCAAGGCTTAGGCGGGGCGCATCTGGCGCGCGCGGGGTTGTTGTGCCTCGATCCAACGGTACAACTGACCGGCGAACGCTTCGAGCGAATCGGCTCGAATGCTCATGAGCGCCTGCGTCTCTTCAGGCGTCAGATGAAACTGACTGAGCAACCGGGCACGCTTGCCGTTCAGCAAACTCGCGCAGAATTCGCGATCGATAATGGCGTGACCGACGACTTCTTCAAGCGCAGGGTACATTATGGATATCTCCTTCGACGGTCTAGAACTATACGCCGCCGCCGCCGCTAATCGGCCCTGTCGGTTGAAGAAGCAGCACGGCAAGCGCGAAGGCCGACATCGTGAGGCGAACGGCAGTGGCGTTGTACATGAAGCGAATAAGAGCATTGCGAAGAGCGGGGGTCATGGCGGATCTCCTAACAGTTTGGTTTTGTTGAAACTGGCCTGATGTTATCATGAAGGTATGTTGGTACCTATGACAGTCAAACACCCAGCCACTTCTCAAATGGTTGAAAAACACGACGAGATACGCCAGATATAGCGGCTGGCGTTTCATTGACGCACAGATATGGGATATGACAGCCAATTTTATAGTGTACAAAATGAAAAAGACTCCGGCTTCCTGCACAAGAGGAAACGGAGTCCAAATCTTGAGCCTTATTCTCAACCTTCGATCAGGAACGAATCCGGACGAACAGGTCTCGCGTTGCCGGCGCGGGCGAGGCGCGGAGATCCTTGCGCAAGCGCCGGGCCAGCGCCTTGTAATGCATCAGCGCTTCAGCTCGGCGCCCGGTCTCGGCCAAACTCCGCATCAGGCCACGATGCAAGTCCTCGCGGTAATAATCAAACTCGATCCCACGCTGACACAACTCCAGCGCCTGTTCGTAATGTCGCTGACGCAACAACGCATCGAGCAGTTGGTTTAGCGCATCGAAGTAGCGGGTTTGAAGAATTTGTCGTCGCTCCGTGACCCAATCCGCATATACGCCGCTGAGGTACTCGCCTGAATAGAGATCGATTGCTCGCTGCAGTTCCGTCATCCGATCCGGGTCATCGCGCGAACGATGCTGCACGGTATCGAGCAGACGTTCGAATTCTGCTACATCATACCAAATCGCGGCGGCGGGATTGACTTGATACGTGTCATCTTGGTAGATCACAAACTCGACGCCTAAGGCGCGTCGCGCCCGGTATTTAGCGGCATGGAACGCGCTGGTCATTTTACCTGGCGAGAGATTCGGCCAAAACATCGCCCCAATCTCTTCTTTGCGCTGCGGCGGCCGATCCAGCAGGTAAAACAGCAACTCGCGCGCGATCGCTGAGCCACCCCACTCTTGAACGGACAACAACCGGCTATCGCGAAAAACGTGTCCAGGGCCGAAGGCTCGCACTTCGATGCGAGGTATGACTAACGGTTCTGATACAGGTTCAATTACTGGGGCAGCGACAGCAACACGCAATTGTTCAAGCCAGGCCTGTAGCTGACTATTCGAATCTAACTGCTGCGCACTCCAAAACAGAAACGGGAGTACGTGGCGACCTTCGGCCAGTGAAAATGGTCGCCGACCGAGCCGGGCTCCCAAGCGTACCCCCTCAGCAAGATGCTCTTTTGCCAAGAGTTGCTGCCCAGCTAAGTAATATGCGCGGGTTAGCCAAAACAGCGTGCGCGCCAAGTCAACGTATGAGTCAGTCATGCGCAGAGAGCCTGTGGCCTGTTCAAGTTCGACAATTCCGCCCCTCACGTCACCTTGCTCGACTTTGGCAATCCCGATCGAGGCAGTGGATAGCGTAACCTGCAAAGTGGTACCCTCATGTTCAGCGAGGCTGCGCGCCTGTTCAAACAACGCCAGCGCCCGATCGAGGTTGTTAGCCAAACGATGAGCGTGCCCTACCCCATCGAGCGCCCAACTGATCAGCGATTGCTCGCCGATCTCCTTTGCGATCTCCAAGACCTCCTCATAAACCGCGATCGCCGGCTCAAACTCGCCTCGATCGCGCCGCACCGTTGCGATGCTATCCAGTATCCAGGCTTGAGTACGCTTGTCCCCTACTTGTTCGACCTCCACAAGCGCCTCCGCGTATAACCTTAACGCCCCGTCATAGTCGCCCGCCAGAAATCGATCATAACCGGCATTGTTCAAGCTTTCTGCCAATGGCCCCGGGTTGCCGATTGCCCGCCATACGGCCAGTGATTCAGCTTGATAGGTAGCCGCTTCTTCCAAGCGACCGAGGAATCGCAGCGCGTAGGCAAGATCCTGAAGGACGCGGCCCAAATTGTAGGCATGCCGCTCATCGGTATCACTGCGCCGGGATAAGGCTAAAGCTTGCACCAGATAGCCCTCGGCCATCTGCCATTGGCCCGTCTGACCGTAGCTGATACCAACCAGGCGCAGAGCCTGCGCCTTCAATGAAAACCCATCGGTGTCCTCAGCGCCTATCTGCTTCAACACTTCCTGACCCGTCGCCAGCGCATCGCGCGGCTTACCATGCGCATAGTGACTCCAGCCTTGCAGCAGGATGGCCTGGACCTGCCCAAGAGTGTCACCGCGTGCGCGGAAGGCGGCCTCGGCCTGCTGTAGCGCCAGTAACGTTTCAGCCGAACGACCGCGTTCCAAGAGCGCCTGCCCTTGAAACAACATGAGTTTAGGCGCGGTCGAGTGAAATTCGGCCGGTAAGATTTCGGCCCAGCGCAGAAGCGTCTGCGTCCGACCCGCAATAAATAGGCTGCGCGCATGCGCATCCATCACGGATGCTGCCCGATCCGGTGCGCCAGCCGCCAGGTAATGTTCAACTGCATCCTCGGGCTGCTGGCGCGCCTCGAACCACGCGCCGCAGCGAGCATGCAGCCGGGCCAGACCGGCGGGATCGTCTCGGTTGAAACGCGCCAGCAGAAACTCGCGAAACAGGTGATGATAGCGAAACCACGTTTCACCGTCGGCCACGACGCGCATCAGGAACAGGCTGCGCGCCTCAACCTGGTCGATCCAGGCATCCGAGCCTGATACGCCGCGCAGCTCGTCACACATCGGCAGGGTGAACTGGCGCGGCACGGCTGACTCGAGCAGAAAGCGGCGCAACGGGGCCGATAGATGATCGAACACTTCGCCGGCCAGGTAATCATACAGCGTGCCCGAAGCGCCGGCGGCATGGATCAACCCGGCCAGCAAGCCCCGCCACATACTGTGCGACGTGAGTAGAATCCCGGTGATCCAGCCTTCCGACTCATCGATCAGTTTGGCGGCCTGCTCTGACTCGATCTGAAGTCCGTACTTGCTCGCCAGCAATTCGGTCACTTCGTCCGTCGTGAAGCGCAGGTCATTCGACCCTAACCCGGCGACCAGGCCCTGCGCCGCCAACCGCACCAGCGGCCCGCGCGGCAACGTGCGTCCGGCCACGATCAGGTGTGCATGTTCGGGAATGTAGCGCAAGAGCTGATCGAGCAAATCGCGCACCGCCGCTTCTTCGCCGACCAGGTGCCAATCGTCAAAGATCAGCACAAAGTATTCGGGGATATCGTTGACCATGTCGGCGACGAGCGCAGCGGCCGCCGCCCGCGCCGACAACACGCCGCTCTCAGAGAGCGACATCGATCGTTCGCCAAAGCGTGGGAAGCGCTGCCGGATCGAGCCGACGAGATGCGCCATGAAGGTGCTGGGGTCCCGATCGCCTTCATCCAGCGTGTACCAGCAGACCGGCATGTCTAAATCATTCGCAAAGTCGACCAGCAGCGTCGTCTTGCCGTAACCGGCCGGCGCCGTCACCAGTAGGAGCTTCCGTTCGAGGTTCTCGTGCAGGAAGTCGATTAAGCGCGATCGGCGTACCACGCCGGATACGCGCCTGGGGATCATGATTTTAGTGGGAACGAGATTTGTGATCATGTGAATGCAGCTGAATTGCGTTGATTATACGCATCTAAGGTGATCGCGCCAACCCCGGCGGGCTTTTATCCTGCGCTAAACTGTATCGCACGCCGCATCCGTGAGATTCCGAGTATACTTGACCAGTAGTTGCTCGGATGCTACACTGGCGCTGCATACGTATTCAGGATCTTTACACGATCACCCCACCCCGGTCTACCCGACAAGCAAGGAGCTTGATGAATACATCCCCGGACCCGTTCGGGCAGCTGGCTGCGCCGGACGATGTGCGGACAATCGTCGAAACGGCGCTTGCCGATCTCCGCCGCGATCGGATCATCGAACGCATTTGGCAAACCGATCACACGGTCTGGAAATCTGATTCCGCCGAGATCAGCAATCGGCTGGGCTGGTTAAGTGTAGCCCGAGCGATGCGGCAGCAGGTCACTGAACTGGAGACATTTGCCGGGGAGGTCTGCGCGGCCGGCTTCAAGCACGTCGTATTGTTAGGCATGGGCGGCAGCAGCCTGTGCCCGGAGGTTTTTCGAGTGACCTTTGGCGCGCGGCGCGGCTATCCGGAACTGATCGTGCTCGATTCGACCGTGCCGGCGTGGGTGCGCCGGGTGACGCAGTCGATCGATCCGGCTCGCACGTTATTCATCGTTTCCAGCAAATCGGGCGGCACCATCGAGGTCATGTCGTTCTTCAAGCACTTTTGGGCTTTGGTCGAGAAAGGGAAGCGCGGCCAAGCCGGCGCGAACTTCATTGCCATCACCGATCCCGGTACACGGCTGCATGCCCTGGCCACCCAGCACGGCTTTCGACGCGCCTTCCTCAACCCGGCGGATATCGGCGGTCGCTACTCGGCGCTTTCGTACTTTGGTCTGGCGCCGGCCGCGCTGATCGGCATAGACCTGCCCGCGCTGCTCGACCCGGCGCTTGAGATGCTGACGGCGTGCCACACCGATGCCGCAGCCAATCCCGCCGCGCTGCTCGGCGCGGCGCTGGGCGCGCTGGCCCGATCGGGACGCGACAAGATCACGTTCGTCACATCGCCCGCCATTGCTACGTTTGGGCTGTGGGCAGAACAGCTCATCGCCGAGAGCACCGGCAAAGAGGGTCGCGGGATCGTGCCCATCGCGCTCGAACCCTTCGGGCCGCCCGAAGTTTACTCGCCCGATCGGCTGTTCGCTGTCCTGCGCGTCGCGGGCGATGCGAATACTTCCCTGGATCAGCATTGCGCGGCCTTGAAGGCGGCCGGTCATCCGGTGCTGACGATCGGGTTGAAGGATAAGTCTGCGATCGGCGCCGAGTTCTTCCGCTGGGAATTGGCGACCGCCATCGCCGGGCACATCCTGGGCATCCAACCCTTCGATCAGCCCAACGTGCAGGAAAGCAAAGACAATACCCAGCGCGTGCTCGACAAGTACAAATCGACCGGCGCGCTGCCGGCGGCGAGAGACCTGGTGCGCACCCCGGACACCGCGCGGCTGGATGATTTCCTGCGGCAGGCTCAACCGGGAGACTACGTGGCTTTGATGGCTTACCTTGATGAGTCACCGGACATCGCGGCAGCGTTGGCTGTTCTGCGCGCGGCGATCCTGGAACGGTATCACCTGCCGAACACGCTGGGTTATGGCCCGCGTTTTCTGCACTCGACCGGGCAGCTACACAAAGGCGGCCCCAACACCGGGCTGTTCGTCCAACTCACCGCAAACTCGACGCGCAATACGCCCATCCCCGGCGAGCTCTTCTCGTTCGGCGTGCTCGCGGCGGCGCAGGCCAGCGGCGATCTTGCCGCGCTGCACGCGCACAACCGGCGTGCGATCCACATCGAACTCGGCTCCAAACCGGCGCTCGGCATTCGGCGATTGCTGCGAGCACTGGACGGGACGGCGACCCCGCGACCGAAAGCAAGTTCGCGCCGCAAGACTTCGACGGGCAAAGCCGCGCCCAAGCGCAGGACGGCGGCTAAAGCCGCGCGCAATCTGAAGACGAAGTCAGCTCGTAGCAAAAGTAACCACAGATGACATAGACAACAGGGAGGAATGGAATGGAACTGGCAGTTATCGGCCTGGGCCGAATGGGGAGCAATATCGCCCGGCGATTGATCAAGGCCGGCCATCACGTCGTCGGCCACAATCGATCGCCGAACGTCACGCGCGAAATCGCCGCTGAAGGCTTGGACGGCGCGTTCTCGATCGAAGAAGTGATCGGGAAGCTCGCTCCACCACGCAGCCTGTGGCTGATGCTACCGGCCGGCGACCCGACCGAGAGTATGATCACGCAGCTCATGGGCAGGCTGACATCGGGCGATATCGTGATCGACGGCGGGAACACGTTCTATAAAGATGATATCCGCCGCGCCGAGCTGCTGAGTGCGAAGGGTCTTCATTACGTCGATGTCGGCACCAGCGGCGGCATCTGGGGTCTTAAGGAAGGCTTCAGCATGATGGTGGGCGGTGAGGCAGCCGTGGTCGAGCGGCTGCGGCCCATCTTCGCGGCGCTGGCGCCTGCGCCCGACCAGGGGTGGGGCCACGTCGGGCCGAGTGGGTCGGGGCATTTCGTCAAAATGGTGCACAACGGCATCGAGTACGGGATGATGCAGGCTTACGCCGAGGGATTCGAGATCATGCGGGCCAAGCAGCCGTTCCAGCTCGACTTGCATCAAGTCGCCACCATCTGGCAGCACGGCAGCGTCGTCCGCTCCTGGTTGCTCGATTTGACCGCCGCCGCGCTCGAAGATGATCCGGCTCTCAGCAACATCCGCGGTTACGTACAGGACTCCGGCGAAGGCCGCTGGACGATCCAGGAAGCGATCGATTTAGACGTCCCGGCGCCCGTGATCACCCTGTCCTTGTACCAGCGCTTCGTCTCACGCCAAGGGGAGTCGTATGCCGCGCAGTTGCTCGCCGCGATGCGGAATCAGTTCGGCGGGCACGCGGTGAAGAGCAAGTAGTTGGTAGATTGTAGATTATAGGTAAACAAGTAGGGGGTAGACAGGTACTTGTTCCCTGCTACCTGTCTACTGATTACCTGTCTACCATTTACCAAGCTACCTGTTTACCAAACCAGCGGGGGAAACCATGAACGCACAAAATGGCGCCGCGCCGACCATTATCATTTTCGGCGCATCGGGCGATCTCACCAAGCGCAAGTTAGTCCCAGCTCTATACAACCTCTTTCGGAAACGCCGCATCGCGCCGGAGACGCGCATCATCGGGTTCGCGCGCACGGAGTTCAGCCACGAGGCGTTCCGGCAACAAATGCGCGAAGGCGTGCAGGAGTTCGCCGGCCATTTCGACGACGCGCTGTGGATCGCGTTCTCGGACAACCTGTACTACGTGTCGGGCAACCCCGATGCGCTGGACGACTTCAAACGTTTGGATGCGTTGGCGCGCGAACTCGAAGCCGGGCAGCCGGCCGGCCGCATGTACTACCTATCGACGCCGCCCAAGCTGTATGCCGAGATCGTGGCCGGCTTGGGTCAGGTCGGCATGCAGGACGAGTCGCACGGCTGGCGGCGTATCATCATCGAAAAGCCGTTCGGGCGCGATCTCCCCTCGGCGCGCGAGCTCAACCACAAAGTCCATGCCGTCTTTAACGAACATCAAGTCTACCGGATCGATCACTACCTGGGCAAAGAGACGGTCCAGAACGTCAGCGTCTTCCGCTTTGCCAACGCCATCTTCGAGCCGATTTGGAATCGCAATTACGTCGACAACGTCCAGATTTCGGTGCTGGAACAAGTCCCGGTCGGCCGGCGCGGCGGCTATTACGACTCTGCCGGCGTCTTCCGCGATATGTTCCAGAATCACATCCTGCAGCTGCTGACCTTGATTGCGATGGAGCCGCCGGCCGCGCTCAACGCCGAGGCGCTGCGCAACGAGAAAGTCAAAGTGCTCAGCGCGATCCGCCCGATTGCATCGAACGTGCTCCGGCAGCACGTCGTGCGCGCTCAATATCGCAGCTACCGCGACGAGCCGAACGTCGCGCCTCGATCCGACACGCCCACCTACGCTGCGCTCAAGCTATACGTCGATAACTGGCGCTGGCAGGGCGTGCCTTTCTTTCTCCGATCGGGCAAAGCGCTGGACACGCGCAAGACCCAGATCGTCGTCCAATTCAAATGCCCCCCTCATTCGTTATTTGCCATGAACGAAGGCCAGCAGTTGGAGCCTAACACGCTGGCTATGGAAATTCAGCCGAATGAAGGCATACACTTGTCCTTCCAGGCGAAAGTACCGGACGCCGGCCTCGCCATGCAGCCGGTGAACTTCGATTTCCATTACGCCAGCGCATTTGGCAATGGCGCTATCCCGGAAGCTTATGAGCGCCTGATTCTGGATGCGCTGCAAGGGGATGCCTCGCTGTTCACCCGCAGCGACGAAATCGAGTTATCCTGGGCTTTGATCGACCCGATCGTGCAAGGCTTCTCCGGGCCAGGCGCGCCGCCGCTCGAATTGTACGAACAGGGCAGTCCAGGCCCGGTTGGCGCCGACGAGCTGCTGGCGCGCCACGACTTTGCCTGGGTGATGTGACAAACCTTGCGAGGGATGGGCTTGAAGACCATCGCTTAAAGCTGAAACCCTCGCAAGGTTGATTCGGCAGGATATACCCGGCGCGGGAACAATCTGCGGTTGTGCTCACCGTCCGCGTCCCCGCGGTCGGCCAGGATAGACGCCCGCGCGGACGCGGGCTTGGAGCAGCAAAAAGCGCAAGTTGTGACCGCGCGCAGTATAGCCTCCATATCCGTCACGGAAATTTGACTTTATGCGCTTTTTAGCGCCCCGGTTCTTGACACTGCCTTATCCACATGGTATTATAGGCCGTGTTACCGTTAGCACTCGCGAGGCGCGAGTGCTAATCGTTGGTGATGCCAAATGCAGGACCTGACTCCACGCCAGCAGACCATTCTAGCTTTTGTCATTCGCGAGCACGTCGAATCGGCCAAACCGGTCAGCTCGAAGGTGCTCGTCGAAAAATATCGGCTGGATTATTCACCGGCGACGATTCGAGCCGAGTTGGCGCGCCTGGAAGAGGTGGGCTACCTGACCCACCCGCACACCTCCGCCGGACGCCAGCCGACCGACATCGGTTATCGTTACTTCGTGCAGCGTCTGATGGGTGAGGTGGAGCTGCCGTTCAACGAGCAGCGCACCATCGCGCACCAGTTCCACCAGTCACGCCTCGACTTGACGCAGTGGATGCAACTGGCCGCCAGCGTGATGGCCCGCTCCGCCGTCGTGTCCCGGCCCGATGGCACGCACACGACCGCGCTGGTTGCACTCGTCACCCCGCCCCATGCTCGTCCGGCGCGGCTGAAACACCTGCAGCTGATTTCGACCCAGGGCCGTCTCGTGCTGTTGATCGTCGTTCTGCAAGATGGCTCGGTCAAACAGGAAATGCTGACCCTGGCCGAACCGGTGAACCAGGAAACGCTTTCGGAAGTTTCCAGCCGCCTGAATATCGCTTACACCAACTTAAGCGCCGATGAGCTGGCGGCGCGCCGCAGCGCGATTGACGATACCTTGAGCGCCGAGGTGCTCGGCGTAGTGGCCGACGTGTTGCGCCGCACCGATGATTGGGCCGCGACCGAAGTTTATCGCGATGGCCTGGCCGAGGTGCTACGGTTGCCGGAGTACGAAGGCCGTGAAATGGCCGAAGCGTTGCTGGCGATTTTGGAGCAACAGTCGCTGCTCGAAAAGGTGCTGGCGAAAGCGCTCGGCTCGACGATCGGCGGGGTGCAGGTCGTCATCGGCGGCGAGAATAGCTGGTCGGAGTTGCGCGACTTCAGCATGGTGCTGTCGCGCTATGGCGTATCCGATTATGCGACCGGCGCGATCGGCGTGCTCGGCCCGATGCGAATGCCGTACGGCCGGGCGGTGAGCACCGTGCGCTACGTTTCCCGTTTATTGAGCGACCTTGTCTCGGACATGGTTCGCGGCTGAGAGGTGAAGGAGCAGTGGCAGAGAACATTAAAGAACAAGTAAAAGAAAATCCGGATGCAACGGCTGAAAACCAGGAGGCGCAGGCCGCCGAGGTTCCGCAAGAGACCCAACCGGACTTGAACGCCGAAATCGAGCGGCTGAGGGCCGAAGCCGCCGCCAACCTGGATGGCTGGCAACGTGAGCGGGCCGAGTTTACCAACTACCGCAAGCGCAACGAGGCCGAACGCAACCAGTTGGTCTTCCTCACCGGCGTCAAGATCATCGAGAAGCTGCTCCCGGTGATCGATGACTTCGATCGCGCCCTGGTCAATTTGCCGGAGGATTTGAAAGGCAACGGCTGGATCGAAGGTGTGCGGCTCACCCGGCGCAAACTGCTCGGGGTTCTGGAAAACGAAGGGTTGTCGGTCATCCCTGTCACGCCGGGCGATATGTTCGATCCCACGCTGCACGAAGCCATCACGCACGAAGCGTCGGATCAATTCCGCGAAGGGCAGATCATCGACGAGGTTCAGAAGGGTTATTGTATCGGCGATCGAGTCTTACGTCCGGCGCTGGTTCGCGTGGCGCGTTAAGCGGTAGCCGCGATTGTGATAGTGATGGTAGGAGCGACTCAGCTGCCCCCGCAGCGGAGTGGGGTCAGTCGCCACTACGGCTTACTCTACAGGAGATCCACATGGCAAAAATCATCGGCATCGATCTAGGCACAACCAACTCGGTGGTGGCCGTGATGGAAGGCGGCGAGCCGGTCGTCATCCCTTCCAGCGAAGGCAGCCGCCTGTTTCCCTCCGTCGTCGCGATCAATCCTAAAACGGGCGAGCGGCTCGTCGGCCAGGTGGCGCGCCGGCAGGCGATCATCAACCCGGAGAACACGGTCTTCTCGGTGAAGCGGCTGATGGGGCGCAAGTTCAAGGACGCCGAAGTGCAGAAAGCGCTCAAGCGCCTGCCTTACAAGGTCGTCGAGGCCCCCAACGGCGACTGCCGGGTGACGATGGGCGGCAAGGAATATTCGCCGCCCGAAATCTCGGCGATGATTCTGCAGAAGCTCAAGCAAGACGCCGAAGCTTATCTCGGCGAGACCGTCACCCAGGCCGTCATTACCGCGCCGGCTTACTTCAACGACAGCCAGCGCCAGGCAACCAAAGATGCCGGCAAGATCGCCGGGCTGGAAGTGTTGCGCATCATCAACGAGCCGACGGCCTCGTCGCTGGCCTATGGCCTGGATCGCAAGAAGGATGAGACGATTGCCGTGTACGACCTCGGCGGCGGCACGTTCGATATTTCGATCCTGGACGTAGGCGACGGGGTGTTCGAAGTCAAGTCGACGAACGGCGACACCTATCTCGGCGGCGACGATTTCGACGAGCGCGTGATCGATTGGGTCGCCGACGAGTTCAGGAAAGATCAGGGCATCGATCTGCGCAACGATCGACAAGCCCTGCAGCGTCTCAAGGAGGCCTCTGAGAAAGCCAAGATCGAACTCTCCAGCTTGATGGAAACCGAGATCAACCTGCCCTTCATTACCGCCGACGCCTCAGGGCCGAAGCATTTGCAGATGAAGTTGACGCGCGCCCGGCTGGAACAGCTCACCGCCGACCTGATCCAGCGCTCGATCGAGCCGTGCAAGCGCGCGCTGGAAGATGCCAAGCTGTCGCCGGCCAACATCAATGAAGTGGTGCTGGTCGGCGGGATGACCCGCATGCCGGCGGTGCAGGAGGCGGTCAAGAAGTTTTTTGCAAAGGAGCCGCACAAGGGCGTCAACCCCGACGAAGTTGTCGGCATCGGCGCGGCCATTCAAGGCGGCGTGTTGGGCGGCGAGGTCAAGGACGTGCTGCTGTTGGATGTGACCCCGCTGACGCTGTCGATCGAAACGCTGGGCGGCGTCGCCACGTCGCTGATCCAACGCAACACGACGATTCCCTATCGCAAGTCGCAGGTGTTCTCGACCGCGTCGGATGGACAGACCAGCGTCGAGATCCACGTGACCCAGGGCGAGCGGCCGATGGCCGCCGACAACAAATCGCTGGGCAAGTTTATTTTAGACGGCATCCCGCCCGCGCCGCGCGGCATGCCCCAAGTCGAGGTCACTTTCGATATCGACGCGAACGGCATTCTCAAGGTGTCGGCGCAAGACAAAGCGACCGGTCGCAGCCAGCACATCACCATCACTGCTTCATCGGGCCTCAGCGATCAAGAAGTCGAGAAGATGGTGCAGGACGCGCAGAAGTTCGCGGCAGAGGATCAGAAGCGCCGCGATCACATCGAGGCGCGGAACGCAGCGGACAATGCTGTCTACACGGCCGAGAAAACGCTGCGCGACTTGGGGGACAAAGTGCCCGCCGATGTCAAGAGCGATGTCGAAGCCAAGGCGAGCGGGCTAAAAGGCATGCTGGAAACCGCCGGCACCGACGACCTGAAGCGGCGCACTCAAGAGCTGGCCGAAGCGTTGCAGCGCATCGGCGCGTCGATGTACCAGCAGCCGGGTGAAGGTCCTTCTACCCCGCCGCCCGGCGGAGATGGCTCAAGCGGCGAAGACGTAGTCGAGGGCGAGTTCTCGAAGAATTAGAGCGGATTCCACTTGGCTTTACGGATTACGGAAACGTCATGCCTGTGATTCCGATGGTTTCCGTAGAGCGTATCCCACTCCGCTGCGCTACGGGGACTGTAGTTCCGTAAATCAACTTGGGCGTTGCTCGAGTGTGTATGAAGTAGGTTTCGATATGGCTACTCGCAAGCGCGACTATTACGAAGTCCTGGGCCTCGGGCGCGACTCCAGCGGCGACGAGATCAAAAAGGCGTACCGCCGGCTGGCGCGACAATTCCATCCCGACGTCAACAAAGAGACCGGCGCCGAAAGCAAGTTCAAAGAGATCAACGAGGCGTACGAAGTCCTCTCGGACGAGCGCAAGCGCGCCGCTTACGATCGCTTCGGGCATGCCGGCGCCGAAGGCGGCTTCTCGACCGATTTCAGCGGCTTCGGCGGGTTCAGCGAAATCTTTGAAGAGTTCTTCGGCGGCTTCGGCGCGCGCACCGCCCGACGCGGCCCGCGCCGTGGCGCCGATCTGCGCTACGATCTCACTATCGAGTTCACCGAGGCGGCTTTCGGCGTCGAGCAAGAGATCGAGATTGCCCGCCACGAGCCTTGCGCGCACTGCAACGGCTCGGGCGCCGAACCGGGCACCACGCCGGTGCGCTGCACGACCTGTAACGGCAGCGGCGAAGTCCGCCGAGTGCAGCAGAACATCCTCGGCTCGTTCGTCAACGTGACGACCTGCCCCACCTGTCGCGGCGAGGGCGAGACGATCCCGATCGCCTGTGTCGAGTGCCGGGGCAGCAAGTACATGCGGGCGGCGCGCACGCTCACGGTTAAGATTCCGCCGGGGGTGGACTCCGGCACGCAGATCCGGTTGGCGGGCGAAGGCGAGCCGGGCGAGTTTGGCGGCCCGCCCGGTAACCTGTACGTGATCCTGGAAGTGAAGCCGCACCCGTACTTCCGCCGTAAGGATGACGATGTCGTGTTGGAAGTGGCCGTCAACATCGCGCAGGCCGCGCTCGGCGATAAGGTCGTGATCCCGACCCTCGACGGCGAAGAAGCGCTGGATATCCCTGCGGGTACGCAGCCGGGTAAAGTGTTCCGTCTGCGCGGCAAAGGTGTTCCGCATCTACGGCGAAGCGGGCGCGGCGACCAGATCGTCGTCATCCAGGTGAGCATTCCGGCCAACCTCACCCACGAGCAAAAGCGGCTGTTCGCCGAGCTGGCTAAGACGTTGGGCCGCGAAGTAATCGCTCAGAACGAAAAAGGGTTTCTCGATAAGCTGAAGAACCTGTTCAGCGTGTGAAGAAAGACCTCCCAGGCTTCAAACCCTGGGAGGTCTTTTTGCTTGACTATGAACTGGCTTGAAGTCACCGTCGTCGTCGATGCCGAAGCAGCCGAAGCCGTGGCCGAGGTGTTAGCGCGCTATGCGCCCAACTCGGTTGCCCTGGAACAACGCGCCCGCGAGATCGCATCCGGGCCTGAGTGGTCAGCCGACGGCCCGCTCGAACCCATCGTCTACGTGCGCGCGTATTTGCCGATCGACGCCGAGAGCGAGTCGAAGCGGAAGCAGATTGACGAAGCGTTGTGGCATCTCCGGCATATCGCCCCCCTCCCCGACCCGACTTTCCGCGAAATCCAGCCGAGCGACTGGGAACACGCCTGGAAGGAACACTACCACGTGTTGCGGGTCGGTTCGCGCTTCGTGATCAAGCCCTCCTGGCGCGAGCACGCGGCTCAAGCGGGCGATCTCATCATCGAACTCGATCCGGGCATGGCTTTCGGCACCGGGTTGCATCCCACCACGCAGATGTGCCTGCGCGCGCTCGAAACGCATTTGCCGCCCGGCGCGCAGGTCCTCGATCTGGGCGCCGGCTCGGGCATCCTGGCGATCGCCGCCGCGCGGCTCGGCGCGGCCTCCGTGCTCGCGCTCGATATCGACCCGGTAGCCGTCGAAGCCGCGCGTGAGAACGTGCAGCGGAATCGAGTTGCAGATATCGTGCGCGTCGAGACCGGATCGCTGAATGTCGTGCGCGCCGAGTCTCAGTCGATCGATGTTGCCGTAGTGAACATCCTTGCCAAAGTCATCATTCAATTGTGCGACGAAGGCTTAACCGAAACCGTTGTCCCTGGCGGGCGGTTCATCTTTGCGGGGTTGATCGAGTCGCAGGAGAGTGAGGTCTATGAGGCCGTGACACGCGCGGGCTTGACGGTGAGCGATCGAATGCAAGATAAAGACTGGGTCGGGTTAGTCTGCCAGCGCGAATCGAGCTTTACTCGCTCACCGGGACAGCCTGACCGGCGCGGAAGCGGAAGGTGATGCGGCCTTTATTCAGATCATACGGCGAGAGCTCGACCTTCACGCGATCGCCCAGCAGAATACGAATATAATAGCGACGCATCTTCCCGGATAAATAGCCCAACACCTCGTGACCATTCTCTAGCTTGACCTTGAACATGGTGTTCGGCAGCGCCTCGATGACGGTGCCCTCGACGGTGATCTTTTCCTCTTTCGCCATATTATCTCCCAAGTGAAGTTTGACGTAACGCTGCGAAGTATACCGCATCCTAGATGTTCGGTCAAACGGACGTGATCAACGGACTTTACATCGGACAAACGGACTGGAGCGGATAGTAGATAAGCTTCTCAATAAGGGCATGAGGCGGACTTTAGCTAGGTGTCCAGGTGGAGTGGAGTGTCAGTAAGCCATGCGGCATTCAATCTGTCGATTGACTAAACCGGCGACGGCCACGGTGCGCGCGGTATGGTCTC
>DATDPU010000136.1:0-8062 GCA_035292585.1 Anaerolineae bacterium | reverse complement strand
GCGCAGCTAAGTCGCGCACATTTGAAGCTCTGCTTGACGCTCTGGCGAAAGCCTTGCAGGCCATCACCCCTCAGGATGCTCAGGCTTGGTTCGCTCATTGTGGTTATGAAGTACCGTAAACCATCATGGAATCCGCTCTAGTCCCCGACGCGAAGCGGAGCGGGAGCGCCGAAGCCTCTCGTTTGTGCCGATTCGCGCGGCGAGTCTTCGCCGGCGCTGCGCGCTGGCTCAGCCTGACAGCCCGAACATGGCGATCTGACAAAGGCGTATTAAGGCTGATGACTGCCTTAAAACGAAAAAGCGTTCCGGTGAGAATCCGGAACGCTTCGTTTAGAGCGGGAGACGGGATTTGAACCCGTGACCCTCTCCTTGGCAAGGAGATGCTCTACCACTGAGCCACTCCCGCATCAACGTTGCTGGTTGCACCACCGAGGCCGACGCCACGCGACCTACCCGCCTCACCCAGCAACCAGTGCCGAGACCCAGAATCGAACTGGGGACACCGCGATTTTCAGTCGCGTGCTCTACCAACTGAGCTATCTCGGCGGCGGCGCTGGGTATTGTAGCCGAACCGCCAACCCTTGTCAAGGCACGCCGCGCGTGTTATGCTTCAACGCGCGTGGGGATGGTTGGGGCCCGGTGGCCTCCCTGGTCTTCAAAACCTGTGGCCGGTCGCGCAGAGCGGGCGGCGGTGGGTTCGACTCCCATCCATCCCCGCCAAGCGAATAAGGATGAAGACAGAGGGATGAAGGCGGAAGACCGAGGGCACACGACTCTCGCTTCAAGGGCGCTCCACTTTAGTTTCAACCCCGACACGAGCCGATTCTCGCTCGGCCTTCCCGATGCATCACCCTTCGTCCATAACGCTGTCGCCCTGACCCGCTTCGTTGACCGCGCCCTCTCCACCGCCGCGCTACGAGTCGCCACAGCCGACCAACAGTCGATTAAAGATGTCCACGGCGCCGGCCGGCGTCTGATCATCGAGTTCGAGCCGGAACCCGGCATGCAACTCACGCTTCATGCCTCACTTTATGCAGCCCATCCCTTCCTCGCACTGAAGCTTATCGTCACGAACCGCTCGACGGAAACACTGCATCTCCGTCAGCTCATACCGTTGCACGTCGCTCCGCGCGAGGGGGGTGCGATCCAGCTGGCCGATTCACGCGCGCCCCTCTCCTTCTTCAAGAATGGATACCAATCCTGGTCCTATACCGGCATCCGCTATCCCGATCAGCGCGACATCAATACGCGCCTCGGCAGTTTTACGCGACCGCTTCATCTGAACCCGACCACACCGATTTCACGCGAGCGGGGTGTGTTCCAGAGCGAGATGTTCGGCGCGCTCATCGATCGGACGGCGCGCAAAGCCATCGTTGCGGGCCAGATCAGCGCGGCCGATCAGTTCGCGCGGATCGGCGCGGATACACGTCGGGGTCAGGCTGCGCTCACACTGGTCTGTGATCTCGACAACATCCCGCTCGAACCCGGACAGTCGGCGGCATCCGAAGAGATGCTGCTTTACTTGATCGATCTGCCGGCAGACGATCCGTTTGCCGACTACTTCGACGCCGTCGCCCGGCAGATGAACCCGCGCGTGCCGGCCCTGCCGGATGCCGGCTGGTGTTCGTGGTATTACTACTTTCCACACGTGCGCGAAGAGGATGTGATCGCTAATCTCCAATCTGCTCATGCGTTACGGCCTGACCTGCCCATCGATCTCATTCAGATCGACGACGGCTATCAAACCAAAACCGGCGACTGGTTATCGATCAATAACAAGTTTCCGCACGGCATGTCGTGGCTGGCCGAGCAGATTCGCATGGCGGGCCACACGCCGGGGTTATGGCTCGCGCCGTTCATCACGGTGAAATCCGCGCAGGTTGCCACGCAGCATCCCGATTGGCTGATTCGCGACGAGCGTCAGCGCCCGGTGCTCAGCGGCAAGAACTGGAACGACGCTTGCTATGGGCTGGATATGACACACCCCGGCGCGCAGGACTACGTCCAACGTGTCATCGACACCGTCGTGCATGAATGGGGTCACCCTTACCTGAAACTCGATTTCTTGTACGCCGCCGCTGCGCCGGGCCTTCGCCACGATCGCAAGACGACCCGCGCTCAGGCGCTGCGGCGTGGCCTGCAACTCATTCGCCAGACAGCCGGCGACGAGGTGTTCTTGCTGGGCTGCGGCTGCCCGCTGGGGCCGGCGATCGGTCTGGTCGATGCAATGCGGATCGGGCCGGACATCGCCGCCGAACCGGGGCCGAGTTGGACTCCACGCTATAAAGGCATCACGCCGGTCTTCAAACACGAAGCGGGCTTCCCCGCCGGGCGCAATGCCGTGCGCAACGTCCTCAATCGCAGCGGGATGCACCGCAAGTGGTGGCTCAACGACCCCGACTGCTTGATCGTCCGCCCGGCGCGGCACATGCCTGAAATCGAAGTGCGCGCGTGGGCCAGCGTGGTGGGTCTATCGGGCGGGTTGCTGATCACCAGTGACGATCTCCCCACTCTACCCTTATCGCGCCGGCGTTACATCGATGCGTTGCTGCCCCCGTTGGGCGATCAGGCTCTTCCGCTCGATCTGTTCGAGCGCGAGATGCCGGAGCTGTACGTGCTGCGCCAAACGGGCGGTTGGCGATCGGGCGTTGTCGCAGGCGTATTCAACTGGGACGATCGGCCGCGCCGCAAGCGGATCGATCTGGCGCAGCTCGGACTCGATGCTTCCCAACCGCATCACACGTTCGAGTTTTGGTCGAGCGCGTATCGGCGCATCGAGCATGGACACGTCGACCTGGGCGAGTTGCCGGCGCACGGTTGCGCCGTCATCGCGGTTCGACCCGTGCTCGACCGGCCTCACCTCGTCGCCACAACGTTTCACTTGACGATGGGGGGTGAAGTTGAGTTATTCGAGACTAGGGATTCGAGATTGATAATCGGGGTTCACTTGAAACGACGCGCGGCAGGGGAGATATGGATCGCGGGCGGCAAGGTGCGGGAAGCCAGGTGCAACGGTCAGCCCATCGGCATTAAACAGCCTGCGCCAGGGGTGTGGGCACTGCCGATCGAGATCGCCGGCTCGGCGCAGATCGAGGTTTTGTAGGAGGCGACTCTCGCAGCTCCCCGCGCCTGGCGGCCCCCCAACCTTCCGGTGGAAGGTTGGATAGGGGCGAGGAGAGAGTCGGCATCGGAGAGAGTCGGCATCGGAGAGAGTCGGCATCTGGAGAGAGTCGGCATCTGGAGATGCCTCCTACAATTCAATCATGCCCCAACACCGGATGCGGCTGATACGGCTCTTCGAGGAGCTTACGCTCTTCATCTGAGAGCTGGAGTTCCAATGCCGCGACGGCCTCTTCAAGATGCGCCATTTTGCTCGCGCCGATAATGGGCGCTGTGACGCCCGGTTGATGCAACAACCATGCCAGTGCGACTTGCGCGGGTTTCACGCCTCGCCGTTCAGCCAGATCGACCACGCGATCGACGACCTGATAATCCGACTTCTGATAATACAAGCTGTGTGCGAAGCTATCGGTTTCGGCGCGAGCCGTGTCACCTTTGCTCCCGCGCCGGCGGCTACCCGTCAAGAAGCCGCGCGCTAACGGGCTCCACGGGAGCACGCCGATGCCTTCAGCGCGGCACAGCGGCAGCATCTCGCGCTCCTCCTCCCGATACACCAAATTGTAGTGATTCTGCATCGAGACGAAGCGCGTCCAATCGTGGCGCTCGGCCGCAGACAACATGCGCGCGAATTGCCAGGCGAACATGCTCGATGCGCCCAGATAGCGCGCCTTGCCCGCCTTCACCACAGCGTGTAACGCTTCCAGCGTTTCCTCGATCGGCGTCTCACGGTCATAGCGGTGGATCTGATACACATCCACGTAATCGAGGTTCAGCCGTTTGAGCGAGGCATCGATTGCGTCCAGGATATGCTTGCGCGATAGGCCGCCCTGGTTGGGGGCCTCGCCCATCGGGAAGAAAACTTTGGTAGCGATGACCACCTCGTCACGCCGGACGCCGAAATCGCGCAGGGCGCGGCCCAAAATCTCTTCGCTCACACCGTGAGAATACACATCGGCCGTGTCGAAGAAATTGACGCCTAACTCCAGTGCGCGCTTGACAATAGGCCGGCCCTCGGCCTCCGGCAGCACCCAGGCGCGCCACTCGGTCGTCCCGTAGGTCATCATGCCTAAACAGATACGCGAAACTTTTAGTCCGGTTTGACCGAGATTAATGTAATTCACTCTGTGCCTCTCCAGCGGCTATGGAAACGCAAAGTTATTGACTCACCTTACGCAGTCTGCTCCCCGACCGCGAGGACGCGGTCGGGTGAAGGGCTGGAAACGCCCGCGCGGACGCGGGCTTCGAGCGAAGTTGAACGGCGGCGGCGTAAGGTGCGTTATTGAATCGGGCACACAATCTCACGCGCGCTGTCGGGGTGCAGCAACAACGTGTGAACGTCTGCCTCCTCCGGGATGTCGTCGATATCGATGTCGGGATCGGCTGCAAACAAGAACTCGATGCCCTCGTACTCTTCCTCTTCACCATCGGCGGGCACATATTGGAGCGCGACCAGGTACAGGTCGGAAATCTCATCCAGAAACTCGTCTTCATCCGCGCTGACCGGTTCGCCGCAGTGCGGGCACAACAACGGCAGCTCGTGATTGTCGTCGAACAAGATCGTGATCAACCCGCCCTCGACGACGACCAGGTCCTTCACCTGTTTCCCGCCCAGATGTTCATCCACGTACTCCAGGATGCAAACGTACTCACCCTCAATCAAAAACATCGGGCAGTCGTGCTCGGCGCACCGAGCAAAGTTATCCAAGCGTCCGCGCGACATATTGCATCACCTCTCAACAGCGCCCACGCCGGCGCAGGCTGGCCCCGCCACAGCAAATGTCACTAATCCCACCACCGATCTTTACGGCGGCCCGGCTGGAAGATGTCGTCGATGTTCGGAATCAACACATCTTCGCGGCGTTGCCGGGCCGGCCGCCCCACTGCAAAAATCCGAATCAGCAGCCAGCCCGTCACGAACCCACCGATGTGCGCGAAGAAAGCGATGCCGCCTTGCGCGGCCCCTCCCGGACCAGCCCCTAGATCAACCAGACCGCTGATCACCTGCAGCAAGAACCACCAGCCGAGCAGCACCCCGGCGGAGACTTCGACGATTTGAATGAAGTAAAACAGGAAGATCAGCGTCTGCACGCGCGCCCTGGGGAACAGGACGACGTACGCGCCGAGCACGCCGGCAATCGCGCCGCTCGCGCCGATGTTGGGAACGGTCGAGCCGGGATCAATGGCGATTTGAGCGCCGCCGGCGGCAAAACCGGTGATGAAGTAGAACAACAGGTAACGCAAGAGGCCCAATCGATCTTCGATATTGTTGCCGAAAATCCACAGGTACAGCATGTTGCTGCCGATGTGCAGCCAATCGCCGTGCAAGAACATCGACGTGACCAACGTGTAACCGTACTGATCAAAATCGCTCAGCACGAAGGCCGGCTGCATCCCGAACCGAAACACAAAGTTTTCCAGCGCGCGCTCCGGCAACGATTGTTGATACAGGAACACCAGCACGTTGATCCCGATCAACACGATGGTCAAAATCGGAAAACGACGGGTGGGATTGATATCGCGCAATGGGATCATGGAACTCCTTGCTCGGCGACGCGCTTATTCGCCCTTCACTCCAGGGTATAATCAGGTGTATGAACGAATCGCCGGCCACCACTCCGGGCGCGCCCGACATCGATACCGGCATCGAATTCGTCTACGACGAGACCCAGGAACTCGACCCGCCTCACGACGTCTTCGTCCACAACGATGACGTCACCCCGTTCGAGTTTGTCGTCGCCGTGCTCCAGGCCATCTTCGAACTGCCCGCACCCGAGGCGTATCGGGTGACCCTCACCGCGCACGAGCACGGACGCGCCTACGTCGCCACCCTGCCGGTCGAAGACGCCAAGTATCGCGTGTATCGCGCGCATCGCGCGGCCCGCGCCCGAAACTACCCCCTCACCTTCAGCATTCAGCCTGTTCGCTAAGTACATTCCAGAAAGTCTTGCATAGCGCGGCCTCCCGCCGCAACCAAAAGATTGATCCACGAATCTCCACGCATAAACACGAATCAAAAGCAATTCGCGCCGATTCGTGTTATGCGTGGATAAAAATCTTCGCGGACGGCCCGCGTCCCCGCGGGCCAGGAGCACCCCGGAGTGGAGCGTAGGGCCAACCGCACCGCTGGTCGATCCGTAAATCAAATTGTAAGCCGCTGCAATCGCGCCGCTCAACGCCGTCGCGGCCGGCGCACAATCGCATCGGTCATACGCGCCACTCGCGCCAACGCGGCCACATCGTGCACGCGGATAATGTCTGCGCCGCGCACGATCGCAACCGCCGCCGCCGCCGCCGTTCCCTCCACACGCTGATCGGGCGGCGCATTCAAAGTATATCCGATAAACGATTTGCGTGACGGCCCGACGAGGATTGGCTTGCTCAACGCTTGCAACGCGTCGATCCGATCGAGCAGCTCCAGGTTTTGCTCGACCGTCTTGCCAAACCCGATCCCCGGATCGAGCACGATGCGGTGCTCGGCCATCCCGGCTCGCCGCGCGATCTCGATCGATTCGCCCAGCTCGCGCTGAACGTCGTCCAGCAAGTTCTCATAGTGCGAGCCGATATAGCGTCCGCCCAGCCGCGCCTCGAACGCCGCATCTTGCGGTTTACTGCGATTGTGCATGAGGATCACCGGCGCGCGGCGCGCCGCGACCAGCGGCGCCAGATTCTCGTCGCGGCGCAGGCCCCACACGTCGTTGACGATCGTCGCCCCGGCATCCAGCGCCGCGCGCGCCACTTCGCGCTTGTACGTATCGATCGAGATCGGGCCGAGCTGCGCGCGGGCCAGCGCTTCGACGACGGGCGTTACCCGCCGCAGTTCTTCTTCCGCGTCGACGGTCGCTGCGCCGGGTCGCGTCGATTCGCCGCCCACGTCGATCAGGTGCGCGCCCTCAGCCAGCATCCGGCGCGCCTGCGCCACCGCGCGCTCGATCACGACGCTTCGATCATCGGCCAGCACGCCATCTCCGGAAAAAGAATCGGGCGTGAGGTTGAGGATGCCCATCACATACGTCTGGCGTCCCCAATAGAAGATGAAGTCGCCGGCGAACGTCGGGCGATACGCCCACCGCGCCACGCCGCTCGCATCGACGCGCGCGGCGAGTTCGCGCAACGGGCGCTGCTCAATTGGGTGAATCACATCCGGGGCGATCTCGGCCAGTGGGACGAGCGCGAAAGCCCGCTCGGCCAGGCGGGGATGCGGCACAGTCAGCTCGGGCGTCTCGATCTTAGCCGCAGCGTACAACAACACATCCAAATCGATGGCGCGCGGCCCGTAGCGGGGCGCGGGTTGCCGGCCCAGCTCGGTTTCAATCGACTTGAGCAGCGCCAGTAATTCGCGCGGCGGGAGCTCGGTCTCGATCGCGCACGCCGCATTGAGAAAGCGCGGTTGATCGGTCACGCCCCACGGCTCGGTTTCATACACGGCTGATAGATCGCGCACCTTCACGTGTGTGCGCAGGCGCTCGATGGCCGCGATCAGGTTGCCGTGCCGGTCGCCTAAATTGCTGCCCAGCGCGAGATAGACGTGTGTTGTCATGCCCCTCCGGTGGAAACCAGTATAGTCCGAAGCCTTAAAGGCCGCAACGAGAGCGGAGATGGCGGGAGGCGGACAGGCGTGCAACGGACGTCCGAACTTAGGAGTGATCCACGAAGGAACACGAATGGACACGAAGACGGCTGGATTTGCGCCGAGGGGCAGCCAAAGTAGTGGCGCTTTCAGTCGCTCTGGGCCGCGTAACGACTGAAAGCGTTACTAACGAATGGCGCTAGTGCTTCAACAATCTGAAGTTGCATAGTTCCCGCCGCATGACCGCCGCCTTTCACTGCCTTCTTAAAGAGGGCGGCGGCCAGCACTGCGGCGGACGGCAGTGCCAGCCGCCGCCTTTCATTGCCTTCTAAAGAGGGCGGCGGCCTGCCCACGAGCGCAGCGAAGAGGGTTGTG
>DATDPU010000135.1:0-29697 GCA_035292585.1 Anaerolineae bacterium | reverse complement strand
CCGTTGTTGTTCATCCAGCCGGCTGAGAAAGACATTCATCTGATGGTGCAGTTGCCACGCCGAATGATCCGACGAGTGCAGACACGCCGGGCATTGACACACACGGACTGAGATAGGCATCCCGTTCACCTTTCGACTTGGTTGAGTGAGGGATTGTACCTCAAGGTGAACCACCCACGGTCAATCTGCGGAGTTATTTTTGGACGAGCCCTAAACAGCCATCCGATTCCAAGCGCTTAAGCGGGATGGCGGGCGACCTCCGTCTACTCCGCCCGCGGCAGCCACAATCGGAAGGTGCTCCCCTGCCCTTCGCCCGCGCTCTCGGCCGTGACGCGGCCGCCTTCCATCTCGGCAATCGCCTGCACCAACGCCAGCCCCATGCCGATACCGCGCACTTGCAGCGCCCGCTGCCGGCCCCGAAAGAACTGAGCGAACACGTGCGGCAGCTCGTTGGCGGGGATGCCGATGCCGCTATCGCTGATCGATACGCGCACCCACTCGCGCCGCGCCTCTTCCGCCCGCTCGAAGCGGATCGTCACCCGCCCGCCCGCATCGGTGTACGCAATCGCATTCGATACCAGCTCGCGCAACGCCATGTCGATGCGCTGCGGATTCGCCCGCACGCGCAAGTCGGCGTCGCCGGGGAGCGCCTCCAGGCGAATGGATTTGGCCGAAGCCTCCGCCTGATGCGCGGCGGCGGCGCGTTCGAGCGCCTGGCCGATCGGCCAGGGCAGGTGCGCCCCGGCATCGGGCGTGAGATCGAGTTCGGCGTACACGGTCACACTCTCGATCAGCCGCTTCAGCATTTCGGTTTGCTCGTTCAGGACCGCCAGGTACTGATCGCGCTTCTCCGGCCAGCCGGAGGTGAGCAGGCGCAAGTAGATCGTGAGATTGGTGACCGGCGTGCGAAACTCGTGGCTGATCTGCGTGATCAGGCTGGACTTCAGCCGATCGAGCGAGCGCAGCTGTTCGTTCGCGACCCGCAGTTCTTGAGTGCGCGCCGCCACGTCACTGGCCAGGTCGCGCGCCCGCCGTTGCAGGTCGGCGTGCAAATGCGCCTTCGCCACGGCCACGGCGACCAGCTCGGCGGCGCGCGCTGACCGCGCGATTTCTTCCTCGCTGAAGGCGTGCGGCTGGTTGAACCCGATGATGACCGCGCCGAGTTTTTTGCCGTCGGCGATCAACGGCAGCGCGAGTTTGGAGCGAGCGGGGAACAGCGCCGCGATCTGCGGATCGCTATACGGCGAGTCGAACGCATCCTCCACGGCAATGGGCTGGCCGGTCGCCAGCGTCGAGCGGGTGAGACTCACCTTGCTGGCCGGGAGCGGCAGCAACGGAGCGCCGCCGCGCCCCGCGCTATGATGGGCAACCGGCACGACACGTTGATCGGCCACATCCCAGGCATTGATGTAGCAATCGTCGCCGCCGATGACCCGCACCATATTGTCGGCGAGCGCCTGATACACCTCGCCCAGTTCGAGTTTCGACGAAGCGATATTCACGATGTCATTCAGCACGGCCAGATGCGCCACCCGGTCGCGCTCTTCCTGATACAAGCGCGCGTTGGTGATGGCGATAGCCGCCTGGTGGGCGAAGCTGGTGACCAGCGCGGCGGCTTCTTCATCGTACGCATCGACCTGGCGGTGATCGACGTTGAGCACGCCGATCAGCTGGTCGCGTTCGAGCAGCGGCGCGCCGATCCAGGATCGGATATATTCTTGACCGGGGAGCTGAATCCAATCGGCGTCCAGCCGGGTATCGGGGATGACCCAGGCGCGCCGGCTGGCGATCATCTGCTGAACCTTCCGGTCAAACTCGACCGCATAGATCGCCCGGCGGGCAGCCTCGATATCGGGGAAACCGCGCCCGGCGACGAGTTCGAGGCGGCCGCCGCGCAGCAGTTGAATCGACGCGCTGCTGTAGTCGATCACCCGGCCCAGCTGGTCGAGGATCGTATCCAGGACGGCGTTCAATTCCAACGAAAGCGTCAGGCTGGCCGCCACCTGGCGCAGCGTCTCGGCCTGACGGCGCTGGCGCGCCTGGGCTTCGAGCAGTTGCGCGTTATCGATTCCCAACGCGATCAAGTTAGCCGCCAGCTGACCGAGTTCGATCTCGGCGCGGGTGAAGCGGCGCGGCGCATCCGACCCGATCAGCAGCGCCCCCAAACGCCGCGTACGGGCAAGCAGCGGCAGGGCCAGCAGCGAGCGGGTCTTGAAGTGAGCGGCAAAGGCGGGATCGACATAGGGCGAATCAAACACATCGAACACGGCGATCGGCTGGCCGGTTTCCAGAACCGCGCGCGTCAGCGTGGGCTGGCTGGCCGGGATCGGTGAAAAAGTCGGATAGAGGTCTTGATACGGCGGGGAAGCGGCGGCGCACGTGACCACCTGCGTCTCCTCGTCCCAATGCGTCAGGTACGCGCCATCGGCCTGCAACAGCTGACTGGCGCGTTCGGCCAGGGCAGGCAGCAGTTCACCCAACTGTCTCGACCCGATAGCGACGCTGAGCAGATCGACCAGCGCTTGCTGCTCCGTGGCGCGGCGCTGTTCGCGTTGATAGCGCCGGGCATTGCTCAAGGCCTGGCCGAGATGCCCGACCGCGGCTTCCAACGTCTGCAACGTGGTTTCGTCTACAGCGGTGACCTGACGGTACGCCGCGATAAAGATACCTTGCGTTTGCCGTTCAGCGAGGATGGTGAAGAAGAGCAGCGTATGCAGCCCCTCATCCAGGAGAGCCTGCCTGGCGTTGGGAGGCACATCCGGCTCAGTCTGCACATCTTCCACAATCAGTGGGTGGCCGATTGCCGCCACCAGGTTGATGAGCTGGGTCGCCATCTGCTGCTGCGCGACGAAGTGGGCCGCGAACGGTTCGGACACGCCGACGTGGTAGATCGGTTCCAGCCACTCGCTCGCTTCGTCTATCAGCGCGATGCCGGCCGCGTCGAGGTCGGCCAGCACGCGGATTTTATCGACTGCCATCTGGCCGAGCTGCGCCACATCCAGCGAGCGCGCCAGGGCTTGCGCCAATTGATTCAGGCGGGCCAGCTGCATGCCGCGCTCGTCGAGGCTGCGCTTCAGCCGCCGGCGCTCGGTGATATCGCGCGCGTCGACGAGCCAGATGGCGCGCGCGCCGATCACGATGCGCCTGGCGTTAACTTCAACCGGAACCAGGCGACCATCCTTGCGCCGGTTAACAGTCTCGAAGCTCAGGTTGTCCAGTTCGGGCAGGCCGCTGCCCAGCGTCGGGCGCGGCGCATCGGGCGGCAGCAGGTCGGGGGCGGCCAAGCGCCGCAGCTCGTCACGGGTGTACCCCAGCAGTTCGCAGGCGCGCGCGTTGACTTCCAGAATCCGGTTGGTGACATCCTCTTCAATGAAGAGGGCGTCGTTCGAAGTTTCAAACAACAGGCGGTACAGCTCTACCCTTTCGGGGAGCGTTTGACCGCCGGGAGCATCGCCGCTGTTTTCGGAGTCGGAGGTCACCGGATCCACGCGCACGTCCTTGCTTAATTAGTTTAATCCAATTTGGCGGCGGGGGATTGTGCGAAGATCGACGCAACCGACAAACGGATAGTATTTGACGCGATCTGAGATGCATCGGCCCATGTCGTCGATACCGGGGCAACCGCCACGCAATTCTCGACCGATTGGGCCTGTGATATCATACTGTCAATGGATACGCTCGAAGGCATTGTCGAACGGATCACCTACTATAACGAAGAGACCGGCTACACCGTGCTGCGTCTCAAGGCGCGCGGGCGCGGCGGACCGCCAATAGGCGACCAGGGACTTATTACCATCGTCGGCAATCTGCCGGAGATCACGCCGGGCGAGTCGCTGAAACTGCGCGGCCAGTGGACGACACACCGCGATCACGGGCGGCAATTCAAGGCCGAGTCGTGCGAGCAGGTTTTGCCCGCGACAGTCGAGGGAATCAAAAAGTATCTCGGCTCCGGGTTGATCAAGGGCGTGGGGCCGGTGACGGCCGAGCGCATTGTCAAGAAATTTGGACTCGAGACGCTCGACGTGCTCGATCACGACCCCGGCCGCATTCGCGAAGTGCTCGGCGTCGGCCCCAAGCGCGCGACGTCGATCGGGCAGGCGTGGGCCGATCAAAAGGTGATCAAGCAAGTCATGCTGTTTCTCCAATCGCACGGCGTGACGACCGGGCTGGCGGTTAAAATCTTCAAACAGTACGGTGACGCCGCGATCGATTTGGTGCAGAGCAACCCCTATCAGCTCGCGTCCGATATCTACGGCATCGGTTTCAAAACCGCCGACAAGATCGCGCGCGAGCTGGGCCTGCCGCCCGATGCGCCGACACGGGTGGCCGCCGGTGTGACCTACACCTTGAGCCAGTCCGCCGACCAGGGTCACGTGTTTCTGCCGCAGTCGGCGCTGGTGCGTGAAGCGATGGTGATGCTGGACGTGAAGCCGGAACTGGTGATCGCCTCGTTTGAGCCACTGGAGAAAGCCGACCAGATCAAGCGCGAAGTGTTCTATCCGATCGTCGATTCGCTGTCCGGCACAGGTGGTCGCCAGCCGCAACCCTCCGTAGACGAGTTGCTCGCCGGCAACCAGCGCACGAGCGAATACCCCGTCACCGAAGAACGCTTGTCGCCACCGCCGCCGGCCAGTCTCAGTCTCCGTGCGATCAAGGAAGAACCCATCATTTACTTGACGCCGTTCTATCACGGCGAAGTGGGCGTGGCGCGACGGCTCTCGACCCTGCTCGACACGCCCACTTCCCGGTTGACCGAGCTGGCACACGCCGATTGGGCCGGGCTGTTCAACGACCTTGACGCGATCGCCGGTTCGCATTCGACGGCGCGCTTATCCGATATGCAGCGGGCAGCCGTGCGCACCGCGCTAACGCCTTCGGGCAAGGTCACCGTTCTGACAGGCGGCCCCGGCACCGGCAAGACCACCACCGTGCGCGCGATCATCACGTTGCTGGAGCGCTTCGGCAAACGCTATGCGCTGGCCGCGCCGACCGGCCGCGCGGCCAAACGCCTGAACGAAGCGACCGAGCGCACGGCCAAAACCATCCATCGCCTGCTGGAATTCTCGCCCGCCGAAGGTTTCAAGCGCAACGAGTTCTATCCACTCGACATCGACACGTTGATCGTCGACGAAGCCAGCATGATCGATCTATTGCTGATGAACCATCTGCTGAAAGCAGTGCCGCCCGGCGCGCACGTGCTGCTGGTGGGCGATGTGGATCAGCTGCCTAGCGTCGGCGCGGGCGACGTGTTACGCGACGTAATCGGGTCGGGGCGCGCGGCGGTGATTCGGTTGGACGTGATCTTCCGCCAGGCGCAGAATTCGTTGATCATCACGAACGCGCATCGCATCAACAAGGGCCAGATGCCGATCACGCCCAAGGACGCCGGCGATTTCTTCATGTTCGTCAAGGATGACGCCGAACAGGCGGCGCAACTGGTCGCCGAACTGGTGACGAGCCGCATCCCCAACAAGTTCGGCATCGATCCGTGGGACATTCAAGTCCTCGCGCCGATGTATCGCGGCGCGGCCGGCGTCAGCGCCCTGAACGCCAATTTGCAGCTCGCGCTGAACCCGCCCTCGTCCCGCAAGATCGAACGGCGCTTGAGCGGGACGCTGTTCCGGGTCGGCGATCGGGTGATGCAGACGCGCAACAACTACAACAAAGATGTATACAACGGCGATATGGGGCGCGTCACCGAGATCGATTTAGTGAACCAAAGCCTGCGGGTGACGATTGACGATCGCCCGATCGATTACGATTGGGCCGAGGCCGACGAGCTGGCGCCAGCCTACGCCGTGTCCGTCCACAAAGCCCAGGGCAGCGAGTACCCCGCTATCGTGTTGACGCTGCTGCCGCAGCATTACTTGATGCTGCAACGCAACCTGCTGTACACGGCCATCACACGCGCCAGGCGATTGTGCGTGCTCGTCGGCAGTCGCCGTGCGGTGGCGATGGCGGTGAAGAATAACCAGGTCACCGAGCGTTATTCGGGCCTGCTGGCACGCTTGCAACGGTAACGCTCCATGCCCGTCTTCATAGCGGTTTCCTTTTTGATTTACGCTCAAGCGAGTTCTGGTCGGATCTCCTGACCCGACCAGCGGCTCGGTCTGGCCCCCTACGCTCCGGGAGTGCTGCGCTAAGACCTTCGCCGAACACATCGGGGCGTAAACCAAAGCGGAATTTGCTCTAAAGTTTGCCCGCTCCTTTCTTCAGCGGCGTGGCGCGCGCACCGGCACTCCGCCGGGCTTATCCTTGTTCTCCAGCTCCTTCAAGCGCCGCTCGATCTCCTGGACGATCTGCAAGAGCTGCCCGATCGCCTGTTCTACCGTGATATCGTGAGTGAACCACCGGCGCACCAACTCTTCGAGTGAATAGTATTACAACGCAAAGTTGCCGCATTCTGGCCCACATCTGGTGCTCTCGCGTTGCCGGACACGCCAGATATGGTGGCAATTAGCCCGACTTTGCGCTGTAATAATAGACACCCATCGGTTTTGCCCTCCACACGTTAGCGTGTTAGCGCTGTTCAAAAAAAGCGCAGTTGCATTACTGCGCGTGCGCGCACACAATAACACGATACCGTGTATTTGTCAAGATGCAAAATAGGGGCAAGCCGGCAACTCGCCCCTATTTCTTATCAACCTTATAACTGAACCCCACGCGTTCGGCGATCAGCGATAAATACTTCTGCGTCGATCGGCGTGGGATGTAAACGCCTACTTCCCACTCGCTGATCGTCTGCTGGCGCACGCCTAGTTCGTCGGCCAGCTCCCGTTGGGTCATTCTCAGGTGCTCGCGGAGAGCCTTGATGCGTTCGGAGTTCCAATCCACTTTATATGCCACGCGGCGCTTGACCATACTCCACTCCCGGTCAGAGTGTAGCACGCCGCCGTGCCGGGCGCAACTTTGGTAAGTTATAGCCTCACCTTACGCAGTTTGCTCCCCGACCGCGTCCCACCCGCCTGCGGCGGGTGCATTATGGCCCCCGTAGCGCCGCGGAGGGGGGTGCTCCCGTCGCGATCGGGTGCATGGCTGGAAACGCCCGCGCGGACGCGGGCTTCGAGCGAAGTTGAACGGCGGCTGTGTGTCTCCCCTGCACCACCGCGGCGCGGCACAGCCCACGGGCGTAGCGAAGACGGTTGAGGGGCAGGGGTGGTGGTGAGGTGAAGGATATTTTCAGATAGGCTCGCAACGCTCCGGTGGAGCGTTGCCCAACAAGGCAAAGGAGTCGAAGGATGGGCGTTTTATCGATCGCCACCCCTCGACTCCCGTTACTTTCACTCGAGCTGCGCGTGACTTACTTGCGGAACTGGCCGAGCAGCATCGCGATACCAATCGCCACCAGGATGAGCGGCCACAACTGGCCGAACGAGAGGATTCGCGGGAACAGGTTGCCCAGCAGGAACATCGCGCCGAGCACCACCAAGATCAGCCCCAGCACACGCGCCCCGTCGGTCGAGGCCGCCCGCGTCGAGCGCGGCTCGGCGAGCAGGTTGCCCGAGGCTGGCTGCCCTTCCGCGCCGGTGGACGAGCTGCCGAACGCGGTTTTGATATCCTCGCCAAATTGGCGGGCGCGGCCGGCAATTTCCTGCGCGTTAGAGCGAGTCGTCTCTTCAGCGGAGGTGTAGGTGCGGCCCTCCTCCGGCAGTACAATCCACAGGATCAGGTACAACAGAAACCCCGATCCGCCAAAGACGAACAGCAGGACAAACACCAACCGAATCAAAGACGGATCGACGCCGAAGTAGCGGCCTAAACCACCGCACACACCGCCGAGCATTCGATCGGTTCGGCTGCGATAAAGTCGTTTCTCCATGATAAACCTCCCATCTATCGATTCCTTGATCTGAACGGATTATAGCCGGGGCGATCGGCGCGGCCAACCGCCTAAAGTCCGATTTGGACACGGGTCTCTCGGCGCACGTCGCGCCGCTGCGAGCTAAACCGGGTTGCCCTCCGGCAGGACGACCCAGAGGATCAGGTACAACAGTGGCCCGGTCCCGGCGAACACGAGGGCCAGCACGAACACCAGACGAATCAGCGTCGGATCGACATCGAAATACTCACCCAACCCGCCGCACACGCCGGCGAGCCGGCGATCGGTCTTGCTGCGCGTAAGTCGCTTTGGCATGCTTCAGCTCCTGTGCTCGATGTTCAAGTTCGAGCACAGTATAGCCAGACAAGCGGCGCGGGCCAACCATCGCCAGCATGATTCGCTTGAGGGGCTTTTGGCCTAGCCGATACCATCATGCAGGCTGAGACCCTGTACTACGGAGAACACCGGGGGTCTATCAGTCAGGCTCAAGCGAGCGGTAGCGGCGCGCAAAGTAAACCAGCGCCTTATCTTTGACGCCTTCGCCCAATTGGAGCACGCGACCGAGAAACAAGGTGTGGTCACCGGCGTCGATGATTTGCTCGATCTTGCAGTCCAGCCAGCCCAACGCGCCTTCCAGAACGGGGGAGCCGGTCGCGGCGAAGTGATGCGGCACGCCTTCGAACCGCGCGCTGACCAGCGGCGCGCGACCGGCGAAGCGCTCAGCCAGAAATTCCTGGCGATCGCTCAAGAAGTTTACGGCGTAGTGGCCGCTGGCAATAATGTAGTCGCAGCTCTGGCTCAGCGTATCCACTGCGATCAAGACGAGCGGTGGGTTCCACGAGGCCGTCAGGTAGGCGCTGACCGTCAGGCCGTGCAAGCCGCCAGCATGGCGCGTCGTGACGATGGCGACACCGGCGGCAAACTGCGCGGTCACGCGCCTCAGGGCGCGTTCATCGGGGCGGCCCGATGGGGCGGCTGCGCCGGATTGGTCTTCAGGAGTTGGGCCTTCGATTTTGGAAAACATAGGCATCCAGTTAAAAATGAGATAAACTCATCATAGCCGCGAGCGGTTCAGGGGTCAAGCGCGTCTCTCGCCGGCGTGCATTTCAGTTTAGGGGCAAACCTAAAGGCCCATGCGGATGGTCATGCTGAGCGCAGCGAAGCATCTCGCCCAGTGACGCTGAGACCCTGCGCCGCGGTGCGGCTCAGGGTGACCTCACGAGACCTGCCGCTCAAGTGAAATGCACCGGTCTCGCCATGAATCTGGATGCGCGTGGGCCAAACGGTTTAGCGAGGTCAAGATGAGCGAAGCACCACGCCAGCGACAGGCGATCTTCGAAGGATTAGTGTTCGATCAGGGCGGTCAGCCGCTGCAAGTGACGTATCTGGGCGGCGAGCCGCATTACGTGATCGACGACGCCGGCTTCAAACGGCACGTCGAAGCGGCCCACATCGATCGCCAGGTGTTGGAATCGATGCAGGGGCAAATCGACGAGAATAAGGCTGCGCTCGAAGAAGGCATCCTGCACATGCTGGGTCAAGATGATCTATTCACCAAAGCCGCGATCGATACGTCGTTGAGCCAGATCGATCGCTTGCTGCAAAATGGGATTCCGCTCGAGGCGCGGCAGTGGTTAGGGCTGATGGGTTTTCGCGTCATCGTCGACATACACGGCGAGGTCGTCAATATCGAAGGCGGCGGCATCGCCGGCGAAGAAGATGAGTGACAGAACACCTCGTTTCTTGGTTTTATTTTCATTTTTGCGTTGCTGATTGACTTTTTGTGTGATATAATCCCGGCGCTTGTGACCATTGCAACAAAGAAATCCCCGCCTGATCTCTTCAAACATCGCTCAATCACGGGCTTAGTGTGAGCTGCGCGTAAAGCCATCGGGCGCGGGCCAACTGGGAGGGAGACTTGGTCGAGCCGTGGGGTTTTGTCGGCCTATTTATCGTCGTCGCGATTCTCCTCGTGACGGTTCCTCTTATCCTCAACCTGCTGTTAGCTCCCCGCAAACCTAATCGGATCAAGAGTGAAGCCTACGAATGCGGCATCGAAACGGTTGGCGATACCTGGGTGCAGTTCAAGGCGCAATATTACATCTACGCGCTGGTGTTCGTCGTCTTTGATATCGAGGCCGTTTTCCTGTTCCCTTGGGCGGTGGCGTACCAGCAATTGCCGCTGTTCGCCATCGTCGAGATGGTGATCTTCATCGCTATCCTGGCGGCCGGGCTGATCTACGCCTGGCGCAAGGGAGAGTTAGAGTGGGCTTAGGCCCTGGGCGTCAGCCCAATGCCCCGCACCCGGATTCGGGCGACGGGGCAGTTGTTTTCGAGTGACGGAGCAAAGGCATGGATATCTTCACAACTATTGCGCTATGGCTGCGCTCCATCTTAGGCGCCGGGGGTCTGAACCTGGCCGAGTGGTTCGTCGATTTGATCATGGCGATCATCCGCGCCGGGGTGCTGGGCACGTTCGGGTTGCTCACCTTCATGGTCTTGACCTGGGTCGAGCGCAAGTTGATCGGGCGGATGCAGGATCGGCTTGGCCCGACTTATCATGGTCCGGGCGGCATCCTGATCCCGATCGCCGACGGCATCAAGATGATTACGAAGGAAGACACCGTCCCAGCCGGCGCCGACAAGTGGGTGTTCAACCTGGCGCCGATCCTCACGGCGGCCGCGGCGTTGATCGTGTTCGCGGTCATCCCGATGGGGCCGGATACCGGCGGCGGCGCGCTGGTCGGCACCCGCTTGAACATCGGTCTCTTTTATATTCTCGCCGCAGGCGCGGCCGGCATCGTGGCGGTGATCATGGCCGGCTGGGGCAGCAACAACAAATTTGCGCTGCTGGGCGCGTTCCGCGCCGTGGCGCAATTGATCTCGTATGAAGTGCCGCAAATGTTGAGCCTGGTGGCGGTGGTGATGCTGGCCGGCACGATGGACATGGTCGATCTGGTTCACGTGCAGAGCATCCCCTTCATTCTGCCGCTGTTCGTGACGGCGTTGATCTTCTTCATCAGCGGCGTGGCCGAAACCGGCCGCTCGCCATTCGACCTGTTGGAAGCCGAATCGGAAATCGTGGCGGGCTTCCACATCGAGTATTCGGCGATGAAGTTCTCGATGATCTTCCTGGCCGAGTTCGTGCACGCCTTCGCCGTCGGCGCGGTGTTCGTCACGCTGTTCCTCAACGGCTGGAACGGGCCGATTCCGGGCCTGGGCTTCATTTGGTTCCTGCTCAAGGGCGGGTTCATGTTCTTCATCATGATCTGGCTGCGCGGGACGCTGCCGCGCTTTCGCATCGATCAGCTGATGGCCTTCAACTGGAAGTTCCTGGTTCCGCTCTCGCTGGCGAATTTGCTCATGCTCATGGTCGGCGATCGCGTCTTGCGCGATACGCTGGGCTGGTCGGCGACGAACAATCCCTGGGCCTGGGGCCTGACGCTCTTTGCAGCAAACTTGATCCTGCTGGTCGTCTCGCTGGGCATTCTCAGCCGCGCCGGCCGCAGCGCGCGTCGGCGCGAAGAGCTGCGGATGGCGGCGCGTCGTGAAGCCGTGGCCGTGGCAGGGCGCTAACAACAGATTCGGTATTGCATATTCCGTAACACGCAATACGACACGCGGAATGTGGAGTATCCATGACCGCTCAACAATTCTTCTTCGTCTTCTTCTCGGCGCTGACCCTTGTCGCCGGGCTGCGCGTGGTGACGACCGGCAATCTATTTCATGCTGCGCTGTGGCTGATCGCGACGCTGGCCGGCGTGGCGGCGCTGTTTGTGCTGCTGGAAGCCGGTTTCCTGGCTGCCGTTCAAGTGCTGCTGTACATCGGCGCGATTTCGATCTTGATCATTTTTGCCGTGATGTTGACGCGCGGCATGGCAAACCCGAACGAGCGCCGGCTCAACTCGTGGAGCGGGCTGGGGGCGATCGTCGCCGTGGTGTTGCTGTTCATCCTGGCGCAGATCATCACCACGTTCCCCTGGGCCACACCGGGGACGGGCCTGGCCGAAGCGCCGGCCGACAGTTTGGTGATGTTGGGCAAGGCGCTGGTCGATCCGGCGCAGTATGTGCTGCCGTTTGAAGTCGCCTCGGTGTTGCTGCTGGTCGCGCTGATCGGCTCGGTATACGTGGCGCGCGAACGACGCCGAGGCGAGTGAGCCTGTGATTACGTAATACGTATTGCGTATTACATTCTGGAGGATGAATGGTTCCTCTCACCTGGTATCTGCTGGTCGGCGCAACGCTGTTCTGCATCGGGGTGTTCGGCGTGCTGGCGCGTCGCAATGCGATCGCTATCCTGATGGGCGTCGAGCTGATGCTGAATGCCGTCAACATCAACCTGGTCGCGTTCTGGCGCTACCTCAACCCGACCGCCGCCGCCGGCCAAGCCTACGCCGTGTTCGTGCTGGTCGTCGCCGCCGCCGAAGCCGCCGTCGGTCTGGCGCTGATCATCGCCATCTACCGGCACCGGCAATCGGTCAATGTGGAGCAGATTGATTTGCTGAAATGGTAGGAAGTAGGCAGGTAGAAAGTACACAGGTAGCTGGTATACAGGTAGTCTAGCTAAATCCACCTATTGCTTTATTACCTGCTACTTGTTTACTTGTTGCCTGTTTACCTGCTCTGTGACTAACCAAGAAGGATGGCTATGTCGCCTGCAACCCTCGAACTCTTCACCTGGCTCATCCCCGTCCCGCCGCTGCTGGCGTTCTTCACGATATTGTTGTTGACGCGCAAGAACCACACGCTGAGCCATACGGCGGCGATCGGCGCGATCGGTATCTCGCTCGTGCTGGCGCAGATCGTGTTCTGGACGGTGCTGCCGGGCGGCGGCGCGCATCTAGCGGAAGACCCGATCCATTCGACCTATGCCTGGCTGCCGACCGGCGACACGACCTTCAACGTAGGCGTGCTGGTCGATCCGCTGACGGCGATCATGTTGTTCATGGTGCCGATCGCATGTTTCCTGATCATCTTCTACTCGACCGGCTACTCCAACTACCACAAGCAACCCGACCCGCACGATCATCCCGGCCAGCCGCCGCACAACGGCCGCGAGCCGCTGTACAGCCGCTTCTTCGCCTTCCTCTCGCTGTTCGCCGGAGCGATGCTCACGCTCGTCGTCGCCGATAACCTGCTGCTGCTGTTCATCGGCTGGGAAGTGATGGGCCTGTGCTCGTACCTGCTGATCGGGTTCTGGTACGCGCGCAACTACGACGACCCCCACCAGATCACCCCGCGCCAGGCGGCGATCAAAGCCTTCATGACCACCCGCATCGGCGACGTGGTCATGCTGATCGGCATCGTTGCGCTGTATAACGCGACCGGCACGCTCAGCTTCCGCGAAATCTTCACACCCGATGTAACCGGAAGACTCGGTGCGCTGCCCTCGCTGATCATCGGCATTCCGCTGGCGCAATTCATCTTCTTCCTACTGTTCGTCGGCACGATCGGCAAGAGCGCGCAGTTCCCACTGCATACCTGGTTGCCCGATGCGATGGAAGGCCCCACCCCGGTTTCGGCGATGATTCACGCTGCCGCGATGGTGTCGGCCGGCGTGTATATGGTGATCCGCATGTTCCCGCTGCTGGCGGGCACGGCCCACGAAGGCGCGCCGACCTTCGAGGCGATGACGCTCATCGGCGCATTCACCGCGCTGATGGCCTCGACCATCGCGCTGGCGCAGAACGACGTCAAGCGGGTGCTCGCCTATTCGACGATTTCCCAGCTGGGTTACATGATCGCCGCGCTAGGCATCGGGGCGTACGTTGCGGCGGCGTTCCACTTGATCACGCACGCCTTCTTCAAGGCGCTGTTGTTCCTCGGCTCCGGCTCGATCATTCACGGCGTCGAACACGGGCTGCACCAGTCACACGAGCAGATCGATCCGCAGAACATGCTGAACATGGGCGGCTTGCGCAAGAAGATGCCGCTCACCTTCTGGACTTTCCTCGTCGGCGGTTTCTCGCTGGCAGGTTTCCCGCTGCTCACCGCCGGCTTCTGGTCGAAGGATGAAATCCTGGCCGACGCGCTCACACATGCGCCGGTCGTGTTCTGGGTATTGGCGCTGTCAGCATTCCTCACCGCGTTCTACACCATGCGCCAAATCAGCCTGACCTTCCTCGGCAGGCCGCGCACCGAAGCAGCCGCGCACGCGCACGAAAGCCACTGGACGATGACGCTGCCGCTAGTGATCCTGGCCGTCTTCGCGCTCACCGCCGGTTTCGTCGGCGTCAAGCCCGATTTCCCCGTGCTCGGCCCGATCCTGCGCGGCGGCGAGGCGCACGGCACGGCCTTCGAGGCGTTCCTCGCGCCGACGATCGAAAACGTGGTCGAACTCGAAGTGCCGACGTTCGATTGGACGCCGGTGGCGGCTTCGGTCACGGTGGCGTTAGGTGGTTTGTTTGTTGGGTGGTGGGTATATGGACGCAAGCCGCTTGCCGCCGGCCAACCCGATCCGCTGGCGCGTCTTGGCGGCCTCCATACCTTCCTCAAGAACAAATGGTATTTCGACGAGCTCTACGATCGGGTTTTCGTTCGACCATCGGTCGCGCTCGGCGTTGGGGTGTACCGCTGGATCGATCGCTGGCTGATCGATGGGATACTGCACGCGATCGGGCGCGGCGCGTATCGGCTGGCCGAAGCCTTCCGCGCCTTCGATCGAGTCGTCATCAACGGCGGCGTCGACGCATTTGTAGAAGGCATCAAAGCCTTCGGGCGCTGGTTCCGCGAAGTGCAGACCGGCTGGGTGCAGCAATACCTGTACGTCGCCGTGTTGGGCGTGCTGGTGCTGGCGGCGTTGTATTTGGCGTTACTGTCGTGAGTTGGGAGATGGTAGATTGGTAAATTGGTAATTGGTCACGTGACGACTTACCATTCTACCAACTACCAGTTTACCGATTACCTCTGTGGAGCAACTGATGGACTTCATCAACGCGAACATCCTCACGCTGGTCACATTCTCACCGCTGGCCTGCGCGGTCATCATCCTCATCGCCGGCCAGCTGCGCGCGAGCGATCGGGCGATCAAGTGGCTGGCGTTCCTGTTAAGTCTGATCCCGGCTGCGCTAGCGATCTACTTGTGGGTGATTTACCCCAGTGCCTCCGCCGAGGCAAACGGATTCAAGTTCTACGTCGAAGCGCCGTGGTTCCCGCAAATCAACAGCCGCTACATCCTGGGCATCGATGGCATCAGCCTGTCGATGATCCTACTGACCGCCATCCTCACGCCGCTGGCGATCCTGATCTCGTTCAGCATCAACGAGCGCGTGCGCGCATACATGGCGCTGTTCATGCTGCTGGAAACCGGCATGCTCGGCGTGTTCGTGTCGCTCGATATGATCCTGTTCTTCATCTTCTGGGAGATCGGGTTGGTGCCGATGTACTTCCTGATCAACCAGTGGGGCAGCGGCAACCGCAACTACGCCTCGTTCAAGTTCTTCATCTTAACCATGGCCGGCTCGGTCGGCATGCTGCTGGCGTTCCAGGTGATCTGGATGGCGTTGGGCGGCCCGAACGGCGGCACGTACAGCATCGTCGAGATCGCGCAGCGCTGGCCGACGTTCGACGGCACACTCTTCGGCCTGCCCGCCTCGACCGTGCGCGGGATCGCCTTCTGGGCGTTCACCATCGCCTTCGCGATTAAGGCGCCGATCTGGCCCTTCCACACCTGGCTGCCCGATGCGCACACCGAGGCTCCCACCGCCGGTTCGATGATCCTGGCGGGGGTCCTGCTGAAGCTCGGCGCGTTTGGGTTCCTGCGGATCGTGTTGCCGTTCTTCCCGGTCGAAGCCGCCGCCTTCGCGCCCGTTCTCGCCATCCTGGCGCTGCTGGGCATCGTGCTGGCGGCGTTCTCGGCTTTCGGGCAAGACGATTTCAAGCGGCTGGTCGCACTATCGTCGGTGAACCACATGGGCTTCGTCGTGCTCGGCATCGCCGTCGCGGCCTACGCGCTGGGCAGCAGCGATCCGGCCGTCAAGCAAAGCGCCGTCATCGCCACCAACGGCGCGGTGCTGCAAATGTGGGCGCACGGTCTGTCGGCGGCGGCGATGTTCGCACTGGTCGGCATGGTGTATGACCGCGCGCACACGCGCGACCTGAATCGGCTGGGCGGGCTGTGGGCGGTGATGCCGATCTACGGCGGCGTGCTGATCTTCAGCGCGATGGCGAATCTGGGCCTGCCCGGCCTGGCCGGCTTCCCGGCCGAGTTCGCCGTGGTGCGCGGCGCGTGGCCCGTCTTCTCGTTGATCACCGCGCTGTCGATGATTGGGTTGCTCTTCACCGGCGCGTATATCCTGAAGGCCATCGGCAAGGTGTTGCACGGGCCGGAGAGCGAAGCCGCGCATCACGTCAGCGAGATGAACTGGATCGAACGCATCGCGCTCGCGCCGCTGCTGTTACTGATGCTGGTCACCGGCCTGTTCCCGGCCTGGGTTTTGAACGTGATCAACCAAGCGGTCACGCGGCTGATTGGGTGAATACTTGTTTACCTGCTACCTGTTTACCTGCCAGGTAGCAAGTAAACAGGTACACAGGTAGTTGCTCTTCACGCCAAGGAAGGGGTTCGTCGAGATGAATCAGTCCTCTTCACCTCCACGAGTCTATGGAAACAAGTGGCGCCTCGTGGCAAGCGCTGGCGTTGCGCTGATCGTTTTGGTCTTGCTGGCGCATTGGGGCGGTTCGACGACCACCGGCCCGCTGTTTGCCTTAGGCATCGCCGTGCTCAGCGTACTGATCCTGGCCTTCAGCGCGTTAGTGTGGTGGTTGTACCTCAGCCCGCTGCCGGCCCAGGTTGGACGTCCGGTCGAGCGGTCGGCGCAGGTGCGCCAGGCGTTGGCGGCGCTGGTGGTCATCAGCGGGGTGCTGTTCACGATCGGCGCTTTCTGGGACGAAGTTTGGCATCGGCGTTACGGCATCAACCTTAACGATTTCTTATGGCCGCCGCACCTGATGATCTACGGCAGCATGGGGTTGACGAGCCTGTTTGCCGGCGGCGGCTTGTTCTTCGCCTTGAGCGGCAGTGGCGACCTCCGCCAGCGTTTCCGCGCTGAGCCTCGACTCGGTCTCCTGGGCTTAGTCTCCTTGTACATCCTGGCCTCGGTGCCCTCCGATCTCCTCTGGCACGAGATCTACGGCCTCGACATCAGCGCCTGGAGCCTGCCGCACGTGCTGCTGGTCGGAGGTTTCACGCTGGTGATGCTCATCGGGATATCGCTGCAGCTCTCGCTGGCGCCGCCGCGTCCCTGGAGTGGGTTGCGTGGATTGAGCGGGCGGGAATTTCTGGCGCTGGTGTTGAGCGTGCTGGCTGCGCTGCTCCTGACACAGTTCGGCGCGACCGAGTGGGATAACATCGCCGCCATCGATCCTGGACAGAATACCGCCTTCTGGAACCGGCCGGAGTGGCTTTATCCGGTGGTGGTGATCGTCGTCGCGCTGTTCATCGGCAATTTCGTATTGCACACCATCCGGCGCGCGGGCGCGGCCACCCTCGTCGGGCTGCTGGTGCTCGGCGTTCGCCTGATCCTTTTGGCGTCATTCGGAGCGGGCGATGTAGGGCTGGGATTTTTCTCACATCTGCTCCTACTGCCGCCGCTGATCGCGCTCGATGTGTGGTATGCGCTGCGATTGCGTTATGCGGAGGAACAGGCTACCCACGTGGGCGGCAGCCTGATCGCTGGCGTCGTTTTTCTGGCGATTGGCTTGCCGGCGATCGCCGGCTCGCTGGTCTATCCGCGTGTGACAGGCGAGACGCTGCCGGGCATGATCGGATTCGGACTGGCAGCGGCGATCGCCGCCGGCGGAATAGGCGCTCGGATGGGCAACTGGCTGCGCGCGCTCGACCAGCCGGCCGAGGAGACCATACCGATCAGCCCGCGCGTCGCCTGGATCGGCCTGGGCATGGTGGCCGTCACGCTGGCGCTGGTCGCGGTCTTCGTCGTGACAGCGCGGCCTCCGGTGTAACGCCTTGTCGCGCAAGTAACGGGGAAGGTCTGCTGACTAAGCCGCCGGATTTGCTTACCTGCTACCAATTTACCGATTTACCTATCAGGTAATTGGTAAATTGGTGATCACGTTTCACGCCAAGGATTCAACTATGCAATTTCCCTTCTTGACCGTCATCACCTTCACGCCGATCGTCGCGGCGGTGATCTTGTTGCTGCTGCCGCGCGATAAGACGACGCTCATCAAGCTCATCGCGCTGATCGCGGTGTTGATCACGTTGGTGATGGGAATCATTATCTTCGTTCAGTACGATCAAAGCGCCGCGCTCGCCGACCCGGCCAACCAGTTCCAGTTTGTCGAACAAACGCCGTGGGTCGAGTCGCTGGGCATTTCGTATAAAGTCGGCGCGGACGGCATCAACCTGCCGATGATCTTGCTCACCGGCATCGTCGCCGTCGGCGGCGTGATGATCTCGTGGGGCATCACAGACCGCACGCGCGAGTTTTTCGCCTTCTTCATGCTGCTGGTGGCGGGCGTGTACGGCGTGTTCGTCGCGCTCGACCTGTTCCTGTTGTTCTTCTTCTACGAGCTGTCGATCTTCCCGATGTACATCCTGATCGCCACCTGGGGCAGCACGCGCAAGGAATACGCGGCGATGAAGTTGACGCTGTACCTGCTGATCGGTTCGATCATCGCCCTGGTCGGTATACTGGCGATTTATTTCTCGGCGACGACGCCGGATGGCGCGCGCACCTTCGACCTGACCGCGCTCAAACAGTCCAACATCCCGATCGACGTGGCGCGTATCTGGTTCCTGCCGATCTTCCTGGGCTTCGGCGTGCTGGCCGGCATCTGGCCGTTCCATTCCTGGTCGCCTGATGGGCACGTGGCCGCGCCCACCGCCGTGTCGATGATCCACGCGGGCGTGCTGATGAAGCTGGGCGCGTACGCCGCCTTGCGCGTCGGGGTGGAGTTGCTGCCGCAGGCGGCGCGAGAATTCCTGCCGTTCATCGTCCTGCTGGTGATGGTCAACGTGGTGTACGGCGCGGCAATCGCGATGGTGCAGCGCGATTTCAAGTACGTCATCGGCTTCTCGTCGGTCAGCCACATGGGGTTGGTGACGATGGGCTTCGCCACGATGAACCAGGTCGGGTTGAACGGCGCGGTGCTGCAAATGTTCAGCCACGGCGTGATGACGGCGCTGTTCTTCACCATCGTCGGGCTGGTGTACGATCGCGCGCACACCCGCGACATTCCCCAGCTGGGCGGGATGATCAAAGTGCTGCCGTGGGCGGCGATCGCTTTCGTCATCGGCGGGTTGGTGTCGATGGGCATGCCCGGGCTGAGCGGCTTCGTCGCCGAGCTGCAAATCTTCATGGGCGTCTGGGTCGCCCGAGATGTCGCGCCCTGGTATCCGATTGTCGCGCTCGTCAGCGCGCTCGGCATCGTGTTGACGGCGGCCTACGTGTTGCGCGTCGCCGGCCAGGTGTTCTTCGGCCAATACGACGAGCACAGGTGGCACGACATGCGCCCGGCCAACATCCTGGACAAGACGACCATCGCAATGTTTTGCGTCATCCTGATCGCCGTGGGTGTGTTCCCGCTGCTGCTCATGAATATGATCAACACCGGCACGACATCGCTCGTCAATCTGCTTGCGGGTGGCTAGTAGTCGCCCAAAGGGAAAACGATGGATAGCCTAGCCCCCTGCTTGCGCCCCGCTCTGCGGGGTCGTGGGCGTTGTGAACGGGCCTGAGATTGATGCGCTGTAGCATAGCCCCTCGTGGGCGTCGTGGGCGTTGGACGGGCACACACCTGCACCGGCGGCGCGCCGCAGGGGAGGCCCTATGCTACCTATCAAAACCAAGTGGACTGACCACCAGGAAGACCGGCCAGGTTTCCAACAACCCGGCGGGTCTGGAGGTAAAGCGTGGACGTCAATGAGCTCAATCGCGGTCTGACCGCAATCCTGCCCGAAATCCTGCTGCTGGCCTTGGGCCTCAGCGTGATCGGCGGCGATTTGATCATCGGCCCGCAGCGCAAGCGCGCGCTGGGCGGCCTCGCGACGCTCGGCCTGATCGGCATCCTGGTGGTCATCGGCGTGCAGACCGCGCCGCTGCTCGGCGCCGACGCCGATCTGCGGCCCGCGCTCGGCGGCATGGTGCGCGTCGATCTGACGGCGCAGCTGTTCCGCCTGATGTTCGTGGTGGCGGCCGCGCTCACCTGCCTGATCTCGATAGACTTCAAACCGTTGCGGCAGAGCGGCGAGTTCTACGGCCTGGTGATCTTTGCGACGCTAGGCATGGACTTGATGGCGGCGTCGAACGATATCATCATGCTGTACGTGTCGCTGGAGACGACGTCGATCTCGTTGTACTTGCTGGCGGGCTATCTGCGCGAATCCCCGCGATCGTCCGAAGCGGGTATGAAGTATTTTCTATTTGGCGCGTTCACCTCGACAATCCTGCTGTACGGCCTGAGCCTGATCTACGGCTTTACCGGCCAGACCGAATTCAGCGCCGTGTTCAACGCGCTGGGGGCGCTCGGCCCCAGCGGCGTCGCGCCGACGATCGTCGCGCTGCTGATGGTGCTGGTCGGTTTCGGGTTCAAAGTCGCAGCGGTTCCGTTCCACATGTGGACGCCGGACGTGTACGAGGGCGCGCCGACGCCGATCACCGCCTTCGTCTCCGTCGCTTCGAAGGCGGCCGGCTTCGCCGTGCTGGTGCGGGTGTTCCTGTTGATGTTCGCCCCGGTTCAGGACCAGTGGATCGGCGTGATCGCGGGCATCTCGGTGTTGACGATGACGTTGGGCAACCTGCTGGCGATCCCGCAGCGCAACATCAAGCGCATGCTGGCCTACTCGTCGATCGCGCAGGCAGGTTACGTGCTGATCGGCGTGGCAGCGGTCGGGCAACTCGGCATGGCGGCGGTGCTGTTCTACCTGGCGGCATACCTGCTGACCAACATCGCGGCCTTCGTCGTGGTCGAGGTCGTCACGAATACGCTGGGAACCGAGAACCTGTACGAGATGGCCGGTTTGAGCCGGCGCGCGTTCGGGTTATCAATCGGCATGATGCTGGCGATGCTGTCGCTGGCCGGCGTCCCGCCGCTAGCCGGCTTTTTCGCCAAGTTCTACGTCTTCCAGGCTGCGGTCAGCGCAGGGCTGGTGTGGCTGGCCGTCATCGGCGTGTTGAACGCCATCGTTGGCCTGTATTACTACTTGATCGTCATCCGCGTCATCTTTGTGGACCCCAGCCAGGGCGACGACGCTCCGGCAAGCGTGCCCGGTACGCTGCGGCTCGGCTTGTTGATCAGCACGGTCGGCATTCTCTTTTTAGGCATCTTCGCCACGCCGTGGTACAACCTGGCGACGCGCGCCGCGCAGACGCTGTTATCAGGGTCGTGAGGGACGAAGGAGGAAGCTTTTTGAGCGGTTTCCAGATTGATTTACGGAATATGCAATGCGTATTCCGTAATTCCGTAGTCCAGCCTGTTCGCCCTTCGTCTCTCAAGTGTTAGTTCAATTTGGCACATTGACGAATCAAGTTGAGTGTGTTACCATTTGCGCTGAAGCGCGCCCCCTTCATTATTGAGGGCGCGCGGTTTGTACCATGAACGAGAATGATCCGAAAACGCGCCCGCCGATCAATGTGAGCCGGGGATTGGTGCAGGGCAGCACGATCGGGGTGCAGGCCGGTTGCCTGGCCGTTGCTATCGTCATTGGGGCGCTGCTATTGGGGATGTGGCTGGATGGGCAACTGCACACGCGGCCCTGGTTCACGCTGGGGCTGCTGCTGGTGAGCGCGCCCTTGAGCGTCTACGCGATTTATCGCTTCGCGTTGCGCGCGGCACGCCGGATACAAGCGCGCGATAGTCTAGACCAGGGGGATAAGCTCTAACGATGAACGCGATGAAACGACTCGTTCGAATTGTCGTCTGGCTGGGCATTTTCGTATTCTTGTGCGGTATTCTGCCCCGGCTGATACCGGCCGTGCTGCCACCGATCAGCGTTGAAGCCGAGCCGGTGGCTTGCCTCGGCGGCGATCTGGCGCACCACTGCGCAGGCGGTTTCCCGATCACCAATACGATCGTCGCCACCTTGATCGTCGATGCGCTGCTCATCCTCCTGTTTTGGATCGCCGCCCGCCGCCCCAAGCTGGTGCCTTCCGGCTTGCAGAACTTCCTGGAGTCGATGATCGAGCTGCTGTATAGCCAGGCGGAGCAGGTCGCCGGTAAAAATGCGCCTAAAGTTTTTCCCATCGGCGCGACGATTTTCCTGTTCGTCTTCTTCGCCAACTACATGGAACTCCTGCCGGGCGTGGACAGCATCGGCTACGTCCACCATGCCGAAGGCACGGTGCAAGGCTACGAACTCGATCGATCGACGCCGCCCGGTTCGCCGGTGGTGTTCCTCAACGTGCGCTGCCCGGTGATCACTCCAGCCGAGTATGATGGGTTAAGCCCTGCGGCGAAGCAAGCGCGCACGGAAGCCGGTTGCCAGGAACCGATCCCGGCAGCGGCGGAGGGCGCGGGCGAAGCGGAAGCTGCGGAAGCAGCGGGTTGGGCCGTCGTGCCGACCGTGCGCACCGCCTCGACCGATATCAACGTCACGCTGGCGCTGGCGCTGGTCGCCGTCAGCGCTTCGCAGGTTTACGGCGTGATCAACCACATGCCGCACGGCAAGCGGGGCGTGGGCGCGGTGCTGACCGGCCTCAAGCGCTACCTGAGCAAGTTCTTCAATATCAGCGGCTTCCGGCGAGAAGGGGCCGGCAAGATTTTCGGCGCGGTCGATTTCTTTGCCAGCCTGCTGGAGGGCCTGGGCGAGTTCGTCCGCATCCTCTCGTTCACCTTCCGGTTGTTCGGCAACATCTTCGCCGGCACGATTTTGATCTTCGTGGTGATGAGCCTGATCCCCTACGTCGGGCCGGTCGCCGCGCTGCTGTTGGAGACCTTCGTGGGTCTGATTCAAGCCTACGTGTTCATGATGCTGACGTTCGTCTTCATGAATGTCGCCGCCCAGGTGCACGGCGAACACGCCGAGGCGGGCCATTAGCCATCAGTGGTCAGTTAACAGTCATCAGAGACAGCGCGAACTCAAACTCTGAACTCTAACTCAGGAGGAGAGCAAAGTGGATATTGCTACAGCAACCGTTCTGGCGAAATACCTGGGCGCGGGCCTAGCCATGATCGGGACGATCGGCGCCGGCATCGGCATCGGGTTATCGGTGGGGGGCGCGGTGCAGGCGATGGGCCGCAACCCGGACGCGGCCTCGCTCATCCAGACCAACATGATCCTGGGGGTGGCTTTCGCCGAAGCCGTGGCGATTTACTGCCTGGTTGTTTCACTGATCCTGCTGTTCGTGATTTCTTGATCCACGGGCGCGCACTTAGCGAATAGCACAGGAGGTGCGAAGTGTTACCACTTGGAATTGTGCCCGGCATCGTGCTGGCACAGATCATCAATTTCGTTTTGTTGTTGCTGGTCTTGCGCGTGATCGCGTATAAACCGCTGCTGCGGGTTCTGGAGCAGCGTCGCGAGCGCATCCAAAAAGGATTGGAAGATGCGCGCCGGGCCGAAGAGCGGCTGGCCAACATCGAGAAGGATTATCAGGCCAAGCTGGACGCGGCGCGCCTCGAGGGGCAGAAGACCGTCGCCGAGATGACGCAGAACGCCGAGAAGCAAGCCGCCGGCGTGATCGTCAAGGCGAATGAAGATGCCGGACGGATTAAGGCGCAGGCCCAGGAAGAAGCCGAAGCCGAGCGCAACCGCATCTTGGCCGATCTGCGCTCGCAGGTTGCCGCGCTCTCCATCGCCGCGGCCAACAAGCTCATCGGGGCGGCGCTGGACGATCAACGCCAGCGCGCACTCATCGACGAGTTCTTCAGCGGCGTCCGCTCCGGCAAGGTGATGATCACTGAAGACAGCCTGTCTGGCAAGGTGCAAGTGACCAGCGCGCTGCCGTTGAGTGAAGCCGAGCAGACCTCCATCAAGAGCGACCTGACCGGACGCGGCGCGTCGGACGTCGAGTTCCGCGTCGATCCGAAGATTCTGGGCGGTTTGGTCGTGCGCGCCGGGGATCGCATCGTCGATGCGTCCGTCGCGGGCCAGCTGGAATCGCTAAAACAAAGCCTGGCCTGAGCGCGCACGGCTACGGGTAGGCGCAATTCCTACCCAGTTGGATAGGAACGTCGAGATTGGTTTCCCAATCTCGGCGTTTTTTTGTTTTGGGTGGGAGATTGCTGGCTTGGAGTGCATTCTATCAAGTAGAGAGTCTCCGCACGAAGCCAAATGAGTGGCAAAGCCGTTAGACCTTTGTCAGGATCAGCGATAGTTGGGAACCTCAGGATAGAAAAAGGAGGTGAAGCCTATCGAAATGAACATATGGACCGAGTCGCGTAGGGAACGCGCGGTTCTCACCACGACCCAATCCTCCTCTACCACACCGCATCTGCCGCCTCTCTTAGGAAAGACTATCCACGCAAGGGGGAATGCACCATGTTCAAGAGAAGATTGTTTGTCGCCACAGTCTCTGTTGCTGCGCTGGTACTGTTCGCCGGGCTGGTCTTCGCCGACAGCTTGGCGATCGACTTTGAAAGTTACACGGTTGGCACGGTCGATGGGCAAGATGGCTGGAGCAGTGATGGCGCGGCCGGCTCCGGCTGTGCTGTCTATGATCATGCGATTGTGGATAGCACCAGCTATAGCTATGGCTCATTCGGAACGCGCAGCCTGCGCATGTCGAACGCCGTGACCAGCGGCTGTTTCGGCGACCAAACCTTTTCGAAGTCGCTCGGCGACGAGGCAGGCGAAACGTCGGCGGTAAGCGATGGCCTGTCGGGCGGCACGCGCCAGCCGTACTTTGAAGCGCAATGGGATTTCGCCTCGACCCTACCCGGCTCAGAGCAGGCCGGCCTATCCGTCGTCGCCAGCCCCGATCGGGGCGATGGCGCGCGAATGAGCTGGGTACAGATGGCCGATACACCGAGCGGTTTAGAGGTCAATTTCTACGACTACCAGGAATCGGCTATTCCGGCCGTTTGCGATGACAACGACTTTGTCTTCACCAACCTCGCCGGCGGCCTCGATCGCACGGCCCTGCACACGATCAAAATTCAAATGTACTGGGTGGATGGTTCGGCCAACGATGTCGTTCGAGTCTATGTGGACGGGCTATTGGAACACACCGGGACAAGCTGGGAAGATTACTTCCGCAACTGCGAAAGCAACCCGACGCGCCCGGTGGATTCGATTCTCTTCCGCACGGGTGGAACAGCGGCCCCTGCGACAGCGAGCAATGGTTTCCTGATTGACAACCTGACGCTGGTCTCCGGCCCCGTCACGCAGTGCACCACCGATTGCTATGTGGACGTGGTCAACGGCAACGACGCGTTCGGCGGGACTAACCCAACGACAGATGCTAAGCAGACGATCCAGGCCGGCATTGACACGGTTTCACCTGGCGGCACGGTGCACGTCCTGCCGGGCACGTATAACGAAAGCCCCAACATCACCAAATCGCTGACGTTGCAATCCACCGGCGGGCGCGATGTGACGGAAATCGTGCTGCAAGCTGGCCCGACCTATCTGGGTTCGCTGACCGTCAACGGCACCGTCGTGACAGTGGATGGCTTCACGATCGTCGGCTTCGATGCCGTGGGCAGCGGCCTGGCCAGCACCAATCTCTATGTCACGGGTACTCCAAATACGGTCACGATCCAGAACAACCGCATCCAGGTGGGAGCGATTGGCTCCGGGAGCAATGGCGACGACGGCTTTGGCCTGATCACCACTTACTCGGAGACTTCCGACGTCGATACGGTGAATGTCGTGAACAACATTTTCGAGCCTGTGAATGCGTCGGGCGCCCGCGCTTTCTACATCAACCCAGGCGTAGACAACTTCCTGTTCAAGGACAACACGGTCACGGGCAACTTCACGCAGCTGTCGATCACGCAGGCCAAGCACGGCCTGGTGGAGGAGAACACGATGACCGGAGCGGGCGCCTCCGCCGGCCTGGGCGCCTGGGGCTATCCCGACCCGACCGTGTATGGGCGGACGACGTTCCGGGCCAACACCATCGCCGCGACAGCCGGCGCCATCAACGTGATCGAGACCGAGAACGTGCTGATCGAGCAGAACGTGTTGTCTGGCAACGATCGGGCGGTGCGGGTCAGACAATCAGTGCCGCTCCCATTCGATCCCGCCACCATCGCCATTCACAACAACGACCTCTCGGGCAATACCACCCTGGCGGTCTCCAACGAGGTGGTCGGCGTGGTGGACGCCTCCGCGAATTGGTACGGCACGAACATCCCGGCGGGCGTCGCCGCCCAAGTGAGCGCCGACGTGGATTACACGCCGTGGCTGAACAGCGGAACCGACACGAGCGGCGCAGCCGGCTTCCAGGGCGATTTCTCCTACCTGAACGTAGATGACGACAGCCCGCAGACCGGCGCAACCGGGCGCATCCAGGAAGGCGTTGATCTGGTCACGGCCAGCACCGTCAATGTGGCGGCGGGAACGTACAACGAGCACGTCGTCATCGACGTAGTAGCCCTCAATCTGCTAGGCGCGAACGCGGGCGTGGATGCGCGCGGCGCGCGCGGGCCGGAGTCCATCATCGACGGCGGCTTGACCGATGCTCCCCTTCAGATCGTCGCCAACGATGTGGCGGTGGATGGGTTTACCATCAAGGGCGGCTCGAACGGTTTGAACGCCGGCATCCACATCCCCATCGGCGCTGCATCTGGCTATGACATCCTGAACAACATCATCACCGACAATGCCATCGGTATTTACGCCAACTGCGCCGGGTCGTGTCTGATCCGGCACAACCTGTTCGATGCCAACAACCAACCTGGGCCGGCAGGCGGCTCGGCCATCTACTCAGAAAGCACGAGCGGGTTGGTGGTGGACGAGAATGAGGTCAAGAATCACACCACCAACAGTCCGGTGATCTTCGCCGGCATCGCCTCGCCCAGCCACGTCAACGTGACATTCACCGAGAACGCGCTTCACGACAATCTCTCCGGCGTGTTCGCGCTGGCCGTATCGGGCGGCGACTTTAGCCGCAACGAAATCTCGACCCTGCCTGCGGCCACCGGCATCACCTTCGGCGGAGGCAGCAGCAACGTCGACGTGCTGAACAACAAGCTGGACAACAATCTACGCGGCCTGCGCATCGCCGATTTCGGGTACGGCTTCGGCACGAACAGCGCTATCACGGCGCACGAGAATAGCGTCGCCAACGACAGCGAGTACGGCGTCGGGGTCCTGACTGGCGGTTACACCGGCGCGCTAGACGCCGAGAAGAACTGGTGGGGAAGCGCCACTGGCCCGACGCACGCCAGCAACCCCGGCGGCGCCGGCAGTCCTGCCACTGATGACGTGGACTTTAATCCATGGCTGTGCGACGGCACGGACACCTCGACCGACATTGGCTTCCAGCCGAACGTCAGCAGCTTGTGCTCGATCCCCGGCAGTTTGACCGTGACCAAGACGGTCAACTGGGGCAGCGCGACGCCGAACCCGGCGCAGACGTTTGAAATCTGCATCGCCGGCCCATCTTATCCAGGCGGCAATTGCCAGACGATAGACTACGACGGCGGCATGCTCACCTGGAGCAATCTGCAACCCGGCGATTACACCATCACCGAGACCGATCCAGGCGCGAGTTGGGTGGTGAGTATATCCGGCTCGCCGGCAACGGTAACGTCGGGCGGCGCCGCCAATGCCAGCGTAACCAACACACTGGTACAGGCCGGCATTGCCATCGATAAGCAGGGGCCGGTCATCGCCAGCGGCGGCGGCCCGGTGACTTACAACTATCAGGTCACCAACCCAGGCACAGTGCCGCTCAGCAACGTGTCGGTCACCGACAATCGTTGCAGCCCGGTGAGCTACTTCAGCGGCGACGCCGACACGGACAACCAGCTCGACCCTGGGGAGACCTGGCTCTTCACCTGCACCTACACGCCGGTCTTCAATCCACTCAACAAGTTGACGAACACGGCGACGGCGAAGGGCAAGTACAACGCGCAGACGGTCTCGGCGACGGATAACTTCACGCTCTATCCATTCACGCTGCTGAAGAAAGTCTTCCTGTACTGGGATAGCAAGCACAACACAATCGCCTACTCCCAGCCCGACAACACGCCGTTCACCGTCGAGGTGTACAAGAACAACGCCCTGGTTGGCACGTACACCATCAGTCAGAACGCGCCGCAGAAACTTTGGCTGAGCGCCGGGAGCTACACGTTTAAAGAGATCAACCTGCCGCCGGGCTACCTGGCCGGATACTCGAGCTTCCAATTCACCACCGGCCACGGCTATCCGAGCTGGACCTTCCCGAACGTCATCACGTTCGACTTGACGATCGACAAAACCGGTCCAGCGACCGCCCGCAAAGGCAGCACGATCACCTACACCTACAGGGTCACGAACGCCGGCCCCGCGGCTGTGAAGCCCAAAGTAACGGACAACAAGTGCAGTCCGGTAACCTACGTGAGCGGTGACACGGACCACGACCAGCGGATTGATGCCGGCGAGGTCTGGAACTTCCAGTGTCGCTATAAGGTAACTCAGAGCCTCAACAGTTACATTACGAATAAGGCGACGGTTGCAGACTCGCAACGGCCCACAAAGGGTTCGTTTATAGGCGGCGACCGTAACCGCAACGACGACAGCGATACGTGGACTTTGCGGGTAGTTCGGTAGCTAGGTCGCTACGTCATTTCGCTTCCAAGCCGACACACGCCTCGGAGTTACTCCGGGGCGTGTGTCTTCGCAGATTGGCGTTGAGAAGGATATGGTTTGAATTAGTTATAATTTATTGACAACTAAAATTGCCTTGAACTATAATGTCGCAGGAATAGTTTAGAGTCCTTCGGGGTGGATGTGCGCAAGCGGGGGCGCAGGCACATCCCGGCGACTGTGCAACGATCTGACAGTGAATTGCACAACGCGACGCAGCAACAAGTAACTACGCGCCCCGAAGTCGATCTAGGTTGACTTCGGGGCGCGTTTTTGTTTGTTGTCATCGCATCTGCCTGAGGCGAGCAATGTTTAATCAAACAACCAAGAACACGGTTACCTGTAGCGCTACGGGATTGCTGGCGACTTCACTCCGAATTGCCGTACTGGTTTTCATGCTCTTGCCCGTCTCGATTGCCTCAGGCGCATCCGTTCTTCTCCGACCCGATCCTCAAGCGCTTGGCCTCAAGCCCGGCGAGCAAGCCACGCTGTCGATCCGCGTTGAGAACGCGCAGGACCTTTACGCCTGGGAGATTCACCTCACATTCGATCCAGCTATCGTGGAAGTTGCCGATGCCGATGCTTCGGAGCCGGGCATCCAAATCGCTTCGGGCGACGCGCCGAAAGACAGCTTTGTCGCCGTCAATCAGGCCGACAACACGCTGGGTCAGATCGACTATGCGCTTACGCTCCTTAACCCGGCGCCGCCTGTCAGCGGGAATGCAACACTCGCGATCATCCAATTCAAAGCCAGGAACAACGGCGACAGCTCTCTCAAGTTGCGGGAAGGCATCCTGGCTACGCGCGACGCCCAGCCGATTGTATTCGAATGGCAAGAGGGAGCATTGGCCGTTTCGGAGACAGGCGAAGCGCCTCAACCCGGTCAATCGGCATCGGGCGCAAATACCCTGCCCGATGGTCAACCCGCTGCGTCGGAGACGAAGACGACCAACTCGAATCTCACGTTGATCGCTGCGGCGGGAATGGGGGCCGTAACATTTGTGGCGGCGTTAATCACGCTGGTGATCGTCTTGAGGCGAAAGCGCTAGTACACGCAGGCGTCAATATACCAATGGTTTGTCATTCCGACGAGCCGTTTGGCGGCGAGGAGGAATCTCTGCCACAGCCGGCGTCTGACGCCAACCGGCGCAGAGACCCCTCGCTACGCTCGGGGTGACAACCG
>DATDPU010000134.1:0-26107 GCA_035292585.1 Anaerolineae bacterium | reverse complement strand
TTGCCTGCTACCCAAAAAACCAGTGAGGCAACCCGTGAAACAGGCCAAGTTAAACACTCACTTATCAGAATGGGCGGCTAATTCCGGGCCCAATGCCAGCTTGGGCTGCTATTAGGCCTTTCTCTCCGACAAACTGCTAGGTCGAATGAACCCAGAGTGACGCCGATGACCTGAAACGCGAGCAGCATCGCCACACTGCCGGCCATCGTGTACACCATGAACTTGAACGCAGCATAGCGCCGGTTCTCGCCGCCCCACACCATGATCAGCAGCATCATCGGCACCAATGTGAACTCGAAGAAGATGAAGAAGATGATCAGGTCGAGCGCGGCGAACGCGCCGAGCATGGCGGTCTCAAGGAGCAGGAACAGGATAAAGTACGCCTTCACGCGCTCGGTGACGCTGAACGAGACGAGCGCCGCCAGCGGACTCAGCACGGCCGTCAGCAGCATCAGCGGTAGGCTGATTCCGTCCACGCCGACGCGGTAATTCACGCCGATCTGCGGGAACCACGGCGCGATCTGCTCAAACTGGTAACTTGGCTGGCCTGGCACGAATCGAATCCACGCCAACAGCGTGAGCGCAAGCGGGATCAGTGTCGTGATCAAGCCAACCCACCGGATGGGTTTGGCTCTGTCTTTCGGCAGTCCGGCAACGACGACCAGCCCGATGAGGGGCGAGAAGATGATCAGACTGAGGAGATTGCCGTCAAGGAATGTCATCGGAAGGTGTCTGCCCTTCAGCGCGTGAAGATGTACAACACCAAGCCAAACGCGACGACCGAGGCGAGTGCGATGAGCAGGTAATCCTGAAGACGCTCGGTCTGCACGGCGCGGAATACTCGTGCAAACTGTTTCATCCCCTCGGTCATGGAATCGACCCCACCGTTGATGACAGTTCGGTCGAAAACGCGAGTGGCCTCGGCCAGGCGCTGCGCCGCACGGCCTATCCCGTGCAGGGCGCCGTCAACGATGGCGCGATCGACCGCGGTGTAGACCCATGCGGCGATCGCGACCACTGGTCGCACGACGACTGCGGTATACAGTTCGTCCACGTAATACTTGTTCCTGAGCAGCGTGTGGATCGGGCCGAGCGCGGCGACCAGCGGGTCGGGCTGCCCTGCCATCAGTGGCTTGCGCCCATAGAGCAGCCAGGCCAAGCCCCAACCCGCGAGCGCCAGCGCCACCGATAGGCCCATCACCCCGAAATTCAGCGACGCTTCGCCGTATTGCTCGCCTACGAAACCCAGCAGCCAGTTGTTGCCCAGCAGCGGGCCGAGCAGCGGAAACTCTTCCGGCACGCCGGCGAACCCGGCTAGCACGGCAAACGCCGCCAGCACCAGCAACGGCAGGCCGATGGCCCACCCGGTTTCGGCGGCGTGCTCGGCCGCGGGTGTGCGCGGCTCGCCGCCGAACGTCAGGAACATCTGCCGCCCGACGTACAGCGCCGTCAGGAGAGCCGATGCCGAGAGCAGCAGCCAGACGTACAAGCCCCACGAGATCGTCCCAGATTCGACGAATGCCTCGAACGCTCCGCCGAGAATCGCGTCTTTGCTCCAGAACCCGGCGAAGGGTGGAATCCCGGTCAGCGCCAACCCGCCGGCCATGAACGCAATGAAGGTGCGCGGCATGCGCCGGCGCAGCCCACCCATGTTGAACATGTCCTGCGCGTCGAGATGTTGATGCGAGTGATGCGCGCCGTGCTCGACGCCATGAATCACCGATCCTGAACTGAGAAACAGCAACGCCTTGAAAAAGGCGTGCATCAGCAGGTGGAAAATCGCGGCGACGTACGCGCCCACGCCCAGCGCCGCCACCATGTATGCCAGTTGGCTGATCGTCGAATAGGCCATCACGCGCTTGATGTCGTTCTGCGCGATCGCGATCGTCGCGGCGAAGAAGGCCGAGAATCCGCCGATCAGCGCCATCGCCGGCAGCGGCGTTTCCCCGGCGGCCAGGAGTGGAAAGGTGCGGATGATGAGATACACGCCGGCCGAGACCATCGTCGCGGCGTGGATCATCGCGCTGACCGGCGTCGGGCCTTCCATCGCGTCCGGCAGCCAGACGTGGAGCGGGAACTGCGCGCTCTTGCCAACCGTCCCGGCAAAGATCAACAGTCCGGCCAGTCCGGCCACTGACAGGCCGCCGATGACGGCCGGCGTCGCACCGAGCGTCGTGAGCGTGGCCGGGCTGAGTAGCGTCTCGAAGTCCAGCCGGCCGGTCTGACTATACAGGTACACGATGCCGAGCAGCATCAGCACGTCGCCGACGCGGGTGGTCATGAAGGCTTTCATCGCGGCGCGGTAGGCCGACGGTTTCTCGAACCAGAAACCGATGAGCAGGTACGAGCACAGCCCCATGATCTCCCAAAACACGAACAGCGCCAGCAGATTATCCGCCACGATCAAGCCCAGCATCCCTGTAGCGAACAGCGAGAGATAGGCGAAGAAGCGGCTATAGTGCGGGTCGCCCCGCATGTACTCGGCGCTGTAGATGAAGATGAGCAGACAGACGAGCGGGACCATGAACAGCATCACCGCCGTGAGTGGATCGACCAGTACACCGACGCGCAGCCACGACCCGACCTCGCGGAAGGGCAGCCAGGCGACCGACGCGGTGATCGGTTCCTCGGCCAGTCGCCCACTCAACACACCATTCCAGAACACGATCTGCGCCAGCACGAACGACACACCCATCATCCCGATCGCGAGGGTGTGGCTGAGCGCCTTCCGGTGGCGAGTCACCAGGATGATGGCGACGAACGCAAGGAACGGGGGCAGCGGAATCAACCAGGCGAGAGAGGACAAGCTCATGCCGTCATTTCCTTCCCCTGGCGATGTAGATTGAACCGATGAGCGTAGCGACCAACATGACGCCGGCCACCTCAAAGGGAAGCAGGTATTGGTTCGGGTCAACCAGGGCGATCCCTAACGCCTCAATAGCGTCGTCGCCGACCGGCGGCGGCTGAGTGGTTGACCAGGCAAAGCCGGTGAACACAATGGTCAGCAGGCCGAAAAGGATGACGACGATAGCGAGCGCCAGCGGCCAGCGCCTGGTCAGCCCCGGCGCGCCGACGCCCACGCCACGCGTGAGCATGATGGCGAAAATGATCAGGATGGCAATCGCGCCGATCCCGAGCAATACAGCGACGACGGCCAGAAAGTCTGCCTGGAGGAGTACGAACAAACCGGCCACGGCGAAAAAGCAGAACGCCATGCACTGCGCCGCGTGAAACAGGTTGCGCATGGTCACCACGGCTGCCGCGCCGGCCAGTAGCAATAGGGCGAAGAAGAGGAAAATGAGTTGATCTGCGGACATTTCAACCTCAACGCAACGCCTGAACCAGGAAGTAGCCCATCACAGCCACCGCGCCGAGCGCGAACCACAGCACGTATCGGCGCACGTAGCCCGATTGCATCTCACGCAGCCGGCTGCCCAGATCGCGCGACAACGCGGCTGCGCGCTCAATGCCTCGATCGATGAAACTCCGGTCGAGCGGGCCGGCCAGCAGGCGCGACCAGCGGTTGTAGCCGCCGATCAGGATTGTGTTGTGAACGAAATCGTGCAGAAAGCGTTCGTCGACTATGAATGCCGCGACGCGGCTCAACCACTGAAACGGCCGAACGAACAGCACCCCATACAGTTCGTCCACGAGAAATTTGCGCTCGACCAGGGTATAGGCTGGGCCGAGAATGCGTTGAAGCGGATCGGCCTGCCCGGCTCGCAGGGGGCGGCGTCCGTACAACGACCAAGCTGCCAGCCAGCCGAGCGCGGCCAGTCCCACCGACGCACCCGCGATGCCGAATTCAAAGGGCACTTCTTCCCCGCCCAGAAAGCGGGTGAGCAGGTTGAACGGCGGCGCGTTGACCAGGCCGCCGACGGCGACGAGCGCCGCCAGCGCGAGGAGCGGCCAGGTCATCACGCGTGGGTTTTCGTGCGAATGGTAAGCGTGGCTGCGCTGCTCGCCGCCGAACACCAGATACAACTGCCGGAAGACATAGAAAGCCGTGATGCCTGCCGCCGCAAGCAGTAGCACAAACACGCCTGCATTATTCTCAAATGCCTCGGTGATGATCTCGTCCTTGCTCCAGAAGCCGGCGAAGATCGGCACGCCGGCCAGTCCCAGCCCGCCGACGACGAAGACCTTGAACGTCGTGGGCATGGCCCGGCGCAGCCCACCCAGGTTGCGCATGTCGCCCTCGTTCCCGCAGCCGTGCATGACCGAGCCTGCGCTCAGGAAAAGCAATGCCTTGAAGAAGGCGTGCGTGATGAGGTGGAAGATGCCCGCCACATATCCGCCCAGTCCGACGGCGGCAATCATGTAGCCAAGTTGGCTGATGGTCGAGTAGGCCATCACCTTCTTCATATCCCACTGCGCGATGGCGATCAGCGCGGCGAACAACGCAGTCACTGCGCCGATCCAGGCGACGACGGACTGGGTCAAGGGCGCCAGGTTGTAGAGCGCTTCGCTCCGCGCGATCATGTACACCCCAGCGGTGACCATCGTGGCGGCGTGAATCAACGCCGAGACGGGCGTCGGCCCGGCCATCGCATCGGGCAGCCAGACGAACAATGGAATCTGCGCACTCTTGCCCGTCGCGCCGACGAAGAGCAGCAGTGTGATGGCTGTGATGACCGGCGCGCCCGTGCGGAAAACCTCTTCCGCCTTGGGGAAAACTTCATCGTACCGCAGGCTGCCGAACGTCACGAAGATCAGGAGGGCACCCAGGATAAAGGCGAAATCGCCCACGCGGTTGACGATAAAGGCTTTTCGCGCGGCGTCGGCGTTTTTCAGATCCTCGAACCAGAAGCCGATGAGCAGGTACGAACACAACCCGACCAGCTCCCAGCCGACGAACAACAGCAGGTAATTGCCGGCCAGCACCAGCACGAGCATGGCGAACAGGAACAAGTTGAGGTAGATGAAGAAGCGCGCGAAGCGCGGATCGCCGTGCATATACCCGACGGCGTAAATGTGAATGAGCGTCCCGACGCTGGTGACGACGAGAATCATCGTCGTCGCGAGCGCATCGACCTTGAGCGCGATGGGGATTTCAAACGCCCCGATGCGCAGCCACTCCCACAGCTCGACCTCGCCGCCTTCGGGGACGTTCAACAGCGTCGCCAGCGTCCCCATCGCCACGCCAAACGACAGCGCCGCCGCGCCGCAGGCGACGATGCCGATCCATTTCTCGTCCGGCTTGCGGCCGAAGACGAGGTTGGTTAGCAGGCCCAGGATCGGGAAGACCAGGATCAGCGGGACGAATCCGAAAGGGTTCACGCTCCTACCTCTGCAACGCGCGCAGGTCATCCACTTCGATCGAGCGCCGGCTTCGGAAGATGGTGACGATCAAGGCCAACCCCACGGCCACTTCGGCGGTGGCGACGGTGATGGCGAAGAATACGAGCACCTGCCCATCCAACTGGCCGAAGGCGCGCGCGAAAGCGACGAAGAGGATGTTGGCCGCGTTGAGCATCAACTCGACGCACATGAACATCATGATCGCGTTGCGGCGGATCAGCACGCCGACCACTCCTGTGGTGAATAGCAAGGCGCTGAGCAGCAGCGGGTACGCCAGCGGGATCATCGGATTTTCTCCTTGCGGGTGAACACAACCGCGCCGACCATAGCGACCAGAAGCAGAATCGAAATCACTTCGAAGGGCAGCACGTATAGGCTGAACAATACCTGACCGATTGCTTGCGGGCCGCCAAAGTCCGGATCGACCTCGACCGGTGCCGGTGTACGGAGTTCGAGCGAGGCCAGGTAAACGGTGACGACCAGGAGAATGGCAGCCAACCCAAATGCCAGTGGCCGCTGCCAGCGCAAGTTCTCGACGTGCGACATCTTCTCTGCGCCGATGAGCATGATGACGAACAGGAACAGCACCATGATGCCGCCGGCATACACCGCGATTTGCAGCATGGCGATCAGCGGGGCGTGATAAGCCAGATACAGCACCGCCGTCGCCAGGAAGACGACAACCATAAACAGCGCGCTGTGAACCATGTTGCGCGTCACGACCATCGCGATGGCCGCCGCTAACGCAACGGCTGCGACGCTAATGAAGATAACCGTCTCGGGATTCATGACAAGCCCCCGTCTATTTCGAGAGGATCGTGCGGCCGGCGCCCATTGTCCGAATGCCACCCGGCCCGTACAAGATGGGCACCCGTCCCTCTGCCGGATGCCCATTACCTGATTGACGACCGTCGTGCGTCGTATCGGTCAGGCGGTTACTGCCAGTTTCGAACATCTCTCGCACAGGATGTGCATTGTCGTTTGATCCGCCCAGCCAGAGACGCGCTGCACCACCGGCACTTCACGCTCGTGCACATGCTCTATACATAGACCCATCCCGCACACGGCGCATACGGCGACCGCTTCCTTGTCCACGCCCTCCTTAGCGTGCGTATAGCACTTCATGGCTCTCACCTCCTTCTGATTTAGTTTTTCGACCGCCAGCCTGTGCGCCTGTCTTACCGGCCCAGCAGGCTGCCCAGCGCCGGAATCAACCCGCCACCGGCCAGCGTCGCCATCACCACACGCAGGTTGAAACGCCGATGCGCTTCGGGCAGCAGGTCACTCGCACCCACATACAGGAAGACGCCGGCGGTGAAACCGATCAACGGCTCGAAGGCCGACGATGGAACCAGGCCGGACAGCAACACGCCCAGCGGCGCAAAGCCGGCATCCACCAACAACGCCGCCCACGTTCTGGATCGGCCATAGCCGGCCTGCTGCATAATCACCGTCGTCGTCAGGCCACGCGGAACCTCGTGCGCGAACACTGCCAGCGCGATCAGCAATCCCAGCGCCGGGGCGACGCGGTAGCCGACGGCGATTGCCAGCCCGTCGATCAGGCTCTCGGCGGCGATGCCGATCAGCGCCGGCCAGCCCATCGCGTGTGTTTCACACTCCGCTTCCTGGCAGGCGTGAATCATCACCAGTTTTTCGAGCAGGTAGATCGAAAAGAAGCCCAACAGCAGCGCCACGGCGTTGTGAGTTTCCATCTCCGGGATCAAGTCGAACAGCGCGATGGCGACCATTGCGCCGCCCGCAAAGGCCACCAGGTAGCGCTGTTCGATAAGCCGCAGGCGAGTGTACATGGGGAGCACGCCACCTACCAATGTGGCTACCGAGGTAATCAGTGCATACAGTACAGGTATCACAATTTCCTTCTCCGACCGGACACCAACATCAGGGAAAACATGCACGTCCAGCAGTAGAATTCAGGGCGCAAGTGGATTAGAGGTAATGGTATGCAGCAAAAGATCGAAGCACCAGCGCCATTTAGCCCGTCTGTCATTAGGCCAATTGACGGGTATGTGCCAAAGCGCACAACATTCCCGTGTAGATAAACAAGTACGCGAGTCCGGATCCCACCGGACTCGCGCTTCGAGCACCTATGCGATTGTGGGAGACTACCGGATCACAATGATCCGTTGAGGCTCTGTGCTTGGTACACTGGCAGACCACGTGTTTGCGATCTGCAGAGCGCCAATCGGCGTGTTTGAGGACAAGCCGAATGGCGTGGGGTCGAACACCCATTGTCAGCGTAGTGGCGCGACCGGCGTCGCCCGGTCCGTCTCCACCATCTGCGCGATGACCTGATCGTAGATTGTGACGTTTGCCTCGCGCATCTGGCGCGTGGTGAGCTCGGTGTCGATCTGCTGGTGCTGCTGCGCCTCCAGTTCGGCGCGGATAAAGTCCTGGACCTGCTCAAACGCCAGCGGCGCCGGTTCCGTCCGCTCGAGCATTTTGACGATGTAAAGGCTGTCGCCGAAGGCAAACGGTTGGCTCACATCGCCGGTCCGCAGGTTGAGGATGAAATCATGCAGTGGGTGAGCCGGCAAGCCCAGCACCGCGTCGTCGGCCATCCGAATCCACTCACCCAGACCCGCGCCGGCCGGGTCCTTCTCGGTCTCGTCATATTCTTGAGCCACGGCCTCAAAGTCGGCAGGTTGACTGCCGAGGCCGGGCGCGAGTTTCTGATAGGCCTCCTCGGCGCGCGTCCAGGCCCGATTGGTCTCATCTGCCGTCTGGCCCAGGTAGATGCGGATGGCGCGGATACGTGCATCCGGTGGCGTGGCGAAGACCTCGCGGTGCTGGTCGTAGTAGGCGCGCACCGCGTCGTCGGTCACCTTCACCTGCGTATCCACCTCGGACTGGTGCATCATCTGCCGCAAGATCACCGCGCGGATGTCCTCCAGCAGCGGCGAGTTCTTCTGATCGATCAGTCGGTTGTAGGCGTCGTCCAGCACCAGCAGTCGCTCGATCAACCCGTCGGCCAGTTGGCGCAGACCTTCCGGTCCGGCGTACTGCGCCTGAAACTCCGGCGGCAGGTTCTGATACTCGTGATAGAACTGGCCCAGCGTGTAACGTTCGCCGGAGAGGGTGAACAGCGCGCGGTCGGCGTTCTGCTCGAACCACGCCGTTTCGTTCTCAGCGCGGAGCGCCGCGACGATTTGCTGCCGCGCTTCGTCGAGCGTGAGCGTGTGCGCGGGTTGTTGCTCGCGCAGGCGCAGCACGACGTAGCCGGCCTCCGCGCGAAAGACTGGACTGAGAGCGCCTTCACTCGTCAGCGCGAAGGCTTGCTCGACCAGCACGGGATCACCTTGCCCGGCTTCGAGGGTGACACCTGCCGGCGTGTATGGCTCGGCCGAATACTCGGCGGCGACGGCGGCGAAGTCTTTCCCCGTCTTGAGCGCGGCGAGTGCGGCCTCGGCTTTGCCGCGCGCCTTCGCCTCAGCTTCCTCGCCGGAACCGGCGACCGGCACGCTAATCCGGTCCACCCGCGCACGCTTCGGCGTAGCGAACTGCGAGCGGTTCGTCTCGTAGTCCTGGCGAATTTGCGCCTCGGACGGCGCGGGCGCCTCCAGCAATTCGTACTCGCGCACGATCGTCGCGTTGGCGCGCAGGTTCGTGACGTAGTCAGTCAGGAACTGTTGCTGATTTTGATGCGCCAGCGTCTCGCGGATCGTTTCGCGCACTTCGGTGAGCGTCGCATTCCCGAACGATTCGCGGTTGGTGTCGTAGTAAGCCTGAATGTCGCTTTCGCGGACGGCAGCCGTCATCTCGTCCTGGTGTATCTCGGCGATCCATTCTTCCAGTGTGACTGACTCGGACACATGTCGCATGGCGTCGGTGAACTTGGTGTCGCGATCCGCTTGCTGCCCGGCCGCCCACCGGCGCACGAGTTCATCCAGGATCATGTGCTCGACCGTGATGCGGTAACTCTCGTATGCCAGTGCGGGCGCCGCCTCTTGTCCCTCTTGCGTAGGATGGGCGAGTGGATCGAGACCGAGACGGGTCATGTGCTCGTGCACCTGCTCGACGGTGATCTGCCCACCGTCGAATGTCACTACGACATTCGGCGCGGGCGACTGCGGGCCGCCGAAGTAAACGTACCAGCCGATACCAATGGCGGCGAGCAGCGTGACGGCCACTCCGGCGTATGAGACGAGTCTCTGGCGAGGCGTGAGCGTCTTCGCCTCCGGCGCCGATTCATCCTGGGGGACCGGCGGGGCCTGTTCGGTTGAGACAGCGGGGAGATGTATCGAGTTGACACCGTCAACAGGCGCTTCAGTCAGGCTATGTTCGACTTGCGGCGACGCCGAAGATCGATACGCCTCTGCCTGCGCGCCGGAATCGGGTCGGGCGCGCGCGGGCAGACCCAGTGCACCGCGCAGATCTTCAATCAGTTGCTTCCAACCTTCAGCCATGAGTCACCTGTTGCCTCACTCCCGCTCCACTCCAATCGTCCGAGCAGCCAGCGGGAGAGAGGCGAGCTTTCAAGGCGATAACGTCGTCGTTTGCTGCGCCGGGGTCGATGAGCCGTCGATCAGGCGTAGATTCAGTTGCTCCCCGTTGGCGTTGTTCACGACGTACACGCGCACACGCGGTAGGATTTTTTCTATCGTCTCCAGGTAGTAGCGATACAGCGTCACCGGTCTGCCATAAATCTGGCTGTTAGATTTGTATTCGGACAACACCGACTCGAAGGCTTGCGCCGCCCCCTTCGCGGCGTTCACCGCCTGCGCAGCGTACGCGTTCGCTGCAGCCAGGATCTGTTGCGCTTCGCCGCGGGCCTGCGGCACGACGCTGTTGGCATAACCCTGCGACTCATTGATAGCCTTAGCCCTATCCTCGCCGGCTGAGGCCACGTCACGGAACGCATCGGCCACTTCGTCAGGCGGATAGGCCTTCTGCAGGTTGATGCTGACGATCGCCAGGCCGCTGCGGTAGTCGTCCAGGCGGCCCTGGGCATCGACGCGGATCGCGTCCTGCAGACGCTGGCGCTCGGTGGTGAGGATTTCATCCACCGGCAGACCCGCGATCAGGTTCGTGACGCTGCCACGCACAGTCTCACGGATGATCCGGTACGGCGGGTAGTCCACGTTGAGCAGAAAGTCGGCGGGATCGCGCACCTGATATTGGACGATCACTTCCACGTCGATGATGTTCGTGTCGCCGGTCAGGGCGCGAAACTTGTTCATCGGCTCGTCGTGAACGTGATCTTCTCCGGTCGGTTCAGTGACGCCGACGCTCTCACGGCGCACGGTGGCGACGTTGACAATGTCGACGCGGTCGATCGGCCACGGCAGACGGTAGCTGAGGCCCTCTGTCACGCGCGGCTGGATGACGGCGCCGAAGCGCCGCACGACCGCCGCCTCACCCGGATTGACGACGTACACGCCGGAGAGCAGGTAGACGACGACGGGCAACACCAGCAGGATTTTGAGCAAGCGCCGGAAGGGGAAGCCGCCGAACGAAGCGCGCAGATCGCCGAGCCAGCCCGATGCGCCGGAAACCAGCCCGCGCACGCGATCGGCGCGAGAGGGCCGAGGTGATTCGGACGGAGTGGGAATCGGTTCGTCAGTCATATCGGCCTCGCTTACGGATTCGTCGTGGTGATGGCCGTAGTACTGCCTACGGTGGATATCGCGCCTTCGCTCGGGCCAGGGCCGGTGATGGCCTGCGGGTTCAGGAATTGCAGCAGTTCCGAATCGGCGGGCAGGATCAGCGTCGTGGCTTGGTCGATGAACTTGTCGTAGGATTGCAGCGTGCGCAGGAAGCGATAGAACTCTTCGTCCTTGCCATAGGCTTCGGCATAAATTCGGATGGCCTCTGCATCGGCCGCGCCGCGAATCGACTCGGCTTCGCGCCCGGCTTCGGCGCGGATGGTCGCAGCCTGGGTGTCGGCGGTCGCACGAATCTTGGCCGCTTCCTCCTGGCCTTCCGATCGCAACTGGCGCGCGATCCGCTCGCGCTCGGCGCGCATGCGCTGGAAGACGCTGACCTGGTTGGCTTCCGGGTAGGTGATCAACTTCAAGCGCACGTCGGTCGCGCTGAAGCCATACTGCGCCGTGCGCTGATCGACGTTCGCCGTCACCTGCTCCATCATCGTCGGCAATTGCATCGCCGCCGCGTCCACTGTGACGAGCGAACTCAAATCATACTTGCCCAACGCCACGCCAAGCTCGGAGGCGAGGATGTCGGCCAGGCGGACCTCCGCGCCGGGCGCATCGCGCACCGCCTTGAAAAACAGCAGCGGGTCGGCCACGCGCCACGTCGTGTAACTTTCGACGACGACGTTCTTTTTGTCCTGCGTCAGGAACTCGGCCTGCGGCAGCGTGTACAGGCGCAGGCGGTTGCTGATACGAATGACCGATTGCACCGGGTCGGGCAGTTTGGTGTACAGGCCAGGCGCGGTGAGCGCACGCACCGGGTCGCCGAACTGCGTCACGATCACATACTCAGTCGTGTCCACGGAAAAGAACACCAGCGTGGCTACGACGAAGGCAAGCGCGGCGATGGCGGGAAGAATGTATCGGGACATGGGAGCTCCTATTGCGTATCGCGTATTGCGTATCGCATATCGTTTGTGTCATTTGTGACCGGCGATAAGCCATAAGCGATACGCGATATGCCAGTCACGGTCTGGGCGGGAACGCCGTCACGGTTGAGTCTCCGGCGAACCACAGGTCGGTCGTTTGCAAGGTCACCGACGGATCGACGAGCACTTTGCGCACGCCGGGCAGGACGTTCTCGACAGCCTCCAGGTACAGCCGGATGTGCGTGATAGCGGGCATGTCGGCGTGCGCGGTCTGCTGCGCGGTGAAGCGCGCGGCCTCACCGGTGGCGGCGTTGACCTTCTCGGCGGCGTAGGCTTTGGCAGCATTCACGGTCGTGGCCGCGTCGCCGCGCGCAGTCGGGATAATCTCGTTTTGATAGGCCAACGCCTCGTTGACGACCGTCTGCTTGTCTTCGCGCGCGCTCGCGACTTCACGGAACGCGTCCGCCGCCGCTTCCGGCGGGCTGCTCTCCAGCAATTGCACGTCGACGATCTGCAATCCGGTCTGGTAGGCATCCAGCGTTGGCTGCGCCAGCGCGGCGGCGCGCGATTGAATGAGCGCCTTGTCCACCGTCAGCACGTTATCCACTGCTTCTTCGGCGATCACCTGCCGGACGGCGGCTTCGGCGGCGGCCGCGACGAGCGTGTCGGGGTTGCTCACGCGGAACAGATAAGCGACCGGGTCGGCGACGACGTAGTGGACGCCAAGGCGCACGTTGATCAGGTTCTCATCGCCGGTGAGCATCAAGGCCCGATCGGTTTCGGCGCGGCGAACAGCAGCTACAGAGACAATATCAGCCTGATCGACCGGCCACGGTAGGCGATAATGCAGGCCGGGGCCGAGCTCGCCCGGCAGCACCTGCCCGAATCGCCGCACGACCGCGCGCTCGTCCGGCTGCACGGTGTAGAAGCCCGACGCCAGATAGAACGCAACCAGCGTGACGATCGCCGTCGGCAAAAACGCGCGCCACACCGAACGATGCTGATGGGCGTGGCCGAGCTGTATCAAACCGCGCGCCCGCAGCGCGGCCAGCGCCGACGAGCCGATGTCGTAGCCCGCGAACGCGACGAAGACGACGACCAACACGGCGGCGGCGCGGTCCAGACTTTGGATGCCGAGCGCTGACCCGGCCAGACCGAGGACGACGACGAGGGACGACCACAACTCCATCTGCGCGTGATAGCCGCTGGCGATCAGCGAAGGTGAGTCTTCCTGCCGCCCGACGTACAGCAGCAAGCGGCTCACGACAAGCGCGGCGACGATCGTCAGCAGCGAGAACAGCGTCACCGGGCCCAGGTTCATCAGCGGATGCGCCGGGTGGCCGGCCACCTGTCCGAAGATGTTGAGGCCCATCGCAATGATGAAGCCGGCGACGACGAGCGCGACGCCGTTTTCGATCAGGCTGAGGCGGCCTGAGCGTTGCGCCGAGGCAGCTTCGACGCGCGAGACGACCAAGCCAGCCAGGACGAAGACGTTCACGAATATGTCCGCGAACGAGTGCCAGGCGCTGGCGCTCAGCGCCAGGCTATCAGAAAGGCCAGCCAGTACGAACTTGAGCAGGATGACGAACAGGTTGATGCCGATGGCGATCGCCATCGTGCGTTCTTTGCGGTTGAATTGGAACGTCACGGATTGCCCTCCTCGGCGCGCGGGCGCGCCTCCAGCGTCACGGCCACCTTCTGTTCGCGTCTATCGCGCAGCACAGTGAGTTGCATAGTCCGCCCCACTTCAGCTCGCAGGGCCACGTACTCCAGCAAATCGTCGAACGAGCGCACGGCGCTGCCGTCCACCGCCGTCACTACATCGCCGCCTGCGAGCGCGGGCATGCCGTCCACAACCGCTGCTCGATGGAGCCTGGGGATGTGTTGCCTCAGGCAACTATGAGCGTAGAGGGGGAAGATGAGAAAGTTGCAACAACAAGATTAAAGAAGGGAGAATATGGACAGCATTGGTAGCCGGAAGTTTCGTGAGGCGCTGGGCGAGTTGCCACCGGCAACTACTCTGCCCTGCGTGGCTGGCCCGGCTCCTCGACAACCCCTGGGTGGACACGATCAGCGGCACGCAGACCGCGCTGGATCGCATCGGCGTGCAGCCGGGCGAGCGCGGCCTGGACGTGGGCAGCGGGCCGGGCGGGACGCTGTCCATCATCGAGATACTGCTCGACCCACATTACCAAAGCCGGGGGACTGTCACTCTTGCCCCTGTGCACGAGGGTGATAAAATCTGATAACCATGACCTTCGTTCGTACTCTCTTTGAACTCAATCGCGACCTGATCGTGTTCGCTTATGGTCTGGCCTTCTTCCTATTGGGGCTGGCCATCGCCTTCCAGTCGCGTCACTCCTCGCGCCTCGATCTGGCGCGCAGCCTGACCTGGCTGGCGGCCTTCGGTATCACCCACGGTCTGCACGAATGGGGTGACCTGTTCATTCCGATCCAGGCGACCTACCTGAGCGAGCCGATCGTCCAATTCCTGCGCGTCATTCAGTTGCTGCTGTTGGTCATCTCGTTCGCCTGCCTGTTCGAGTTCGGAGTGACACTGCTGCGACCCCTCGGCCGGATGCGTTGGCTGCACGGTGTACCGGCCGGGCTGCTGGTCGCGTGGGCCTTCACCGTCTTCTTCGTGGTTCTCCCGCTGTCGCCCGACTTGACCGACTGGCATCACACCGCCAACGGACTGGCGCGCTACTTCATTGGTTTTCCCGGCGGGCTGGCGGCTGCTTACGGCCTGCGGCAGCAGACGTTCCGGCGCATTGCGCCGCTCAACGTCCCGAACATCGTGAGCACGCTGCGTGTCGCCGGTGTGGCGCTGGTGTTGTACGCCGCCTTCGGTGGCCTGATCCCGCCGCCCCTGTCGTTCTTTCCGGGCAGTCTTCTCAATTCGGACACGTTTGAGCAAGCCGTCGGCATACCGCCGCTCGTCTTCCGGTCGCTGATTGGACTGACCCTGGCCGTCGCTATCATTCGCGGGCTGGAGGTCTTTGAGGTGGAGACGGCGCGCACGATCGAGGCGATGGAGCAGCAGCAGATTCTCGCCGCCGAACACGACCGCATCGCCCGCGATCTGCACGACGGCCTGATCCAAATGGTATACACGGCCGGCTTGCTGGTCGAATCGGCGCACAAAGCGGTCCCGCCGGACAGTCCCGTTGCGGGTCGATTAGATAAGGCGATCACGGTACTGAACGACGTCATCGGCGAGCTGCGGCAAACCCTGGGTGAATTACGCGCCGCCCCATCCAGCCTGCCTCTGCCGGGCGCCCTCCAGCGAATTGCCGAAGACCCGCGTTTCCGCTCGCTGGTGGATGTGTCGCTCGCAATCGATTTGCCCGCCGGCGATTCGCTATCACCCGCCCGCACCGAGCAGGTGCTCGCCGTCGTGAGCGAGGCGCTCTCCAATGTCATCCGCCACGCCCGCGCCCGCCAGGTGCAGATCAAGGCAGGGCTTGAGGATGGACGCTTGCGTGTGACCATTCGGGACGATGGCTTAGGGCTGCCGCGCCAGTTCGAGGCCGGCTATGGCCTCCGCAACATGCGCGAGCGGGCGCGACTGCTCGGCGGCCAGATCGACGTGACCGGCGTGCCCGGCAAAGGCACGACCGTCACGCTCGACATCCCGTGGAGAGACGAGCGATGAGCCATACGCGCGTGGTGTTGGTGGACGATCACGAACTCGTGCGGTTGGGGTTGAGGACGCTGATCGACGATCAGCTCGACCTGGAAGTGGTGGGCGAGGCCAGCACAGCGGCCGAGGCGATCCATGTCGTTGAAGACACGCGCCCCGATGTGGTGTTGATGGACATCCGCATCCCTGGCGAAGGTGGCATTGAGGCGACGCGGCAGATCACCACGCGCTTCCCGCAGACGAAGGTCGTCATGCTCACCTCGTTCGCAGATGACGACTTGGTAGTGCGCGCCATCCGGGCCGGCGCAGTCGGCTACGTGCTGAAGCAGGTCGGCAACGAGGAGCTGCTGCGCGCCATCGCGGCGGCGGCGCGAGGCGAGGCGCTGCTTGACCCTTCGACGACAGCTCGCTTGCTGTCGCGCGTGCGCGAGGCCGAGCGCAAGGCCGACGAAGACGCCTTTCGAGACTTGTCCGATCGAGAATTGGACGTGCTGGCCGAAGTGGCGCGTGGCCGGAGCAACGCCGAAATCGGGCAGAAGCTGAACTTAAGCGAGAAGACGGTCCGCAACTACGTCAGCAACATTCTAGATAAACTCTATCTCAACAACCGTATTGAGCTGGCAACGTACGCGGTCGAACATCACCTGTTCGATAAACTGGGGCGAGAATGACTCAGAGCCTGTCTGAAAATCTACCACCAAGCCACCAAGACACCAAGAACTTCAATGCTTTTCTTCGTGCCTTGGTGACTTGGTGGTTAATGCAGCGGCCTCTTCAGACAGGCTCTCAGCCATTGAGACTCTTGCTCGCCATACTCTTAGCCGGTTGCGCGGTATTGGAGCGTGCGCCGTTGCCCACGGCAACCATCCAATGGCCCACGCCGCGTGCAGGTGAACTTGCTCCCGGCGCCCTACGCGAGTGGCCTAACGACGCCTCCCCGATGGTGTTTGTCTCTTCAGGCCATTTCTTGCAGGGTGCGCGTCCTGACGACGAACTGGCTTCCGACAACGAACGCCCGCAGCACGCCGTCTACATTACCGGCTTTTGGATTGATAAGACCGAAGTGACGAACGCGCGCTACGCCAAATGTGTCGCCGCCGGCGCGTGCCGCCCGCCGCTGGCAAACGGCTCGCACTCGCGCGACCACTACTTCGACGACCCGGCTTACGCCGACTATCCGGTGATTTTCGTGAGCTGGTTCGACGCGAGGGACTATTGCCTGTGGGCCGGTAAGCGCCTGCTCACCGAGGCTGAGTGGGAGCGCGCAGCGCGCGGTGACGACGGCCGCCGCTGGCCGTGGGGAGACACGTGGGATGGCGCGAAAGCGAACTTCTGCGACTCGAACTGCGTCCACCGCTGGCGCAATGAGTCGGTCAGCGATGGGCATACCGATACAGCCCCGGTCGGGTTCTACCCGGCGGGCGCAAGTTCCTTCGGCGCGCTCGACATGGCCGGGAATGTGTGGGAGTGGGTGGCGGATGAGTACGCAGCCTATTCCGCCGACCCAGGGATAGATCCGCTTATCTTTGACGGTGCAGACATCAAAGTGTTGCGCGGTGGCTCATACGATTTTGTCGCCCCCGGCCTGCGCGCGACGTATCGCTACGAAGATGACGCAACGCACCGGCAGGACAGTTTCGGCTTCCGCTGCGCCGTCGATAGGCCATAACAAACAAAACGCCCCTCTCCCATTCGCACGAACGGGAGAGGGGTCGGCGGTGAGGGCTTACTCGGCAGCAAAGATCTCGAAGAAGGGCGGGAAGGTTCCCAGCAGACCGAACGCGAGCAGGATCAGCGCCACCGTCGTCGCGCGGGCAAAGTTCACGTTCTTGCCCCGGAAGATCAAGTACAGCACGATCCACGAGACGAAGAAGAAGATCACTCCGAGCAGCGACTTGCCGATGAGCGGGCCGACAGGGTTGTACCAGTTGAGCGCGTTCTTAATCGGCTCTGATGCTTCGGCCAGCGTCGTCAACAAGCCGATGGCGGCTGCGCCGAGTCCGCCGGCAATGAGCGCTGCCGCGACCGGACCATTAGGCTTATCTTGCTCTTGGGGTATGGATTGCGTAGCCATGATACTTTCTCCTGGTGAATAGGTGTGAGCGAGTAAGGACTAGCCGACAGGCGCGACCTTGTTGATGAAGGCCCCGAACACTCCGGCGATGCCGGCGGCGACGAAGGCGATGACGAAGAAGATCATCAGCGCGCGGCGCTCGCCGACTTTCTTGGACAGCGCCGGCCCATAGTACGTCACAGCGAAGGCGACGACTGTAGCAGCAATCGGTGCCAGCCATCCCACGTGCTCCTTCCACTCCATGCCGAACTTGTGCCACTCGGCCGTCGACGGATCGGCCAGCAAGATGGAGCGCGCGCTCGTCGGGTCTTGGGCGCGGTACCACGGGTAGACGATGAAGGTGCCGGTGAAGACCGTGGCCCAGGCGATCAGCGCCATGCCCCACAATCCGACCTTCAGCCGGGTCAGGCGCTCCTTGAGGCCTTCCAGCGTGACCCACTGCGGTCGCAGGCTGTACAGCCCGGCCAGCCCGCCAGCAAAGGCGACCAGGAACGCGGCGCCAAAGATCATCCCGTGCAGCACGGTCCAACCTTCACGAGGTGAGATCGACATGTTGATATCCTCCTGTATGGTGTGAGAATCGAGTTTCGATTGCGCTCACACTATACGCGGATTGGCCGTGAGCAGTTAGAGGCAGGTGACCCTGATTTGTCAGGGACAGTTGACCCGACGTGAAATTGGCTTTAATTGCTTGTAGAGGCCGTCTCTGTTAGCTCTGCCGGCAGCCACACCCCGAAGGTGCTTCCTCGGCCTATCTCGCTCTTCACCTCGATGTGCCCGCCGTGCTGTTCGACGATCCAGCGCGCGATGGCAAGTCCCAGACCACTGCCGCGACTTTTGCTCGGCGCACGGTAAAACCGGTCGAAGATGTGCGGCAGTGCATCGGGTGGAATGCCTTCGCCTGTGTCGGTAATCGTCACCGTGGCTCCACCCTCGTCGACTGATGCTCGAAGGCTCACCTCTCCGCCGGATGGCGTGTGCCGCAGCGCGTTATCCACGAGGTTGAAGAAGACCTGCTTCAAGCGATCGGCATCGCCGAGTACAGTGATCGGCGGTGGATCGGCAAGCGCGATCGCCACACCGTCAGCGTGGAGGCGCGAGTTCTCGACCACGCTGCACAAAACCTCTGCCAGTGGCGTTGGGCGCAGTTCCAGCCGCCAGCCTGCGTCGGCTTGCACAGAGAGCAGGAGGTCGCTGAGCAGGCGTGAGGTGCGACGGCCCTCGGCACGGATGGCGCTGAGCGCTATAGCCCGGTGGTATGGATCGTCGCCGTAACGGACGAGCAGGTCGGCGTTACCGAGGAGTGAGGCGAGTGGCGTGCGCAGTTCATGCGCCGCCTCGGCGAGAAAATGCTGCTGCGCTTTGAAGGCTGCTTCCAGCCGGGTGAGCATGCCGTTGAATGTCACAGCCAGACGGCCCGCTTCGTCGGGCGAGCTGGCGTATGGGACGCGCGCAGAGAGATCGTGTACGCGTCCGATGTGTGCAGCATGATCGGCTAGATGTGTCAGCGGGCGCAGGCCAACGCGTGTGATGACGTGACTACCTACACAGGCAACAACCAACGCCGCCAGGATGCTGGCAACGAAGATCACACCCAGGCGAGTCAGGGTGTCTTCCAGGTTGTGCAACGATCCACCCACCTGCACCGCGCCGACGATGAGGCCATCTCGCACAATCGGGCGATGGTACAGCCGCGCATTCTGGCCGCCAATGGATTCGGTGTCGTAGAAACTGCGCCCGGCGAGCACTTCGGCCAGCCGGTCTTCGTGGATCGGCAGCGCCTCTGCGCCAAGGTTCGCCGATCGAGCGATGATGCGGCCGGCTTCGTCCAAGACTTGGGCGTAGATACCTGGCGAGGCAAACTCGCCTGAGAGGTCTGGTGAGATTCCAGCGCTGGATAAGCTCGGAACAGCCTGCATTGCGAGCGCGGCATGATCGGCTCGCTCACGCAGCACGCGATCCATTTCGGCGCGCAGGCTGGAATCCAGCGTCTGATACGATATGACGGCGAAAGCGGTGAGAAGCAGGGTTAGAAGTGAGACATGCCAGAGCGTGAGGCGAGTGCTGAGCATCATCGGTTTTGCCGAACCACCTATGCGCCTGTTTCAGCCTTTAGACGGGCGTACGCAGCGTTCGTCTTCGGACGGCGACTCGCTGAAGATGTAGCCCACACCATATAGAGTGCGGATCGGGTTGGGCGGCCCGAGCTTGGCGCGTAGGCGAGAGATAGTCACATCCACCACCTTGTCATCCCCTTCGTAGTCGTATCCCCACACCTCGCTGAGGAGTTCGTCGCGGGCATGCGCGCGGCACGGCAGGCGCATCAGCACGGCGAGCAGAGCAAATTCAGTGTGAGTCAGCATGAGCGGGCGCCCGGCGCGGCAAACCGTAAGGCGCTGTTCGTCCAGCATGACGTCGCCGGCGACGATCACGCTGTTTCGACTCGGGCCGGAACAGCGGCGCAGCAGCGCGCGTAACCGCGCCAACAGTTCCTCGAATTCGCACGGCTTGGGAAGATAATCGTCTGCGCCGGAGTCCAATCCGGTCACGCGATCGCGGATGCCATCGCGGGCGGTAAGCATCAACACAGGGCCGGTGTAACCAGACTCGCGCAGGGTGCGGCACGCAGCCAGGCCGTCTATGCCGGGAAGCATGATGTCGAGAATCACGGCGCGTGGTTCGACATCGCGCAGCGTGGCGAGTCCTGCTTCAGCGGACGCGGCGACCTGCGGGTCATAACCTTCGTAAGTTAACCCGCGCCGTAGGTAGTCGGCAAAAGCGGCGTCGTCTTCGACGATCAGAATGCGATCCATGTACGCAACCCGTGTCACGGCTGGACACCGCAACTGTTGCCCTCGCCGGGTGATGACCGCAGCAGCCCATTGTCCGCCAGCAGTTTGTGCACCGCCTGGAAGCCCGATGCGGACGAGTATCGTGCGCCCACGATCTCGCCCGGCTGCACCTGATCGAAGTCCAACGCCTTGGCCGCCTTGAAGAACATCGCCTGTTCCAGCGTCTGCTGCGGATACCAGAAGGCGTTGACGTACTTCGCAGCGGTCAGCATCTCGTCCGTTGTCGCGTCCTGCGAGGCCATGAGTTCGAGCAGTCCCAACATCGCCATTCCGTGATTGCAGTCGGGGAAGTGAGTCGGGTTGTTGCAGCAGGGTCGATACACATTCTTTGCAACTTCTTCCAGCCGCAACTGCTGTTCAGTCGTCAATGTGATGAGAGACGTACTGGCATACAGTTCGGTGGCGGATTTTTTGCCGATCGTCCACCCGGCGGTCGAGGCGAAGTTGCCGACCTGATCTTTGCCGCCTTGCATCATTGGGCCTTCGGTGAGAATGCGATTCTGATTCGTCAGGCCGACCGCCCAGAAGAAGTTGAGCAGGAAGGATGCACTCCCTGCATCGATTACGATCGGATGGTCGCTGCCATCCGACAGGACGGCGAGTTGATCTTGGGTCAGAGAGCGTCCCGCCTGTTCATACATCTGTACGAAGCGATCAAGGTCAATGGCCCCGGCAGCGACGAGACTTGGCCCGAGGTCGCCATACGCCACCGTCAGCGTATAGCCTTCCGGCGGGTTGACCTGGCGGCTCAGCGCGGCGAAGTCGATCTGAATGCCTGCTTGAGTGGGAGCCGCCTCGGGGCGGTGATCGTCTGTCAATGCGGTTGTACGCCCCCACGCGAAGTAACCGGTTCCAAGGCCGAGGCCGAAAACAAGCGCGACGGCGACGACGAAGCGGAAGATTCTCTGCGCATGTCCCACGAAACGGCGTGGAGCCGAGGGCGTTTGTTCTTCGGTATAGACTGCCTGATCATCAATCATCGGATCTCCAAATAAGATGTAAGCAACAGGTGCAAAATTAACCTACAAATGCCAAGTGGCATATCGAATTCTGGCCGGAAAAACAGGTGAAATCTTCGCGCGTAGGTTAGTTTTGCACCAACTGGATGTAAGTTGTGCATCAAGGTCGCGGCGCAGCGAATCCGGCAAGCCGGTTGTTTCCCGCATCGGCTACCCACAGGCGTCCATCCGGCTCGACCCCGATACCCGTTGGCAATCCGAAAGCGTCCTCTTCAGCCCCATACTGGCCAAACGCGGCCAGCGCTTGCCCGGCAGGCGAGAACACGATCACACGGTACCCGTCCGGATCGGTCACATACACGCGGCCTTGTGTGTCCACGGCCAAATAGGGTTTGTTGTCGAGCGAGTCGCTGGCCCAGCCCTGCACCGGCCAACTCGTCATGAGCTTTCCCTCAGCGGAGAACACCGCCACGCGCAGATTCCACGTGTCGGCCACGTAGGCATTGCCGTCCGGCCCCAGCGCGATTCCGACCGGCTCATCTAACCAGCCTTCGCCGCTTGTGTCGAAGTCAAACAGGAAGTTACCAGTTGCGTCGAAGACGGCGACACGCTTGTTGCCGGTGTCGGTGACATACACGCGCCCATCGGTGCTCACGGCGATGCCGCGCGGCCCCCAGAACTTGTCCGGCCCATCACTCGCCTGACCTTCGCGGCCCCACTCCAGCAAGAACTCTCCACTCGCGTCGAATTTCTGGATGCGGTGATTCCATGTATCGGCGACAAAGACATTGCCTTGCGTATCGACGGCCAGCCCCCACGGTTCGTTGAACATGCCTGGCGCGGGCGGAATCTGCCCAGCAGGCATTTTGCCGCCCCACGTGGTCAGCACCTTGCCCGCACGGTCAAACTTCACAATGCGTGAGTTGCCGGTATCGGCGACATACACCGAGCCATCCGGCGCTACGGCGACGCCTCGCGGCGCATTGAGGCCGGCCTCGGCGATCACCTGCTCGGGCGCGCTCGCGCGCCGCACGCTCGCATAAGCATCCGCCTGCGCAGGAAGATCGGGCAGCATCATCGAGCCGAGGCTCAAGCTCAGCATTTGCGCGGCAATGTCCTTGCGGACGTACACGCGCATCCGCTCGGCTAGCGGCCAGTCGGCGGGCGGGTTCAAGTTCTGGCTGGTCAATTCGGCGTAGCGTGTGTAGTCGCGCGCCCACACGATGTCCCACACTGCCGCGCGCATATCTGGCTCGAAGAGGACGCGCAGAATCCGATCCCACGTCAGGTTCTTGTAGGCTTCGATCGGCCACCACAGGCGGATCACTTCGAAGCGATGGTAGCGGTCGCCGAGCAATCTTTCCAGCTTCGGCCAGTTCTTGGGACCGGCGAGCACGACCGGCGCGTCCAGCGCCTCGCGATTCGGCTGATCGCCAAAGAAGGCCGCGTTGGGATAATCGCGCAGATACCACGACATTGGCCATGAGACATCGTCGTCATATGCAATCTTCAAGTCTCGGCCCACGCCGGTGTGATTGGCGATCGCGGCGATATCGGCCAGCGCCCACTTTACGCCCGGCGCGCCGTGAGCGTAGCCGATGAACTCCGTAGTGTAATCGTAGTTGATGTAGTTGACGGCGATGGATGTGCGGATGGTGAGCAGCGCAAGGGTCGTCACCCCACCGATCGCGGCCCCGCGTCCGATCGTCCTGAGTCTTTGACGGACGCTGTGCGACCAGCGCCACACACTCTCCAGCATTTGCCCAATCCACCAGCCAGTCAGTAGGATGAAGGGAACGGCGATGTGCGTCGAGAGCCACGGCATTTTCTCGCCCGCCAGCGTCAGCGCGAGGAAAATCAACGCGGCCCACCACAGGGCGAAGGGAACAAAGGCTCGCGAGAACGCAGATAGCGATTTGCGGCGGACGAGATAAAACACTCCGGCGAAGAGGCCACCGATCAACGGCAGATACTCGTACAATGGGAAGACTATGAAGTAGAAATACCACGGCTGACTGCCGCGCGCGATGCCCTGCTGGGACAGCCAGTATCCCAGCGATCCGATGAAGCCGGTGCCGATGCCGTCGAGGTTGCTGAAGAATGTGGTGAACAGTGTGACGGTGATCGCGAGGAACAGCCCGGCCAGTTTCAGCCACCGTTTCCCGCCCCAGCGCAGGCCAACGATCACTGCCGCGATGGCGAAAATCGCCAGCAGGCTCCACAGTCGCAAGCTGTCCGGACCGGCGGCCCATTCCAGCCCCTGCGTGTCCAATACTTTCACATCGACAAACGGCGCGCCAGTCAATGCCTGCCAAATCGGGTTCAGCACGAGCAGCGCGATCGACGAGGAGAAGAACGCGCCGAGCGTCGTCAGGACGATCAGCAGATCGAATTCCGCCGACGCGCGGATCGCGCGCCAGCGCAGACCGTGTGCGGCCACGGCTCTCAGCGCGAGGAAACTCGCGAAAATCGCCAGATAGATGAAGGTTGTCTCCATCGTCGCAAACATCAATGCCAGCGCGATGGCGAGCGTCGTGACGTGAAGTCGCTGGCTCCAAACAGGACGTTCATCAACGCCGTGGCCTCAAACAGGAACGGCCCATGCACACCGCACCTGCCGGTGGGTGCAGGTGTCATCGGATTGTGCGCGAAGCCCCTGCCGGTGGCGAGCTGCCACGAATAGAAAACATGCAGGCTTTCATCGTGACTCATCACGCGTGCGTCGAGTGCCCACAGGCGCGTGACGAGGGCCGCGATGAGCATCACTCCGACCAATACAGTTTCCCACGTCAGTGGGAAAGACCGGCTGAGGAAACGCGCCAGGGGTGTCGTTTGGTCCGGCGCAGGCGTGTCAATGCGTGGCCAGGGAAAACCGCTCGTGTTCTCCGACATAGACACTCAAACGATATCCCCGCGCCGCAAATACCACAGCCAGCCGGCGAAACCACCGATGACAGCGCCCATTAGTGCGGCGAGCCAGTGCAGTGGGTGAGGCCCACCGATGAGGGCCAACTCCCCGAAGAGGTAGCCAAGGAGACCTAATCCGCCGATCCCGACGAATACGACCAGCGGCCAGCCCTCTCTGGGGTTTTTCGTTTTAGCCTTTACGGACTTAGTACGGTTACTCATGTCTCTCCCTGGTATTATGGATTTCGCGAGTGGTTGACACCACTCTGGTTCGAGATAGAGTGCCTCCAGCCCATCATCTGCAGAGGCCGGAGTGCCCTGTCAACAGTGGGAGACGCACAGTGTTTGAGTCCCGCACCGGCCTCAGGGATGGGCACAGTCATCCTCAGGAGGTGCCAACCATGAGCCGGAAACAGCGTACGCATTTGCGCGGTCAGCGCGGGCAAGCCTTTGCCGACCAGATTCGAGGAATTGCGTTGGATCGCATCCTGTGCGTCTCCCTGGACATCAGCAAGTACTTTCACGTGGTCATGATCCACAACGGCTTGGGCGAGATCGTGACCCCCACCTTCGAGATTGATATCTTCCAGACCGGCTTTGAGCGGCTGTGCCAGGCCATCGACGCGGCGGTAGCGCAGACGAAGGCGCAGGTGGTGTTGGTGGGCATGGAACCGACCAGCCACTACTTCGAGAACCTGGCGCGGCATCTGCGCGAGCGGTCGCGGCCGGTGACGCTGATCAACAGTTACGCGGTCAAGCAGAACCGCGACCAGCAGTTGATGCGCCGCGAGAAGACGGACGAGATTGACGTGGCGGCCATCGGCGACCTGCTGCGCCGGGGCGAGGGGTCGCCCTTCCAACCCGCCGGCGGGGTGTACCTGCAACTTCAGCAACTGGACCGGGTGCGCCTGAGCAAGGTCAAGATCCGCACCATGCTCAAGAACCAGATCCTGGGTCACTTGGATCGCATCTTCCCCGGTCTGGTGCTCATTGGCGCGGAGGCCAGGCAGCGCTACACGCCCCCTGTTCACCACCGACTTCTGGGCGTGTCAAACGTTGCAGCACCTGATCCGGGTGTGTCCCGACCCTCATCGACTCATCGCCATGACGCCCACCGACTTGGTGGCCGCCTTCCACGCCCCGCACTATGCCCTGGGACGCCTGCGCGCAGCTAAAATCCTGGCTTACGCGCGCAAAGTGCTGCTGCCGGATGCCGAACTGGCCGCCATCCGCTGCGAACTGCTGCAGCACGACCTGGCTCTGCTGGAGGAGGTCGATCGCCACATCGCCGACCTGGAAGACCGCCTGCGCGACTTGCTGGCGCAAACGCCGTACACTATCTGGGCCAAACTCAAAGGCCTGAGTGATATCCAGGTGGCCAGTCTGGCCGCCGCCATCGGCGACCCCGCCCACTATGCTTATGCTGGCCAGGTGTTTCGCCGAACTGGCTTGGTCAGTGGGCGCAACGACTCGGGTACGCGCCAGCGCAAAGGCCGGGGGAAGCGCGTGGTCAAAACCGGTGACGGGTATCTGCGCCGGGCCGTGTTGAACGGGCTGCGCTCGCTCATCCTGCATCAGCCGGTGCTGCGCCAGTACGACCGTCGTCTTCAGCAGTCGAAGCCCAAGGGCGTCGCGTTCGTGGCCACGGCACGTCGCGCCCTGGGCATCTTGTGGGCCACCTTGCGCGACCAACGCCCGGCCACACTGATTCTTCAACGAGGTGCGACGATGTAGCGCTATCGGACTCAGGCGTCGCGGGCGTAATGCCGCACGTGCGACCCGGACAACTGAAGCATGGCGAGGTTCAGCACGCCAGACGGGCCGAGGGTCGGC
>DATDPU010000133.1:0-13800 GCA_035292585.1 Anaerolineae bacterium | reverse complement strand
CCGTTGTTGTTCATCCAGCCGGCTGAGAAAGACATTCATCTGATGGTGCAGTTGCCACGCCGAATGATCCGACGAGTGCAGACACGCCGGGCATTGACACACACGGACTGAGATAGGCATCCCGTTCACCTTTCGACTTGGCTGAGTAAGGTATTGTACCTCAAGGTGAACCACCCACGGTCAATCTGCGGAGTTATTGTTGGACGAGCCCTAAGGATATGCGTTGGGGTTCTCGATCGAGAGACTTTCCGCAACGGCGGTTAGGTTCAGCTTAGTGTCAGCGCACACGAAGGTGACGGTAGGTAGCGCTAGCGAAGCGCGTATGGTCTGCAATTCGAGCGCGGCAGACAGTTGAACCGCATCGTAGCCGCGAAGGTGGTGACGCTCGGCAAGCGCCATGGCATTATCAACCAGACGTGTCGTCACTTCAACGATTTGAAAATGGCTGGCAAAGTCGGCCTTGAACGAAGCCGCTGCAGCCTGAGCGTCGGACAGTGCAAAGGCCCCTGCTTGCGCTCGACGAAACAGCGCGGAGACGATCTCCGCGCCGCTGATGCGAACCGTGTAAATCGTGTGGCCCGAACTGGCTGCGCAAACGCGGTTGACCCAAGCTGTACCCGTCTCGGCAACGTAGCGTTTGACAAGCGCGCTACTGTCGAAGTAGTAGTGAGCCACTAGCGCCGTTCCTCGATAATAGTCTCTGAAATCGGAGCGCCATTAACGTGAACCGGAGCATGTGGCGGCCATTCGTCTGTCGGTGTCGGGCGAATGTCCTTGATTAGCCCCTGCTCAACGAGTCGCTGCCAATAGACCCGCTCTGGCTCGACTCCCTGATCAGGGATCAGCACCTCGACCGCCGTATTGGGTTGCAGTGATACGGGGTCGAGTAGAATGACTTTATCGCCATCATAGATGCCCTTCACTTTCACCATGCTCACCTCCCTAAACAAATCAGGACTTACGCAGCTGCATGTTGCTGCCGCAGTTGAACTGCGGCAGATGAGGCGGCGGCAGTGCAACTGCCGCGCCAACTGCGTAAGTCCTGCAAATTATACCATCGGTGCAGACAACTTCGTTACCGAGCTCCTCCACCGGCCATGCTCAATACCGAAAGAGAAGATTCGTTGAGATACACCCCGGTCGTCGGCCACTGAGCATCAAATCCCAGTTACCTCTTTAGGACTCCCCTCCCTGAAGGGACGAACCACATCCCGTTATCGCGTTGAGGTTTCGCCGCCAGGCTCTCGCCGAGCGTAAGGTGAGAGACCGAACCTGCCGGCTGATGCTCTCACCGAAGCTCCCCGATCGCGGCCAGCGCCGGCGATCACACCCAGAGGTCATCCTCCGGGCCACTGTCCGGGTCAGACAGTGATGAGACGAGCGCGTGGGTCAAGGCCGCACGCTGATTCACAGGGCCTGGGCCACGGCCGCAGGCAGCTCTCGGTGCTGCGTCGATGTGCGAGCGCCATGCGAACAAGTGGAATGCCGGCAGTCTAAGCGGCGGGTAGCTCAGTCGCGGCTCTCGCTTGCGCACACGGTCAATATCTACAGCATTATGGGGGCCAAGTCGGGCAAGAATTTCCGTAACCATTCCGGGAGTCTTCCGAATTCGATTCGCAAAGCGGAGCCCTCATGTTACATTGATGCGCTTTGAGATGATAGCGTTGTGCCGATGCGAAGAACGAACGTGATTATCGATTGAACACGGATCATGCATTGTACTCTTCGCTCACTTCATGAACGCGTCTTACTAACCTTGAAACGCCGAAACGAAAAAAGCGCGCATATTGAGTATCGCGCACTTGAAAACATGCTATCGCACGACGAGCAGACTGCGCGCAAAGGCCAGCGGTTCAAGTCCTCTACCGCCCACACGCTGACCGCCGGTGGATACTGGCGGGTTCTTCTTGCCTCCTCAGCAACCTGCCAGCATTTTCGGGATGCCAGACATGCCACTTCCCATTGAGCAGATCCATCGGTTCTATGCCATAGCCCGCGTAGCCACACCTGCCGACGCGCGGCGAATTGACGACAGGCAGCATCATGTCCTCGCCACATTTGTGCGTGCGACTGTGGGACGCGCACACCCAGCCTCGCCCTTCGTAAATGCACTGTGTGCAGACTGCGAGGGCGGGCGCGCCGCACTTCTCACACGGGATCGGCGGTGGATGATTGCGCGCCAATAGCCTGACGGCGTTTCGAGGCGCGATACCTGCTTGCTCGGCCACTACCCGCCCGCGTGTCACGTCCGCACGCGACGCGGTTATCCGATGAGATTCTGGCACGCGAGGGTAGGATTCGACCTGTATCATACTGCACCCTGGCTCCCACTGCACACAATTCGCGAGATAGATTGTTCGTTGATCGCGCCAGTTGTCTTAAAAAATCCCACAACCATCTTGACAAACAGCACAAATTGGCGTAAAATACGACCATCTCCGAACGGATGTTCTGTATGTCTACAATCAGCACGATTGGCCGGATTACCGTCCTTCTGGGCAAACAACAGGCTGCTACCGGCGAGCGATTAACGCTTCGCCGGCTGGCCTCACTCGCCGACGTGCCGAAGGATTTGGTCTATCGCCTGGACGCCGGACAGGCCCGCCACGTCGATCTGGACGCATTGGCCCGATTGTGCGTCATACTCAACTGCCAGCCGGCAGATATTCTGGTGTGGAACGGCGGGGGCCATGACAGCCAACCCGTTTGACGTCCTGCCCGCCAACTTGTTCAACCTGTTTGGCACGCAGGGCGCTATCACCCTGCAGCGCCACTACATGGCGATCTTGCTGCAGTTGTACGAGTTGGCCGAATTCAATCGCTTCGGCCTTACGCGCGAGGCCGTCATCGGCGAGATTGTCGATTACTTGCGCAATGCCAGCGCCGACACCGAGATCGCGGCGGACATGGCGCAGCACGACGCGGAAGGCCGCAGCCCGATCACCGGCCAACTCACCGAACAGGATTATGCCGCGTACCTGCTGCGCCGATTGGCCGAGAACGGCTGGGTCGAGCGCGAGCAGCACGCCGACTACTCTGAAACCATCATCCTGCCCGATTATGCTTTCACCTTGCTTGAAGCCTTTCGCGCCATCCAGGCTCAGAAGCCGCGCGAGTTCGCCGGACAGCTGTATACCGCGCATCAATTGATCACGAGTTCGCGCAGCAAGGATTTCTCGCCGGCGCTGGCGATCACGCAGGCCTACGACAACGTGCGGCAGGTCGTGCGCGGGCTGAATGAACTCAACCACAACATCCGCCGCTACATCGAGCGCGCCACGCGCGGGCGCAGCCCAGCCGAGCTGCTGCAACTTCAATTCGACGACTATGCCCAAACGCTCGGACATGCCTATCATGCGCTGAAGACCTCGGATCATATCTCACGTTATCGGCGCGACATCGTGAGCAAGCTGCGCGCCTGGCAGCGCAACCGCGAATGGCTGGATCGAACGGCAGAAGAACTGGCAGCGCAGGGACGCCTGACGCCGGCCCAGGCCGCCGACGAACTCGGCCACTTCATGCAGTTCATCATCCACCAGCTCGAAGGGCTGGATCCGCTGCTGGAGGAAATCGATCGGCGGCACGCGCAATACCTGCGCACCTCGCTGCGCCAGATTCGCTATCAGTTAGTCAGCGCAGACGGCAGCTTCAAAGATCGCCTGGCTTCCCTGGCTCGACGATTGGCGGCGCTGCAGAACGACGGCGAACTCGATTTGCCCGAAGACGCGCCCGGCCTGCAACATCAGCCGGTCCGCGAGCCGGATGCGCGCAGCTTCTACACACCGCCCAAGCGTCGAGCGCCCTTCACTCCAGTGGCGATTGTCGCCCCGACACTGCATCCCAGCGATCTGGCTGCGCTGCGAAGCGCCACGTTGCAGGATGTTGCACAGGCGCTCACGCCCGACAAGGTGAATCGCTACGTGCTGGGGTTCTTCAACGGGCATCGCGCGCTGCATGTCAGCGAACTGCCGCCTGAGGTGATCGACGATCTGCATCGCTTCACGACGATCATCGCCTACGGCCATCATCCCGAAGTGAAGTATGGCGTCGAAGTGGTACCCGGCGAGCCGGTCACCGTCGGCCCGTACCGCGTCGCACCCTTTCAACTGATCAAGTTGTAACTCGCCGTCACTGCTCACCGTTCACTGCTCACTGTTCACTGTCTACGGGTCACCATGTCCCTGGATACCGACTCCCTTCTCGAATCCGCCGGCTTGACTGAAAAAGCGGGCCGCGACGTGCCTCGCGTGATGAATCGGCTGCTGGGGCAGACCTTTCTGTATCAGGACGCCGACGCCGACAAGGACGATTACTACTTCGTCCATCGCCATCAACCTGTCTTCGAAGCGCTGCTGCGGCTGGTCGGCTTCAGCCTGCTGCACGACGACTATCACCGCATCTTTCAAGTCGTCTCCGATTTCAGCTACTGCCGCGCTCGCTACCGGTTGGACGAGTCGCTGATGATCGTCGTGCTGCGCAAACTGTACGAGGAGCGTATCGAGCAGCTCAGCCTGGCCAGCGATCCGGTGGTGACGATCGGCGAGGTGCGCGAGGAATATCGCACCATCACCGGCAAGGATCGCGACCTGGGCATCGTCCAATACGAGGCGCTCTTGCGCCACCTGCGCGCCCTGGGGCTGATCGACACGCTCGACGGCAAGACGATCGATGTGCGCCAGGTTGACGCCCGCCTGCGCCTGCGCGGCTCGGTGCGCATGATCCTGCCGGTGAAGAGCGCCGACGAGCTGGAAGCCTGGCTGCGCAGGTATCGGGCAGTGGATGAAGAAGCACAATCACAAGAAGACATCGACACTGATGAGCCATTTTGATCGGATGATTCTGCTGGTTGAAGGATGTGGTAAACTGTGCGTGCAAGTAACAGAGTATCCTGAGGAGATACTACAATGACCCGCAACGGCTCCAAACCGTCACCCCATGTATTTTCCCTCAATGGTGTGACACTCCACTGCGCTGATGTAATGACACTTTATGAACTTTGGCAATCGCCGGTTGTCATTGTCTCTGATGGTCCATACGGTGTGGGGGGCTTCGATGGCGATCCTCCCACACCGGAGGGTCTAGCGAACTGGTACGAACCCCACATCCGCGCTTGGTCAGCTAAAGCGACACCGCTCACGACACTGTGGTTCTGGAACACCGAAATCGGCTGGGCCAATGTCCATCCAGTTCTAGTCAAGCACGGCTGGACATATCGTAATTGCCATGTCTGGGATAAAGGTATTGCTCACATTGCTGGCAATGCTAATACTCAGAGCCTGAGGAAATTCCCGGTAGTTACTGAAGTCTGTGTCCAATATGTAAAAGAAGCAACATTCGAGATCGATGGCCGTCAATTGACGATGCAGGAATGGCTTCGGGCCGAATGGGAGCGTTCCAAGTTGCCGCTGTATAAAACGAACGAAGCCAGCGGCGTAAAAAACGCCGCGACTCGGAAATACTTCACAAAAGATCATCTCTGGTACTACCCGCCGGTCGAAGCCTTCGAAGGCCTTGTGCGCTACGCTAATGTGCATGGCGATCCGAGCGGTCGCCCATACTTCTCGCTTGATAGGCAACGTTCTCTGACCGGGGCCGAATGGGAGCGGATGCGCGCCAAGTTCTACTGTGAAGTGGGTGTAACAAATGTTTGGCGTGAGCCAGCCGTTCGGGGCTCAGAGCGCTTAAAAGCGGAGTACAAGTGTGTTCATACGAATCAAAAGCCACTGAAACTACTTGAAGTGATCATTCGGGCATCGTCGGATGAAGGCGATCTCGTTTGGGAGCCTTTCGGCGGGCTGTGTTCAGTAGGAGTTGCTGCCCGCAATCTGAAAAGGCGTTGTCTGAGCGCCGAAATTCGTCAAGATTTCTACGAAATTGCCATAGAGCGATTCAGACCCGCGCCTGTGGAACCTACTTACACAAAGTTAAGGGCAAATGGTTCTCAGGGCACCCAGCTAAAGCAAGGAATTGCCAATGGCAAGTAGTGTCGATTTTCCTGTACGAACGCTTCCGGATCCGAACTGGGAGCATCTCACCCTATATACGCGGGTGCGAGAAGCAATTTACGTCCTGCCGTTCTATTTCAAAACCGAGACGGTGATCGCCGGTGTCATGGCGACCGATATTTTCACGTTGAACGCAACACTTGGCGCAACGATTGAAGAGCAGGTTGTTAGTACATTGAATGCAATGCGTTCGATCTGGGATCCTGAGGATAGGTACAAACTGTACGGCTTCGTGCGCCAGGCTCAAACGTTCCCAGATGTTCTTCTTCGAAGACTAACGCCCAGCGAAGCCGATGAAGCCATCATTCTCGGAATTGAGTTGAAAGGCTGGTACCTCTTGGCTAAAGAAGGTGAACCCAGCTTCAGATTTCAAGTCACGCCCGCTGCCTGTAGCCCGCACGATTTGCTGGTTGTCGTGCCATGGGCGCTATCCAGTGTGATCTCGGGTTCGCCAAGGGTGTTTACCCCCTTCGTTGAATCGGCTCGCTATGCCGCTGACTATCGAAACTATCATTGGCAGCATTTGCGAGAAACCACTTCCGATACCCGTATCGCGTCTCCGGCAGGTGTGGCACCTTATCCAAGAAAAGCGGACAAGATCGCCGACAAGCCCGCCTCTGACTCGGGAGGTAATTTCGGCCGATTTGCGCGCACGGGCTTGATGGATGAATATCTAGAAGCGGCCAGGTCGCAAGCATTAGCAGGAATTCAAGCCAAACACTGGCTCTCGTTCTTCAAAGCCTTCCAAGAGCAAAAAACGGCTGATGTGATCGAAGCAGAACTATCCAGGTTGATAGAACACCTTTCCAAGACTGAAACGGGCATCGATGCGATAACTATTCAACGGGTTAGAAACATTGCAGATGAGCTGCGAAACCTCGTCCTTGGTGACAATGGCTCATGAAACTCCTCACCCGCATCCGTTTGATCAACTGGCACCTCTTCGAGAACGCGACCATCTCGTGTCAAGGCACCACCTACTTCATCGGCGTCAACGGGGTGGGGAAGTCCACCGTGCTCGACGCGGTGCAGTTCGCGCTGGTCGGCGGGCAACGCGACGTGAAGTTCAACGTCGCCGCGCTGAGCAGCGGCAAGCGCACCCTGGCCGGTTACGTGCGCGGCGAACTCGGCACCGAGGGCCAACGTTTTCTGCGCGGCGATGCCACCGGTGTGGTCGCGCTGGAGTTTCGCAACTCGGATGAATCTGCCTTCGTCCACGGCGCGGTCATCGATGCCTATGCAGACGGGCGCGAACTCGACGTGGTTTATTTCATCGTCCACAATGCCGGGCTGAACGACGACTGGTTCTTCAAAGCGCCCGGCCAGGTCTTCGACAGTCGCGCCTTCAAGCGGCGCCTGGAACACTTCGCTCTGCCGCGCGGCGCGCGGGCGCAAGTCTTCAGCAAGCTGGAAGACTACCGCTTCCACCTGCTCAACCGCCTCGGCCAGCTCAAGGAATCTTTCCTCGCCAAAGTCGTCAAAGGGCTGGCCTTCAGCCCGCTCACCGACATCCGCGCTTTCGTCCACAACTACCTGCTCGACGAAAACCTGGTCGACGTGAAAACGCTGCAAGCGCAGCTCGAGACGCTGCGTCACTTCGAGAGCCTGGCCGCCGACGTGCGCGAGCGTATCGCGGCGCTTGATCGCATCGAAGAGCTCGATCAGGAGCGCATTGCCCACCATCGCCGCCGCATCACCAATGGTTACATCCAGCGCCGCGCCCAGGGCGATGCCCATCTGGCCGAACTCAAAAACCGCCGCCTCGAACTCGACGAGATCCGCTTGGCGCTCAATCGCGCCGCGCTACAGCGCGACGAACTGACCGAGCAACTCAAGCGCGCGCAGGCGGCGTTGCTGGACGCGCAGATCGCGCTGAATACCGACGTGACCGCCGCGCGCGAGAAAGACCTGCGCGAAAAGATCGCCGCACTCGACGCCGAACTGCGCGCCCTGCGCGAGCGCGAGGCCCGCGTTAAAGAGAGTCTCGCTCGCGAGGCGGCAGACGCGCAGAAGTTGCGCGAGATGCTGCTCGCCGACGATCAGCCTGTTCCGTCTGTGTTGGATGCCTTCGTCGCGCAGCCTCCACGCGAAGCGCCTAACCTCCAATCTCCAACTTCCAACCTCCAGCCTCTAATCTCCAGCCTCGACTCCCTCGGCCAAGAATACTCGCGCCAGGACGCGCTGTTGCACGAGCAGACACGCCTGTTGCGTGAAGAGGCCGAATCGATCGAGCGCGAGCTGCGCAGCCTGCGAACCGGCGACCGCGAAGCCAGCTACGAAGCCGAAGCGCCTCAGGCCGCGCGATTGCGCCGGCTGCTGCGCGACGGGTTGGGTCTGAGTGCGGACGAGGTCATCTACCTGTGCACAGCGCTGCGCATCCCCGACGACAGTTGGCAGGACGCCGTCGAAGGGGTGTTGGGTCACAACCGGTTCACACTGCTCGTGCCGCCAGCGCACTACGACGCCGCGATGCGGCTGTACCGTGAACGCCGCCACACGGACGACCTGCATGGCGTTGGTCTCCTCGACGCCGAACGAATTACGAAATACGCTCCACGCAATATCCCTTCAACCTCCCTTGCCTCCGAGATTCACACCGATCATCCCGCCGCACGCGCCTTCATCGACCTGGTGTTGGGCGGCTACGTCAAGTGCGATACGCTCGAAGCCATGCGCGATCATCGGACGGCCGTGACGCGCGAGTGCTTCGTCCGGCGCAACTTTACCACCAGCCACCTCAACCCGCGCATCTATCGCCGCTGGTTCATCGGCGAGCGGGCCATTCCGCGCCGCATTGAGCAACTCGAGGCGCGGCTGGGGGAAATCGCGGGCGAGCTGGCGACGCTGAACGATCGGACGCTGGCGCTGCGCGAGCGGCTGGCGTTGACCCGCGACAAAGTGCGCCGCTTCGTCGAGTTGGAGCATGCCCTGCCCGACCTCGAGCGTATCCCGGCGCTGGTCGCGCAGCTGAAGACGGTGAAAGCCGAACTCGCGGCGCTCGACACGCGCACGGCCGAATCGCTGCGGGCCGAGGTCGAGCGCCGCACAGCCGAAGTTGAAAAAGGTCAAGCGGAAGTCGCGGAACTGGATCGGCAGATCGGCGGCTGGGAGAATCAGGCAAAAACGCTGGGCGGCGCGATCATCCCCGCCCTGGAGAAAGCCATCGACGAGGCGCTGCACAGCGCGCAGCAATTCCTGTCGACAGAGCTGGCGGAGGATATGCAGGAGGACGTGGCGAAGGAGTACGATCGCCGCCGCGAACGCCAGCCGCTGGAGACCGTGCTGCAAAACGCGACGCGCTACGAAGGCGACTATCAAGGCGCGGAATCCAAGAGCCGCGACAAGCTGCGCGAAGCCAAGCAGGCCTACAGCCTGCGCTACGATTTCGGTTACGACGAAGACGAGGACGCGGCGCGTTACCTGCGCGAACGGGAGAAGTTCACGCAGTCGGAACTGCCGCAGTACGAAGCGCGCATTGCCGAGCAGCGCGCGCTGGCCGAGCAGGAACTCGTCGAGAACTTCATCCATCGCCTGCGCGAGCAAATCGAAGAGGCCCGCCAACAACTCGATTACCTGAACGACACGCTCAAGGACCTGCGCTTCGGCGGCGAGCGCTTCGAGTTCATCACCCGGCCGGAGCCGTCGCTGCGGCAGGTGTACGATATGGTGATGGACAGCCAATCGATTTTGGGAGACTCGCTGTTCGAGTCCGACTTCCGGCAGAAGCACCAACAGGGCTGGGATTTGCTGTTCGAGCGGCTCACGCGGGGTATGGCTGACGAAGCGTCGATCGAACTGCGCGAACTACAGGATTATCGCAACTACCTGCAATACGATGTCCGCATCCACTATCCCGGCGGCGACCGCGCGCTGCTCAGTCAAATCAACGCCAAGAAGTCGGGCGGCGAAACCACCACGCCCTTCTACGTGGCGATGGCCGCCTCGTTCGCGCAAGCCTATCGCCTCACCCAGCCGCGCGCCTCCGACACCATCCGTCTGGCGCTGTTCGACGAGGCGTTCAGCAAGATGGATACCGCCCGCACGGCCAGCGCCTTGCAGTTCATGCGCGAGGCCGGCCTGCAGGTGCTGCTGGCGACCCCGCCCGACAAGTCCGGCGCGCTCCTGCCGCACGTCGATTCCGTCCGCACCGTCGTGCGCAAGAACAACCACTCGTTCGTCATCGAGATCGACAAGGCGGACATGCTGGCCGAAATTGAGGGCGAGTCATGAATTATGGTACACTGGTGTTGAAGCGAAGGAGGTACGCCAATGACTGCGGTGAACCTGCGTCCCAAACTGGCGGAACAATTGCGTCCAGAGGCAGAACGTCGCCAGAAAAGCATTGAGGAGCTGGTCAACGATTGGCTAGAAGACGATCTGTGGGAGCAACGAAACAAGAAGATCCACGAGGAGGCAGAGCGCTATTATGCCAGACACGCTCAACTCCGCGCGCAGTATGCCGACAAGGTCATAGCCATGCGTGACGGGGAAGTGGTAGATAGCGGAGATGAGTTGCTCGAGGTCTACCAGCGTGTTCGCGAGCGTTTTGGTGATGAGCCTGTCCTCATTACACGGGTGGGTGTTGAACCGGTCGAGACCTATACGATTCGCAGCCCACGCCTCGGAACTCCGATCCCGTGACAACACCCTACCTTCACCACGTCTTCCCCATACCGGTGCTCCAAGTGAGCATCGGGCCAGCGGGTGAGCCGCCCAGGCTGGGGCCATTCGAGGCTATCATAGACTCGGGCGCGGACATGGCGGTGCTACCCCTGTCATTGATTCGCCGAGTCAAAGCTCACCCTGTCGGCCAAGGACGAATACGCGGCTTGTGGGGCGATGCCCATCCGGTTGCGTTCTTCTTGGTGGAGTTGCAGATCCAAGACGCACGTCTTCCTGGCGTGCAAGTCGCTGGCGACGAAGCCAGCCGCGAGATCATCCTTGGGCGCAACGTTCTCAACAATCTCCCTCTTTTCCTTGATGGTCCTCAACGGCAAACGGATGTGTTGGATGACGCAGCCACTCGCTGGCTTCGCGACCGGCGCAAGCAGGAATGACATCGCTCGAACTCAACTTCTTCCCTTCCCCCGACGTTGCCTCTATTCTGCACGCTCTGCTTGATGCCTACGAGCGCCGCTCCCTCGAATCCCGAGAACGAGAGGCCGGGCACGGCTTGAGAGCCGTCCGCTACTCGGTGGCCGATGCGCCTCTTCCCGGCTACCACAGCCAGATCGATCCGACGCCGCGCCAGACGGCTAATGAACAGTTTCAGACGCTTGAGCGTCTCGGCTTGGTGAAACTCGACTGGCTGCCCGGCGAGACGGGTCATCTGCTGGCGTCGGTTACGCTCGTCGTCGAACAGGCCGGCGCCCTCTTTGACTGGCTGGATCGTATACCGCAAGCCGTTCACCGCGCGCGCCTGACCGAACTGCTGCTGGGTGAACGCTTTCGCTTCGACGGTTGGCGGCTGACCGCCATCCAGCGCTGCCTCGATCGACTCAAAGCGGAAAAATCGCCCGCACCCTTCAACCTGACCGATGCCGCGTTCAACCGCGACGTGTTGACCGCCCTGGACGCGCTGGAAGCGGTGCGCGAGGAGACACCCTACCGCGTGTTCAGCGTGCGCGTCTTCAACGACAGCAAGCGCTTCGAGGACTTGATTGGGGCGCTGTGCACGCTCGCTCGCCGAGGGCAACCTGACTGGACGGAGTGGTCCAACGACGAAATCCTGCGTGAGCTGAATCTGACCGCCAACCCCACGCATCTGTACGGGCATGGCGCGTGGCGACTGGTCGATGATGCCGGGCAGGTGATCGAGACCGATGGCTTCTATCCGTCGGTCGGCCTGCCGGCGGCGCAGGCGCATCATCTGAAGAAAGTCACTGTCGACGCCACGCACGTCGTGTGCGTCGAAAATCCGACGGCGTTCTACGAACTCATTCGCCACTATGATACACAGAGGACGGGCCGCCTGGCTGCGCTGTGTCTGTGGGGTAACCCTTCGCCCGCCTGTCGCCACTTGCTGCGTTGCCTGGCTGACAATCTGCCTGAAAGTGTGCCGCTGTATGCCTGGGCCGACATCGACTTCGGCGGGCTGAATATCCTGGCTCAATTGCGCGAGCAAGTCAGTCCACGCTTTGAGCCCTATCGCATGGACATCGCGACGCTGGAGGCGCACGCGCTATGGGCGCGCCCACTCACACCCGGCGACCAGCGGAATCTGGCGCGCCTGGCGCGCCGTCCGGCCCTGCGCGACATGCGGTCACTCATCGAGGCGCTGCTCAAGCGGGATCTGAAACTGGAGCAAGAGGCGATCGTTCTCGGCGGCGAGTAGATTAAGAGACTGTCTGAAAAGTTGCTCGAAGCCCGCGTCTCGCGGGCGTCCACCGCGAGGACGCGGTGGACAGAGCACCGTATTTTGAGGTTCAAAGGAAACCCCATGAAATTGCCCAAACTGACCGAATCCATCATCCGCGCCGGGGCCGACCCGCAAAGCTTCCAGCGCGGGCAGGCGCTCTACAAGAGTGGCGCTATCTCGAACGCGGCGGTGCAAGGCCACATCCTGATTGCCGATTGCGAAGGCACGCAGGAGCCGTACTACAAAGTGCGCATCGAACTGGACGGAGCCGGCATCCGTTCCGCGCAGTGTACCTGTCCTTACGATTACGGTGGATATTGCAAACACCTGGTTGCCCTGCTGCTCGCGTATCTCCATGATTCCAAACAGTTCGCCGTCCGCCAGGAGCCGGCCGACCTGCTGGCCGATCTCAGCCGTGATGACCTGATTGCGCTGGTGACGAAATTGCTGCGCGATCAGCCCGAGCTATACGACCGGGTGGAGGCGGCGATTTCGATTCCATCTGCATCCGGCAAATCCAAGAAGCGCAAACGCAAGCAGGTCGATCCCGAAGTCTACCGCCGCCAAGTGAGCAACATCATGCACAGCCTCGACCGCATGCGCGCGTCCGAAGCGTACTGGCACGTCGGCGGGTTGGCGGATGAACTGCGCGACGTGCAGGCGTCGGCGCTGAAGTTTCTCGATGCCGGCGACCCTGACACCGCTCTGGCGATTTTGCTGGCGCTTATCGAAGAAGCCGGCGACGGCATCGAATACATCGACGACTCGGATGGCTACCTGGGCGGCTTTCTCGATGAACTGGGCCAACCACTGGCCGAGGGCATCCTGAGCCTGGAGCTGAGCGCCGTCGAGCGCGAGCAGCTCGCCAATCGACTCAAGAAGTTCGCGAAGCAGCTGGGCGATTACGGCATCGATGGCGCGCTCGACGTGGCGCTTGAGGCGCTGGAGTACGGCTGGGAAGAGGCGTCGGCCAAAACGACCTCGCGCCATGCGGAGGCGTTGGAAGAGGAGTGGGAGGCTGACGAAGCCGACGCAGCGTATGACGCTGAGGGTTACGGCGTCGGGTGGAGCGGGCCGGAGCCGCACATCGGCGATTTAACCGAAGCCAAGTTGAACGTTCTCGAACGACAAGGCCGCATTGAAGAGTATCTCAACCTGTGCCAGCGGGCCGGGCGTCACTTACGTTACACCCTCAAACTGTGCGATCTCGATCGCGTGCCGGAGGCGGTGAAGTTTTCCAAGCAGCATCTGGCCGCTGCCGATGAAGCGTTACAGGTGGCGGAACGGTTGCGCACGCTCAAGCATAGCGCCGAAGCCATCGCGATGGGTGAGCATGGCTTGGAGCTCGCCGGGCCGAAAGTGCGCCTGGGAGAATGGCTGGGACCCGTCGAAGAGGCGCAGGGCCGGACGAAGCAGGCGCTGGAAGCCTGGCTGGCT
>DATDPU010000132.1:0-57782 GCA_035292585.1 Anaerolineae bacterium | reverse complement strand
GATTAGGCGGTAGAGCTTCTCCCAGCCGAATCGTAAGGTTAAGCGTCTCTTCGTAATTGGCGGTTTTGAATTTTCGGCTCATGCCTGAAGTGTATCACCTATCGAACGGCTTAATGCCGCTCTCCGACAAACTGCTAGCGCGGTTTAGCTGCTAACTCACCTTACGCAGCTTGCTCCCTGACCGCGTCCCACCCGCCTGCGGCGAGTGCACTATAGCCCCCGTAGCGCAGCGGAGGGGGTGCTCCCGTCGCGGTCGGGTGAATAGCTGGAAACGCCCGCGCGGACGCGGGTTTAGAGCGAAGTTGAACGGCGGCTGCGTAAGATGAGCTGCTAAGTCGGCGGGGAGCCGCGACTTGCAGGAATGAAAAACCAGCCGAGTTCCGCTCGCAACGTTCCTCGGCTGGCTGGTGGTGAAGATAAGCGAATTAGCATACGCTCGTCTTCGTTGCGTATTGTACCAGAGAGTGTTCGCCTAATGCAATGGGTGAATGGTAAGAAATCGTAGCGTTTGAGGTGAAATCGCGATGGAATAGCCTATCTTTAGGGCATTTCCTGAGTCGCTCCATCTCTGAACCGACATAGGCCGAAAACTTTCATACCCTGGAGCGCAATCGGTTATGGTGCAAGACTATGGATGGCGCCTGGTTGTTCTGTCGGAGGGCCACCCCTCTGGCATTGCGGTCGTGACGGCCGGAGCGGCCGAGTTGTTCGGTACCCAGTTCGGGGTTGCAAGAGTGACTGCGAGAGGAGGTCTTCAGCTATGATACGTGGAATTGTTGGGTGGGCCTTGCAGTTTCGATTCCTGGTAGTTGTCATCGCCGTGGCGCTGGTAGCTTTTGGCGTCGGGCAACTTCGCAACATGCCGGTCGACGTCTTGCCCGAGTTCTCGCCGCCGTTTGTGGAGATTCAGACCGAAGCCCTCGGGCTGTCCGCGGAAGAAGTGGAACAGATGATCACTGTCCCGATGGAGCAGGACTTAATGGCCGGGGTGGCCTGGCTCGACGTCATTCGCTCCGAGTCCGTTCCCGGGCTGTCGTCGGTCGTGATCTTCTTCGAGCCGGGGACTGATCTCTTCCGTGCAAGGCAGATGGTGTCAGAGCGCCTGGCGCAGGCGGCGGTCGGGCTGCCACACGTGTCAAAACCGCCGACGATGATCCAGCCCTTATCGTCGGCCAGCCGGTTCATGATCGTCGGGCTGTCCTCGAAGGACATATCCCTGATTGAGATGTCGGTGCTGTCTCGTTGGGTGATTGGCCCGCGCCTGCTGGGCGTACCTGGCGTGTCCAACGTAGCCATCTGGGGCAATCGGGATCGGCAACTGCAGGTGCTGGTCGATCCAGAACAGCTGCAAGCCCAAGGCGTTTCGCTACAGCAAGTCGTCGAGACTACGGGGAACGCGCTGTGGGTGTCGTCCTTGAGCTATCTGGAAGCGTCGTCGCCCGGTACCGGCGGCTTCATCGACACGCCCAATCAACGGCTCGGGATCTGGCACGTCTTGCCCATCTCCTCACCCGAGGACCTGGCTCAAGTACCCGTCGAGGAGGCGGCGCCGCTGCGCCTGGGAGACGTGGCCACGGTGGTGGAAGATCATCAACCGCTGATTGGGGACGCGATCATTAACGACAGCCCCAGCCTGCTGCTCGTGGTCGAAAAATTACCCGGCGTCAACACACTGGAGGTGACGCGGGGAGTGGAAGAGGCGATCGATGCGTTACGGCCCGGTATGAAAGGCATCGAGTTTGACGCCACCCTGTTCCGGCCGGCGACCTACCTCGAGATGGCGGCGGCCAACCTTACCAATGCGCTGGTCGTCGCTGCGGCTCTCGTGGTTGTGGCTCTGTTTGCCTTGCTGTGGAACTGGCGGGTCGCGTTGATCAGCGCCCTGGTCATCCCCTTGTCTCTGATGGCGTCCCTGCTCGTGCTCTACCAACGTGGGGCGACCTTCAATGCGATGGTTCTGGCGGGGCTGGTGGTGGCGATTGGCGCGATCATCGACGACGCGATCATCGACGTCGACCACATCGCGCGGCGTCTCCGCCAGCTGCGCAAGGCGGGCAGTGACAAGCCGACTACGACGATCGTGCTTGAGGCCTCGGCCAGGATGCGCAGTACCCTCATCTTCGCGACGCTGATCATGCTGCTGGTTGTGTTGCCAGTCTTCTTCATGGAGGGTGCCTCCGGCGCATTGTTCCAGCCGGTGGTCACGTCGTATGCGCTGGCGGTGCTGGTATCGATGGCGGTCGCACTGGTTGTCACGCCGGCGCTAAGCATGATCTTGCTGTCAAGCCTGTCCAATGGAGCGCTCGAGCGCCGCCCGTCACCGCTCGTGGGTTGGCTACAGCGTGGCTACGACGGAGCCCTGGCGCGGATCGTTCAAAAGGCGCGTCTGGCGTACGTCGCCGTCGTAGTGATCGTGGTGGCTGGTGTGGTGTCGTTGGCGTTTGCCGGCCAGCAGTCGGTGCTGCCTACCTTCAAAGAACCGTACCTCACGATCCAGTTGGAAGGCCCGCCCGGCACGTCCCGTCCAGCGATGGATCGGATCGTGGCTCGGGCCAGTGAAGAGCTGCGGGCCATTCCAGGCGTCCTCAATGTCGGCGCCCATGTGGGGCGCGCCGTGTTCGGGGATCAAGTGGTCGGTATCAATTCCGCCCAGCTATGGATCAGCCTCAATCCTGAGGCCGACTATGATGCAACAGTGGCCGCCGTGCAGGAGACGGTGGACGGCTACGCGGGGCTAAATCGCGAGGTGAAGACCTATTTGCAGCAGACACTCGGCCAGCCGCAGACGAGCGCCAGCGACGGCATCGCCGTGCGTGTCTTTGGCGAGGACCTGGATGCCCTGCGCGGCGAGGCGGAGAAGGTGCGGCAGGCCATTACAGGGATCGACGGCGTGGTCGATCCACATGTGGTGCTCCCCGTTGAGGAACCCACTCTGGAAATCGAAGTGGACCTGGCCTCAGCCCAAACCCACGGCATCAAACCGGGCGATGTACGCCGGGCGGCGGCTATCTTATTGTCGGGCCTGCAGGTCGGCAGCCTATTCGAAGAACAGAAAGTATTCGACGTGGTGGTGTGGGGCGTGCCTGAAATACGCAATAGTCTGACCGATATTCGCGAGCTGTTGATCGAAACGCCCACCGGCGATCCAGTTCGTTTGGGAGATGTGGCCGATGTGCGCATCACGTCGGCTCCGATCGTCATACACCGTGAAGCCATCTCGCCTTACCTTGACGTTGCCTTCAACGTGCAGGGGCGTGATCTCAGCTCCGTGGCTAGCGATGTCAAACGCGCCATCCAGGCAGTCCCGTTCCAGCTAGAGTACCACGCGGAAGTGCTCGACGAGTATGCGGCGCGGCAGGTGGCCGAGCAGCGTATGCTCCTCAGCGGAGCTGTGGCGCTGATCGGGATTTTCCTCCTCTTGCAGGCGGCCTACGGGAGTTGGCGCCTGGCAATTGTCGCCATCTTGACCTTGCCCGTAGCCCTGGCCGGCGGAGTGATAGCGTCGCTCCTCGGCGGCGGTGCGCTCTCGCTCGGTACGCTCATCGGTTTACTTATGGTGCTGGGAATTGCGGTGCGGAACGGCATTGTGATGACCAGTCACATTCAGTATCTCCAACAGCATGAAGGCGAAGCCTTCGGGCCAGAGCTGGTCTTGCGTGGGGCGCGCGAGCGGCTGGCGCCGATCTTGACGACGACGATCACCACGGCGCTGGCTCTCTTGCCCTTCGTGCTCTTAGGCGACATTGCCGGTCTCGAGATCGTGCGCCCGATGGCCATCGTCGTTCTGGGCGGCCTGGTCACTTCGACGCTGCTCGACCTGTTCATTTTACCCAGCCTGTACTTGCGTTTTGGGGCTAGCCCGGAACCGGTCATGGAGCTCATCGCTGAACCGGCCCTGGCGAGCTAGCTCGCAACTTCACCCTTGCGAAGGCGCAGCACCAGTGGCCCGCCGCCACTGCGTGGCGGACACGGGCAAGCGTGAAACCTTCGCAAGGGTTGGCCTGAATACGAAAAAGCTAAATGCACAGGAGGAAGCAAGATGCAACACCGTAATCGATGGATGCTTGTGATCTTGTTGATGGTCGGTCTACAACTTGTGGCGTGCGGCCCATCGCCCGCCAAGTCAAGCAAAGTAGCGCCGGTCCAGATCGAGGACATCGAAGGCTCGGACTTCAAGCGGGTGGTGTTGACGGCGAAGGCGGCCGAACGGCTCGACATCCAGACGGCGCCCGTTCGTGACGAAGAGGTGAACGGGACGCCGCGACTGGTCGTCCCCTACGCCGCGGTGATCTACGGCCTGAAGGGCGAGACGTGGGCGTACTCCAATCCCGAACCCCTCGTCTTCGTTCGACAACTCCTCAACGTCGAATACATAGAGGGTGACCTGGCGGTTCTGTTGGAAGGCCCAGCCGTTGGCACGGCGGTGGTGACGGTCGGAGGAGCCGAGCTGTACGGCGCCGAGACCGGGGTATCCAAGTGACGGGAAACCGTGCGAGGGCTTCCAGTTCGGGAGCGGTCTCCCGACCTTCGCCAAACGCTAGGCTTCGGCCGCAAAGACGCGGTCGAAGCGCGAGTCTTTAAGACAGTCCCTTAACCGCGCTGGGAGGTGATCACATGCGCTGGATTGTTCACACAAGTCTACGGTTTCGCTATCTGGTGATTTTCTTCGCTGCGGCGCTGATGGTCTTCGGCATCGCACGGTTGAGCAACACGTCGGTCGACGTCTTTCCCGAATTCGCGCCGCCCAAGGTAGAGATCCAGACCTTAAGCCTCGGACTGTCGGCGGCCTCCGTGGAAGAACTGGTCACCGTTCCGCTGGAGCATGCGCTCAACGGGATACCAGGGCTGGACGTGATGCGTTCCAGGTCGGTTCCCGACCTGTCGGACATCGTCCTGATCTTCAAGCCCGGAACCGACCTCATCCGGGCGCGGCAGTTGGTAAATGAGCGCATTGCCGCGGTGTCGTTGCCCACCTGGGCCGCCCCGCCGGTCATGATCCAACCTCTGTCGTCGACCAGCCGGGCCATGAAGATCGGGATTTCCTCGGACAAGTATGACCTGATGGATTTGTCGATGATCGCGTATTGGAAGATCCGGGCCCGCCTGCTGGACGTGCCCGGCGTCGCCAATGCGCCCATCTGGGGCGAGCGGATCAAAAGCCCGCAGGTGCAGGTCGATCTGGAACGGCTGCGCGAGTATGACCTTTCGCTCGACGAGGTCATGGAAGTTACCGCGAATGCCCTGGACGTGGGGCTATTGCAATTTTCAGAAGGCTCGGTCATCGGCACCGGCGGGTTCATCGACACTCCCAATCAACGGATCGGAATCCGCTCCGTCTTGCCGGTCATCACGCCGGAAACGCTGGCCGAGGTGCCTATCAATGATCGAAAGAAGCCCGACGGGACGCCCTTGCGCTTGGGCGACGTGGGCGATGTAGTTTGGGGCACCTTGCCGCTCATCGGGGATGCCGTGATCAACGAGGGTCCCGGCCTGATGATGATCGTCGAAAAGCTGCCCTGGGCCAACACGCTGGACGTGACTCGGGGCGTGGAAGAAGCGATCGACGAGATGCGGCCCGGTCTGGCCGGCATCGATATCGACACCACCATCTTCCGGCCGGCGACCTTCGTCGAGCAGTCGATCGACAATCTCACCGAGTCGCTGCTCGTCGGCGGCGTGCTGGTGGTGGTCGTGCTCCTCTTCTTCCTGTACGAGTGGCGCGTGGCGTTGATCAGCGCCACGATCATCCCGGTGTCGCTGATGGCCTCGCTGCTCGTGCTCAACCTGCGCGGCGTGACCATCAATGTGATGACCCTGGCGGGGCTGGCGATCGCCATCGGCGCCGTCGTGGACGACGCGATCGTCGACGTCGAAAACATCGTGCGGCGGCTCCGCCAGCTGCGCAAGGCAGGCAGCGCCCTGCCGACCTGGCGGATTGTGCTGGAGGCCTCGCTCGAAGTGCGCGGCGCCATCGTCTATGCGTCGCTGATCGAAATCTCGGCGCTGCTGCCGGTCTTCTTCCTGCAAGGTCTGTCGGGCGCGTTCTTCCAGCCGCTGGCCAGCGCCTACGTGGTGGCGGGGCTGGTCTCCCCGTTCGTCGCACTGACCGTTACGCCGGCGATGGTCCTGATTCTCCTGTCCAACGCGCCGATCGAGCACCGCCAATCCCCGATCGTGACCTGGCTCCACCGGGGCTACGACAGGCTGCTGGCGCCGATCATTCGCGCGCCGCGCTGGGCGTACGTCACCGTCACGGCCCTCGTGTTGGCCGGCGTAGGAGTGTGGCCGGCGCTCGGGCAGGAACTGCTGCCGTCGTTCAAGGAGCGGGACTTCCTGATGCATTGGATCACCAAGCCCGGTACATCTCACCCGGAAATGTGGCGGATCACGGCGCAGGCCTGCCGTGAGCTGCTGTCTATTGACGGGGTGCGCAACTGCGGCTCCCACATCGGGCAGGCCATGCTGGCGGATGAACCGTACGGTATCTATTTCACCGAGAACTGGATCAGCGTCGATCCAGCGGTCGACTACGACGCGACGCTGGCCAAGATTCAAGAGACAGTGGACGGCTACCCTGGGCTGGTGCGCGATGTGCAGACCTATCTGAAAGAGCGCATCCGAGAAGTCTTAACCGGCGCCAGCGATACCGTCGTCGTGCGCCTCTACGGTCCCGATCTGGAAGTGCTGCGCGTCAAGGCGGACGAGGTGCGGGCTGCCCTGGAGGGGATCAACGGGCTCGTGGATTTGAAGAAGGAGCTTCACGTCGAGGTGCCCCAGGTGGATATCAAGGTCGACCTGGTCGCGGCCCACCAGTACGGCATCAAACCCGGCGAGGTGCGCCGGACGGCAGCCTTCTTGATGCAAGGCGAAGAAGTCGGCGACATCTTCCAGGGCGGGAAGACGTACGATGTGAACGTGTGGAGCACGCCCGAAACGCGCAACAGCGTGAACGATATTCGCGAGCTGCTGATCGACACGCCCGATGGCGGTCACGTGCGCCTGGCGGACGTGGCCGACGTGCGCATCGTCCCGGCGCCGAACGTCATCGAGCGCGAAGGTCAGTCGCGCAAGACCGACGTTTCGGCCAACGTGCGAGGACGCGATCTCGGCGCCGTGGTCCAGGACGTCCACACGGCCTTGCAGAGTGTCGATTTCCCGCTGGAGTATCGCGCGGAGGTGATCGGCGAGTTCGCAGAGCGGCAGGCGGCCCAGCAGAGCTTGACGATTGCCGGGCTGGTCGCCGTGCTGGCAATCTTCTTCCTGCTGTATACTTCGTTCGGGAACTTCCGCCTGGCGACGTTGACGTTCTTCACCTTGCCCTGGGCGCTGGTCGGCGGCATCCTGGCGGCGTTTGCCACGACCGGTGTCCTCTCGCTCGGTTCGCTGGTCGGACTGCTCACCATCTTGGGGATTGCGACGCGCAACGGGATCATGATGATCAGTCACTTCCAGCATCTGGAGGAAGAGGAAGGCATGCCCTTTGGACCGGAGCTGGTCTTGCGCGGGGCGCGTGAACGGATCGCGCCGATCATGATGACGGCGCTCACCACCGGGCTGGCCCTGGTGCCCCTGGCGATCGCCGGCAATATTCCCGGTCACGAGATCGAACACCCGATGGCGATCGTGATTCTGGGCGGACTGGTCACTTCGACGGTGCTCAATCTGTTCGTGGTGCCCTCCCTGTATTTGCGATTTGGGAAGCCCAGGAATTGGAGCGGCAGCTCTGGCGGCGCGCTTCAAGCAGCTTGAACGGGTTCGAATGGAATGGGATTACGGTTACCTGTGGGCAAATAAGGGGACAACTGAGCTGACTAAGCTTGAACGGGTTCGAATGGAATGGGATTACGGTTACCGCAACTTTTGCTACTGTGGCCCATTGCCGGTGAGCTTGAACGGGTTCGAATGGAATGGGATTACGGTTACCCTTGCGAGGGTTTGAAACCCTCGCAAGGGTTTTCTGCTCAACAGGGAAACGAGGTTGACATGCGACATCTTCACACCCTCGCTATAGCCGCAGTGTCGCTTCTGCTGATTTCGGTCTCGGCCTGCGGGCCGTCGGCTCCAGCCCAACCGACGCAGGCGCCTGAGCCAACGACAGCGCCGGCGGCGACGGCTGCCAGCAGGGTCTCCGAGCCGGTGTTCGAAAGCTTCGATCCCAGCAATTTCGGCCGATCGACCCAAATCGACAACGCGTGGATGCCCCTGCCACCGGGCACGCAATGGGTGTACGAGGGAACCACCACCGAAGAGGGTGAGACGTTGGCGCGTCGCTTAGAGTTCACGGTCACCGACCTGACCAAAGAGATCGAAGGTGTGCGCACGGTCGTCGCCTGGATTGTGGACGTCAGCGATGGCGAGATCGTAGAGAAGGAGATCGCCTTCTACGCGCAGGACAACGACGGCAACGTCTGGTACCTGGGTGAGCACCCGGAAGAATACGAAGACGGCGAATTCGTCGCCGCCCCCACCTGGATCGCCGGCCTCGAAGGCGCGCGGCCGGGCATCAAGATGCGGGCCGAGCCGAAGCTAAAGACGCCCAGCTACTTTCAAGGCTGGGGGCCTGCGGTCGAATGGACGGACTTCGGGAAGGTAGACCAGATGGGCCAGGAAACCTGTGTCCCCGTGGACTGCTACGCTGACGTTCTGGTGATCGCCGAGTCCAGCCTGGATGAAAGGGGCGCCTTCCAACTCAAATACTACGCGCGCGGCGTAGGCGAGGTTCGAGTCGGGTGGCGCGGAGACGATGCCTCACAGGAAGAGCTGGAGCTAGTCGAGTACGCGCAGCTCGACCCGGAAGCGCTGGCCGAAATCCGCGCGGCGGCGCTCGAACTGGAACAGCACGCCTACGAGGTCAGCCAGGACGTGTACGCTCACACCGCGCGGGCGGAGTAGCACACGCCTCCAATGGAATAGCCTCCACAAGTAATGAACCGGCCCGGCAGCTGATACATGCCGGGCCGGTTGTGGAGCAGCGCGCATCTAATTCGTTGATAACTGCACCGTAAAGGTTGTTCCTTTCCCAACTTTGCTTTCTACATCGATTTGGCCGCCGTGAGCGCGGGCCACATTTAGGGCGATGGACAGGCCCAAACCGGCGCCCTCCTTGCTACGGGACTCATCGACGCGATAAAAACGATTGAAGACGCGGGGCAAATGCTCAGGTGGAATGCCGACGCCCGTATCACTGATGGCGACTGCCAGCAATTCGCCATTGCACGGTTTGGCCGAAAGGGTGATCAAGCCTTGTTCCGTGTACTTGATGGCGTTGTCCAACAGGTTCACAAATAACCGGATCAGCCCATCACTATCTCCCATCAAGGTCAGGCCAGCCTCTGGCACATGGTCGATGAGCTTCAGTCCCTTAGCTTCTGCCAATGGCCGGAGCGAATCAACCACATCTTTCAGCAGGATTGACAGATCGACCCGTTCAAATTTCGCGGGCTGCCGGAGCGCATCGTTACGCGCCAGATGAAGTAGTTCTTCGGTCAATGTTCGCATGTGCTCGGCTTCCTGGCTCAGATCGCTCAAAGCCTGTTCATATTCGGCCAGGGCGCGCCGCCGCGCTAACGTGCTGGCGATGATGGTCTGCATGGCGGACAAAGGCGTCCGTAATTCGTGGGACGCATCGGCGGTGAATTGGCGTTCGCGACGGAACGCATCGTCCAGCCGTGACAACATCGAGTCAAAGGTGGCGGCCAACCGTCCCATCTCATCATCGGTTTCAGGCAGGTTCAGCCGGGCCGACAAATCCTCGGCGGAGATGTGGCGGGCCGTGCGGGTTATTGTGTCGATCGGGGTTAAGGCGCGCGCGGCCAAAAAATACCCGCCGCCGCCGGCCGCTATCACGATGAGCGGCCCACCAATCAGCAAGGTCAGGAGTAACAGATCGAGGGTGCGTCGTACGTTTTTTAGATTTTGGGCAACTTGGAGTTTGCCCACAACCTGATCATCGACCACCAGCGGAGAGGTATAGACGCGAACGGGGTCCTGGCTATCGGGGTCGGTGATGGTGGTAAACTCACCGGGTTGCTCGGAGACGGTAAAGTCTGCGGGTGGATATGGCAAATCGCGATAAGGCCCATACGCTTGTAGCGCTTGCCCGTCCAGGTTCAATATCCGCATACTGAAACCCTGTTCACGCAGCTGGGCATATTCCGGGTCCTCGATCGGGTTTTCGCTTAAGACCAGTTCCCCGCCCCTAAGGTCGACTTCCGCGACCAGTTGAATCACCACTAACCGCAGCGTCTCGTCGACGGCTGTCACTAAACTGCGCGACATATTCGCGTACACAAAGAGGCCGAACAGCGCTAAAGCGGCGAATAGTAACCCCGCCGTCCACAGGGCAAAGCGCACCCGAAGCGTTTTCAGACGTTTCATTCATCGCGATCCTGGTCCGAGAGTCGATAGCCGGCTCCCCGCACCGTCTGAATGAGCTTCAGATCAAACGCGTCATCGATTTTACGCCGTAAGTTGCGAATGTAGACATCCACCACGTTGGATTGGTTGTCGACATCATAGTTCCACACCGACTCGGCGATCTCGGTGCGGGTTAAAACCCGGCCGGGCTCGCGCATCAAACATTCCAGTATGGCGTATTCTTTGGCCGTCAATCGGATAAGGGAGTTGCTGCGCATCACGACGCGCGTGCGGGTATCCAGGCTAAGGTTGGCGACTTTCAGCGTTGAAGTTTTGGCGGTGCGGCGGCGCGCCAGCGCGCGGAGTCGCGCCAGCAGTTCTTTCAAATTAAACGGTTTGACCAGGTAATCATCGGCGCCGGCATCCAGTCCCACCACGCGGTCATCTACGGTATCGCGGGCGGTCAACATCAGGATGGCAGCCGGGTTCCCCTGGTCCCGCAAGCGCCGACAGACGGTAATGCCATCAACCTCCGGCAGCATGATGTCCAACACAATCAGGTCAAACTCCACGACTTCGGCCCAATCCAGCGCTTCCTGCCCCGTGCGCGCCAAGTCCACGGCATAGCCTTGTTCTTCTAACGCCCGTTTGACGTAGTTTGAAACGTTGGGTTGGTCCTCGACGATTAGGACGCGCATTCGAAACACCCTGTCCATCGATTGATGCACAGATTCAAATTATACACCACGAAGATACGGAGACACGGAGCGATTAACTCACCTTACGCAGCCGCCGTTCAACTTCGCTCTAAGCCCGCGTCCTCGCGGGCGTTTCCAGCCGTTCACCCGAACCGCGCGGACGCGGTCGGGGAGCAAACTGCGTAAGGCGAGTGATTAAACCTGATCCACGAACAACACGCAGCTGCGCAAATACAACTTTTCGCTCATGGATTGAACACGTGCGCCGTAGTGTAGGGCCTCGTGCCCGTTGCACGCCCACCAGGGGCTAAGCTACTGTCCATGCACTTGTTCTGAACATGAGCCCAACTTTTATTCGTGTCTATTCGTGTTCATTCGTGGATCAATACTTTCAGTTTCGAAACGCCTCAACCGGTTCCATGCGTGCGGCGCGCAGGGCCGGATAAGTACCCGACGCCAGGCCGATCCCGCCGCCGACAAGCGGCGCGAGGGCCGGCGCTGCCGGGTCGAGCACCGGGGCCCAGGCCTGGAGGGCAGAGACAGCGACCACGATAAGAACTCCGAGGCTGGCCCCCAAGATGCCCCCTAGCACACCCAGCGACACGCTTTCGAGCAGAAACTGCGCGGCGATGTGGCCGCGGGTGGCCCCGATGGCCCGGCGCAAGCCGATCTCACCGATCCGTTCCATCACCGACACGAGCATGATGTTGGCGATGCCAATCGCGCCTACAATCAAAGACAGGCCGCCGAGCAAAAGAAAGGTGATGTTCAGGTCACCCTGCACCGCTTCACGCACCCGTTGCGGTTCGGGAGGAAACTCAACTCTGATAATACGCGGGTTGTCGGGCCGCAGCGCCAACGGTGTTTGCCGGACGATGAGCGACGCCGCGCCGATCCGGGTCTCGACGATCACCGCGCCGGGACCGGCCAGGCCGAAATCATGGAGGGCCGTACCTTCAGGGATGATCACCGAGCCAAGCAGCTCGGGCTGGCGGGCGACGCCGCGCAGGATACCGATGACCAGGTAGAGCTTATCGCCGATGGCAATGGCCGGCAGCTGCCCGAGGCTCACAATCCCCAGCCGTTGCGCCGCCGTCGGGCCGAGAACAGCCACCCGGTCGGCCCGATCAGAATGTCCCCGATCCGGAAAACGTCCCATCTGCAAATCAGCTCTGACCGCCGTGAACAACTCCGGAGAGGCCGCCTTGATCGCAAGACTGAAAGCGGTCTGACTGCGCGGGTCTCTTATGGGTGACGCGCTAACGAGCGTATCGCCGATATTGACCTCGCTCAGCGTTCCGGCGGCCACCACGCCATTCAAGCGGAGCAGACGTGCAGGCGCGTCCCAGGGAATCGCTCTGGGATCGACGCCCCCCTGGCCCGACCGCGCGGTGACCACAATCCCGGTCGCGGCCAGCTCATCGAATTGACTGATGATGCGATTGTTGGCCGTGGCCGACAGGCCGAGCGTCGCCACCAACGCGGTCAATCCAATCACAATGCCCAACATGGTCAACGCCATGCGCCACGGCCTGGCGAACATCCCCGCAATCGCTTCCTCCAGGAGGTCGCGGAGCGTGACGCCCGAACGCGACACGGCGCGCGTATTGACGTTCGTTCGCGGGGCGGGCGATAGTTGCCGCTTAATCTCGCCGTTGGTGACATCGGTCAGCGCGCCATCGATGATATGCACGCGGCGGCCGGCGCGATTGGCAACCTTTTCATCGTGGGTGACGATGACCAGCGTGAGACCTTGCCGGTTCAGTGATTCAAACAGGTCAAGCAGGTCGGCGCTCGATTTTGAATCCAGGTTGCCGGTCGGTTCGTCACACAACAGCAGGCTGGGCGAACCGACGAGGGCGCGGGCAATGGCCACGCGCTGTCGCTCGCCGCCGGACAACTTCGTCGGCAAGAAATCGACGCGGTGACCCAGCCCGACCCGCGCGAGCGCCGCCAGCGCGCGCTCGCGCCGGCCAAGGTGGGATTGCTTACGGTACACTTCGGCCAACATCACGTTCTCTAGCACAGATCGGTGGGGCAACAGATGGAAGGATTGGAACACGAACCCGATGCGCCGACTCCTCAGGCCAGCGCGTTGTTTGTCGCTCAACCTGGCGATGTCAATGCCATCCAGGAAATAGCTGCCGCTGGTGGGCCGGTCCAAGCAACCGAGGATGTGCAGCAGGGTTGATTTGCCGGCGCCCGATGGCCCGGTCACCGCCAGCCACTCGCCCGGCTCTAGCCACAGATCGACATCGACGAGCGCGTGGACGGCGGGTTCGGTTCCAAATTGCCGGCCGACCTTGTTGAGTTCGAGAACGTATTGAGCGGGATCGGGGTTAGTCGTAATCGTCATGTGAAGTCTATTGTTGCTCGAACCCGATCACCACCAGTTGGCCCGGCGCCAGCGTCCCATTAACCGGGGTCACTTCGACGAAACCATCCGCCGACAGCCCCGGCTCGACCACGACGAATTCAAGCGACCCGTTGTTGTCTACCTGCACTCTGGAAGTCCCGTCGGCGGCGAGCGACAGCGCGCTGATCGGTACGACCGTGACCGCGCCCCCGGTGGATTTGACGGGAATGGTCAGGCGCAACGAGAAGCCTTCGAGCGTAACCGGCGTCTCGTCGACAAACACCTCGAAGTAGATGTGGAACCCGTCGACCCCGAACGTGCCGGGGGTATCGGCCACCCTGGCTACGACGCCGGTGGCTTCGATCCCCAGGTCTGGTTCGTCAATCGCGACCGGCATGTCCGGTTTGACGAGTTGCGCTTCGTCGAGGGCGAGGGAGGAATCGATGGCCAATTGATAATTCGTCACCGTCGTCACCGGCCCGCTCGCCGCGTCCCCCACGACAGCGTTGATCTGTTCTACGCGGACGGGGACGGCGGGCATGAATACGATCTCGTCGGCCGGCGCCTGCACACCCGTCCTGCGTCGGGCATTGTCGAGATCGGCGGCGATCCGACCGGCTGAATTGGCGGCCAGCCGGGCCTCACGTTCGGCGGCCTTCTGTGCGTCAAGGGCGGCTTGAATGGCCGCTTCGCCCGCCGCTCGCGTCGCTCGCTCAGCCGCTTGAGCGGCGGCGAGATCAGCGTTGGCGTTCGCTCGCTCTTCAGGGGTTGACTCTGGGTCGGCCAAGACGGCATCGCGCGCCCGGGTCTTGGCGCCCACATCGGCGGAAGCCGCTGTATTGGCGCTCTCGGCATTGGCGCGTGCGGCCGCTACGTCGAGCGCGGCGGCGGCTACCGCGTCGGAGGCCGCCGATCGGCTGTTGACCGCGATCGCCAACTCCTGTTCGAGGGCGCGGATATTGGCGAGCTGATCGGCCGTTGGGCCGAACGGCTCCCACCCCGCCGAGGTATACCAATCGGCTACGGCGGCGCTGGTCTGCTCATCAAAAGCGCCATCCATCGGACCGGGATCAAACCCCAGTCGCTCAAGCGCATGCTCCAGCTGTCGAACATCATCGCCAGCAATGCCGGGGACGAGGTCGCGATAGGCTGGGACGTCACCCTGGAGAACGAATACCGGCCGACCGGAAGCGGTCAGCATCACATCCCCTTCGTCCAGCTCGGCGTTTCGCGCCGGCAGCGTGGTGATGACCCCGGCGCTGGATTTCAAGGCAGATGGAACAATGGAGATGGATTGTGGCAGCCCATAGCGAGCCGTGCCGCGCGTCACGATATCGGACGTCAGCACACGCTCCTCGACCGGGACCAGGATCGGCGACGGCGTCGGCGGCGCCGTGCGGGCCGCCGCTTCGGCCGGCGTCATGATACTGGACCCGGCAATCCAACTCCCCGCCGCCACCAGGGCGACCAGTGCAAGAACCAGGAAGAGCGTTAAGTTCCGTTTTCTGCTCATGGCTGTGGACCGCCGTACAACTCCCTCTCGATTTGAGCCTGAACCGGTTCGAGGATGTCCTCTTCGCACTGCGTGGCCAGCTCGGCAATCGCGCGCTCATAGCCCTGGAGTTCGGTGAGCGCAGCCTGGGCGTCAGCCGACAACGACTCCAGCGGGACGCCTTGCGTGATGGCAGCGAGACGGTTCCTGATATCCGGCTCGATCTCATTCGGATGATTGTAGTTGAAACCTTCCGCGCGAACGCAATCGGCAAATTCCTCCACGGCGGCGATCATGCGCGGGTCTTGCTCGATGAGAGCATCCAACGGGTTGAGGTAGGTCGCGCTCAACTGCTCGCTGCTGAAAACCTGCTCGATGGCAGCGCGGGTGCAGCCGCCGGTGCGCGAGAAGTCCTCGACTTCCAACGAGACCGCGAAGGTCGCGTCGGTGTTCTCCCCAAAGAGCGTGCGGCTGTAGGCAACCTGATCGGCAGACGACAGGCTGTTGAAGATTCGGACGTTCTGTTCACCCAGGCCGATTTGGGCCGGAGTGGCCAGCTCAGACAGCTGCGGGGGCAGACCGGTGTACGTCGTCGAAATCCCATACCCGTACTGGGCGATGAAGTCTTCGTCGCTGACTCCAGGCAGCGATTTGTCGGCGACCATGCCCCTGCGTATGGTATCGTAATCGACGGCGATATACTCGAACCCGGCGTCGCTCATACATGTAGCGATCAGCGACTCTACCGCTTCGACGCTGCTGACCAGCTCCTCCGTGGTCATGCCGAATTCCTCTGGCCCAGGCAGACGGCCCTGACCCGTCGGAGTGCCCTGGCTGGCAGCTGCTGCGTCGGTCGCGGGCGTGTCGAGCGTTGGCGCCGGCGACTGCGAACCGCCGCCACAAGCGGCCACCAGGCTGCCAATGATGAGCCACACAACCAAGAAGCCAACTCGGCGCTTCTGCATGCGCGCGTCGCCGGCTTCGATCTTGCGCGCCATAGTTCGAATAGTCTTCATAAGCCTGATCCTCCTCCGGTCGTACGCTTTTTACACGGTTAGCGGCCGCATTGGGCCAGGCAGGCTGGCCCGGCTCTGCCGCGCTACCCGCTATCGCTGCGCTCAGGGGCAAGTGGAGCTGGTAAGCCCGCACTTCAAACGAAGATGAGATTGCCTACTTCCGTGTTGAGGCTTTGTTTCCGCACTGCTGAAAACAGTGTACCAAAACGAAGATGAAGACAGTCTGAAGTGGAGATGAAGTTTTCTTCATTGAGGAACAGAGGAGCCACTCGCTGGTCAGCGAGTTAAGCCCCGTTCAGTTGTGTGGTGCGCCCGGTGGCTGCAAACGTTCGAGGAGGTAACTGCTGCGGAAAATGCGACTTATACGGCGTGACCACGCCGTCCCTGAGCGCCCACGGGTGGGTAACCCTGTTCGATCAAGTGCTGAAGGTCGTGCCGCCGTTCCAGCAGGTGCGCCCGGTCAATCCCCAATTCCTCGGCCAGGTGAGCCGTAGGCACGCCCCGCGCGATGCCGCGCAGGATCAACACGATGGTCGCGCAACTATACCGGCTCTTGCTCCACAGCGTGTTCGTGAAAATGTTGAAGACCGCGCCGCACGTCCGGCACCGATAGTCTAGAATCGGCGCGCGATGCGCGTCGTGCGGCGCTTGACCGGCAGGAAGGGCATGGCCGTGCGGACACCGCAAGCCTTGCGGATGCAACATCTCCAACAGATATTGGTAACAGGCTTGTTCGTCCATCAACTCTTGAATTCGAAATCCGAGCATGTGATCCACTCCCGGGCGCTGACCGCGTGGCAACGGATCCGCGCAGGGGTTACCGGACTTCGGGGGCGGGTTGGCGGCTTCAGCAGCGGCCTGGGCTTCTTCTCTTGAGGGCTGGCGTCTTCATGGTCGAGAATAGACTATCAGATGAACATGAAGACAACCTGAAGTGAAGATGAAGTTTCTTAATCTTGGGCGCCGCGCGGCTGGCGCGAATTCCCGCTAAACTCAGTGGAGCACGAAAATCTAACTGCTGGCGCCGCTGTACCGGCGCACTCCCGCCTTCCATACACGCGAGGCCACCAGCAGGCTCGCCATTCCCACGCCGAGGAACAGCAACACCTGCCAGCCGCTCAAATCGCCGCGCAGCGCTTGCAGGGGCACCGTAGTCGCGACGGCGATCGGCACCACGAAGGTGACGATCAGGCGCAGCCAGGGCGGGTACACCGTGGCCGGGAAGCGGCCCGTGTCCAACAGCGCCTGTAAAATCGTGACGTTGTTATCGAACTTGACGAACCAAAACGTGAAGGCGAGCATCACGATCCACAAGCTGTAGATGATCGCCGCGCCCGAGGCGATCAGGAGTAGAAAACCGATCAGGCTGAGCGGCGTCGCGCCGCCTCCACTCATGCCGATGCCGATCACGATCAAGACCGTCGCCAGCACGATGTCCCAGACGCGCCAGAAGACGATCCGCGAGAAGCTGATCAGCAACAGGCTGTTCACCGGCTGGAGAAACGTGTAATCGAGCGAGCCGTCGCGTACGCCGGCGTTAAACCTTTCGGTGTTCGGCCAGATGAGCGCGGCCATCAGCGTGTTGACGAGCCGGAACACGCCGAGCAGCGCGATCAGTTCCCCCGGCCCCCAGCCGCCGAGCGTGGCCGTATTGCTGAAGAGGATGCTCAGGCCGAGCAGCTCCCAGCCGAGCCACATCAGGTTGACGAGAATGTTCACGAGGGCGTCGGCCCGGTAGGCCAATTCTTGTTGGATATTGATCTTTACCAGCGCGGCGATGAGCTTGAGGGCGAACATCGCGCTTACGCTCCCACGGCCGAAAACCGCTTGAGACCCGCGCGCCAGACCATTCGGAAAAGCGCCAGCGCAACGCCGAACCAGACGACGCCCAGGGCGAAGTCGCGCACGATCACCTCCGGCGGCAACTTGCCCAGGCTGAGTTGGATCGGAAAGTATTTCAGCAACTGAAACGGCAGCAGCTGGGCGATGTGTTGAATGAAGGGCGGCATCAGGTCGAGCGGGACAAACTGCCCAGCGAAGAGGGTGACGATGGCCCAGTAGAACTCGGCCAGGGAGTACACGCGCGTCGTCCAGAAGGCGACACAGGTGATCGTCGCGCCGAGAAGAAAGCTGATCCCAAAGCCGAGCACGACCGCCGGGAGCGCCAGTAGCAGCGACTGGGGCGTGATCGCGCCGAAATTCGGCTGGAAGAGCAGGCACAGGCCAAGCCAGATCGGGATCAGCACGATCAGCATCAACGCCTTAAACGCCAGGTTGTTCACCAAGACGTTGGTCAGGATCGGATGAATCGGCTTGAGCAGCTCAGTCGCCAGCGTGCCGTCCTGTATTTTGTAGGCCAGCAGGTGAAGCGTGATGTCGCTGGTCAGGTTGTCCACAATCAACAGGGTCAGGTAGTAGGTCGTGAAATCGTTCGCCGTCAGGCCGTTGACGCTGCCCTGGCTGTTGGCGACGGTGGTCCACACCGCCAGATACACGATCGGCGAAACCAGCCAATACAACACATACATCAGCAAGTTGGCCCGATACTGCCACTGCTCGGCCCAATTCACCTGCCACAAACGCCGGTAGATTTGCAACATACGCTTGTTCCCCTGTAGCGTATTGGTCTCACCGCCGAGACGCGGAGCGCGCAGAGAGATTCATGCTCAAGCTATTCGTTAAACGCGCGCTCGATCACGTCTTCGATCGGCGGATCCTCAATCGTCAAGTCCTGCACCGGCAGGTCCGACAACAGGCGGGCGGTAATCGCGGCGACGTCATCGGCCGGGACCTGGAGCAGTTGTTTGCCGGTGTGATTCTCGTTCGGCACCGGCAGGCCATAACGGTTCAGGTCGGCGGGCATCGCGTTGCGCAGCGTTACACCGATCAGCTTGACCGGCGCGATCCGGCGTGACAGCTCGGCGATGCCGCCGTCGTACTTAAGTCGCCCGTGATGAATGATGAGTATTCGCTCGCACAGCGCGGTGACATCGTCCATATAGTGGCTGGTGAGCAGGATCGTCGCGCCGGTGCGGCGGTTGTACTCTTTGAGAAAAGTGCGGATGCGCGCCTGGGCCGTAATGTCCAGGCCGATGGTTGGCTCGTCCAGAAACAGCACCTGCGGGCGATGCAGCAAGCCGGCCGCCAGCTCACACTTCATACGCTCGCCGAGCGACAGATTGCGCACCGGCTTGCGCAGGAGCGGGCCGAGCTCGAGCAGCTGGTTGAGCTCGGCCAGGGTCTCCCGATAGTCGGCATCGCTCAAGCGATAGATCGCCTGGTTGAGCAAAAAGGAGTCGGCCGCGGGGATGTCCCAGGACAGGCGGTTGCGCTGCCCCATCACCAGGGTAATGGCGCGTAGAAAGTCGGCTTGGCGCTCCCAGGGCGTGAAACCCAGCACCCGGACCTGGCCGCTGCTGGGGTACAGCAACCCGGACAGCATCTTGAGCGTCGTCGTTTTGCCGGCGCCATTTGGCCCTAAGAACCCGACGATCTCGCCGCTCCCGATCTGAAAACTCACCCGCTGCACGGCGTGGATGTCGCGGTAGCGCCGTCGAAAGAAGCTGCGCACCGCCGCACGGAGGCCGCCTTCGCGCTCGGGCGCCTGGTAGGTCTTGCTCAACGCTTCGACTACAAGCGTATCGATTTGGGATGTCACAGACACCATAACCGTATCATCCGGGGTGTGCGGCTCATCTATTTCTAGCAAACAGTCAAGATGCGCCAGTATAACTGGTCGCGACTATTCTGTCATCCCCATTGGACGGGGTCTATTCTTTTTCCGGCACGCCGTCACCCTGAGCGCAGCGCAGGGTCTCGTTTCCATACTAGCAGAGAGGCGGCGCTCACCTGCACCGCGCCGTGCTGCGCGCTTGCCCCAGCTGCCGTCAGGTGGATTGAGTCCACAGGCGTCGGGGGCAGCGCAAGTGCGGAAAGAAAAAGCCTCTACCGCAGCTCTGGTAGAAGCCGGCTTCTTCTGGGCATACAGCACGCCAGAGGGCGCAGAGATTTGCTAGGAAATTCTCTCCGCGCGCTCCGCGTTCTCGGCGGTGAAAGGGTCTGTTGCGTAAGGGGAGTTACTGACTCAACGAGTTGCGCACAGACTGGGCCGGTCAGGAAACCAACTCACATCAGGCTTAGGGGCTAATTGGCAAACTGGGTTCAGACGGCACGCGATCTTCCCACGTCAAGAACTTGACGCTTAACAAGGCTTGGCGTTCACTCAGCCAGTCTTGAATCCGCTGCGTGCGGCGGCGTTCAAGGATGTCGGGAGGGATCTCGAGCACCTGGCGATCGAGTACCTGGCCCAGGTAATACAGGCTGCTATCCGTGCTCGTCACCACGCCGAACGTGCTGCTGATCGGCGTCGAGAATACCGTATCGGCCGCCGCCGGGCCAAACTGTGCAAACTCCGCCAGCTCTTCTTTCGGGGTAAATGGAACCTCGGACGCCGTCACTGACGTGATGGGGAAAGTCTGTGATAACACCTGGCCGTACACCGTATCAAAGCCGTCCTGCTCCACGGCTTGCTGCACGGCGTCGATATCCGGTCTCGTCGTGGCGCGAATGTACTGGAACTGCGTCTGCGCGGTGATCGTCACCGTGTCGCGCGTCAGGATATCCTCCACGCGTTGGACCAATAGCTGCGTCTCGTAGAGACGCCGGTAGTCCGCTTCGTTCAGTCCCAATTCGGCCAACGAGCCTAACTGCTGCTGAAATAGCGACTGGAAACCTTCGAGCGTCACCGGCGTGGCCGTGGGTTGAGGCGTGAACGTCGGCTCCGGCGTTATGGTGATAGTTCCCATCGGCGTCGGCAGCGGCGTTCGCGTCGGGGCGGGGGTGGGCGTGATGCGGAAGTAATTGAAGTCCGTTTCGAGCTCCTGTTGGACTTCGTCTGCCGTTACAGTCACCCCCAGTTCGGGCGCGGCCTGCCGGTACAAGGCTTCATTCACGAGCGTGTTAACCACCTGCGACCCGATGCCGCGAGCGTCGCTCAACGCCTGGAATGCCTGGGTCGCGTTGTCCTGCAACCCGAGGTTGGCATAGAAGTTGTATTGTTGGATCAACTGAAAGCGCTGCAAGCGAACTCGTTGCTGAAACTCGCGGGTGAGGATTTGCTGATCGCCGACGAGGGCGACCGGTTCGTTAGGTATGAAAACCGCTTCGCGCAACGCGCCAAAGGCGATCAACAGGATCGCTAACAACAGCGCGCCGCCCACGCTGAGCACCAACACACGCGTACTGCGCGCCTCGCGCTCGGCGCGCGAGATTTGTTTACGGGAAAGCTCTTTGGGAAATTGAGACGTATGTGGATTCTTGGACATGAAACGACTCGCCTCATGCACAGGGCATAGGTCAACCCTATGCCCTGTGTTTTAACGTTTAGCGCATGCTTATCACAAACCGTTCGGGATCAATCTTGCCCGAGCTGGCTCAACGCGACGGGCTTCCGGTAAATGGCAGCAGCGCCAGGTGGCGCGCGCGCTTAATCGCCACGGACAACAGCCGCTGATGGCGCGCGCACGTGCCCGTCTGTCGGCGCGGTCTGATCTTACCGCTGTCGTTCACGAAACGTCGCAGCAGGTCTGACTGCTTGTAGTCGACGCGCTGTCCCCTTTCCACACAGAACAGACAGACCTTGGGTTTACCTTGGAAGCGCTTACCCCCGCCACGGGGGCGGCGCGGGCCGAACCCTGGTCCACCGTGAGATTCGGCGCCACTGCCTTCTTCAGCCATTACTTATCCTCCAAAACGTCCTACCCACCCGTATCCGGTCGAGCGGACGCGCTAGTTATGCAAGTCTAGAACGGAAACTCTTCGTCGCTCGGCATATTTTCACCGAGATGTTCATCCAGCGCTTCGCCGCGGCGATCGCCCAGCATGATCATCTCGCTCGCGACGATTTCGGTTCGATAGTGCTTCTTACCTTCCTGGTCTTCCCAGCCGCGTGTTTGCAGCCGGCCTTCGACGTACACGGTCTGGCCCTTATGCAAATGCTGCTTGCAGATCTCGGCCAGGCTGCCCCAGGTGACCACGTTGAACCATTCGGTCTCTTCGCGCCGGTCGCCTTCGCTGGTGGTCCAGCTCCGGCTGGCGGCCAGGCTGAACGAGGTGACCGGCCGGCCGCTGGGCGTGTAGCGCATCTCCGGGTCGCGTCCCAACTGTCCGATGATCATCACTTTATTCAGGCCGCGCGTCATAGGGCCTCCTCAGTCGGTATCCGAAATGCGCTATTCGTCGGCGCGCACAATCAGGAAGCGTATAATCTGCTCGGTCAATCGCAGATCGTGCTCCAGCCCGCTGACCAGCTGCGCCGGCAGCTGTGCCCGCATCAAAAAGTACTGGCCTTCCGTGATCTTGCTGATCGGATAGGCCAGCTGCCGCCGTCCCCATGCGTTGACTTCCGTCACCTGGCCGCCGCCGTTGGTCACCAGACCCTTGACCCGCTCGACGACGGCATTCAGATTTTCGGCTTCAACATTGGGCCGGACGATGAACGTAACTTCGTATGGGCGCATGCTCGCGATGTGTCCTCCTTTCCATGGGATTGCCCCTGCACCAGGGCCGGGGGCGGAAAGACGCGAGACAACCTAGTGCTTCAACAATCTGAAGTTGCGTAGTTCCCGCCGCAGTTGAACTGCGGCGGACGGCAGTCCAACTGCCGTCCGAACCCCGCAAAATTAAGTGGTCGGGGTACTAGGATGGGGTCGCCATTTGTCTTAGAGCGAGCGTGATTCTACCATACTCGACGGCGTATGGCAACCTTCGCGCCGAACGATAAGTTTTCACCCCCACCCCCGGCCCGCTCCCTGGAGGCAGCGGGAGCACATTCCCTCTCCCCTCTGGGGAGAGGGAATGTGAGGTTTACCCCTCAACCGGCAACGCAATGTAAAACGTCGAGCCTTTCCCCAGCTGGCTCTCCACCCAGGCGCGGCCGTGGTGCCATTCGACAATCGACTTGACGATCGCCAGGCCCAACCCGGTGCCCTTGATGTCGATGGTGTCCCGTCGCTTGACGCGATAGAACTTCTCGAACAGACGCGGTTGGTCGGCCGGCGCAATCCCGATGCCGTTATCGCTAACCCGAACGATCACCTGTCCCTCGCGCTCCTCGATGCTCACCTGCACCCAGCCACCCGCCTGCGTATACTTGATCGAGTTATCGATCAAGTTGGCGATGGCATGCTTGAGCAGCTGGCGGTCACCCTGCAACGCACCCTGCGCCGAGGCATCCAGGTTCAGCGTCATCTTGCGCGCAAGCGCCTGACCCTGCATCGAGTCGATCGCCTCGCGCGCGACGTCGGCCACGGTCACCGTCTCACGCACAATCCCCACGCCGGCCTCGATCCGTCCCAGATCGAGCAAGTCGTCGATCAGGATGGTCATCTGCTCGATGCCGCCCATGATCTTATCCAGGTAGTCTTGCTGCTTAGGCTCCGTGGGGCCGACCATCGGGATCATCGTCACATAGCCGCGCATATACGTCAGCGGTGATCGCAAATCGTGGCTGACCGTCGCGACGAATTCGTTCTTCATCGCATCCACCTCTTTGAGGTGGGTGATGTCGCGCAGCACCGCCACCCGCCCGATGCGCAACCCATCGCCGGCCGAAATCGACGCGGCAGAACCGTACAAGGTGCGGCCGTCCGGCATCGCCACCTCGGCAGTGCGCACCACCGGGTCGCCGCGCTCGGTCAGCAGGTCGACGACCACCTGATCGCCGATCAGTTCGTGCACCGGCTGGCCGACCGCGCCGCCGCGCGGCAACCCGAAGGCGATCTCGGCGGCCGGGTTGCACAACAGGACCCGATTCTCCCGATCGGTCACCAGCACCGCATCGTTGGTCGAGCTCAGCACCGCTTGCAAACGTTGCCGGCCGCCTTCCGCCGCCTCGAACAGGTTCACGTTCTCGATGAATACCGCAGCCTGGCCGACCAGCGTGCTCAACAAACTCACTTCGGTTTCTGGAAATTGACGGGCTTCGGCGTAGCCCAACCAGATGATTCCCAACGGTCGGTTCGACCGGCGCAGGGGCAAGGCCATGATCGCCCGCACGCCGGGGCCGACCAGATTCGGATCGAGCGCGCCGTGCGCGCGCGCCACGTTCTCGACTTTCAGCGGTCGCTCGTCGCGCAGCGTGACGTTGGCTAAGGCCGCGTCGAGCGGCGTCACCTGGGGCGGCCCATCGCCGCAGGCAATCACCCGCGCGGGCTGCCCCAAGTCGTCCAACACAACCAACCGCGCCGTGCGCGCCTGATTCAGCGTTACCTGCATCGCGGCATCCAGGATGGGTGGAATGCCGCGTTCCAGATCGAGCGAGGTCGCTACCGCCTGGCTCACGTGCAGCAGCAGCGACAGATCGTCCAGGCGCGCCTTGAGGCTGCGGCGCATCCCTTCAAACGCCAGACCGAGCTGGCCCACTTCGTCCTCGCCCATATCCGGCACCGGCCGATCGAGTTCGCCGGTGGTAATGCGACCGGCCGCCTGCGCCAGCCCGCCGAGCGGTTGCGTGATGCGGCGGCTGATCAGCGGCAGCAGCACCAGCGCACCGACCATGATCACGGCAAACATCACCACCAGCGGCGCAGAAATTTGGGCCGCCGTGCCCAAGATGTTACTGTAGGGACGCTCAATCGCCACCGTCCACGGCGTCCCGGCCGCTTCCTGCACAAAGATGAAGCGCCGGGTGTTATCGGGAAACAGATCGATGTAGGCCCGGCCGCCGCCAGGGATCGTCGCATACGGCGGCTGGTCGCGATCGAAGATCCATTGGCCGAGCTCCAACTCGGGATCGGGGTGAACGATAATGCGATTGTTCTCGTCGACCAAGTAACCGATGCCGAGATCGGGCGTATCGGCCAGGTTGCGCTTGATCACCCCGATGCGCGGATTAATCGACAGGCGCGTCCGCCCAATCAACACGTCCCGCGTCGCGCCAGCGACGACGATGGGCTGCACAAACGAGATCATGGCTGAACCTTGCCCATCGCCATGCACGCCCGTGCGCTGCGGCGCGCCGGACGCCCGCGCGCGCTGCACGCGCGCATGTTCCTCATCCGTCAGCTCCAGCGGCGCGCTCGCAGTGGGCGTATTCAAATGCACCGAGGCGACGATCTGGTCTTGGGCATCGACGAGCAGCATTTCGTCGAAAAAAGCGACCGTGCTGATCGCCGCCGCGAGCTGCGCCCGTTGGGCTTCAGCGTCCGGCGTCTGCAAGCGATCGTCGGCGGCAAACTGTTCCAGGACTGCCTGCCCATCCACGAAGAAAGTATCGAGCAGTTCGACGGCGGCTTGCGCGTTGCGCGACAGCTGCGCCACGGCCTGACGCCGGGCCTCGTCCATCGCCGTCACGCCGACGACCACCACCTGAAACGTGATCGTGATGAACGTGATCGGCAGGATCGTGAAGAGCAAGCGCCGGTTGAGGTTACGGGCATAGACCGGCGTTTCCGTTCCGGGCAGCGGGCGGCGGAGCGAAGGAAACGCCAGATCGGCCAGTTGGCACAGCAACCCGTTGAGGAGGCTTTCGCCCCAGGCCAGGAGCGCGCCGAACACAAAGACGGATATGGCGTAATCGAGCGCGGCCAAAACGTCACCCGAGGCGGTGGCGTAAATAGCGAACGGCAGAATCAATAGCGAGGAGAGGACCCCGGCGGCAAGGCTGGCGACGAAGGGGCGGCGCAATACGCCGGCCAACCAGCCTCGGTAGTTCTGCTGCAGGAGGAACGCGACGACCACGGCGAACAGCGCGATTTCGGCCGGTTGGGTGATCCGGCCTGCGCCGAGCAGCCAGCGCGCCGCGCCGCCGGCCAGCCCGATCAACATCGCCGGCCCGACGCCGATCCACATCCCGCCCAAAATGACGGGGAGCAAGCCCAACAACGGAACGGGCGGCAGCGGAGGAGCCTGCGGCAGAATGGGCAGCGGCAACAAGGTCGATACCGGCACTAACAGCGTACTATTCAACAGCACACTGGCCGGCAGCAGTAGGCTGAACAGCGCCCATTGCGCGAGGCGCAGGCCGCGAAAGGTGCGCCGGGAAACGAACAGCAACGCCAGCGCCAGCAATACGTAAACGGCGAGCAGGATATACCCGTCAGGTCGCTGGGGCAGTGACAGATCGAGATTGAGGCCGCCGGACAAATCGATTGGCATACGATTGCTCGAATAAGCGCTGGAGACTCAAACGATGCGATTATAGCATCAAACGTGTCGCACTCCCAAAATCGATCCGTCTTCGGCGCTCTTGCACGATCAGCCTGAGCGCGTTACAATGGCGCGGCTTCCAAAAGACCCCATGTCGATTCTTCCCCTACTTCCTATTCTCCTGTTGCTGGCCGGCGCGCTGGCGATCCTGCTCGGTCGAGTCGCGCGTTTCAATCGCTCTGATACGATCGCCTCGATTGCCTCGGCCCTGGCGTTGCTGGCGATGCTGCTGATGGCGACGCCGGGCCGGCCCGCCAGCGAGACGCTGGTATCGGCGTGGCAGCCGCTATCGGTGTTCGGAACGCCGGTCAGCCTGCGCGTCGATCCAGCCGGTTGGCTGATCGGCTTCGTGGCCGTTGCAGCGTGCGCCGCGACGGCGCTGGCCGGTATCGCCTATCCGGGCCGGCAGCGTTTTGCGTCGCGTGTGTTGGCGCTCGGCATGACCGCCGCGCTCGTCTTCGCCGTCTTCTCGGCTAACCTCCTCACGCTGGCGCTGGCCTGGGGTCTGTTCGATGCGCTATTCGCCATCGCGGTGCTGGCGCGTAGCGAAGGCGCGCAGGTAGACCGCCGCACGGCCTTCGCCGTCGGCTTCAACGGCGCGGCGACCGTCTGCTTATGGCTGGCCGCACTGGCGCTGAACCAGGCTCATCAAAGCCAGTACTGGCATCTCGCCGAGTTGTCCGATAGCGCGCGCGATTTCCTGGCGCTGGCTGCGCTGCTGCGGCTGGGGTTATATCCGCTGAGCCAGTCGCTGCCGGAAGAACGCGATGACGCGCCGGGGCGTGTGGCACTGCTCTACGTGTTACCGCCACTGGCCGGCTTGCACCTCCTGGTTCGCCTGGCAGACCTCGACGCACTGCCGGCGAACTCGGTGTTGATTGCGCCGGCCGCGTTGAGCATCCTCATTGGCGGCGCGCTGGCCTGGTGGCGCGGACGTTCGCGTGAGGCCCTGCCTTATCTGGCGCTCAGCAGCATCGGCGCAGTGGTGTTGAGTGGACTGAGCAGCCGGCCGACAAGCGCGCCCCCGGCCGTGCTCGCGAACGGCGCGGCCGCCTGGGCTATGGCAATCATGACGCTGAGCTTCGGCCGCGGCTTCGATCGTCATCGGCCGTGGTGGTCGGTCGGTTATGCGCTGGCGTTTGCCACACTCGTCGGCATACCGGCATCGCTCGGTTTCGTCGTACAGACAAGCCTGGCCTCGGGCCTCGCCGACGCGAGCTTGTTGTTAATCGCAATGATTTTGATCGGAGAGGCGCTCACGTTCGCGGCCCTCATCCGGTTAGCTACTACGCCGGCGCCGAACAAAGCGCCCGGTACGCGCGCGGCGATCGCCGCTTACGCGGGCGCGATCGCCCTGACCGCATTGCTACCATTCCTGCTGCCGGCCCTCGGCCGATCGATCATCCCGACGCTGGCCCCGCCCTCTTTTGAAGTGGCGCTGTCCAGCCTGGGCTTGTTGGGAGGCGTGTTGTTTGCGCTGCCCAGCGTGCTGGCCGGGGCGCTGGAGTGGGTCACACATGATTGGCCCGCCGCGCCGCACGCCGATCCCGCGCGTTGGCTCAGTCTCGGTTGGCTGTATGATCTAATCTTGCGCATGATCGGCGGTCTGGCGGGCGCGCTACGGGGGCTGGCGCGCGTGTTGGAAGGCGAAGGCGCGGTGCTGTGGGCGCTGCTGATCCTGATTGCGGCCTACGTTATCTTGAGCGGGTCGATTCAATGACCGATTTCCTGTCTGCGTTATCCGGGCTTACGTCCACCACCGTGCTGATCGCGTTGATCATCACCTCCAGCCTGCTGGTGATCCTGGCCGATTGGCGCCTGCTCAACTTGCTATTAGGCGTCGAGTATTTGCTGATCGGGGTTTTTCTGATCGTCAGCCGGATCGACGGCTTCCCGGCCGAGCTGGCGATCGTCAAAGCGTTGGTCGGCGTGATGATCGTGCCCGCCCTGTATATCTCTTCACGCCGCGCGCGTTGGGGCAAGAGTCCCAATGAGGAAGACGATCAGACCGAAACACCCAGGCGACGCTTCGAGTGGCTGCAAGCGCCCGGTTTGGCGCTGCGGCTGATCGTCGCCCTGCTCGGCGTGGCGGTGGCGCTGAGTCTGGCGCTGCGCAGCCCGATTCAGTTCATCACCCCGCAGACCGCGGCGCGCGATATCACGATCGCCACGTTCGTGCTGATCGGCCAGGGTCTGCTCAATATGGCGTTGAACGAAAATCCACTCAAGGTCGGGCTGGGGCTGCTCACGGTCACCGCCGGCTTTGAGCTGTTCTACACGCCGGTCGAGCCGACGCTGCGGATTGTTGCGCTGTTGGGACTGGTGAACCTGATGATCGCACTGGCGCTGGCCTACCTGATCACGGCCTGGGCCGCCCGGCCTCGGCGGGGAGCGCTGCATTGATCGACGGGCCGTTGCTCCTTGTCGCCGGACCTCTTGCCGCAGCCGTGCTCACCTTCCTGCTGCGCCGTTTCGTCACCCTCACTGCCCTGATCGCTGCCCTCGTGCCGCTCGGTCTGGCTATCCTCGCGCTGCGCTCGCCGATCTCCGAGCCGCAGGATATCCTGGGCCGTATCATCACGTTCAGCAGCGGGGATCGAATCGGGATCGCGTATTTGTTCATCATCTCGGCGGCCATCTTTCTCGGCGTGTGGCGATCATCGCCCGGCTGGTCGTATTACCCGATCGCCCTGTTGAGCCTGGGCGCGCTCTCCACTGCGCTGATCTATCGCCCACCGCTCAACGAGACCTACACCTCATTTGCCTATTCGGCGCTGTTTGTAGCGGTTGCCGCCGCTCTGGCAGTGTTTCCGTTGCAGGGCGGCAAGCCGGGCATTACCGGCGGGGTGCTGCGCTTTATCGCGCTCGCGACACTCGCCCTCCCGGCCTTTCTGTTGAGCGATTGGACGCTCGGCCAGTTCACCCAAAGTCCCGATTCGCCGCAGCTGTCCCAGGCCACGATTATCCTGCTCGGGCTCGGCTTCACTTTCCTGCTGGCGATCTTCCCCTTTCACAGCTGGGTTCCGGCCGTCTCCCGCGAAGCGCCGCCGCTGTCGACTGCGTTCGTCCTGAGCGTGCTGCTGGGCGCGGTGTGGATTTTGCTGCTGGACGTGCTGAACGGGAATCGGCTGATCACCAACGACCCGCGCGCGTTGGAGCTGCTGCGCGGCGCCGGCCTGCTGATGGCCGGGTTGGGAGCGGGGCTGGCCTGGACGCAGAGCGATTTTGGCAGACTGCTGGCTTACGGCGCACTGGCCGATATGGGCGCGATCTTGTACGCCGTCGGGCTGGCCTCGAGCACCGGGCTGTCGGCGGCCTTCGTCGCGATGCTGATGCGGCCGCTCGGCATCGGGCTGATGGCGCTGGGCCTGGCGCTGGCGCGCGAGCGTCATGGGAACGACGCCTTCTCTACCCTCACCGGACTGGTGTGGCGTTTACCGTGGACCTCGGTCGCGATCGTCGCCGGTGGATTGTCACTGGCCGGCTTTCCCCCGCTGCCCGGCTTTGCCGGTCACTGGGGGCTGGTGCAGGCCACGGCGGGAGTTGATCCGCGCGCGGCGGTCGTGCTACTCGCTGCCAGCGTGAGCATCGGGGTCGGCATGTTGCGCGGGCTGCGCGAAATGCTGTACCCCTTGACCGACCTAGCCGGGCCGCCGCAACGCGAGCGGCGCAGCGAAGCGATTTTGATCATCGCCGCGCTGGCGCTGTGCCTGATCGTCGGTCTGTTTCCTGGTATGTTCGCGCCGCTGGTGCGCGAGTTCGTGGCTACTTATACCTTTGCCGCACACTAAGCGGGTCGAGCGGCTTCACATCCCCGGAGGATCACTTGACCGGCGCGCGCTTCGAACCGTTTTTATCGATCGTCATCCCCGCCTACAACGAAGCCGCCAATCTTCAACTGGGCGCGCTGCACAAGGTGGCGAACTACCTGGCGGCTCAAGACGACGCCTGCGAAGTGCTGGTCGTCGACGATGGGAGCGAAGACGAAACGGCCGCGCTGGCCGAGGATTTTGCGCGCCGGCACGCCGGCTTCCGGGTGATGCGCAACTCGCATCGCGGCAAGGCGTACACCGTCATTGCCGGTATCCTGGAGGCGCGCGGCGCGATCGTCCTGTTCAGCGATATGGATCAAGCCACACCCATCACCGAATCGGCTAAATTGCTGCCGTGGTTCGAGCGGGGCTATGACGTCGTGATCGGGTCGCGCGGCACAGCCCGCCGCAACGCGCCCCGCTGGCGCAAACTCATGTCGCGCAGCCAGGTCCTCTTGCGCAGCGTCATCCTCGGTTTCCGACAGATTAGCGATACCCAATGCGGCTTCAAAGCTTTCCGGCGTGAGGCAGCGTGGGCGATCGTCGAACGGCTTTTCTTGTACGGGGCGCCCGCCCCGCGACGGGGAACCGGCGCAATGGTCACCTCCGGCTTCGACGTGGAGGTCTTGTTCGTCGCCCGCAAGCTGGGTTATGGGATCAAAGAAGTGCCGGTCGAGTGGGACTATCAGCGCACGCGCCGGGTGAACCTGTTGAAAGATTCCGCGCGCGGCGTGCGCGATCTGCTGCGCATCCGCCTGGCGGATGTGCGCGGCGTGTACACGGTGAAACCGAAGGGAAGCGCGCGTGAGCGCTTCACGCTCGGTTGAGCGGAAGGCAGGAGTTCGTTTGGTTACCGCTGCGCTGCGTCCTCGGCCACATATCCGTTTAAGCCCGGCGCGCGCAGCGTTCGTCGGCGTACTGATCCTCGATCTGCTCGTGACCGCGTTCGTCGCCCAGCAGATCGTCCGGCTGCGCGATTACCCGTTTGACGCCGACGAAGCGATCCACGCCAACAGCGGGTTGAGCCTGGCGCTCGATTTGCAGGCGGGGGACTTCGGCGCCTTCTTCTCCGATTTTTATCGACAGGGTTTTTACCCGCCGGCATTTGCTCCCCTTAAAGCGCTGGCGTTCTTGATCTTCGGCGCTTCGCCGCTCGTGGCGCGGTTGTTCAGTTTGGCCTGCCTGTTTGCAGCCGCGCTCGTCATCTACGCCGCCGGCCTGAAGCTCGATCGGGAGCGGGGTTGGTTGATCGGGTTGGGTGCGGTCGGGTTGACGCTGACCGGGCAGTTCACGCTGGTCACTTCGGCGCTGGTATTGATGGAAGCGCCGGGGTTGTTGATCAGCTTCTCTCTGCTGTGGGCCTATTTGCACGCGCTGGAACAGCCACGCGCCGCGCGACTGGCGTTGGTCAGCCTGTTGCTGCTGGGAACCTTCCTGACCAAGTACACTTACGGTTTGGTCGCCGTAGCGACAATCGTCGCGATGGAAGTGTTCAGCATACGCCGCTTGTGGCAAGCAGAGACGCGGCGGCCTGCGCGGCGAATCGCCCGGCGCTGGTTGGGGTTGTTCGGCCCGTTTGTGCTCGCGCTGATCATTTGGTTCGCCGGGCCAAACAAGATCACCGACTTCATCAACTACGCCACGGCGCAGCCGCAACAGGCATGGCTCACACTTGAGAACCTGATCTTCTATCCGCGCAGCATCGCTTTCCACTACGCGCCATCATCACTGTTTGCGCTGGTGACGCTGGCCGGAGTCGTTTGGGCAGCAACGCGCTGGCGCGACGAACGACTGCGATTGTTGCTGGTCTACTTCGCCATCGGGATGTTGGAGATGGCGATCAACCTCCCGAAGAATCCGCGCTTCATCGCCACCTTTGTTCCCGCCGCCCATGTTCTGACCGGCGCGCTGCTGGCCTGGCTGGCGGCCCATTGGCGAACGGGCTGGGCGCGCGCCCGAACCGGCGTGATCGCGATCGGCGTCGCGCTCGCCGTGTGCCTCGCGTCCGCCGCGCCCGCGTTGGCTGAACGGTTCGCCGCTTTGCCGGCGCTCATGCAGGCGTCGGTCGAGACCGAACCGCGCGTCAACGAGTTGGCCGGTTGGATCGCCGCGCAGGTTCCGGCCACTGAGCGCTTCTTCCTGATCAACCCCTGGGATCAGTTCAGCGAGCCGGCGCTGGTCTGGTATCTCGCTACACAGCGCCCCCTGCGCTTTACGTTACCATTCCTGCCCTGGGTGCATTTAGAACCGATCACTGCGGAGAGCGTCGAGGCGTTGAAAAACAATATGCGCGCGAATGGTGCGACCTACGTCGTCGCGCTGGAAGGCGGCCCCTACGGCGCGCCGATCTGGTGGGAGTATGCCAACGCACTCGGCGCGGAGTTGATCCCAATCGCTCAGCAGGATTTCATATTCGAGCAGTACGATGTGGCGGGGTGGGTCAAGCAAGCGCTGCTCACCGTGGATGGCTTGGAGCGCGCGATGGCAGACGGCCGCTACACGCTGCACATCCGGGCGCTCGTGTACCGGCTGGCGCAGCCGTAGAGGGTGAGACCACGGATAGCACAGATGGCACGGATAATACAAAAGCATGAAATAAATCTGTCAGGACTTACGCAGTTGGCGCGGCAGTTGCACTGCCGCCGCCTCAGCTGCCGCACAACCCTCTTCGCTACGCTCGTGGGCAGGCCGCCGCCCTTCTTCTGAAGGGCATGTAGGGCGGCGGCTGAACTGCGGCAGCAACATGCAGCTGCGTAAGTCCTGTCCGTGTCATCCGTGGTTATCCATTTAAAAGCCGATACACCTCTTCCAGCTTGGGCACGATCGCTTTCCAATCATATGCCGCTTCGACATACCGCCGACCGCACTCGCGCAGAACCCGACGCCGGTCGGCGTCCTCAATCGTCCGCACGACCTCGGCTGCGAATCGATCCGGATCGTCGGCGATCACGACCTCGCGTTCGTGCGCTACGTCGAAGCCGTCCACGCCCATCGATGTGCTGACGATCGGCGCGCCCAGCGCCAGCGCTTCCAACACCTTCAGCCGCGTACCGCCGCCCATGCGCAACGGCGCCACATATACCGTTGCGCCGGCGATGTAGGGCCGCACGTCGTCGACGGCGCCGGTGATCCGCACATCCGCTCGGCCGCGCAGCACGTCCAACCGCGCGTGCGGCCGCTGCCCGACGATGACGAACGTCGCCGCCGGGATCGACGCGTGCACCTTCGGCAAGACGCGCTCGGCAAACCACAGCGCCGCATCGACGTTGGGGCGGAAATCCATCGTCCCGCTGAAGACGAGCGCGGGCGCGCCGAAGTCGATGGGCGCGACCGCACCGGGCCGATAGTGCTGCGTATCCACCCCATTAGTCACGACGGTGGGCTGCAAGCGCGGATCGAGTTGGCGGATCGCGGCTGCGTCGGCAGCGGATACGGCGAGCACGCGATCGGCCGCGCGGCAGATGCTCCGCTCGTAGCGTTTGAGCTTCCACGATTGGATCAGCGAGTATAGCGCGCCGATGCTCCAGCCGTGCAGCTGCCGCTCGGCTTCGTATGTCCGGCGCTGCAACAACCACTCGGCGTTGTGATCGTCGAACACGAGCTGCGAGCGCGGGGCGGCTTGCCGGGCCAGCAGCCCATACCGCGCCATTTCGATCGCTTCAATCTGGATGATGTCGTAAGACCGTTCGCGCAGCCAGGCCGTGAGCCGTTCGGCAAAATGAGGCGACCATAGACGCAGCGCCATATCGGGCAGCGGCGATCCGAGCGTCGTCAGCGCGCGCGCCAACATCGAACGGGCCGGCGGGGGAACCGAGTCGATGCGCCGGCACAGCTCGGCCAGCGGCGAACTCCGCGCCGCAGCGGCCTGCTCGGCGTCGGCGAAGGTCAACACATCGATCGCGTGCCGCGCCGCGAGGCCGGCGATCAGGTTGTAGTTGCGCAGGGTAGTGCCCTTATGGGGCGGGTATGGCGATTGAGGAGTGAGGAAGAGCAGGTTCACGATGTCAATCTACTGGTCTACTTGTTTACCTGCTACCTGTCTACTTGCTATTATGGTATACAGGTAAACAGGTAGCAGGTATCACGTCTCAAGCAGCATCCGCGCATAGACCGCCAGCGTCTCGCGAGCGCAGCGTTCCCAGGTAAACTCGGCGGCGCGGGCCAAACCCAGTTGGCGCAACTGAATTCGCAAGTCCGGCGCGGCCAAGACTTGGGCGATGGCCGCGGCGAGCGCATCGGCATCATCGGGATCGTCGACGACGAGCGCCGCGCCGCCGGCGATCTCCGGCAACGATCCGCGATTGCTGATCACGACCGGCGCGCCGCAGGACATCGCTTCCAGCACGGGCAGGCCGAAACCTTCGTAATGCGAGGGCAAGACCAGCGCAGCCGCTCCATTGTACACCGCCACTAAATCGTCATCCGGCGGGCTATCCAGGAACAGAATACGCTCGCGCAAGCCCAGCCGCTCGATCTGCGCCAGCGTTTCATCGAACAGCCAGCCGCGACGACCGGCAATGACCAGGGGCGGAAGCAGCCGATCGCGATCGGCCAGACGCCGATAGGCTGCCAGCAGCCCGGCCACATTTTTGCGCGGCTCGAACGTGCCGACGAATAGCAGGTAACGGTCGGGCAAGCCCAACCGGTCGAGTCGGGGGCGGGCGGTGTGCAAGGGTTGAGGCTTGAAACGCGGGTCGGCGGCGAGCCAGACGACGGTGATCTTCTCGGCCGGCACGTCGAGCAAGTCGATCAGATCGGCCTTGGTCGCGTGTGAATCGGCCAGAATGTGATCGGCGCGCTGCACCGCGCGCGCGACCTGCGCATTGTAATAGCGGTAGCTCGCGGCGGTGAGAAACTGTGGGTAACGCAGGAAAGTCAAATCGTGCACGGTGATGACGCGCCGGTAGCGGCCCCTGAACGGCGGGATAAAGTCCGGGCTGTGCAGCAGGTCGAAGCGCGCCCGCGCCAACTCGATGGGAAGCGCCAGTTGCTCGAAGCGGTGATGGCTGGGCGTCCACAGGTTGACGCGCCGCGCATTGGCCGCGCCGGCCAGGTCAACCCGATCCTTGCGACTGTGAAAAATCGTGTAGGCGCGCGCCGGATCGAGTCGGGGCAGCCAGTGAGCCAGGTGGAGGATGTACTGGCCGATGCCGCTTTCGCGGCGGTAATACACCAGCCGCGCGTCGATAGCGATGGTGGTCACGCCGGGCATTATAAAGCGTGAGGCGTGAATCGTGAAACGCGCTCAGGGCGCTTGACCGGGCGCACGCTGCCGCAGGGGGCGTGGCGTTTCGGGTTTTACGATGTTATAATCGCTTCCAACCCCCTGCAAGACCGGAGCCGTCCCATGCCTGTGGAATTGGAACTGACCCAGGTTTCCCAGCTGCTGAACTGGCTGGAAGCTGAGCGCAAGAAAGACAAGGCCATGCTGGCCACGCTTGACGAGCGCATCCAGGCGCTGCTGGGCGAGACCCAGCAGCAGGCTCGCCGGGTCCAGGAGCTGGATACGACGGTGGCCGCGACGCGCGCCATGCTGGCCAAGCTGACGCAAGTCGACCGCATCCTGGAGGAGTACAAGAGTGAAGTCCAGGCCCTGTTGGATCGGCGTGACGACGAGCGCAAGAAGAGCGAGCGCGAGGCCGCCCGGCTGCGCGCCGTGGAAATCGAAGAACTCCACCGCGCCGTCGCCGAGGTCAAGAAGGAGCTGCCGCGCCTCGCGAAGGTCGAGGACGAGCTGCCCAATCGGCGCGCGGAAGAAAAGCGCTTAGGCGACTTGTCTAAACAGATCACGCTTCAGGTCGATTTGGCGATGAAGCAGCTCGAAGAGCGCACGCGGGGCATCCCCTACCTGGAGGAAGGCCGGCGGCAGGACAACAAGCGTATCAGCCATCTGGAAGGCGATACGGTCGAACACAGTAAGCGCCTCGAGACGCTGCTCGCCAAACTGCACCTCTTGGAAGATGCGGTGACCAAAATTCCGCCCCGCTTCGAGCCGGTCGATACTCGCCTCAATGTCCAGGATAAGACCATCGAAGAAATCCGCGTGATGGAGTTCCGCCGCCAACAACAGATGAAAGCCTGGGAGGAAGAGCTGGCCCGGTTCCGCACGCAGATGACGGATTACGGCGAGGTGCTGACCCGCCTGCGCGAGCAATCCCAAATCAATCAAAAAGCGTCCGCCGAACTGAGTGCTTTTCAGGAAACGCTGCGCCAGCGTACCGCCGAAATCGCCGAAGTCGAGCGGCTGTTCGAGGATCGCATCAAGCGCCTGCTGGAACAGTGGCAGACCGAAGACGAGAAGCGCTGGCTGAAGCACATCACCCGCATGGATGAACGCTGGCACGAACACGATCGGCTCAACGCGGATCAGATCAAGCGCATCGACGCGTTAGAGCAAATCGAAGCGCCGTTTATGGCGGCCATCGAAGAGGTGCGGAAGAAGCACGAAGACCTGGTGCATTACCTCATCGACTTCGGCACCGGCCTGGTCGAGGCGCGCAAGAGCACCCTGCCCAACGTGAGCGTGCCGCCCGCCTCGTCGCCCGAAGACGGGCGCGGTATCCCCGAACCCAAACCGCGTAAGCGAAGTTAAGAGCATGCGCGTCATCGGCACCGCCGGTCACGTCGATCACGGCAAGTCCACGCTGGTCGAAGCGCTCACCGGCGTGCATCCCGATCGGCTCAAGGAAGAGCGCGAGCGTGAGATGACGATCGACCTCGGCTTCGGCTGGCTGACCTTGCCCAGCGGCGAGCCGGTCGGCATCGTGGACGTGCCGGGGCACATCGACTTCATCGAGAACATGCTGGCCGGCGTCGGCAGCATCGACGCGGCCCTGTTCGTCGTCGCCGCCGACGAAGGCGTGATGCCGCAAACGCGCGAACACCTGGCGATTCTCGATCTGCTCAAGATCGAAGCCGGCGTCGTGGCGCTGACCAAAACCGATCTGGTGGATGCGGATTGGCTGGAGCTGGTGCGGAACGACGTCGGCGAGACGCTGCACAGCACGGTGCTCGCGGGCGCACCGATCGTGCCCGTCTCCGCCCGGCGCGGCGACGGCCTGGCTGAACTGCTGAATGCGCTGCAAACGACGTTGGCCGGGCGTCCAACCCGACCCGATCGCGGCCGCCCGCGTCTATCCGTCGATCGCGTTTTTTCAGTGGCCGGGTTTGGCACCGTCGTCACCGGCACGCTGATCGATGGATCGTTCGCTGTCGGCGCTGAGGTCGAAATCCTGCCGCGCGGCCTCCACGCGCGCATTCGCGGTTTGCAAACGCACAAGGCCAAGCTCGAACGCGCCGTGCAGGGCAGCCGCGTGGCGATCAATTTGAGCGGCCTCGAGATGAGCGATATCCGGCGCGGCGATGTGGTGGCTGCGCCGGGCCAGCTGCGCCCAACCTTGCTCCTCGACGCATACTTCGAACACCTGCCGCCACTCCAGAAACCCGGTTTCCCGAAGGCCCTCGAACGAAGTGAAGGGGGTGAGAAACCGGGTTTTTCAACCGAAGCTCGCCCGCTCAAGCACAACGCCGAGGTCAAACTCTTTCACGGCGCGGCCGAGGTTGGCGCAACCATCCGCCTGTTGGGCGACGAGGTCCTGCCGCCGGGGCGTGAAGGGTGGATACAGTTCGCGCTCAAGGAACCCATCGCGATTGCCAAAGGCGACCGTTTCATCGTGCGCCTGCCCTCGCCGTCGATCACGCTCGGCGGCGGCGTGGTGGTCGACCCGCAGCCCGGCCGCCGGCATCGGCGCTTCAAGCCCGACGTGATCGCGCGGCTCGAAACACTCGCCCAAGGCTCGCCGGCAGAACTCCTGCTCCAGACGCTCGACGCGAGCGGCCCGCTCTTCAGCGGCGATCTGTTCAAGCGGGTGAGTCTGCCTGACGACGACGCCAATTCGGCGCTGGCAGAACTGGCAGCAGCCGGGGACGTGTTGAGAATCGGCGGGGCGTCGTCAAATATCATCGCCTCACGCGCCGGTTGGAACGCTCTGCGAGCACGCTTGGCTGAGGAGATCGCGGAGCACCATCGGCATCACCCGCTGCGCGGCGGCATGCCGCGTGAAGAATTGAAGAGCCGCTTGCGATTGGACGCCAAAACCTTTAACGCGATCGTGACGCAGGCGGCGCGCGAGAGCCTCGTGGTTGAGAACCCAGCCAGCCTGCGCGCGCCTGACTTCAGCGTGAAGTTCACGCCGGTTCAGCAGAAATCGATCGCTGGGCTGTTGGCGCGCTTCCGAGCGCAGCCGTGGGCCGCGCCGTCGCTCAAAGAAGCCGAGACAGCCATCGGCCCGGATGCCCTCGCCGCGCTGATCGAGCTGGGACAGCTGGTGAAGTTGAGCGAGGATGTGCTGTTGCTGCCTGAAACGTATCACAGCGCCCTCAAGCGTGTGATCGACCACTTGCAGGCGAGCGGATCGATCACCGTCGCGCAGGCGCGCGATCTGTTCGACACCAGCCGCAAGTATGCGCTGGCGCTGATGGAGCATTTGGACGCGCGGGGGATTACCAGGCGAGTGGGTGATGAGCGGGTGTTAGGCAGCCTGGAAAAAGCGCGCACTCCCCTCGAATAGGTTGCTTATCACAATTCGATCTGGCAGCGAACGCGTGCGCCGCAGCGTAGGGCCTCGCGCCCGTCGCACGCCCACCAGGGGCTAAGCTACCTGAACCTTAGCTTCACAGTTTCGAGCGTTTGATGAGGCGGTGACGAGTGAGCAACCCGAAGCGCATTCTTATTCTCACCTCAGATGCCGGTTTTGGACATCGCGCCGCCGCCGAGGCGATGGCGGCCGCCTTACAAGAAATGTATGGCGATCGCTGTACGACCCTCATCGTCAACCCGCTAGACGATCCGCGCGCTCCCGCTATCTTGCGGGACAGCCCGGCCGAGTATGACCATGTCGTGCGCCAGTCACCGGAGTTTTACAAGCTGCGCTACGAGGTCAGCGATGCGCCGTTGCCCGCCGCGATTATCGAGCGCGTGATGGCGATGATGCTGTTCGACACCATGCGCAACACGCTTCAGCAGCATCAGCCGGATGCGATCGTCTGTTCCTACCTGTTCTACACGGCCGCAATCAAAGCCGTCTTTGATAGCAACAAGGTGGAGATTCCGCTTATCACCGTCGTCACCGACTTGGTCAACGTCCATCGCATTTGGTTCAACTCGGCGGTCGACCTGTGCCTGGCGCCGACGCAGGCGGCATTCGATCAGGCTCTCGAAAATGGTCTTGCCCCGGAACAGGTACTCCTCACCGGCGTTCCCATCAATCCGAAGTTAGCGCAGCCACACCCGCCGCGCGCGGCGTTACGCGCAACGCTCGGCTGGCAGCCCGACCTGACCACGGCGCTGGCCGTCGGCAGTAAACGCGTCCCAAATGTGACCGAAATGTTGCACGGGTTGAACCACGCGGGACTGCCGCTCCAGTTGGTCATCGTGGCCGGCGGAGACGACGAGCTGTACGAGAAATTGCGGAAAACGGAGTGGCACGCGGTCACGCAGCTCTATCATTACGTGGAAGATATGTCGACCTTTCTGCATGCCGCCGATTGCGTGATCTCCAAAGCGGGCGGGTTGATCGTGTCCGAGGCATTGGCGTGCGGCCTGCCGATGGTGCTGGTCGATGTCATCCCGGGGCATGAAACCGGCAATGCGGAGTACGTCATTGAGGGCGGCGCGGGCGAGCAAGCCAATAATCCGCTCGAGGTGTTGGCGATCATGTGCCATTGGCTGGAGCGGGACGGCGAACTGCTCACCCAGCGCGCGAACCAGGCGCGCAACCTGGGGCATCCACGCGCAGCCTACACTGCCGCCGAGAAGATCTGGGGTTTAGCCCAACGTGGTCCTCGGCCGCAGCCGCCGCGCTCACTGATTACCTTACCGAAGCTGGCGGAAGTGCTGGGCCTGGGCGACGAACCGGGGCCGGAGACAAAACCAGAGGGGTAACCCAAGATCACCCCTCCATGTTATTCGTCATCCGATTGTCGTCGTCAGGAGACGACTCCTACAACTCATGCGTTGCCGTTCGTTCGTCGTCGGGAGACGACTCCTACGCCCGCATGCGTTGCCGGTTTCTTCGTCGTCAGGAGACGACTCCTACACCCGCATGCGTTGCCATTCGTTCGTCGTCGGGAGACGACTCCTACACCCGCATGCGTTGCCATTCGTTCGTCGTCGGGAGACGACTCCTACGCCCGCATGCGTTGCCATTCGTTCGTCGTCGGGAGACGACTCCTACGCCCGCATGCGTTGCCGGTTTCTTCGTCGTCAGGAGACGACTCCTACGCCCGCATGCGTTGCCGGTTTCTTCGTCGTCAGGAGACGACTCCTACGCCCGCATGCGTTGCCGTTTCATATCCGTTGCCGCCTCCATCAACTGCTGAATCCGCCCCACCATATCGGCCGGGTTGGGATGCAGGCCATCGACCAGCAGGGCGCTATCGTATAGCTGCTCGATACTGGCGTCGATGATGGCATCCTCCGGGCGTTCCTTCACCAACTGCGCCAGGTTGTGCATGAGCGGGTGCGCGCGGTTTAGCTCCATGATCTTTTTCGGCGCCTGATAATCCTGATTGAGCAGACGCCGCACGCGCGCCATATCGCGGTCGGTCGCATCCTTCGGCGAGACCAGGCGGCAGGGGCTGTCGGTCAACGTCTGGCCGCTGCGTACCTCGGCTACCCGCTCACCCAATACCTTGCCAAATCGATCCAGGAGTTTAGCGAACTCATCTTCGGCCACCGCTTCGCCCGCAGGCGCTTGATCATCCTTCGGCAGCTCCAGCCCCGCGTCATCCACATTTTGCAGCGGCTTACCGTCGAAGTCGCGCATGGCGGTGACCAGAAAACTGTCGAGCGGGTCGACCAGATACAGCACTTCGACCGCGTGCCGCCGAAAATAGTCGAGGTGCGGGCTGTGCGCCACCGATTTCAAATCGGAACCGAGAATATAATAAATCGATTGCTGCTCGGCGGGCATCCGCTCGACGTACTGCGCGAGCGAAGTCAACCCGTCGCCCTCGCTCTTTGAGGACGGGAAGCGCAGCAACTTGGCCAGACTCGTGCGCGCGCCGGGATCGAGCGAGATGCCTTCTTTGAGATACGGCCCGAACTCTCGCCAGAAAGCGTGATACTTTTCAGCCTCTTCAGCGGCGACGCGCTCCAGCTCATCGATCAGCCGGTTGGTCAACACGGTGCGGATGCGTTCGACGACGCGGGTGCTCTGCACCGTCTCGCGCGAGACGTTCAGCGGCAAATCCTCCGAATCGACCACGCCGACCACGAAGCGCAAGTGTTGCGGCAGCAAATCCGTGTTGTATTCCTGAATCAATACCTTGCGCGAGTACAGCTTCAAGCCGTCGTCTTTGCGCAAGCTCAGGAGGCCGCGCTCGCGTTTGGCTGGCACGTACAAAATCGCCTGAATGTGTACCGGCGCATCGACCGAGATCTGGACGCGCGCCAGCGGCTCCTCCATATCCAGTGTGAGCGAGCGATAAAATTCGCCGTACTGTTCGCCGGTCACTTCGCGCGGCGACTGCCGCCATAGGGCCGTCTGCCGATTGACCTGCTTATCCTTCACCTGGATCGGGAACGAGGTGAAGTCGGAGTGCTTCTTGATGATCTGTTCCAGCCGCCAGTTCGAGGCGAGCTCGGCCGCATCTTCCTTCAGCTTGATCTCGACGGTCGTGCCGCGCTGGGCGCGCTCCGCCGGTTCGACCTGGAACGTCTCGTCGCCGCGCGAAATCCAGGCGTGCGCGGCGGCATCCTGGCGATACGAGCGCGACGTGACTTTCACCTCGTCGGCGACCATGAACACCGAGTAAAACCCCACGCCGAACTGGCCGATGACGTCGGCTTTGATCGGCGTGCCCGACTCGACCTGCTTGAGGAACGCCGACACCCCCGATCGGGCCAGCGTCCCCAGGTTCTCGATCATTTCCGCGCGCGTCATGCCGATGCCGGTATCGGAAACCGTCAGCGTCCGCGCCTTGTCGTCGAAGTCGATCTGGATCGCGGGTTCCAGATCGGGATCGAGCACATCGCGGTTGGTCAACATCTCGAACTGAATCCGATTGAGCGCATCCGAGGCATTGGAGATGAGCTCGCGCAGGAAAATCTCGCGTTCGGTATACAGCGAATGTACCAGAATTTCGAGCAGCTTCCGCACCTCGGCGCGGAACTCGAAGGATTGAGCGGGGGTGTCTTGATCCATGGCGGACTCCGTAGTTAGCGTGAGAGTTTAGAGTTGGCGTTTGAACTGGTTTGGCACAGCGCTGATTATAGTCCAGTTACGCTAGAGGGAAATTAGAGCCGCCTGGAACTTTCTCCTGCGTCGGCGCATCCTCTCAGCAGAAACTGACGCTTGCCCGATGCTATGCCTACGGCACACAAGGAGAAGAAAGCATGAACGCGCGCCGCCTACTCGCTCTCGGTCTGGTCATCGCACTACTCGTCTCAGCCTGCGGCGCCCCCGCGCCCACCAGCGCACCTCCCGGCTACAACCCGCCGCCGCCGTGGTCGGGTGGCCAGGCGCCCGCACCCACCTCAGCGCCGCAGCCGACGGCAGCACCCTTTTACAGCGAAGCCCCTTCAGCCACTGGTGAGTCCCGCGCCTCGTCCGACTACTTGGACCAAGGCGGCGATATAGCCTGGCCGCCACCGCCCTACCCCACGCCGTGGCCCGAACCCCCCAGCCGCGATACCGGTGTGAACCCGTTCGTCGATACGCGCGAAGATCATCTATCAACCTTCGCGATGGACGTGGATACGGCTGCGTACACCCAGATGCGCGACTACCTCAACAGCGGCAGCCTGCCGCCCGCCGATCTGGTGCGCGTGGAAGAGTTCATCAACTACTTCAACATGGACTATCCCGATCCGCAAGAAGGCGCGTTCAGCATCAACCTGGAAGGCGCACGCTCGCCTTTCGGCGGCGAGGGAACCTACCTGCTCAAGGTCGGCCTGCAGGGTAAACACATCGCCGGCTGGGAGCGCAAGGACGCGCTGCTCACCTTCGTGATCGACGTGTCAGGTTCGATGGAAGAGGAGAACCGCATCGGGATGGTGAAGTACGGCCTGAACCGGTTGGTCGATCAGCTCGGCCCCAACGATCGGGTAGCGATTGTCGCCTACAGCGATACCGCCTGGGTCGTGCTCGATCCCACCTCGGTCGAAAATCGCTCGCGCATCCTCGACGCGATCAACGGCCTGTACCCGATGAACTCGACCAACACCGAAGCCGGGCTGCGGTTGGGTTACGAACTGGCCTGGCGCAACTACCGCGACGGCGCGATCAACCGCGTGATCTTGTGCTCGGACGGCGTGGCGAACGTCGGCAACACCGACCCGAATGTGCTGGCGACTTACGCGCAGGATTACTATGGGCGCAACATCTTCCTATCGACGGTCGGCGTCGGGCACGGCAACTATAACGATCAACTGCTGGAGCAACTGGCCGACAAGGGCAACGGCGTCTACGCCTTCCTCGACAGCGACGCCGCCGCCGAGCGCATCTTCAGCCAAAACCTGGAGGGCACACTCCAGACGATTGCGAAGGACGCCAAGATTCAGGTCGATTTCAATCCGTACGCGGTGCGCGGCTATCGCCTGCTCGGTTATGAAAATCGCGCCGTAGCCGACTACGATTTCCGCAACGATACGGTGGACGCCGGCGAGGTCGGTGCGGGGCACAGCGTGACGGCGCTGTACGAAGTGCAACTCCAACCCGAAGGCAGCGGCGATGTCGTGGTGGTCCGTGTGCGCTACGAAGACCCGGACACGCACGCAGTGGCCGAGCTCAACAAGAATTTCGGCCGCACGGAGTTCCAGGGCGACTTCAACCGGGCCGCGCCGCGCTTCCAGCTGGCCGCCGCGGTGGCGCAGTTTGCCGAGATTCTACGCTACAGCTCCTGGGCGCAAGGCGAGAAGATGGTCGATGTGTGGAATCTGGCGCGCAACGCGCAGCTGCAGCTCCCGTTCGATGCCGACGTGGCGGAGTTTGTCGGACTGGTCGAGCGCGCGGGGAACCTGATGCGCTAACGAGTCATTCACGCACAAACCGGGTTTCGATGAGAAACCCGGTTTGTGTTTAGAACGAAGCCACGGCCTCTTGCCAATCGTCGTGAATCTCCAGAAACTTGTCGTAGCCCGCGATCTTGAGCACGCGCAGCACTTCGGGCCTGGGATTAACCAGCTTAAGATGAGGTGATTTCTGAACGGGCGGTCTGGATGCCTCTTCAGCCTGTCGGCGCGCGTCGGCGTCCTGTTCCAACGCGGCATCGCGGAGCAGCGTGTGGATATTATGGATGGCGCGCAGGCCGGCGCTGGTAAGCGAAAGGACTTCGCCCAAGTCCAGCAATAGATGGCGCGCGCCTGCCCGGACCGTCTCCTGGGCCTTGGTTTGCAGCCGCTCGATCGTGCCGAGATTCGCGCGGCCTTTGAGGTGAAACACGGTGACCGGAACCCGGCCCTGTTCATGTGAAACGCTGATCTCCAGCTCCTCCATGCCGCCTCTCCTTTCGCTTGCACGCCACTGCTTATGCTCAACCGGTCTGTAGCAGTCCCTATTATATGCCTACCTGTGCAGCAATGCTACATAGCCAGCCGACGATCCTCCATGATAGAATTGGCGCAACAACCGGGAGCCTGCGATCGGAGTGCGGCCTTGAGGCCGCTAATATTCGCCCAGTGCAGGCTTCAGCCTGCACTCCAACGACAGACCTATTGGGGAGAGACCGCGTGTCCTACACCTCGAACCGTTATCGATTGAAACGAACCGGCAGTGTGCTCATCGTTGTTATGCTGATCGCCGGCTGCGCGGCGCCGACAGCCACACCGACCGCAACGCTGCCCAGGCCGACGCCGCTCCCCACCTCCACTCAAACGCCGACACCTTCGCCCGCGCCGATTCCAACCGCGCCACCCTCAACCGTCTCCAGCCCGGCGGTACTCGACGCCTGCGACACGGACGCGCAGGCACGCGCGCTCCGCGCCTCTCAGCTCCCCGCTTGGAATACGCTGGGACTGAATGCCTGCTATGAACTCACGCTCGAGCTGCGACCTGACGCGAGCGCCTACACCGGAACGGTCCGCGTCACTTTTACCAATCTCGCCGGCGCGGATTTAGCCGACGTCGTGTTTCGCACCTATCCCAACGCTTCGCTCATCTATGGCGGCTCGCTCGATATCACGTCCGCATGGATCGAAGGCCGACCGGTCGCGCCCGAAGTCTTGCTATCCGATCAGACGGCCGTGCGCCTGCCGCTGCCACGCCCACTGCCCAGCGGCCAGACCATCCTGATCGAACTTGACTTTGAAGGCCGTGTACCGGTTGACTTCGGCTCCGTAAACGTTTATGGCATCTTCAACTACGATACGGAGAAACAGGTGTTGGCGCTTGCCAATTGGTATCCCATCCTGGCCGTATGGCGTGAGGGCAAGTGGGACGTTGCGCCGGTGATCGGTGAAGGCGATGCCGTGGTCAGTCAAACCGCGCTGTATCGGGTGCGCATCACTGCGCCAGCGGATTGGAAGGTGATAGCAACTGGATCGTCGCTAGACGTACAACGCCAGGGTGAGGTGGCGCAATCCGACTTTGCCAGCGGCCCCACCCGCGATTTCATGCTGCTCGCCAGCCCGACCTTCGAGCGCAGCGAGACGCCGCTGGAGGATGTGCGCGTGGTGCATTGGGGCCTGCCCGAGGGAGAATCAAACTGGGACGATGCGCTGCAGGTGGCGCGCGACTCGATCGCCGTGTACACCGATCGCTTCGGGCCTTACCCTTACGCCGAGTTGGATATCGTGGCCGCGCCGTTGCGGAATGCGGCGGGCGTGGAATATCCGGGTCTCATCTTGATCGAGACCGATCTCTACTTCGGCGCTGAAGCGCAGGCATTCCTGTTGATCACGGTCGCGCACGAGGTCGCGCATCAGTGGTGGTACGGCGTCGTCGGCAACGACGTTTTGCGCGCGCCCTGGCAGGATGAAGCGCTCACCACGTACAGCTCGGCGCTGTACTTTGAGGAATACGCGCCGGCGTTCTATCAGGACCTGCTCGACTCCTACGCGCAGAGCGTCGCAGCGTTTCAACAGGACGAGGGCGACGAACCTGTCGCGCAACCGCTCAGCGCGTTCCGGGGGCGGGGGAATGCATACGGCGCTATCGTTTACTTGAAGGGCGCGTTATTCTTCGCCGAACTGCGCGAGGCGCTCGGCGACGCGACGTTCTTCACCGCGCTACAGACGTACTACGCCCGCAACCGATACGCGCTCGCGCCGCCCGACGCGCTACTGGGCGCGTTTGAGAACAGTTGCGAGTGTGAACTCGATCCGTTGTACGCGGAGTGGGGCGTCGCCACGCCAGAGCCGTGACGCGATTCAATCACGCAAGCGAAATGGGGACGCGCTCGCGCGCCGAGCGTAACAGCGCGACGATCGCTGCTACGTTGCCACGGCTGTCCGCCAGGCTTATGCGCGGCGTCTTACCCAGCAAGACCGCATCGGCCAAATCCTCGACCTCGCCCAAGTATGGCTCCTGGCCCGGCAGCGTGAGCGTCTGCGTCTCATCGCCGCGCGTCAAGTAAACATGCTCATCCGCGTCGGGCCTGAACGGGCGCGGAATGCTGATGGTTCCCTCACTCCCGACAATCTCGATGTGCGTGCGGTATGGCGCGCGAAAGCTGCAACTGAACTGCGCGTAGACCTCGCCGGGAAAACGCAACTGGCCGACAAACGTTTCATCGACACCGGTGGGGCCGGTCACCTGCCAGCCAAATGCCTCAATGGGTTCCATCCCAATCATAGTGTGCGCATAGCTGATCGGGTAACAACCCACGTCCCAGATACTGCCGCCGCCCAGCGCCGGATCGAGCCGAACATCATCCGGGTGATCGAGGTTGAAGGTGAAGGCGCCGCGCACCCATCTCAATTCGCCGACCGCGCCTTGCTCCACGAGCTCCTTGACTTTCAGCGGCTGCGGATGGTGGCGGTACATAAACGCCTCGGCGACGATGACGCCCGCCTGGGCAGCTGCCGACGCCATCGCGTCCACCTCTTCCACGCTCACGGCGAGCGGCTTCTCGCACAACACGTGTTTGCCGGCCTGCGCCGCTTTAATCGTCCATTCGGCGTGCAGGCCGTTAGGCAGCGGATTGAAGATCACGTCGATGTCGGGATCGGCCAGCATTGCCGCGTAACTGCCGAAGGCGCGCGGGATGTTCCACTCGTGCGCGTAGGCTTCGGCCTGGGCGGCGTTGCGGCTGGCGACCGCGACGAGTTCGTTGCGCGCCGAAACACGCAGCGGCCCGATCAGTGCGCGGTTGATGCGCGCCGTGCTGAGCAGGCCCCAGCGCAGCTTGCGAGTAGGCATCATCACTCCTTCAAATGATCAGCGCATCCGAGGCGCGTTGGACACCGAGCGGCGCCGGGCGCGGCGTGTAACCGTCTTTCGGCGGGAGGCGGCTGAGCGCATACTCGGCCAGCGCGGTAATCGTCAGGCTGGGGTTGACGCCGGGGTTGGCGGGCACGATCGAGCCATCCACCACGTACAGACCCGGATAGTTGTGAACCTGACAGTCCAAATCGACCACGCCTGCCTGCGCATCTCGTCCAAAGGGGCAACCGCCCAGGATGTGCGCCGTGATCGGGATGTTCAACAAGCTTTCGTTGAGCGAGCCCATCGGGATGCCGTTCGTCTTCTGCGCGAAGGCTTGCGTCACTTGATGCCCGATGGAGATGTGGATCGGAAGCCGGTAGCGGGAATCGGGTTTCGAGACCAGGTTGCGGCGAAACAGGGTGAACAGGCTGCGGCCCAGCCGCAACCGCAAGCGATTGTCTTCGGTCTGCATCACCAGGATGATCGTGGTGCGCCGCGCCCAACCCGGCAGGACGTGCGTCCGCAGAAAATCGAGCGGGCGCCGGACGAAGTGCGCGATCAATTTCCCGATGCGCGTGGCGATGCCGCCGGAGCGCATGAGCGGCCCGCCCAGGAAACGCATCAGCGACGACCCGGCCGGGTAACGCACCGGCTCGATCGTCGTCACGCCGTCGGCGTGGAAGATCGACGTGATGGCGATGCCTTCGGAGTAGTTCGTCTTGCGATCGCGATTGATCGAGCCGAGCAACGCTTCGCTGTTCGTCCGCACCAGATCGCCTAAATGCGCTGAGAGGTTGGGCAGTGAGCGGGTGACGTCGCGACAGCGGAACAGCAAGCGCAGCGTGCCCAACGCGCCGCCCGCGAACACGACGTTGCGGGCGCGCACGCTGCGCTCCGGCTTGAACAACCACGCCGTGGAACTGCGATAGACCACCGCGTAACGGGCGCCGTCCGGCTGGTTCGGAGGCAGCGCGCGCACCTCGCGGACCTCGCATTCCGGCCATACCTGCGCGCCCCACTTCTCCGCGAAGTACAGGTAGTTCTTGACCAGGGTATTCTTCGCGCCGTGCCGGCACCCTACCATACACCCGCCGCACTGGATACAGCCGGTGCGCGCCGGCCCTTCGCCGCCGAAATAGGGATCGGGCGCCGGCTGGCCGGGTTCGCCGAAGAAGACGCCGACATCGGTCGGCTGGAAAGTTCCCTCCAGGCGCAGTTCGGCGGCGATTTCCCGCATCGTGTGATCGGCCGGCCACAAACACGGGTTGCGCGTTACGCCGAGCATGCGCCGCGCGGTGTCGTAATGCGGGCGCAGGATCGCCTTCCAATCGGCCAGGTGTCGCCAGGCCGGCGCTTCAAACAGCTTATCGCTCGGCTCCATCAGCACGTTGGCATAGCCCAGGCTGCCGCCGCCCACACCCGCGCCGTGCAGGACGAACACATCGCGGAACGGGGTGAGTTGCAAAATGCCGAAGCAGCGCAGCGCCGGCCACCACAGATATTTGAAGATGTTCCAGTTGCGTTTGGCGAAATCCTGATCCCGATAGCGCTTGCCGCGCTCTAATACCAGGACACGATAGCCCTTCTCCGTCAGGCGCATGGCGGAGACGCTGCCCCCAAAGCCTGAGCCAATGACGACGAAATCGAACGTTTCTTGTGCCGGCACGCTCTCACGCTTTCTGAGACACCGAAATCCCATACAGGATGAAGCACAACGCCGCAACAACCAATAGCGCGCTCGGATCGCCGACCAGGCTGTCGCGCACCGACTCGCTGAAGAATAACAGCGCCAGGTAGAGCGCCAGGATCGGAATGAGGAAGAAGCGCTTGCGGCGGCTCATGAGCCGGCCGGCGAGCGTCACGACCAGCGCCAGGCCGGCGACGCTGGCCAACAACACCAGGCCCAATTCAAGTGCATTGACGGCGGTCAGGCCCACCAGGCCCAAGATCACGCCCACTGCCAGAAACACATCACGCCCGCGTTTGAACATTCCCTTGCTCGCCAGAATTTTTTCCGTACGCCAATGGCAGGTTATCTCCCTCTTAAGGGAAACCAGCCCATGATAACAGGCCCGGCCCGATCAGACCAACACCGTGTTGGGATCGGCGATGTACGTCCACCAGTTGTTCAAGATGCCCTCCGTCCGGCCGGCGACCTTCGGCAGATGGGCGAGCCACCAGGTGTGATGCCCGCGTGTGTCGCCGTTGCCCCACTCCTCGCAATTGACCTGGCGCACGGCGTTGTTGAAGTTGGGATAGTTCAACCAATCGTCGCAATGACTGGCGACCAGGCGCCGATTGCCCCAATCGTAATCGCGATCGCTGTTCGGCGCAAAATGGATCGTGCCGACTTCGGCCTGACCCGGCGTCGTCTGATCGTAGCGCAGAAACCGCGCGATCAAATTCGCGTTGCCGTTCGTCCGCTCGTAAACTTTTTTCAACGTAAACTCGGCGCGATGCCCGAAGCTTTCCAGCATTTCCCCGACGCCGCGCTCGTACGAAAAGCCCATGAGCACAAACCGGCGCGGGCACTGAGCGGTGTTGGCCAGCGGCGGCGAATTGCAGCGAAACGCCTGCCGCCCGGCCATGTGCGATTCGTAAAAGCCGCCGAATGGGAATGCGAACAACCACACTTCGTCGATCTCGTCGTTCATCACGCGGGCCAGGATATTGAAATCGGACAGAATGCGCGGATAGTCGGCCAGATCGGGATCGTGCGCCGGGCTGCGCTTCGCCATCACGTCGAGATAAGTCGCAGCAGCGTAACGAAAGCCGTCGGCCTTGAGCGGAAACTCATCCCGATCGATCCGCTCGACCACGCGATACTTGATCAACCCGCCGCTGCATTCGTCAATATCGGCGATGTAGCCCGCGACGAGATCAGCGACATTCTTCCACTTCATCCGCGCCGACAGCTTTTCCCCGGTGGTCGGGTCTACCAGCGGATCGTAAACGATCAGCAGCACACGCGGCGCGAGCGGCTGTAGCGGCGCGGGGTCGTCGGTGGGCGGCGGTTGAGGCGGCCGGGAGAGCAGGCCCAACAGCATGAAGAACAACTTCTTGAGCGCAGCCAGCAGTGAGTCGAGGAAGTTCATCTTCTCCTCCGCAGGGCCATCTGTCACGGGCCAAATCGAAGGTCGTGCCCTTATCGAGTGAAGCAGAAGCGAGAGGATCAAACTTGGGATAGTATAGCACGAGATGCCTGTTCATCTCCAGGCGCATTTTACAATGTTTTGACAGACGCGGATGCCTCCCGGTACAATTGGACTATGCGTCGTCCTCTGGTCTTCGTCTTCGCTGCGCTCCTGCTGACAGGCTGCGCCGATCTGGCAAGGCGGCCTGCATTCTCTTCGACTGCGACACCGCCGGAGGCGCGCAGCGTATCCAGCCGACATCACCCCCACACTCCCACACCTAAGGTTGGCTCCGCGACGAGAGAGGCCGAGCGAACTAACCGGCCGATTGTTTACGGCCAGTCTTTCACAGGCCAACTACTCATCGCCTACCGCCTGGGCGCCGGGCCAAGCGCGCGCGCACTCATCGGCGGTCTGCACGGCGGCTACGAGTGGAACACCACTGCACTCGTGAGCAAGACGCTGGATCACCTGCTCGCCGCGCCGGAGTTGATTCCTCCAGAGTTGACGCTGTACGTCATCCCGCTCGCCAACCCCGACGGCGCAGCCGCCGGCGCCGATGCAGTGGTGGGTCGGATGAACGGCAACGGCGTCGATCTCAACCGCAACTGGGACTATCAATGGCAGATGACGGCCACCCATGGGACACGACCCGTCTTCGCCGGCCCCCACCCTTTCTCCGAGCCGGAGACGACCGCGCTGCGCGATTTTATTTTGAAGCGCGATATCCGCGCCGTCATCTTCTACCACAGCGCCGGAGCGGTCGTCTTCTCCGGCGCAGGCGCCGATACCTCCACAACCGTCGAGCTGGCGCAGTTCATGGCCGAGCAGACCGGCTACCGCTATGCGCCGGAGGGCGTGCCGGGTCAGATCACGACCGGCGACGCGATCGATTGGTTGACGACGCAGGGAATTACCGCCATCGAGATCGAGTTGACGACGCACCAAGACCTGGACTGGGAACCTAACTTGAAAGCGGTGCTGGCCTTCCTGAAGTGGGATTTCGAGGAACAGGAGAGCACGGACTAAATCAGCGCAGTCCTTTTTCCCGCAGCAGACCATCGACCCAAGTCGCGTCATCGGGATCGAGCGCAATCCTCGGCTCGAGGGTGTAGTCGAGCAGGTCGGCGTACGCGCCGTTGTCGTAGCTCCGCTCGAACACGGCTTGCAGATCGAGCATAGCATCGGGATCGGGGTCTGCCAACGGAACGCCGATGCGCGGCAGTCGATTGCGCAGCGAGCAGGGATACACCGCCGCCTGATCGCGTCGATCTGCCCGGCTCACGGCAACCAGATAGTGCCACGGCCCGATCTGATCCAACGCGGTAGAGGGCACAAACACGGTAGGCAGACCCCGGCGCAGCAAGTCGATCTCGACTAAGTTGGCCCGGCTGGACAACACGTCCTGCTGCTTGCGGCGGTAGAGCGCGTGATCGTCGCCCGGCGCTTTGTTGGCCGGACTGAGCACTTCGATGACGGTGACAACCTGACCGCCGGACGCCAAATCGATGATCTCGATGAAAGGTTCGCGCACTTCTTCCGGCGGCAAATCGATGACCACCGGCGCATCAGTTCCGGCGGCAAGCGCAGCGGCCGGCTCGCGCAGCGTGCGCTTGCGCTCGATCAGCGCCACATCGGCATAGATCGCCCGAGGCGGTTGCGTGACGAGCAAGCGCTCGCCAATGCGAGCATGGTAACGCGGCCGGATGACCGTTTGCAGCACATCGGCGCTATAAGTGATCAGCCGCTGATGCATATCCGGCCACAGGCGTGGGTCTTCGAGATAAGGGTCCATGCCGGGAAATGGACTGCCCATGTTGCATGCCTCCTTGCCGAATTATAGCACCTGCGCTGCGCCTCTGGTGGGTTGTGGGCAACGGGCACGAGGCCCTACGCTACGGCACACGTGTTCGATACAAGGTGGTCAAGGTTGTGTACGCGCAGGCAATATCCGTCCCGTCACCTCGCCAAACCCGACCCGGTAGCCATCGCCCTGGCACCAACCGATCAAGGTCACCCGATCGCCGTCGAGGAGCGACACGCGCCTTTCGCCGTTGGGTAACTCGATCGGCCGTGTGCCTTGCCACGCCAGTTCGAGCAGGCTGCCGTACGACGCCGGATCAGGCCCGCTGATCGTGCCCGACGCCAGCAGATCGCCCGGACACATGTTGCAGCCGTTGAGCGTGTGATGCGCTAGCTGCTGGCAGATGTTCCAGTAAAGATACTTGGCGTTGCTCACGCTGATTCGCTGCGGTTGGAGCATGGCCGCGCCCTGCAACCAGACTTCGAGGTGAATATCGTAGGCCCACGCACCGCGACTCTGCAAATACGGCAGCGGTGCGGGGTCTTGCACCGGCCCGGCTGTGCGGAACGGCTCAAGCGCGTCGAGCGTGACCACCCAGGGTGAAATCGACGTGGCGAAGTTCTTCGCCAGGAACGGCCCCAGCGGTTGATACTCCCAGCGCTGGATATCGCGCGCGCTCCAATCGTTGACCAGCGCCATACCGAAGATGTGATCGGCTGCGCGCTCGATCGGGATCGGCTCGCCGAGCGCGTTACCCGGCCCGACAAAAAATCCCAGCTCCAGCTCAAAATCGATCCACTGGCTCGGCCCAAACGACGGCGCGGGCGCGTCGTCCTTTTTCGTTTGGCCCAACGGTCGTTGAACATCGGTCCCGCTGATCACAATCGAGCTGGCCCGCCCATGATACGCTACGGGCAAGTGCAGCCAGTTGGGCATCAGCGCGTTGTCGCGGCCACGGAACATCGCGCCGACGTTCGTCGCGTGCTCACGCGAAGAGTAAAAATCGGTGTAATCGCCGATCGCGACCGGCAACAACAACTCAACCTCGGACTGCTTGAAGAGTACCCGGTCGCGCAACGCCGGGTTATCGCGCAGCGCGGGTTCGTCAGCAGTGAGCCAGCGGCTGATGAGCGCCCGCGCTTCACGCCACGCGGGCCGGCCGAGCGCCATAAAGGCGTTGAGACTGGGTCGATTGAATACCCTCTGACCAGCCAGCTCGCCGTCACTGAAATATCGGGCGTCTTCGAGCGCGGCCAGGTCTAACACCTGCGCACCGATCGCCGCGCCGACACGCGGCAAGCCCCCAGCGCGCGGTCGAAACACGCCATACGGCAGATTCTGGATCGGGAAGTGCGAATCGGCGTCGACGGGGATGAATGAGCGCAGGGCAGGATCGGTGGCTGAGTCCATCGCATGCACGACGTTGGAGATTAGAGATTGGAGATTAGAGATTGTATCGGTAGACCTCGGAGGTCTTTGTGGTCTAGTACATCGCGGCGGAAATACCCCAACGGTTTGTCATGCTGAGCGGAGCGAAGCATCCCGCCCATAGTGCCGAGACTCTTCGCTTCGCTCAGAGTGACAACCATTGGCTCATTTAAGCCCAGGAGCACTAGCCCGTCGTTGTCGGCGTGGGCGACTCGCCGTGATTCACCCAGCTATAGGCGTACCGCTCGTCTTCGCACTCCAGCGCGAATGGCGTGACTTGCAGCGGGTGGAAGGTGTCCATCATCACCGCCAGCTCTTCGGTGCGCGGCTTGCCGATGCTGGCTTCGACCGTGCCGGGATGCGGGCCGTGCGGCAAGCCGCCCGGATGCAGGCTGAGATCGAACTGCTCCACGCCTTTCCGACTCATGAAGTTGCCCTCGGCGTAGTAGATCACCTCGTCCGAATTCACGTTGGCGTGGTTGTACGGCGCCGGGATCGACAGCGGATGGTAATCGAACAGGCGCGGCACGAACGAGCAGATCACGAAGTTCCAGCCTTCCCAGGTCTGATGCACCGGCGGCGGTTGGTGCACGCGCCCGGTAATCGGCTCGAAGTCGCCGATGTTGAAGGCGTAAGGATACAGGTAGCCGTCCCACCCGACCACGTCGAGCGGGTGATGATCGAGGATGTGCCGGTGAAACTCGCCGCGCGCCTTGACGCGCACTTCAAAGTCGCCGCGCTCGTCGTGCGTTTCCAGCGCGCCCGGCGCGCGCATATCGCGCTCGCAGTACGGTGAGTTCTCCAACAGCTGCCCATACTCGTTGCGATAGCGCTTGGGCGGCTCGAAGTCGTGCGGCGACTCGAAGACCAGCAGGCGGTGGCCGTTTCCTCTAAGTTCCATGCGCCAGGTCGTGCTGATTGGAATGTTGAGGTAATCGCCCGGCCCAAAGTCGAGCCGGCCATACTGCGAAACCAATGTGCCTTCACCGGTGTGCACGAAAAACATCTCGTGCGCTTCGCCGTTGCGATAGTGGTAGTCCATCGATTGGGTTGGGCGGACAACGGCCAGCGTCACGTTCGCGTTGCCCATCAGGACCCGCCGCCCGCTGACGACATCCCCACCTTGCGGCACGTTTTTCGTCTTGAACAGCCGGTGGCGTAACGCGCCGTAATCGACGTACTCGACTTGCGCGCGGCCCAGCTGCTCGACGTGCTTGAGCTGCGTCGGTTGCTGAACGTGATATAGAATCGACTGGATGCCCGAAAATCCTTTGGTTCCGATCACCTGCTCCCGATACAGCGAGCCATCGGGCTGGCGAAATTGCGTGTGGCGCTTGTGGGGAATCTTACCGAGTGTGTGGTAGAAAGGCATAACACGACTCCATTTCTGATTGATGATTGTTGATTGCTGATTTATCACTTGCAATCAGCGATCAGAAATCTCCAATCATAAATTTCCCCGCCTGGCCTGTTCGATTTCGATGCTCTCGAACAGCGCCTTGAAATTCCCAACGCCAAATCCGCGCGCCCCTCGGCGTTGGATCACTTCAAGGAACAGCGTCGGTCGATCCTGGATCGGGCGGCTGAAGATTTGCAGCAGGTAGCCTTCGTCATCTCGATCGGCCAGGATGCCGAGCCGGGCGATGTCTTCGTAGCGCTCCTTGATCGCGCCGATGCGATCGGGCAGGCTAGCGTAGTACGCCTGCGGCACGCGCAAGAACTCCAGCCCGCGCTGCTTCAGCGCATCCACCGTATGGATGATATCGCCGGTGATCAACGCGATGTGCTGCACGCCCGGCCCGACGTAGTAATCGAGATACTCTTCGATCTGACTCTTTTTCTTGCCTTCAGCCGGTTCGTTGATAGGAAACTTGATGCGCCCGTTGCCGTTGCCCATCACTTTCGACATCAGCGCGGAATACTCGGTGTGGATGACCTTGTCGTCGTAGTGGACGATCTGCCGGAACCCCATCGACTGGTGGAACCAGTTGACCCAATAGTTCATCTTGCCGAGTTCCACGTTGCCGACGATATGATCGATGGCGGCCAGCCCGACGGGTTTCGCCGTCGGATCATCGGGTAAGGGTTTGTAGCCAGGCATGAACGCGCCGGTGTAATCCGCCCGCTCGACAAACTTGAACACGGTCTGGCCGTACCCCTGGATCGCGGCCGTGCGGATCAAGCCATTTTCGTCTTGCGCCTCGACCGGTAGCTGCACGCCCTTCGCGCCGCGCGCCGTCGTCTCGCGATACGCCGCTTCCACATCTTCGACCTCCAGCGCGATGACCTTCACCCCGTCGCCGTGGAGCAGGTGATGCGCGGCCATTTCTGTATGCGGAGAATAAGGGGTGCTCAACACGAAGCGAATCTTGCCCTGCTCGATCACATACGAAGCGCGCTGACGGTTGCCGGTCTCCAGGCCGGAATAGGCCGCCGGCTTGAAGCCCCAAACCTTCCAGTAATACACGGCTTGCCGGGCGTTGCCGACCCAGAATTCGATATGATCGACGGCGTTGATCTTGAACAGATCAGCTTCCTGATCCAACGGACGTTCATCGACTTGAGTAACCGGATCGGTGATCATACTTTCCTCCCCTGGCTGGGACGCAGAATGACATCTTTGCTTACCAAAATCCTCCGCGCCCTCCGCGCCCTCGGCGGTTAAACAAGACCTACGTCGATCGTTCAGCGGCGCGCTTCATGACGATTGAGGCCAGCCGCTGCACGCCTTCGTCGATCGCCTCCAGCTTCACATTCGAGTAGTTCAGGCGCAACGTGTTGGCGTGCCCGCCATTTACCGCAAACGCAGCGCCGGGAATGTAGGCTACCTGGCGCGCGAGCGCCGCTTCAAACATCGCCCAGGTATCGCTGCCCTCCGGCAACGTTACCCACACGAACAAGCCGCCCTCGGGCGTCGTCCAGCGCGCCACGTCGCCGAGGTGTTTCTCCAACGCCCCGAGCAAAGCCGCCTGGCGTTCGCGATTGACGGCATTCAGGCGCGCTAAGTGCGGTTCGAGATAACCGCGCGAGAGAAACTCGAACACGGCGCGCTGCATCAGGCCGGACGATTCCAGATCGATCGTCTCGCGCAGCACGGTGAGTTTCGGGATCAGCTCGACCGGCGCGACGAGCCAGCCCAGGCGCACTGCCGGGGCGAGCATTTTGGAAAATGAAGATACATAGATCACCGCGCCGGCCGCATCAAACGCTTTAATCGGCGGGAGGTCTGCACCCGCGTAACGCAGCGACGAATACGGATCGTCTTCGACGATGGGAACGCCATAGCGCGCGGCAAGTGCGGCGACTCGTTCGCGCTTCTCGCGTGAGAGGCTGACACCCAGGGGGTTGTGAAAATCGGTGATCAGGATCGCCATGCGCGGCGCGGGATTGCTCGCCAGGGCGATCTCTAACGCATCGACATCGACGCCCGTGTGCAGATCGGTTGGAATCGTGATCGGTTGCGCGCCCTGACCTTCGATTGCCTGCCGGACCCCGGTGAACGTCACTTCTTCGATAACGGCCGTATCGCCCGGATCGAGCAGCAGCCGCCCGACAAGCGTCAAGCCCTGCTGCGCGCCGTTCGTGATGAAGAGGTTTTCGGCGGCGCACTCCACGCCCCGCGCTCGCATCGTCGCGGCCAGCCCTTCGCGCAGCGGCCCGAAGGGCGGGCTGTATTGCAATACGCGCGCGCCGTCGCGCCGGAGCACCGTATCCACGCAATCGCGGAAGTGCTCGAGCGGCAGGCACTCCGCGGCGGGCAACCCGCCGGCGAAGGAGATGAGGTCGGGGCTGACGGCCAGGTTGAGCAGATCGCGCATCACACTGCGGCGCAGGCTCGTCGCGACGCGCGAGAGACGGTAATCAATGTTCTTCATGGCTGGGCCAACTGCACATTTTCCCCTGGCGCTCTGGAAAAGACCTGGTTACCACGAGTATAGCATGAACGGCCCGCCGTTGTCGTTTGCCAAGCGGATGCCGGGCGCATTTCACATTGGGGGCGAATCTGGGATAATGCGGAACAGCCCATTCTGCGAGGAGATAGACCCATGAGACGCCCCCGCGCCGAACTGAAAGCCGACTTGACAAAGTTGGCGGATGACGTGATCGACGAACT